>NZ_CACSKB010000005.1 GCF_902706225.1 Microbacterium sp. 18062
ACGGACAACACGATGCGGAGCTTCTTCTCCGCCGGGATCGTCGGGGGACGACTCATGATTCAGACCTTTCGATAGGGGCATTGCATCAGCAACTAACTACCCCTGCCAAACATTCTGACGCGCGACAAAGGGACTCAACGTCAGCGCCGGCGCCATCGTCAATGACGCCGTCCGGGCCGCCTTCGCCGCCTGAACGGGCTGTGCGAGGCGAAATGGACGGCCGGTGGGCGCCCGGTCGTTCAATCCATCAAGTTCGTGAGGTCGGCTCTGGTCGAGGAATGATCTTCCTTGTCGGAGGTGCTCACCGCCGTCCTCGAGACGGGCCGGACCGACGGTCGCGTCGACTATCCGCACGTACGGCGCTGACCTCCGCGACTTCACGGATCACTCAGTGGTGCGCCTCTGGGTCAACCGGGAGGAGTGCACACCCTAAAGCTCACCGCGGCACGATCACGCCGGCTGTCTCGCACGTGTTGAGAAACTCCTCTACGCAGAGGGATGTCACTCGAGATCCTCACCAAGCCAGCACGTTTCTGCGTACTTCGGCCCGACAGTCAATGTCACGTTCTCCGGGCTTGGATGATGACATCCCTAAGGGTGACTAGGGCATCGCCGCGCGAGGCGACGATGCGTTCGCGGATCTCGGCTGTGTGCACGACCCAGTCGCTTGGATCCAGGAGGTCCCGAACCTGCTCGATCCTAGCGAGCGCATTCTCAGGGTGACCGTGGCTGCCACCGCTTCGATCGTCGTGGTGGTGGCCGACGATGAGGAGTGTCCCGCGAGGCGCTACCCACTCGGAGATGCGTTGGTAGAAGGCGTGCTGTGGCATCGTGGGGTGGGCGTAGAACGTTGTCACGAGGTCGACCTGCTGGTCGGGTTCCCACTCGGTGAGGTCTGCTTCAACCCACGTCACCGAACCGCCTTCGGCGTTGGAAGTGGTGCTGGCGGAGGCACGGGTGACGGCGTGTGGGGAGATATCGACCGCGGTGACGGCCCATCCATGCACAGCGAGCCATGCGGCCTCGGCGCCTTCGCCGCTGCCAGCATCGATCACCGTTCCGGGGCGCAGGTCGGTGAGCTCAGTATTCAGCGCGGGATGCGGGGGAAGGCTGCTCGGGCCGTGCGTACTGGCCCAGCGGGCTTCCCAGTAGTTCTTGTCGAACTCGTCGGTCATCGCATGGTCGTTTCGTTGGCGCGGACAAGTGCGGCTCGAACGCGCTTGTAGACGTCGTGAAGGACCGGCGGCGACGCGGATGGGGCTTGATCGGCGCAACACACCCATTCGTCGAAGGTGAGACGCATCCCGAGCACGAAGCTCTCCGCGACCGCGTGCGCGTCCAATGAGTCAATGCCGGGGCCATTGACGAGGGCTGCGGCGATGTGTTCGGCGAGCCGGGCGTCGCGTTCCAGCCCTGCCGCTAGCAGCGGCGGGTTATCGCGCATCAGGCGACGCACCCGAAGGAACAGATCGCGTCCTTCCTGGTCGGTATCGAACACCGCTGTCAGCTTCTCCCACGCGACCTCCAGCTGACGCAGCGGGCCGGATCTGGAGGTGCGCTCTGCTGCCGCGACCAACTCCGTGTCCACCCCTGCGTCGTCGATGAGGACCGCAGCTTCCTTGGTGGCGCAGTGCCGGAAGAACGTGGTGCGGGAGATTCCCGCGGCCGCGGCGATGTCTTCGATGGTGGTCGCCGCGTACCCGTTGCGTTCGAACAGGTCGACGGTGGTGAACGCGATCATGCGCGTGAGTTCGCGACGGCGTCGCTCACGCAGATCGGGCGCTGGCGCCGGAGTTGGGGAATAGGAAGTCACGCTGCTAGGTTAGCACGCTGTACCCATATGGTACTGAGTACCATTTACATACTTGATCCCAAGGAGACTCGATGACCACCGTGCCCATGCGTACTGCCCCACCGGCTGTCCCACTGAGAACCGGTCCCGCGATCGCCGTGTTGCTGGTCTCCGCGTTCGTCGTTGTGCTGAACGAGACGGCCATGGGGGTGTCGATCCCGCACATCATGGACGATTTCGGCGTCTCGGCCGCCTCCGCACAGTGGTTGACGACCGCGTTCATGCTGACCATGGCGGTGGTCATCCCCATCACGGGCGTGCTGTTGCAGCGCTTCTCGCTGCGCCGCAACTTCTTCACCGCGATGGGGCTATTCGCGGCGGGGACCGCGATCGCCGCGTTCGCACCCGAATTCGAGGTGCTGCTGGCCGCGCGGATCGTGCAGGCAATGGGCACGGCGATCATGCTGCCGATGCTGTTCACGACCGTGATGCAGTTGGTCAAGCCCGAGCACCGGGGCCGCACGATGGGACTGGTCACGATCGTCACCGCGGCCGCCCCGGCCCTGGGCCCCACGGTGTCGGGCGTGATCGTGTCGTCGCTGGGATGGCGGTGGGTGTTCATCATCGTCCTCCCGATCGCCGTGCTCGCGATCGTCGCCGGGGCCGTGTGGCTGCGGAACGTGACCCCGACGATGCTCGCCCGGTTCGACGTCCTCTCTGTGCTGATGTCCGCGGTCGGGTTCTCCGCCCTCATCTATGGTCTGGCGAGCATCGGCGAACAGGCCGAGCGCGAGGGTGGTCTGCCGTCCTGGATCCCGATCTTCGTCGGCGTCGTCGTCCTGACCGGACTGGTGGCACGGCAACTTGCGCTGCGCGACACCGACCGAGTGCTGCTGGATGTCCGCGTGTTCGCCGATCGCCTGTTCACTATGTCGACGATCACGATCGTGATCGTCTCCATCGCATTGTTCGGGTCGCTGATTCTGCTGCCACTCTACATCCAGCAAGTGCTCGGTGAGCCCGCCTACGTCGCCGGCCTCATGCTGTTGCCCGGCGGGGTCCTCTCCGGCGTGCTGGCGCCGTTCGTCGGCATGGCCTACGACAAGGTCGGCCCTCGCACCCTCATCTTCCCCGGAGCGATCATCGTCACCGGCGCGATGGCCGCGTTCTCCACCCTCGGGACGGATACCCCCGTGTGGCTAGTCATCGGCATGCACATGCTGCTCAGCGTCGGCGCCGCGATGATGATGACCCCGCTGATGACCACCGCGCTCGGCGCGGTAACCCCGAAGCTCTACGCGCACGCCAGCGCCATCGTGAACACCCTGCAACAGGTCTCCGGCGCCGCCGGCACCGCCCTGTTCATCACGCTGTTCACTGTCGCCGCCACCGCCGCCACCGCCAGCACCGGCGAGAACCCGCTCACCGCCCTCGCTGGCGGTGTGGGCACCGCATTCGGTGTCGGCGCGGTAATCAGCGCCGCCGGAATCATCCTCGCGCTGTTCCTGCGCAAGCCACCCGCCCCCACCATGCCGGCAGAGGCCGACCAGAAGGAGGTCGCCGTATGAGCACCATCGAGACCGAGATCGTCGTCGTGGGCGGCGGGCCCGCCGGCCTGTCCGCGGCACTCACCCTCTCTCGCGCGCGTCGCCGCATCATCGTCATCGACAACGGCGAGCCCCGCAACGCCTCCACGCTGGGCGCGCATGGCCTCCTCGGTCAGGAAGGCATAGGCCCGTTCGAACTGCTGCGGAAGGGGCGTGAGGAGGTCGCCTCATACGGTGGTCAGGTCATCACCGGCCGGGTCACCGATGCCCGCGCCGAAGGAAACGGCTTCCGTGTCCGCACCGACGCAGGCCACGATGTGACCGCACACACGGTGCTGCTGGCCACCGGCACCCGCGACAATCTGCCCGACATCCCCGGCTTGGCTGCGCGATGGGGCAAGGACGTCATCCACTGCTTTTCTGTCGGGATGACAGGATTTGAACCTGCGACCCCCTGACCCCCAGGTAGACGGTTCGGCCTGGTTCCTTGGTTTTCCGCACCTCGATGCCCCTCCAACGGCGTCATTTCACGTCACGACTTGCATGGATTGCTTGCATCAGGTCCCGGTCAGGTCCCGGTTCTTGGCAGCCGTTCGCACCTTCGTCGGGGGTATACGTGGGTTTCTGGAGGCGTCCGAAGCGGCCTCCTCTCCCGATAAGGCGCGTTCCGCAGACGCGTCTCTTTACAGCAGATCCCGCACGCGATGCACGCTCGCGACAGCAGCCTCCAGCGAGATGAGCTCTCCGTAGATGAGCTGTTGCGCGACGTTGTATCCGGTCTCGATGGCGTCACGCGATGAGTGTTTTGGGTCGAACGCCGGACTCAACGCGTATCCGTCGGCTGGCCGCATCGTCGAAGAGAAACCTGCGGCAACGCTTTGCTGCTCGATGTCGTCGATGAGTCGCCGCTTGTCCGCAGGGCCGATCGTTTCGAGCACGCCCGCCACTTGCTCGTTCTCCACGAGGCGGTGGATGTCGTAGAAGTGGCGGCCGTGCTTCAACAGGGCGGCAGTGTCGTTCCGGCTCGCCGCGTCGTGGACGGCAGCGAGCTTCTCGAACAGGGTGCGCTCTGGTGCCAGCACATTGACCTCGAAGGACGTGAACTCTTCCCATGCCGACTCGTCATCACCAAGCACGGTGATTGCGTGATCTGCGATGAGCGATCGATACTGGTGCGGCGCAGATGGCTGAGTTCCGCCCCTGCTCCCCAGCTCGAGGAGCACGCCCTCCTTCAACGAGGAGTCTTGGCGTGCGGTCGGGTAGACATAAGTCGTGTAGCGCTTGATGCCCGTCGTCGAGGAACCGACGGTGACCTGATTGTTCGCCAAACCCAGGTGGCTCCTAGCCGCCTCGTCTACCGCCTTCAAGACTTTGTGTCGAGCGTTCAAAGAGGCTTCAGCGGGGAACTCTGCGAGCAGGTCGACGTCTTCCGAGAACCGATCCACGATGCCGAACACCCGACTTAGACTCGTCCCACCCTTGAACGTGAACGTCACCGCAGAGAGGGATCCATCCGGCAGAGTGATCACTCTTCCAGCGCTGGCCGCTCGAAGGACCTCGGTAACCCAGAAGTCCTTCTCAACGTAGACCGCTGGCATCCCCAACGCGTCGGAGGTCACACCGATGAGTGCGTCAAGGTCGTCCGGGTGATCCCGAAGCCGCTCACTCAATGGGCCGCCAAATCGGTGACGAGTCTGTCGAAGCTCTCTCGCACGCTGGTGTTTCGCTCCCCGGCGACGGCGGTACGAAGAGACTCCTCACGCACTTCCTTCTTGGCAAGGGCGTCTCGGACTCGCGCTACCAGGGCGTTCCACCCTGCTTCGATGTATACGTCGGGGGCACGCATCAGTTCGAGGAGGCCGATCTCCTTCGCGTTGAGCTTCGCACGCTCCTTGTTCCGTCTAGCGTGCTGGGTCACCCCTGGGATCGGATCCGTTGTCCAGAGCGTCGCGACATGGAACGACGAAGGAATCTGGGTCGTCACGCCCCACTCGCGCGCAGCGGAGTACCCGGTCGGGCCGCTTCCCGCTTCGCCGAGCACTTCCCTGGCAACCTCTTCCACACGGGGACGTGTCATCCCATACCGCGTCTTCGCGCCGCGGTAGTACAAGCCCCGACGGACAGGCAACAACTCGCCGCTCCGGGCAGCTCGTGACGCGGCCTGACGCGCGGCGGCCGCAGTGCCCGGCAGCCGGCTGACGTGAACGAAGGACCGCTCGGGGGCACTCCGAATCACAGCCGACGGGGACAGGACACTCATGTCACGAAAGCTTACCGGGAACGTGACATCTAGACAAGTGCACCTCGAGACTCGGCGCGAGCATGCGATGTGCCGGGCACTCAGCAGGCCAGGAGGCAGCGGTCGCGATAGCGGCGAAGGGCGACACACCGCTCCAGTGTCATCGTCACCCCACCAACACGGCCGTGCCGAACAGCTTCCTCAAGTCGCTCGTCGTTCGCCTCGATATGACCCTGCCCGATCGACACATCGTCAGTCACCAGGCTGCCAGACTTGCCGGGACCAATCGCGGCTGCTCTCCGACCTACCGAGCACGGATTCGGTCAATGTCGCCCACCCAGGGTAAAACTGTTGGACATGCCCGCAAGCCTGCCCCCTGCCCTCGAACGGTGGCTACGGGACCCCTCGCACGGGGAAGTCGAGGCCACGTGGGTTCCGGGACTAACAGCCCGCGAACGGAAGGCACTTTTCGCGGCTGGAGGCGTAGCGCGCGGCCTCCTGGCAGCAGATCAGATGAAGGAGTTGCCGGTCGAGGTCCGCCAGTGGATGGACGAGGCTCCTGAGCCGCCCAGTGACGCGCTTGAGCTGTTCCGCGCAACGATCGAGCATGGTCCGGATGAGGCCTTCGCGAGCCTCTACTCAGTGATTGTGAGCCGTGCGCATCGCCGCCAGCTTGGCACCTTCTTCACGCCAGCCGCTGAGGTAAAGCTCATGCTGGATCTCTGGATGGAGGCTGAGCAGTCACCGCCTCACACTGTTGTGGACGTGGGAGCGGGCGTCGGCGTCTTCACTGCAGAGGCCGCCAAGCGCTGGCCGAAAGCACACGTCGTCGCGGTCGACATCAACCCGGTGACTCTCGGGCTGCTCGCCGTCCGCCTCTTCTCGGAACATGCTCCCGACAAGTCCTCCGATTTGCAGGACAGAGTGACGCTCGTTCGGCGCGACTACACCGAGTGGCTCTCAAGCGAAGACGCACCCACCCCCGGTGGGAGGCTCATTCTTGGCAATCCTCCGTACACTCGTGCTCAACTCATGAGCGTTGAGGAGCGTCAGCGGCTTCACGAGCTGACCGACGGAGTGTGCGGGTCGCGGGCAAGCCTGTCGACTCTGATCACGGCACTCACCTTCCAGCACCTTGCTCCGAGCGATGGTCTGAGTTTGCTGCTTCCCGCTCAGTGGCTCGAATCTCAGTACGCGCGCGACCTTCGCGGAGCGATCTGGAATGCTTCGCGACGCGCCGTCGAGCTCAGGTTGGTTGAGTCGGAAGACCTCTTCGGGGGTGCGCAGGTGGATGCGGTCGCATTGGTGATCGGCACGCAGCAGCCAGCCATCCAGGCGTTCCGTGTGGCGCGCTGGCGGGACGCCGAGCCGAGAGCGCTGGCTCGTCAAGATGAGAACCCGGCATCGTGGCGTAGGCCGTTCGACAACGACAGCGGGACCACTGCCGAGCGCGCGACGGTCGCACTCTCTGATTTGGCTGACGTGAAGCGTGGCGTAGCAACCGGGGCGAACCGCACGTTCATCCTGCACGGAGACGCTGCGGAGATACTCCCCGAGTCTGCTAGGAAGCGCGTCATCACCCGGCTAGTCGAGTTCGGTGACCAGCTATCCGAGGAGGGCGTCGACGGCGCGTCGTCACGCGCAGCAGGTTGGCTCCTCACTATCACACCTTCACAGGTTGCATCCAGTCACGAGCTTCGTACTCTGATCGACGCCGCCGAGGAGCAACACATCCACGAGCGGGTACTTTGCGCATCGCGACGCGACTGGTACGACCTCACGGCGGAGGTTCGCAAGCCTGACGTGCTGGTCGGAGCGATGACGCAGGATCGCTTCCGACTCGTAGAGAACCTGATCGGGGCCACGCATACGAACAACCTGTACGGCTTCACGTGGCATCAGGACGTCAGCGTGACGACGCGCAGGCGCGTACTGGAGTGGCTCAGGTCGGACGACGGTCAAGCCGCACTGACGAGCGTAGCCCGGCGTCAGGGCGCCGGGCTACTCAAACTCGAGCCGGGCGCGCTCCGTGCGGTTCGCATTCCACTATCCGTGGCAGAAGAGTCAACTCACCGCTGACGGCACGCTGGGAAAGAGTGCCGCGATCGGCAGACTTACGAGCGCTTCGGTCCAGCGACCATTGGCGTCGTCCGGCAAGTATCGTTCGAGCTCAGTCGCGCGGCACCAGCCCAGAATCGCGACCACATCCTCGCGTTCTCGGCACGCCACCAGCGCCCAAGTGAGGGGATTACGTCGCCCAACGTCGAACTCGTTGCGTGTCAGGTAGAAGCGGAAGATCTGCGCTGAGAAGGATCCGGTCGTCTTGACTTCGAGTTTGCGTGGTCCGTTCGTAGTTGTCGGCGCGCTGACATCGAATCCGAAGCGATCGCTGACGAGGCTGACGCGCTGCACCTGCAGGGCCAGGTCGCGGCGCCCCAGTGTGAGAAGCTCTTCAACACACCATGCCGCGACGGCTTCCTCCCCGCGCGCGCCAAGCATCGCCCGAGCGGCATCGTCGCCGCTCTCTGCATGTTCAGCATCGCCTAGCAGTTCAGCGAGTAGTTGCAGGGCTACATCGTCTCCGAGCGGCAAGAGCGCAGACAGGGACTCGTGATGTCGGGTCACGTCCTCGGCAAACTCAACCAATGAGCGTGTGCGAAGCAGCCGGAGGGCGTTGTCGAGATCCTGGCGGGGGAATCGGCCCTGAGTCACGGCGCCATGGAACGCCGCGTCTAGAGCGGCGGAAGTTGACCCGTGTTCATCGATCGCCCGCACCACCCATAGGGCAGCGCCTACCTGATAGAGGGTAACCGGTGCCATAGGTCAAGGCGATTCTACGGGTCGACGTCCAAGCTCTGCGAGCACCGCTTCGAGGTCCGCTTGTTCGTCGAGCACTGCAGCAGGTTCTTCGTCATCTGGTAGTGCGAGCTCGACGAGTCGGTCGTCGGCGAGCAATTGGGAAAGGCGCGCGACTTTTTCCTCAACACGACGATCGACGCGCTCATCAATCGTGCCTGTCGTCGAGAAGATGGTGAACGTGGTGACAGTGTCGGCGGGGAGGCCAAGCCTGTGGATTCGGTCGAGTGACTGCAGGTACTGGCCGGCGTTGAACGTACGGTCGATGTAGATCGCGTCGTGACACTCGAGATGCAGACTGACCCCCTCGGCCAGCGCGGCTGGGTTGGCGAGCAGCACACGGCAGTTCGGGTCATGGCGGAAACGTTCGATCTCACGCTCGCGGGTGCGAACTCCGGCAGGAGCATCATCGGCGCTCGGCACGCCACCGTAGACCACGGCTGGTTCAAGCGCTGCGAGCTGCTGTTCGAGGTCGAGCAGATTGCCCGGGAAGTTCGACCACACCAACGTCTTGTTGGACTCCGGCCGCTCCGCGTTTTCGCGTACGAGCCGGCAAACTGCCTCGACCTTTGCCGATATCTCATGGTCGGCGTAGCTCTCGACAAGCTGGGCGAGCGGTGATCCGGCCGGGATGGCGAGTGGTGGGAATCTGTACGCCCGCGCGGCATCGGCGCTGGATCGAAGGAGGCGTGGGCTCGACGCAGCCTGCAGCAGGTACATTGTCACTTCACCCATCTGGGCAAACATCAGGGCGTCATGCCGGGACAGGTCGAACATGCCGGCATAGCGGTTGAGTAACGCATCGTAGATCTCTTGCTGGAGCGGCTTCATCGGCAGGGGCACGCGACGGATGACCGGGTCCGGGATCTGCAGCTCGGTCTTGGTGGTCCGGACGAACAGCGGCGCGATGGCGTCGTTGACCGCCCGCATCGCCCGTGGCTGAGGATCGCGGGCGAGCGCGGCGGCCGGAATGGCTGCAGAGGCGCGACCCGAGGGCCAGACAATGTTCAGGAGCGAGACAAGGTCGCGGGGGTGGTTCGGCGCGGGCGTACCGGTGAGAATGTCCCGACGTTGTACGTGCGGAGCGACCGCGAGAATCGCGCGTCCCCATTCGCCTCCGATTCCGCGCTTTGCTCGGTGCGCCTCGTCGACGACGAGATGCACGCGGCGCGTCGACACCCAACTCAGCAAGTCATTGAGCATCGCCGGGAGTCGCTGGTAGTTCACGAGCACTACATCTGTCGACGGAATCCCGTCGCGGCCGACACGGCCGACAGACGGTGCGGGTGAAAGCACCGCTTTGGCGTCTTCTTGCCACGCTCCGAACGCAGACAACGGAGCAATGACCAGCAGTTTGTCGACCCGGTTTCTGGACTGCTCGACCGCGTACGTAGCGTACGCAACAGTCGTCTTGCCGGCACCGGGGACGGAGAAGTTGGCTCCGTGGCGGAGGGACAGCAGCTTGGTCAGGTCCCTGAGCTGGAACTCACGAAGCTCGCGGACGAGGGCGAACCTTCCGTGCGCTAACTCACCGGGCAGATCCACCGCAGGCGGGTTGTCGGAAGCGCCTTGCAGACCGGCGGCGTCTTCGCCGTCACGAGCCAAGAGCTCACGAACACCGGCGTCTGCGCCGAAGCCGACGGTGTGCGCGCGGAGTGCGCCGATGAGACGAGAGCGGGTGCGCAGGAAGGTCTCGACCGAGGTGGAGATTTCGGTACGGCCTAGATTCATCTCGCCGTCGACGACGATCGCGATCTCGGTCCAGGCGTGTCGTTCGACATCCGTCCCTGAGATCACTACCCGCGGCGGCCTCTCGTCGAGCCGGGCGGAGATCGCTCCGGTCACTCCTCGCTATCCCCTTCGTCTGAATGCTTAGGCACCGACCCGACCAACTCGATCGCCTCGTCGAGCCGTGACTGGATCAGATCGAGCGTGGTGCGAAGGTCGTCTGTCTTCGGCACGAATTCGCTATCGTCGATCACGTCTTCGAGCGCCTCAATGAGTCCACGCAGGGAACGGGCAGCGCCGTCCGCTTCGGACTGCGGACGGGTGAGGCGGTTCGCATCCTTCTTCCGCTGGGCGGCGTCGCTGAGCCCTTCGGACGCTGTCTTGTGGAGGATCTTCTGCAGTTCCTGCCCTGTGCGCTTTGTGCCGTCCTGGAACGTGAACTCCCGCGCGCTATCCTGCGACGACTGCGTGGCGAGGTCTAGCAGCCTCTGCGTCGGGGCAATGACGCTCGCTGCCGGTGCGTCCTCGGCGTTCACTGCAAGCAGATCGAGCCCTTCCGGCTCCGCCGCCGCGGCTGCTGGATCCGTAGCGCTCGCCTCGTCCTTAGCCGTCACTAGCTCGTGTAGCCGCTCCCCGTCCGCGCCAGCCTCGGAAAGGTGCGGCAGCATGTCCCGGCGGGTCCACCCCTCAGTGGCGTTACGGAGCTGGTGGACTGAGTCATGACCCGTGAAGTAGGCCACCAGCCACTCGCGCAGATAGCTGTCGGCGGCGTCCCGTGTGGAAAGCCCTTCGATTTCCAGCACCTTCGAACGGAGCGCCAGCCAGTTTTCCTGCTGGTCCTCCTCCTTGACGAAGGCTGAAAGCGGGAGGTGCTCTGTAGGCAGCAGCCGGGCTCGACCCATCAGCACCAGGATCTCGCGCAGCTCTTTGACACGTTTGGCACCGCCCTTGGTCCGCTGCTGCGCTGCGATCGCTTGATCACTCATGCCGCTGTCGGAAAGGCGCTGCAACATCATTAGGCGGCTGACGAGGTTGTACTCGTCTTTGAAGTCTTTCTGCTGCTGTAGCGTGCTCTCGAGGTCAAGTTCTTCGCGGTTGCTGGTGTCTGAAGGCAGTACGGCGACCCGGATCACCGTCGACGACGGAATGGTGCCATCGTGCACCAGCTCGCGCAGGAGCACGCAACGCGAGTTTCCATTGATGAGCTTGCCGCTGCGCGTAATGACGCCCGGCTGGTCCTGCCCATCCACATGCAAGCTCTCCTTGAGCCCTTCCTTATGGCGATGGGCGCGGCGTACGAGCTCCGCTACGACCCCCTGGGCTTCGTCAGACTCCGGATCCTGTTCGACCCGATCTCTCTTCGCGTGGTCTTCAAGGAGCGGCGCGATGCGGAAGCTGCGAGCATTCAGGATCGGCACGGTCAGCGGCAACTCGATGACGGGCAGCAGCTCGCGCTTGCCTCGGAAGAAGAGCGTCGTCGCCTCTCCACCACCCGGTCGGTTGCGCTGCTCGTCGAGCGCCTTCGTGATGTGGAGCTCCCGCGTTGATGCCGTCACGTCGTTCCCTTCAGAGCTTGCTGTGTACCCCCAGGGTAGGGGCGAGTGCCGACATGCACGACGGCAGCACAGAATCGTTGCTCTACCAGGCTGTCGGGTCCACCTAGACCTCTCGCGGGCGCGGGAGGCGAAGCACGACTTGCGTCACTGCGACATCGATCGCACGGCCGTCCGCATCGATCCGGACATCCGCAACCCACGTGCACGCAAACGACCCCTCAACGAACGCCGCCTCCGCCCCGCCGGCGCTCGTGAGGAGTCTCCATCCCTCCGGGAGGGTTCGCGCCTCGCTCACGTCCCATAGACGGGCTTCAAGTGTCAGTGAGCCCGACACAGACACGTCCCAAATCTGGATGCCATCGACTCTGTCAACGAGCACCAGCTCCGCGGATCCAGGATCGAGATCGAGCGTCGTGATGAATCCGCGATCCACGGGCGGCATATCGACATAGGGCTCGTCCACCGGAAGGTCATTGAAAGGGAAGCCTCGGTAAGATGCAAACTCCGCGATGGCCGCCGCCGCCGCCCTTTCAACTGCGACCGGCTCATCGACGGCGAGCCAGTCCACCGGAGGCCGCACCACCTCGATCAGCGTCTGCAGCTTCTCCGCGAGCGTCACGTCGATTCCGACAGGGAGGTCGGCCTGCAGATCAGGATGCAAAGCCCCTGACGGATCCGCGAAGTCGGAGCGATTCGCAGTCACGAAGTACACCTCTGTCTGATGGGCGTGCTCTCGTTCGATCCACTCGACGAATGACAGCCAGATGAGTGCGTCCCGGTAACCCGTGCCATTTCGCTTGAACGGACGACGCCCCGACAGGTCGCGCGACAACAGGGCCGCGTGAGAAGTGACGGGCAGCGGCATGATAACGACCCCCGTGCTCGCGAGCCGGCTACGAAGGCTCTGCTCGAATGTGGAAGCGTCCGCTTCCCCTGGCACGTTCACGTCAGGAAGGTGAGCGACAAGTTGCTTCGACTGCTCACGGATCATCCCGTTGTACTTGGTGGCGCGCTCACCGACCTGCCTAGACACCTCTCCGATCGTGACCTCCGATGCAGCGAGCACGAGCTGCCCGTCGACAATCGCACGACGCAGCGAGTCCCACTTCGCTGACCGGAGGCTCGAGTCCATCGAGAACTCGGTGGAGTCCAAGAACGCAAGAACACGGTCGCCTGTCATAAGAGTGACCCTACGGGGCTGCGACGAGCAGCCCGATCTCAACTGGGACCACCCCGACGTTTTAAAGGACTTTGTCACGGCGCTGCGGTTCTCGTCGATTAGGGGGCGACGGCTTCCGCAAGGTCGGCATCGGACAGCAGGATCTGGAGGACTTGCCGCCCAGTTCGACCACCCGTCACGATTCGCGGCAGCGCTGCGGCGGGCCTGACCAGACGTGCGCTCAACTGGCTCTCCCGAAGGCATGCTCGAGGAAGTCGGCGGTGGCGGGGTTCACGGTCTCGTTGCGGCGGATGTAGTGCTCGCGGGTAATGGCGGGGTCGCTGTGGCCGAGGAGCTCGGACGCGAGCTGAAGTCCCCCGACGTCGTTGATCGCGGTGGCGGCGGTGCGGCGGAACCGGTGCGGGGTGACGTCTTCGATGGCAGCTTGGTCCATGACATCCCGCAGTTGGCGTCGGACGTTGTTCGTCGTGTGCGGTGTCCCGACACGGGTGGCGAACAACAGTGTCTCCGGGCCGACGAAACGCAGGCCGCGGAGCCGAGCACGGACCGCACGCAACGCGAACCCGGGGAGCGCGACGCGACGGACCGAGCGTGCGGTCTTCGGATGGTCCTGCCGGTGCGTCGGCTCGCCCTTGCGGCTGACGATCGTGCCCGCGATCCGGACCATCGGCACGGGCGCTTCGAGGTCGAGGTCGACGACGCGGATCGCGAGAACCTCACCGATGCGGGCGGAGGTGCCGAGCATGACCTCCACGATCTGACCGAGCTGTCCGTCTGGGCGGGGTCCGGCGAGGATGGGCCGCTTCTCCCAGTCGCGGATCGCGGCACGGATGGCTTGGATCTCGTCCCAGGTGAACACGTCGGGGCTGCGGGTGGGTCTGCGGAGGCGCGAGACGTGGTCCATGGGGTTGCGTGGGAGGATCTCGTGCCGGACGGCGAGTCCGAGTGCGAGGCGCAGGACGACGCGTGCTTGGCGGGCGCGGTTGTAGCTCTGCTTCGCGAGTTGCTTGAGGAAGTAGTCGCAGCGAGCTACGCCGATCTCGCGGAGGGTGACGTCCTGGAAGAACGGCAGCACGAGGGTGCGCATGTTCCGCTCATACAGTTGCCGGGTCGTGCGGGAGAGGCGGTCTTCGAGTTCCATGTCCTCCAGCCAGTAGTCGACCAGGGCGGTGAACGCGCTGTCGGCGCTCATCCCGGTGAACCCGGGGTGGAACAGCGAACGCTCGGCGAGCTTCTTCTTGAGCGCGCGCTCCGCCGCGGGCCTCGTGGCGGCGGTGGATTGGACGTCTCGGCTCTTTCCGTCCCAGTCGCGGTATCGGGTGCGCGCCGCGTACCGGCCGCTGGGCTGGCGTCGGATGGAGATGGTGCCGTACGTGCCGATCGGGGTGCGAGGTCTAGCCACGGAGCGTTCGCTCCCCCGTTTCGGTGAGAACGCGGGTCAGGTTCGGCGAGGCTACGAAGCTGTGGCAGCGGCTGCGCTGTTGAGGGGGCATCCCTCCAGTCTGCCGATCATCGATGCTCGCGACTCATGCCCTCGGTGCTCCGCGCGAGCTACGCCGCCACTGCGTCCGCGGAGGATCGTTGGAGATCACGCTTCCCGCGGTGTTCGTGGACGCGTGCCCTCGCGAGAAGCAGCAGGCTGATCGGGCCGAAGAGAAGGAACTTCAGCGCGTTCCAAAGACACAGGGCGAAGACGATGTAGAGCCCCTGCGACCAGCCTCCGTTGATGAGCGTGATGCTTGCCGCGGCGATGAGCAGGTAGGCGAGGCCGAGCCCCATCGCGGGGACTCCCCACTTGAGGCCGCGTCGGGTGCGGAGCTTGTCGAGCAGGATGTTGGTGGGCATCCATCGGCGCAGGAAGGTGCGGGTGCGGACGCTGAGTGTCCAGAGGGTGCGGATGAGCATGAGGGGTCCTCGCTTTCAGGCCAACACGGTTGGTGCGGCGTGGTCCTGAGCTTTGAGGTCCCCGAGGGGTCTGCGTCGCCCGCCGGAACGGGGTCGGCCAACGATTGTCCTGCCGCTGCACCCAGATTACGCTCGTCGGCCGTCGAGCGGAAGGGAACGCAGACCGTCAGCGGGCGTCCCGGGAGACACCCCGGTGGAGGGACTGCTCTGCAGCGTCGGGCTGTGCGTCTCGCGCGTCGCGGAGAGCCGCGAGTGCAGTGCGGGCGCGTTCGTAGTCCACGCGTTGCGCGTCGGCGTCCGGGACGGGACCAAGTGGGTCTTGGCCGGTGACCGCGTACCGATCGCGATAGGCGGCGACGACCGTCAACGGCTGGAGGACGTCATCCGGCAGCGGGCGGACACTGGACGGAAGTGTGAGCGGCGCCCAGGAGCCGCTCTCCCCCGCGGCCCGGCGAGCGAGCCCGACCGCACGTTGCGTGATGAGCTCCTCGCGCTCGGCGAGAGCTCGTGCCATCGCTGGGTCCATGTCTCCGTTCGCTTTAGGGATGATGCCAGCGATGAGCTGGCGACGCCGGACCGCCGGAGTGAACCGGCTCGCTACCGTCTGCATCCGGTATCGCAGGAGCGAGCCGAGATCGTCGACTCCCTCCAGGTTTCCGGCCGAGACAACTCGGGGCAACAAAGAGTCGACATCATGCCCCTCGGCGTCAAGGCGCCGCAGTTCGGTGCTAAGGACCCCGTACGAGTCGGTGGTGACGAGCTCATCGATGGTGGTCTCGTCGAGTCCGCCTGCGCGGAGGAGCCCGAGCCACCGGTCGTGTTGCGCGGATTGCGCGATGGTCTCGTACTCGGCGGCGAGCTGCCGAATCGATGTCCATTCGTCCTGCTCCGCAGCAATTGTCTCGTGGGCGGAGAGCTTGGCGCCGGTGTGCTGGAGTATCCCGTACAGGATGGAGCGTGCGCTGTTCTGCAGGTCGTCTCGGTGCTGATGTTCCTCATGATGGTGCTGGTCAGTCACGACGTATGCCGTGTTCGCTTCGCGTCCGCGGGTCATGGCGACGTAGAGCGCCTCGCGGGTCATCTCGGGGCTGGCGACGACCGCGTGAGCGGTGTCGACGGTCGCGCCTTGGGCGCGGTGCGCCGTGATCGCGTACCCGAGCTCGACGTGCTCGGCGACGTAGGCCGTGGGCAGGGTGATCGTGCTGCGCCAGCGCGACTTCTCACGCCGGACGCTGAGCGAACCGTCATTGTGGGCATCGATGACGTGCCATCGGTCGTTGTTCTTCACCCAGCCCCGACCGAGGGCGAGGCGGCGATCGTTCCGCCTGGTGATCACGACATCGCCGGCGGATGCCCGGGTGCCGTTGTGTAGGCGCACTCCGCCGTCGGTGACGAGCCCCGCGAGGATTCGGTCCGATCGTGCCCGTTCGTTGAGGTCGGTGACGGTCTCGATGGTCTCGGCGATCAGCACCGACACCTTCCCCGCAGCGCCGTCGCGCATCCATGCCTGGTAGGCGGCGTCCAGCATCTGGTCATGCTCGCCGCCGGCGACCCGCCCGTGATCCATGTAGGTGTCGATCACGGCGGTGTCGCCCAGACGCAGCTGGAGGGAGGCGTTCTTCTCCCAGTCGTTGCGGAACCTGCGCACATCTACGAGCTCCGGGGCGTCGTCGCGGTCTCGGACGAGCATCCCGAACGCGCCGCCCGCGTCCACGGCCTGCAGCTGAGCGTGGTCGCCAACCAGCAGCACCTTCGCGCCAGCCTCGGCGGCGTGCGCGGTGATGCGGTCCAGCGCGAAGGTGCCGGCCAGCGACGCCTCGTCGATGATCACCAGTTGCCCGGCGCGCAGATCCCATCGGCCCCGGTCGTGCTCGTACAACCACTTCGCCGTGTTCTCTGTCTGCACGTCGAGCTCTTCACCCAGGACCGCCGCTGCGGCCGCCGACGGGGCAAGCCCCACCACCGACCCCATGCCGTAGCGGGCCTCCCACGCTCGGCGCAACGCGCGCATCGTCGTGGTCTTGCCCGCGCCCGCCGGGCCGACGAGCACATCCAGCACCCGGCCGGACACGCCGATCTTCCCGATCGCATCCTGCTGGTCCGCGCCGAGTGCCCGCTGACCGGGCGCGTGCGGGCGAGCAGCCCTCGCGATCAGTTCCAGGTCGACAGTCGGCGCGTCGCGGCGCCCGGTCGCGTCCCGCAGCCGATCCTCGGCCGCGAGCACCGCCTCGGACGAGTACACGGTGGAGGCCTTGGGGCGGAACACGCTCGAGCCATCGGGACGCTGAAACACCGGTGGACTGCTCGCCAGTTCAGGCGGCGTCAATCGCAGCGACTCGGCCTCAGCCGCATCGACGATCAGGCCCACAACCGCATCACGATCCGTGGCCGACGCGAACCGGTACGGCATTGTCTGCCGCACCGCCTCGGCATGCAGGTTCCACCGTCGCCATGTCGACCTGCGCTCAGCGACCTGATCCACCACGACCGACGCCAGCTGCTCCACGTCCTGCAAGGGGATGTCGTCCGCACGCAGCAGCGCCTCGGCAGACCCGGTCGTGGCGAGTTCGCGCGCCCAAGCGACGGCGTCGCGATCGAGCACGTCGGACGCGCGTGCACGCCACAGGTCGGTCAGCTCCCGCAGAGAGCGCAGCTCCTTGGGCGGGCGCGTCTCGAGCGTGGCCTGTTGACGGATCTGCCACAGCAGCGCGCGAGACGGTTGACGCCCGTGCTTGGCCGCATACTCCCTGACCAGCCGCTCCTTGACCCGTTCGATGTCCTTCGTGCGAGAGGAGAACTCGTCCATCAGATCCTGCGGAACCCCGGCGATCTCCCACCTGTCCATTCGGCCCACACCACGCCCGCGGGCCTCCCACGAGATCGACAGCAATCGCGAGAGATGATCCGAGAGGACCGCGTCGTAGTGCTCCGACAGGCCAGACACAGCCGCGTGCAACGCACGCGAGTCCAGGGTGCGCCACTTCCCGTCATGCACCCCCTGCACCCGATTCGCGACTACGACGTGGGTGTGCAGCTGTGGGTCGGAGGCGCGTGAGTCGTAGTGGTCGTACGCAGCGGCGACCACACCTCGGACTTCGACCTGAGCGACCGCCCCGCGCGGGCCCTCCGCGCCGACCCTGGTCATCGCCACATCACGCTCGAGCAGATCGAGCACGTCCTTCATCGCCTGGTGATGAGCGGCCGCGATCAGCGCTTGTGTGCCCGCGTCGGAGACCGCCCATAACGTTGAGACAGACTTCGGCGCCGAGAATGTCAAGTCAAATCCGGCGACTGGAGTACTGGTGGGCTTCGCTGCCTCTTCGGCCGTGACCGATGCGATCTGGAGTTCACGCTCGGACTTATCGAGGTCCTTCGGAAGTCGTTCCACCCGACGCTCGATGCGTTGTTCCAAGCCGGCGAACTGGCGATACGGGCGGCCTAGAAGTTCGCCCGTGTCGGGGTGTTGCCCGTGTCCCATCAGCCGCCGAAGCTGGTCCTCGGAGACCTCGCCGCCCTCTGCGAGTGAAGCGAAGCCGGCGACGCCACTGCCTGCCCAGGTACCGGGCGGAGTACCCGCATTCGCGTAGTACCGAGTCAGCGCGGACGCTGCATCCCGATGCCCGTCACCGGCCACGACGGAGTGCAGCAGATATCGGTATCCCTGGCCCGCACTCATCACTCGGATCGAGACCGTCACGCACCTCAGGTATGGCAACACAGCCCGCCCGTCTTCCCGGGCGAAGCCTCCAGACGCGGTTCGAGCTGAGCCTCACAGCAGCACTCCTGGCCGTGCGCGCGAACAGTCGTATCGAGCGTGAAGGATCGCAAGGCGGAAAAGTGCGGTCGTTTGCTCCCCCGTGCTCGGCGATGACGGGTCGCCACGCGACGTCCGCGCAGGCTGCGATCCGATTCATGGCAGTCACGGCCTGCCGCGGCGCGAGTAGTTTCCCGGGATGACCGACCTTCGCGAAAGGGGATCGCCGCCTCTATCGAGCGACGCCCGAGCGCGCTCATCACAGAAGGGGTTTAGCGCTGCGAGTGTCCGTGTCCGAGGGTCCAGGAGCGGAGATGCCACCAGCGGAGGTCGTGCCACCATTCCCCGGTCCAGTCCGAACTGTGAAATCGGAAGAGCGTCACGGTGTCTGCGACGAAGTCGGATGGTGCAGTGTGCGGCATAGCGCGCAGGAACGATTCGACTTCGGCCCGGAGGTGGGGGGTGACCTCTAGATCGTGAGACGCCAGGGAGAGGTGGGCGCGGAATGCATCGGCGTCAAACGGTTTCATTCGATACCCCTCTCCGCCGTCTCGCAGCGGTTCGAGGGCTTCATTGATGCGGATGGCAAGGTCCTTGATATCTTGGTTTTTTTGCCCGGTCACGGTCTTGTCGACATCGAACGTGATCGCGATGTTATGGCGGGCGATCCCTGAGTTATGGAGATCCAGCGGTCGGGCCGCAGCCAGCACGGGATCCAGAGCCTTGATGAGCTCGTCCTCGCTGGCGTTGCTTGGGACCGCCCCCGCGAGAGTCGCGTGTGGAGGGAAGGCGGCGGCGGATACGATCCCGAACTGCCTCTTGAGCAGATCAGTGAGATCGACAACTGCACGACACGTTAGTGGGTCTGGGCGGAGATAGACGCCGTACGTGAATCCGTCGATAGCGGTGTCCATGCGATACTCCTTCATAGTAGGGAACGTTCCCTACTATAGCCGGAGTGATCGGTGGCCGAGCGCGGCGATTAGCGTCAGGAGGTCGTCCGACCGATGTGCATCCGACCCGGCAAAGCGAGGTGCTCCACTTTCAGGCCCCTGTTCGCCACGAGCCGGACGAGTCGGTCTACCGCCGCCGCCCCGACGTCCTCGATGGGCTGACGCCAGGTGGTGATGTCGATCAGAGCGCTAGCCAGCCCTCCCAGGCCGTCGAATCCGGTCACCGCGAGGGACCTGGCTTCACGTTGCATGCCCAGAAGAAGCGCTGCGGCGTAGCGATCGTTGGGACACATGACCGCGGTGACCTCGGCGGAAAGGTGGGCGAGGGCTGACGACACGTCATCAGGTGAAGCAACCGCGACAGCCGTAACCTGGGCCCCGCCCGTCGCGAGGTGGGTTGCCATGATCTGCGTGCGCCTGTGCAGGATAGGAGATATCGCGGCCGGCGGCTGGAAGACGGCGATGTCATGGTGTTTACGCTCGAGAAGATGGGTTGCGAGCTGACGGGCCCCCTCGTCCTCATCGCCGAAAACGCTGTCCACGGCCGGGTCCACGTCCGGCCTGCCTGCGACCACCACCGGGAACTTGCTTGAGAACCGCTTGACCTCGCGGAGAGGGAGGCGGCCGCTGCAGACGATCAGCCCGTCGACGCGCAGGGCGATGAGGTCTTCGAGGGCGCGTCGTTCATCGTTGTTGTCGAGCGCGCCTGACGTAATGAATACGCGCTGCTGCAGCGCCGTTCCCCTCTTCTGGAGGGCAGACTGCATCTCACCGTAGAATGGGGCGGACGCGTCTCGGACCAGGACTCCGATCGTGTTAGTGCGATACGCGCTGAGGTTCTGGGCAGCAGCGTTGGACACGTAGCCCAGTTCTTCCACTGCCGCCGCCACGCGCGCCTGCGCGTCTGGGCTCACGCCGTACTGGCCACGCAGCGCTCGTGACACGACCGACTTGGATAGCCCGGTATGTTCGGCCAGATCAAAAATCGTCGCCTGGCCACCGCGCGGTCGAGTGCGCGTCGTTGGCTCCTCTGACGCATCTGCCGCTCCCACCCACCGGCGCAACCGGTCGGGCGGAATGTTGTACTGCTGCGCAGTCTCTTCGATGGAGTCGCCCGCGGCGACGCGGTCTAGCGCGAGTTGACGTGCGCTCGGGGTGTTCTTCACATCACTCATCGTCTCACTCGGCGACCTAAGCCACCCTAGACGGCATCGCCTTCGGTGGCTGCCTCGACCTTCTGAACACCTTTGACCTCGGTCAACGCTTCCACGAGATTGTCGATGGATGTCTTCCCACGATTGAAGCGCAGGCTGGCAGCGACGATCGGAGTCGATCGGCCGCTCTCCTCACGATGAGTTCCCGTCAGCGCGACCTCGAACCCCATCTCCGAAGCGCGTTCAAGCACAGATCGCAGGGCTCCGCGTCCATCCTTGTAATAGACGACCAGGTCGCGGCCACGTCCTGCGATCGGAACTCTTCGAGCGAGGCGAGATAGGACGGTCACGGTCACCAGATGGAGCGCGGTTCCCGCGACGGCGAGGATCGGCATCCCGGCCCCGCAGGCCATTCCGATTGCCGCGACAACCCATACGGACGCTGCGGTCGTCAGTCCGGACACAATGTTCTGCCGCACGAAGATCACACCGGCGCCGAGGAATCCGATGCCGGAGACGATCTGCGCAGCGATACGCGAGGGGTCGAGCGTGACGTTGGCGCCATCAACCATGCTGAACCCGTAGGCCGAGACCAGGGTGAAGATCGCGGAACCCACGCCGACCAGCGTGTGGGTGCGTAGCCCCGCGCTCTTCACCTGGCGATGCCGCTCGATTCCCACGACCGAGGACAACAAGAAAGCTAGCGCCAGGAGCACCACCTCAGTGAGTGTCGAGGCGTTGATCCACTCGATCTGCAGAAGCATGTTCACCTAATCCTTCGTCTGGCGACACCCGCCGGACACCGGCTGGATGAGCACGCTTGCAATAGTAGGGAACGTTCCCTACACTTTCAACTGCACCGAGTAGACGGAGAAAGACATCGTGGTTGACACTTCCGCACTGCCAGCGACGACGCGTGGGCGCCGACGTCGCGGCCCGCACTTCTGGGCGATCCTGTTCCTCGCCCCGAGCCTGATCGCGATCGTCTTCTTCGACTACTGGCCGTTGCTTCGTACCGGTTTCTTGTCGATGCAGTCGACGAACTTGTTCGGCCAGCCCAGCGGGTTCGTGGGCGGCCGGAACTTCGGCAACATGTTCGGCGACCCTGACTTTTGGCGGATGCTGGGCATCACCGTTCTATTCATGCTGGGATCCGTCGCGGGCAAGGTCATCGTCGGGCTCGCGATCGCCCTTCCGATCTCACGCCGTGTGCGCGGAACGGGCGTCTTTCGGGCGTCCGTCCTGATCCCGATGGCGGTCTCCACCGCCGTGGCGGGTCTCGCTTTCCGCGCCCTGATGACACCGTCGACCGGACTGTTCGACGTCATTGCTCATGCTTTGGGCGGGGGGAACGTCGGCTGGTTGACGTCGACGAACGTGGCGCTTCTGTCCGTGATCATCGTGGACGTCTGGACCGCGATCGGGTTCACCGTGCTGCTGCTGCTCGCCGCTCTGGACTCTATCGATAAGCAGGTATTCGAGGCCGCTGACGTCGATGGCGCAGGATTCTGGCGTCGCACGTTGAGCATCACTCTGCCCCTGATCACCCCGACGCTGTTCTTCGTGATCGTGACTCAGTCGATTCAGGCTCTGCGCGAGTTCACCATCATCAACGTCCTGACCGGCGGTGGACCCGCGGATTCGACGCGCACGCTCGTGATCGACATCTACCAAGCCGCGTTCGGCGGCACCGCGGACTATGGGGCGTCCTCAGCTCGTTCGATCATCTTGCTCGTGCTGATCCTCGCGCTGACCGCGATCCAATTCGGCGTCCTCGAGCGAAGGGTCAACTACCGATGAAGAAGCCCGTTGCGCATATCGCGCTCTTCACCTACCTCGCCATTGTCGCGTTGGTGATCATTCTGCCGCTGGTCTACGTTCTGTTTGGCTCGGTTCGCCCTACACCGGCGATCACCGGCACCCTCTGGGATCTGCTGCCCACAGGTTTCACGTGGGATCACTTCGTATCTGCGTTCAACCGTGCACCACTGTTTCGGCAGATGCTCAACAGTGCTGTTGTGGTTGTTGCTCAGACCGGGCTGCAGGTCGTGACGAGCGTGCTCGCCGCTTACGCGATTGTCTTTGGTCGCTTCCGCCGACCGGGACTGGTCCTGGGTGTCTATCTCGTGACGATGATGATCCCGAATGAGGCGACCGTGGTCGCCAACTACCTCACGATCCGGTCGCTGGGTCTGTTCGACACCATCGTCGCGGTGTTCATCCCCTTCGTAGCCTCGGCCTACTCGATCTTCCTGTTGCGCCAAACCTTCCTCAGCTTCCCTGCGGAGATCAAGGAAGCGGCGACCGTCGACGGAGCCGGACCGATGCGGTTTCTCTTCGGGTTCCTCCTACCCCTCACGAAACCGACCGTCATGACCGTCACTCTCGTTTCAGCGATCGCGGCGTGGAATGGGTACCTGTGGCCGTTGCTCGTCACCGAGTCGCCCACGGCACGGACCGTACAGGTGGGGGTGAAAGCGCTCTTCGATGAGGCGGACACCGACTTCGGCGCTGGCCTGGCAGGTCTCATCGTCGTCAGCATCCCCACGATCATCCTCGTGATCGTGGGCCAGAAGTTCCTCGCCCGAGGACTAACCGAAGGAGCAGTAAAGTGAAGAACACACGCAAGAAGGTGACTGCGGCGATCTCCCTAACCGCCGCCGTGACCTTTCTCCTGGCCGGATGCTCCGGCGCTACCCAAACCCCATCCACGGCCGAGCCCAGCGGGCCAATCACCATCGACTTCTGGTACTCAGTAGGCGGGTCCTCAGCCGATGCCCTCCTCAAGCAGGTTGACGCGTTCAACGCGGACAATGAGTACGACATCACCATCAATCCGATCTACCAGGGCGACTACACCGAGACGGCCGCGAAACTGACCAACGCTGTCCAAAGCGGTGACACGCCCGTGCTCCTGCAGGGCGGCGACACGTTCTCCGCTTACCTGCATGACAGCGGCCTTGCCACCTCTCCCGAAACAATCGCGGCGTTCGGCGAAGAAGGGTTTGACGGCAGCGCTGTCGTCGCGGCAGCCGCCAACTACTACACGTTCGACGACGAACTGTGGGCCGTTCCGCTGATGGTGTCGCAGCCGGCGGTGTTCTTTGACGCCACGAAACTGGATGCGGCGGGCCTCGACGCCACCACCCCGCCTTCTTCGATCGACGAACTCTTCGACTGGGCGGACGAGATCTACGCCGCCACGGGCACGCCTGGTCTTGTCTTCCAGCAGAACGAGTGGTGGAACGAGCAGTTCAGCGCCCTCAACGGGGTCGTCTACTGCACACCCGACAACGGGCTCGGCGCGGATCCCGCCGACGCATTCGACTTCGTCAACGACGAACTCGTGGACACCTGGACCCACTACCAGTCGTCGTTGCAGTCCGGGGCGATCGTGAACGTCGGCAGCGACGGCGTCGCCGCGCAGAACGCGTTCAGCGTGGGGCAGGCAGCCATACTCCTCGCCTCGTCTGCCAGCCTCGGCACGACGACAGCCGCGGCAGCGTTCGACATTCAGGCGTTCGCTCTTCCCGTCTCCGCAGACGGCGGCGGCGCAGTCCCGGGCGGCAGTGCACTCTGGGTGCTCGGCGAGGGACACAGCGAAGCCGACCAGGCCGCAGCTGTCGAATTCGCCCGTTTCATGGGGTCCGCTGATGTGCAGCAGCAGATCTTTGAGGACAGCGGTTACTTGCCGAGCAACCAGGACGCCCTCGACGCGCTCATCGAATCAGAGACGAGCCAGCCAAAGGTTGCGCTCCTCGAGCAGCTCACTAACACGACCGACTCGGTGGCAACTGGCGGCTGCCACAACGGCGCCTTCGGCCAGAGCCGCGCCGATGTGCGTAGCGCCATCCAGGCCATCGCCGGCGGCGCCGACGTCGAATCCTCGCTCGTCGCGGCGCAGGACAAGGGCACCGACCAGCTCGTTGCATACAACGAGCGCGTCGGCCAGTAAGCGACCGCACCCCACCAAGAGCGGGGCAGACTCCAAGCATTGGGGGTCTGCTCCGCTCGCGAAAGGCACACCCATGAGCTGGCTAGTCACCGGCGGCGCCGGATACATCGGTGCTCACATCGTCGAATCGCTCCAGGCCTCCGGACTGCACCCGATCGCGCTGGACAACCTGTCAACCGGCCACGCACACTTCCTTCCCCCAGACGTTCCGCTTGTCCATGGGGACATACTCGACACGAAACTCCTCGAGAACACGCTCCGGACGAACCACGCCTCCGGAGTCATCCACGTCGCCGGGTACAAATACGCGGGCGAATCGGTCAATCGTCCGCTCCACACCTATGAACAGAATGTCGAGGGCACGCGGAGCGTCCTGGACGCCATGCATCGTGCTGGCGTGCATCGGATCGTGTTCTCCTCCAGCGCGGCCGTCTATGGAACACCTGAAGTCCCAAGAGTCACCGAGTCCACACCCAAGAACCCCACTACTCCTTACGGCGAGTCCAAACTCATCGGTGAATGGCTCATTCGTGATCAGGCAGCAGCCACGAGAAGCACGGGTCACCCGCTGCAGCACACCTCGCTGCGATATTTCAATGTCGTCGGCTCAAGCAGCGAACGCGTCGTCGACACGAGCCCGTATAACCTTTTCCCACTCATCTTCCGCGCCCTCTCAGAAAACGTGGCGCCCGTGATCCACGGGGCGGACTATGCGACACCGGACGGCTCCGCAGTTCGCGACTACGTCCACGTCGCCGACATCGCGGCCGCGCATGCCGTAGCCGCCAAGAAGCTCAGCGATGGCGAACCGCTGCTCACCGCCTACAACCTCGGTTCCGGCACGGGACTCTCCGTGCGCCAGATCATGAATGCAGCTCGGGACATCACCGGCATCGCATTCGATCCCGCCGTCGGTCCCCGCCGACAAGGCGATCCCGACCGCATCGTTGCGTCCGGCGCGTCGGCAACCAGAGATCTTGAATGGACGATGCGGTACAGCGTCGAGGAGATGGTGCGTAGCGGCTGGGCTGCACACCGCGCAAACCAGCAGGAGGAGTCGGATGAACGTTGAGAACCTCGGCGCTGGTGTCGTCAAGCGGACAACGCACCTCGCGGACGGTCGCGAGCTGATCTACTTCGACGACCCCGGCACTGTCCTGCCCGCGCACCGAAGCATCGACGGTCGCGCCCCCGAGCACCGCCCGCGCACGGCCACCATGCGTCAAGACGTCCTCACCGGCGACTGGATCGCCCTGGCCACTGCTAGGCAAACGCGCGCCTATATGCCCCCGAGCCACCAAGATCCCCTCGCTCCGCAGACGGCCACCAACCCCTCAGAGATCCCGTCGAATTATGACGTCGCGGTGTTCGAGAACAAGTCCCCTTCTTTCGGTCCCGCACTTGCCGACACGCCCAGTCTCGAGCCACCAGCACCCGTCGACCTCAGTGATATGGCCGCAATCGGATTCGAACGCGAACGAGCTGCCATTGGCCGGTGCGAAGTCGTATGTTTCAGCCCTGAACACGAAGGATCGTTCGTCACGCTCACACCCACGCGAGCCAGAACGGTGATCGAAGCATGGGCGGACCGAACTGCGGAGTTGTCAAGGCTTTCGGGCATCGAGCAGGTCTTCATATTCGAGAACCGTGGTTCCGAGATCGGCGTCACCCTGCCTCATCCACACGGACAGATTTACGCTTACCCCTACATCACCCCCCGAACTCAGAAACTCCTGTCCGCGATCGACACCGTCGGAGACGATCTTTTCCACCGTCTCATCGAGGCTGAACTGAACGGTCCCCGCGTCGTGCTCGAAGCGGAACATTGGCTAGCATTCGTGCCATTCGCAGCCCGTTGGCCCCTCGAAGTACACCTGCTCCCCAAGAGACAGATCGCGGATTTCGCCGCCACCACCGCTGACGAGCGCGACGAGCTGGCCACCGTTTATCTCCGGCTCCTCTTCGCGGTGGACAACCTCTACAACACCCCCACCCCATACATCGCCGCCTGGCACCAAGCGCCCACGCGACACGCGCGCGACTCCGCACGGCTCCACCTCCAGCTCACCTCACCCCGCCGCGCCGAAGACAAACTCAAGTACCTCGCAGGATCAGAGTCGGCAATGAACGCATGGGTTGCAGACGTGTCCCCCGAAGCCAGCGCGAACGCCCTCCGTCAAGCCCTTCAAGAGCTCCACTCGACGTGAGTGCGCATCCACTACGACTCCCGTCCAAGTCCCGCAGGCCACACGAGCACTGCAGTGAGGGCTGAACCAAGACCCAAGGCCAGCGCGCCGAAGGCATGCGCCTGCCGATTCGCCGGTGACCTGCCTTGAGATTCGAGCTCGTCTTGAACATCGATTCTCATCAGCGTAATCCGCGCAGCACCACGTCCATCTTCCTCGCGTCGCGAATAGCGAACAGTGCCCATCGCGGCGCGTCCTGGGCATCACAGAAACAGCGCCCTCGATATCGACGCATCGAGCTCGGGTCACCGCATCGGACGCCTGACCGGCGGAATCGAAATCGGTCACGATGACTGTCTCAGGCGGAGGATCCACTACTTCCGCAACGGCCGAGGATACGCCACGACCCCTGGTGGTGCACGAAACAATGACAAGCCGTTCAGGGACAATCGACGCGTCGTCGTTCCTCCTGGTGTTTGTAGTCTCCGGGCAAGCGATCGTTCGTCTTTCCGACGGCACGGCGCTCGCGCGCGAGGGCGTCGTGTTCGCCTTGCCCCGAGGGACGCAAGGGACACATGAGACGCTGCGACCGATGCGTGCAGTTTCCTGGGCTGTTGATGAGGAGTTCGCCGCATCTCACTCAAAGTGGATGCCACCGACGCATATCTTGAGCCCGGCAGTCGGATCGGCGACTTCATCACCGCCACGGCCGGGAGCGGCGTATGTCGGCGACGAGGGCCTGCGTTCCATCCGCGAGCCCTTGCTCGAACTTGCTGCGCTCGAGCGCCACAATGCTCTCACACACTACGACCGGCTCGCCCGCGCGTCGGAGATTTTAGACCTCCTTGACCCGCGCCACCGCTCTCCGTCAGGGCCTCGGTTGGTTAGCTCCGGGGCGCACCTCAGGCCTGAGGTGTCCAAAGCGCAACATCTGGTAGAGGATTCAATCGCCCACCCCTGGAGCATCCACGACCTCGCTGCATCAGTCGCTCTTTCGCCATCACAACTGTCTCGGCTGTTCCGGTCAGCATTCGGCGTACCCCCGGGGGCCTACCTGTGGCGCAGGCGCACCGAGGTGATGGCCGAACTGCTCATCACGTCGGATATCACTGTCGCGGAAGCCGCACAGAAGACCGGCTGGCGTAGCCGATCAGCTGCCAGTCGCGCTTTCCGCGATCGGTACGGAATATCCCCGCGAGACTTCACGAAACGGGACGCTGGCCGACTCAAGCATGATGACGGTTGACAGTCCGATAACTGGCGCCATGACGAGAACTCGAGTGACGAGTTCCTCAGACATAGATGCACGCGGCCAGCCGGTCTTACTCGCGGCACTGCTACATCGGCTTTCATCTACCACGATCGTTCGCTCAGTCGGATCGTCTTCGGCGTCGTTATCCGCGCGGCGGGCCGAGGTTTGTTCGGGATGGACTTCACAAAACACTCGAACAGTCCACTCCGGCTGCAACCGGCGGCCAGATCACGGACGGAATCTGCAAACAGCCTCGTAGACAGATCCCCTAACCCACTAATCTGAGGCGCATGGCGTGGCCCTGGGAGCGGAGCGAACCGGTGGATCCCGATCCGGCACCTGGGATCGAGGATCTGGTCGGCAGCCAACTCGACGTGCTCGACGCGCAGATCGAGCGCCAAGAGAAGGCGATGGATGTCCGGCTCTCGAACACGAGCACTCGTGCCGCCGTGCTCATCGGTGCCAGCGGCGTCCTCGGCGGCACCGAACTGGTGACCTCGTCGGGCAACCCGTGGATCAGCGGGATCAGTCTCACCCTGTACCTGGGCGCGGCGCTCTGCGGTCTCTTCGCGATGCGCTCCCGCATGTCCAAGCAGCCCGGCCTTCCTGGCCTGATAGCAGAGTACGCGACAGCGAAGACCATCTCGCTACGCCGAGGACTGCTCGCAACCCGGTTAGCTTCGCACGAGCGTGCGCGCACAGTGCTGAACGGCCGACATGGCTGGCTCGTCGGGGGCTTCATCGTCCTCGTCGCTGCGTGGATCGCATCCGGCGCAGGGACCATCTACGGTCTCGTCAACCCTCAACCCGAAGCACCTACCATCATTCAGATCGAAGGAGCGCAAGATGCTGCACCGTGACGCCGACGATGACAAACGCGAAGAGAAGCCGCCCCGCGTGATCATGCAAGAGGTGGCTGCTCCCAAGCCGTCGCAAACCATAGAAGACCGAGGAGAATCCAATGTCCGAGTCAACTCCCGACGATGACGGTCGCGAGGACAAGCCTGTCAAAGTGATCACACAGTCGGTCGTCGAACACCAGCAGAAACCTGATCCCCTCACCGACCTTCGGGCATCGGAGTAGTCGCTCCACGGGCTCAAATCCGCCCAGATCACATCGCGAGGATGTCAGTCTGAGTGGGCTCGGGACAAACTGGCGCTCTGACGTGAACCCGAGTGACGAGGTCTTTACTCGCTGAGCCTCGGAGGGAGCCGGCAGGCTTGCTCAGCGGAATGTGAGGGATGCGACTCGGAATGGTCGGCTAACGCCGGGGGAACCAACAGATCCACCGCCGCCGCCTTGACCGCGCGGCTTGCATCGCGGCGCGTGCTCGCTCCTCCTCGGCGTCGCGTTTCCGCTTGGCTTCGACTGCCCGCTGGACTTCCAGCTCAAGCTGGTTCAACTCCACGTTACGTCGAACGATGACTCCCAGCACCGGCAGGACCCCGACCGCGAGCACGCCGATTGTGATGCCGCCGATAAGCAGGTTGCTCACGCCTCCAGTCACGGGTAGATCGTGAGCGAGCAGGTAAAGCGCGAAGACCTCGACGGCAGCCAGGACCACCACCAAGCCCGAGGTCAGTGAGATGCCGAGCCCCCACCTTCTGAAGGACGTGAGAGTTCGCCAGCCCCAGTAGTCGAAACCCGACATATCTTCGTGCAACGCCTGTCGCGCGTCCTTGACCGAGGGGATCGCGTCAGCGTGTGTGAACCGGAAGAAGCGTGTCTCGACCACGAGCGCGAGGAGCAGGACCGGGACGACCTGGGCTACGGTGGCGATGAAGACCCGCTCGACTTCAGACATGTCCTCAGCTCTCGGCGCCCGGCATTGTTACGGGAGTCTTCGCTTTCAACCAGGTGACCACGCCGATCAAGCCCCAGCCGGCAGCCACGAGGTGCTGTTGCAGATCCTGCAGCGACATCTGGAACTGTTGCTCCGACAGAGATTCGAGTTCGTCGGCTTTGCGGCGAAGGGCTCGAGCGGCGGTATTCGACTCCGAGTCGGATCGTGTTGCGCGGAATCCCATGAGAGTAGAGCCGATGATCGTGAGAACGCCGATCGACCCGATGATGCCGTTCAGGAGCTTCACCGCGATGGCGAGTCCACCCACCGGTACGAGTGCAGAGATCTCGCCGAAGTACGCCCCCACAGTGGAGTAGTAGACGAAGGTCCAGGCATCCGGAGTCACCGTGAACGCGAACTGGGTCGGATCGATGACGAAGACACCGAAGCTGAGGAATGCGAATGCGCCGATGACCTGCGCGAGGAGCAGCACGACGAGCAGTGCGTTGAGGACGACGACGGCGGGTCCGCGTCGATACTGGTCCACGGCGCTTGCCCAGAACAACAGCGCACGTCGCGCGATGAGCGCGAATCCCGCGGTGTCGCGGAACTTCTTCGCGTCGTCCACCGACCACGCCTTCAGCGCCAGCGCGTCTGGCTGTTCGGGGGTGACGAACCGTTCGATGAGCTCGAAACCGAAGATCCAGTTGATGACTCGCTCTTGAGCCTTGATGAACGCGCTCGTGTGGAGCAGGTCGATCGCGGTCACCGTCAACCACCACATGACGACGAGCAGCATGGCGCCCATCCCCGCCAGGACGACCGGCGGCGTCTCGCCCATGAGAATCATGGTCCCTGAGAGGCAGGCGATTGCGAGGGCGACGATGAAGAACTTCGCGCGCGACAGGAATCCCGTGGCGACGCCGGCCAGGCTCGACACCAAGAGGGTGCTGCGCCGTTTGATGAGCAGTTTCGGAATCTTCCAGAAGAGGATCACGAGGGGAAACCCGACGATGTAGGCGACGGCGACCCCAAGGGTGCGTGCACGAAAGAGGATCAGGATCAGCGCAACCAGGCCCAGGACGAGGAGCCACCTCATGTCCAGCAGCCAGACCAGCTGTGGAGCGAACGAGGAGATGAGAAGCCGGTCAAAGTCACCGACAAACAGCTTGATGAGGCTCACGATCCAGACGACGGATCCGAGAACGTCGAGCGTGCGGACGACTCGCCGTCGTCTTTGACGCCGACGGGCAGCTCCACGTTTCCGCTTCTGCGTGCTCGCCGCGGGAGTCTTCGGCTCCGCGGCCGACGCCGGGTCAGCCTCAGTCGGCGGCTCGCTCGCGATGAGCGTTTCGATCCGCTCCCAGAGCTCATCCGGACGTGCCTTCGGCGGTTGCGGCCGATACGCGTTGCTCTCGGTCGACCGCTGGAAAACCTTCCAGTTCCGGCGTTCTCGTTTCTTGGTCACGATGTGTCTCTCCGTAGACACCCAAGCCGCCCCAGTTGCCACCGAAGTCGGCGTGGCGCTTGGTGCACCCGCGACGTTCAGCTACCTTCTGTAGAGAACCGCCAAGTTCGAGAAGGCCCGAGACGGATTGGACCCGCATCTCGGGCTTCTCTGTCTCTGCAGATATTCGCACGCATATTCGACTCCGACGGCTCGACACGCCGAGCTCAATAACGATGACAGGCGACCGATCCGACTAGCGTTCTCTGCTCAATCGACTCCCGCCGTGATCTGGCCTCACTCACTGAGTCGGGGCGGGCGCCCGGCTGGCTTCCCGAGCGGCGCGTAGTGGTGCCAAGCGATGCCGTACTCGGTGGCGATTCGCTCGCTCCCGGTGGGGCTGTAGCCGAGCATTCCGGCGACGATGATCGGTGACGCTTCCCGGAGGAGCTCGCGGATCGCGCGACTGCGGTTGCTGAGGTTCGGGATGTCAAGTTTGCGGAGCCGGTCGCGCAGGGACGTGGTGTGCAGGGGCTGCCCGGACGCGCGCCCGGGGAATAACCACTGGCTGGTGATGTTGGCTCCGGTCGTCTGGTTCCGACGGGCGGCGACGTGCTGGCGGATGATCTCGTCGAACGGCGCGGGAACCGGCGTCGGTGGGTCTCCGAGCCGGATCAGGACGTGACCTTCGTCGTCGATGCCGATGTCGTCGACGGTGAGCTGTTGGATGCGGGTCAGGGGCTGGGCGTAGAGCAGGACGAGCAGCGCGAGGACCCGGTCGGTAAGGTCCATGCCGTCGCCGTCGTGGACCCGCCGGATGAGTTTGATCCGTCGCTGCTGGGTCAGGAGCAAGACGGGTCGCTGGACGAAGGGCGGAAGCTCGAGTCTCGGCATGCGACGGCTGTTCATCGCCCAGCGCAGGAACGGCTGGAGGATGTCGCGCAGCCGGGGCGTTCCCTCGGCGAAGAGACGGTCGAGATCGGCCTGGGTGACGTCGGCCAGACTCCGTCCCTGCTCGGTGAGGCCTGCGACGAATGCAGCAGCGGCGCGGAGTTGGTGCCGGGCTAGTTGCGGGGCCGCGTAGCCGAGCTCGCCACGGGCGTCGATGCGCACCCGGAAGGCGCGCAGGTAGTGCCAGGTGATGAACAAGCGGTACATCTTGCGCTGCTCGGGGTTCGGGAGTTCGTCGAGCCAGCCGAGCCACCACTGCTCGAAGTAGAACAGCGACTTGTCGATGGGCGGGAGTATCCCGGCGGTGATCATCAGGTCGCGGATGTAGGCGGTGGATCGGCGCTCGGGGAGGCTGTGGATGCCCTCGTGGGTGAGTGGAACCTTACCGCGCGCGATCGCGCGCAGGACGCTGCGCGGTTCGGGCCGGCTGAGCCAGAGGACGCCTGAGCGGGGCCGCTTCATGCCGATGATCAGCGCGGCCAGGGGCATCAGCTCGAGCCGGAGCCTGCCGGTGCCGTCGTCGAGGATCTCGTCGACGCGGTCCTGCAGAACGCACCAGCCGCAGATGCCGGCGTGCTCGCGCCATCCTTCTCGGCCGCAGCGGGTGCAGGTGAAGTCACCGAGGCCGCCTGCGCAGTCGGTGCACCAGCGCTGCCCGGCGGGGCCGATGCCGGGCAGGAGCCGATCGGTGCTGCAGCCGTCGCAGATCCCGTAGGTCTCCATCGCGCGGGCGAAGCAGCCGGAGCAGATCAGCCCGTCCGGCCAGCGGCGGATCCAGACCAGCACGATCTCATCGGTCTCGCCGGGCGGCTCATGCCGATCCCGGACTCGACGGTCGCAGCGCGCGCAGCGCGTGGCCCCGCTGACGGGATCGGCTGCGGTCACTCGCCGGGGCGAACGATCCGGGCGCGGACCGGACGCAGGTCGCCGATGCCCGTCGGCTTCGCGGGCCGGTCGCCGGCGGCGATCTTGCGGACGCCGACGTTGACAGCGTCGGTGGGGATCAGCTCGTTCGGGGTGACGTCGAAGATGTCGCAGAGCGCGGCGAGGATCGGCAGTGACAGCCGTTCCGGGGTCGTGGTCACCAAGCGGTGGACTTGCGAGGCCGAGAGCACGATGCCGCGCTCGGCGAGCAGCGGGACCAGCTCGGTGGTGGCGTAGATCTTGTGGTCGGCCATCACCTCCCGCAGCCGCCACTCGTATGAGACTTTCCGGCGTTGTCTGGTCATCGCGCTTCCTCCCTCGGTTCGGTGCCGACCGCGTCGGCAATGATCTGGTCCAATGCGCGTCGTAGCGTGCGGACGCGGAAGTCCGAGGAGACTCCGGTGTAGATCGATGTGGTCGAGGCGTGCTCGTGGCCGACTTGATCCTGCACGAATCTCGGGTCCCAGCCGTCCTCGATCAGATGCGTGACGTAGGAGCGGCGCAGTGAGTGGAAGTCCAGGATCGGGTCCAGGCCGATCGCTTCCCGGTAGTCGGCCATCCGGTGATCAAGGAGCGCCGCACTCACCCGCGGCGCCCGCTCGGAAGGCCACGCGGCGGGGTTGTCGTCGGCGCCGAACAGCGGGCGCACCTCGGTGAACCACTGCTCGAGGACGTCGACCACCCAGGGCCAGACTGTCAGCACTGTGCGTCGCTTCGGCGGCGAGGCGCGCTTTGCCTTCCCATGCCGGACATGCACGGCCCGAACTGCCCGAACTCCGGCGCCTCCGGGTTGCGGCCGAAGTCAGACACGTCGAGCATCTGCGTCTCGGTGCGGCGTGTGCCGTAGGCGTAGGTGGTCTTGAAGATCGTCGCGTCGCGGAACGCGGCCATCCACCCCTTCTTGCCTTGGGAGCGCTTCAGCTCGACCTGCTCGTCGGCGTAGTCGAACAGATCCTGCAGCTCGCGCCGGGTGAATGGTCGCTTCGCAGGCTCTGACTCGACGTCCGCGACGTGCTGCGCGGAGTTGACGTCGGTGATGATCTGCACCGGATGTGTGTCGAAGCGACGCATGCACTCGTCAGCCCAGCCGTATGCAGGGTCGAGTGCGAACGAGCAGAAGCCGCGCACCGCGACCTGGTAGCCGCGCACCGTGGAGCGCGTGCAGTGGTGCACCGCGCGCAGATCGGCGAACCACTCGTCCGCGTGCAACGCCGTCCACTCCCACGGGAACGTCGCGGCGTGCGCCTGGAAGGCGCGGACCTGCCGCTCCCGCGCCTGAACCGTCGAGCGGGCGAGATTCCGGGCGAGCCCCTGGTTCCGCCAGCCCTCCAACATCGCCTCGAACACCTGCTCGTCCGGGCGCAACAACGCGACCGAGTCCAGCAGCACCAGCCGGGCAGAGCCAGCCAGAGCTCCCTCATCACCGGCCATGTCATCCCTCTCGGTCAATCGCATCTGATGCGAGAATATCGCATTTGATGCGATGCGCAAGAAAAAGTCCCGGTCACGAGTGGAGGTCCCGAAGCGGCGCCGGACGGCTGGGCGCGAGGGCGGCGATCGAGGCTCATCAGATCGTTGATATTCCAGGGGAGAACGGGTCGGGGGGCCGGGGACAACACGGGTGACGGGATCGCATCAGATGCGATTCGTCATCGTCGATCGTTGATTGCCGATCGTGTGGAGCACCTTGAGAGGAGGCTCGGTCGGTCACGACGCCCGCGATAGACGGCGCGAACTCTGGGGCGGCGAGGCATGGGCTTCGCGGGCGTCCGAGTGGGCGTACCTGGCTGGCATCGAGTTCGTCGGGCAACGGCGGCGAACATGCTCAGAGAGCAGGTACTCCATGCCGCGCGAGGTTCCACATGCCTACGGTTCCCACGAGCTTCCTGTCGAGATCGACCGCGATGGGGCAGTGATCCTCGGCGGGGACTCGGTGGGCGTTCTTCCCCGGCTGGCGCCGTCGATCGCAGACGCGCTGGTGACCGACCCGCCGTATGGGCTCGAGTTCAGTGGGCACGCCTGGGACGGAGCATCGGGGTTCGCCGAGTCGCTGCCGGACGTCGATGTATCGGCAATGAGCACACCGGAGGTGTTCGAAGCGTGGTGCGCAGCGTGGGCGCACGGCGCGTTGCACGCACTGAAGCCCGGCGCCCATCTGGCTGCGTTCGGCGGCACGCGCACCTGGCACCGCATGGTGCGCGGGATCGAGAGCGCGGGGTTCGAAGTGCGCGATCAGATTGCGTGGCTGTACTCGTCGGGGATGCCGAAGAGCATGGACCTCGGGTACGCGCTGGACAAGCGCAACGGGGTGCTGCGCCCGGACCGGATGGTGCAGGAGTCGGGCGGCGAGGGTGTGCTCGGTGCAACGCGGCGGGTAGTGCACCAGGGCGCACCGGTGAGCAATGAAGCCCAGCAGTGGGAGGGATGGGGCACGGGGCTGCGGCCATCGTTCGAGCCGATCATCATCGCCCGCAAGCCGATACCAGGGACGGTGGTCGACAGTGTGCGGATGCACGGCACCGGCGCGTTGCACATCGATTCGGCGCGCTTCGGCGACGACGGCCGGTGGCCTGCCAACGCGGCGCTGGATACGGCGCAAGCCGAGTCGCTGGACTTGCTGACGGGATCATGGCGAGGCGTTTCCGCCTCGGCCCGGTTCCCGATCTTCCGTTACGAGCACAAGCCTCCCGGGTCCGAGCGCCCTCGCGCGTTCGGCGTCTCGCACTCGACCGTGAAGCCACTGTCGTTGATGCGCTGGCTGGTGCGTCTGATCACCCCACCCGGCGGCCTCGTCCTGGAACCCTTCGCTGGCTCGGGCGCCACAATCGAGGCGGCGCTAGAGGAAGGGATGCGGGTGGTCGCGATCGAGAAGGACGCGAGCTTCATCCCACTGATTGCGTCTCGCATCGACCGTGTCGAGATGCGTCGCACCGAAGGGTGATGAGGGGTGCGTCGGCGCAGTGACCGGGCTACTTCCCCGGCCACTTGACGCCGTCGCCGGACGGCAACAGTTCGCTGACCTCGAGCTGTAGAGCCTGCGCTAAGCGCACCAGGATCTTCAGTGACGGGTTGGCTGGGGATCCGGGTTTCCAGAACCCACGCTCAAGCTGCTGGTAGTGCGTGCGGGTCAGCCCGGCCTGGTGGGCGAGGTTCTCTTGCGTGACGTTCAACGCGATCCTTCGACGCTGCAGCTCAATCCCGAGGGTCTTGGCGTACTCCTCCCAGGTCGAAGGCACGGTGGAGTAGGACACCTCTCTACGCTGACGAGCGCAACCACCTTCCGTCAGCCAGAAATATCCGGCATAATTTATCTGGCCTCCGGGCACAACCGCTCAGAGCGCCGACCGTCCATCTTGTGAACCTCTCGCGGGTCCATCACGCGAGGGTGAGTCTGGCGGGCAGCCACGGGACGTCGCTGAATCGCGCAAGTCCGTTGCTCAAACACGCATCCTCGCGCGGAGCGCTGGACGGAGCTTGACTGTCGGGTTCGGATCGATAGATGCCGCACCTGCGTCCTCGAGACAACCAAGGGCCTGTCTCTCGGCCAGGTTAGCGGCTACGCGTAACCGGCGGTGACGCGCACCTGACTCTTGCGGTTCGGCGCTCGCCTCCCGAGCCGCGAGAGGAGGCGGACATGATCCAGGCACTACAGGAAACCCTGAGCGCGGTCGGCGCGCACCGCGGCACAATGCGCGACGCCGCCCTGATGTACGCGGCGGCGGGCCTCGACGTGTTCCCCTGCGCCCCGGGCGGCAAGCAGCCACTGACCACACGCGGATACCGCGACGCAACCACCGGCGCGCGCCGCATCCGCGGCTGGTGGGCATGGCAGCCCAAGGCGAACATCGGCATCGCCACCGGGCACGGACTGGACGTGCTCGACATCGACGTGCACGCCGGCGGCGACGGCTACGCCGTCCTCGAACGCCTCCACCGCACGGGCATGGTCACCGGAGCGCTCGCCGCGGTGCGCACCCCGTCGGGAGGCACGCACCTGTACTTCCCCTCCGAGGCCGACCGGCCGCAGCAGACGTGGTCACGCGGCACGAGTCACGTCGACTTCCGCGGCACCGACGGCTACGTCCTCGCCCCGCCCTCGACGGTGATCGATCGGGGCAGACGAGCGGGGTACACGATCCTGACGCTCAACACCGAACCACGCCCGGTCGACGGGGACCGGATACGCGAGCTCCTCACTCCCATCCGGCCACGAGTCACCGTCACCACGGCCCTCGCGGGTTCTGCGCCCGCGGAATCCGAGCGACTCACGCACTGGCTCGGCGCTGCCGTGGAGGGCAACCGCAACGCGAGCCTGTTCTGGGCGGCGTGCCGACTGGCCGAACACGGCATCGACGAGCAGGGCATCCACGATCTTCTGGATCGGCCAGCGCTCGGTGTCGGGCTCGGCGCACGGGAGATCGACGCGACCATCCGATCTGCGTGGCGCACAGTTCAGCTCACACCCGCTGCGGACGCTGGGGGCCGATCAGCTGGCCCAGTCCCGGGAGCCGTGCGGCGATGAGCTCGCCCGCCGCGCCCCGCACCGCCTCACTGACGGATGCAGGTGTGGCCGGGCCCGCGACCGGGGTGCCACGGTTGGTGATCGCCAGCAGCGTCACCGGCACACTGGTGCTCGCGCTGGGCGCGTTCTGGCTGTCGTTCACTACGTTGCAGGATCTGGCGATCATGGCCGGGATCCCCGCCGGCCAGGCGTGGGTGTGGCCGCTGATCGTGGACGGGGTGATCCTCGAAGCGACCATCTCCGTTGTCGCGCTACGCAACCAGGCACCCGCGGCGCGGCGCTACGCCTGGCTGCTGCTGGCATCCGGCGCCGGCGTGTCCGTGGCGGCGAACATCACGCACGCGATCGTCGCCGCCGACGCGCGCGTACCCGCCGTGGTCGCTGCCCTGGTCGCCTCGGTGCCCCCGCTGGTGCTGCTGGCCATGACCCACCTGACCGTCGAGCTCACCCGCAACGCCGCCCCGCCTCACGCCGCTGGCATGCCCACGACCCGACCGGACGAGCGCGCAACAGCGAAGCCAGCGCGCACGCGCACGGCGACTAGCCGGTCGGAGCGGGCTCGCGGTGACCAGGAGACCCGGGAGCAGGCGGCACGGCTCGCGGCCGACGGCGTCTCGCAACGGCAGATCGCGACACAGCTGGGCGTGCACCCGACCACGATCGGCCGCTGGCTGGCCGCACCTGACGAAGACAAGGAAGGAGATTCCCCATGACCGACCCCACACCCTCGGAACCCGCAAGCAGCGGGACCCCACCCGAGCACGACCAGCACGATCAGCACGACAGCGAGCGCGTGGACCCCGACGGCGCGCATGTCATCGCCCGCCACGGTGACCCGAGCGTTGCCCGCACGGCGACACCGGCAGGACACGAGGAGACCCATGTCGACTGGGTTCGTCCCACCGACATGGCCGCCCGCGCCGGCGCCCGTGTGATGGAGAAGACCGCGGACCTGAACCAGGACGTCCACGAGCTCGTCCGCCAAGCATCCCGCGACGGCGCGGCCCGCATCCGCCGTGCGCTCTCGCACCGCGAGGTGGACCTGACCCCGGATGCGCCGACCAGCCCCGCGCAGCCCGTGCTGGGCAGGCAGGGGGTGAGCCGGTGACCTCTGCCTGCCCGGGCAGCCACCCGACGCCCGGCCCCGCATCCACCTTCTGACCAACCATCTTTCCGTCGCCACAGCGCGGCGGCACCACTCACCGCGGCAGCCCGTGTGCATCGCGGCGCGGCTCAGTGACGCCTGAAACCAGCGCTCCGCGCGGAGGCACTCGCCTCCGGGGAGGGCGCGGCGGGTCATTCAGCGGATGCGGGTTCATACCTCGCTTGCACCCAGATCCGTTGAGGGAGTCGCTATGCATGATCCATTCGTCCCGGACGCCGACCACGCCGGTCCGGACTTCACCACACCGGAGGGCCTGCGCCAGGTCCTCCTCGACCTGAACACCCACAATGCGTGGGCGACCAGCTCGGTGGCCGCCGAGCTCATGGTCTACGCCACCGCGAAGTACACCCCGGTCGCCCGTGCCTGGCACCGCGACCCGGCCGACGCCGCCTATGAGGCCTTCATCGCCATGCGGCAGCGCACGACCGTGAAGGCAGACGACCCGTGGGCGGTGGTGACCCGCGCGGTCGCGCTCGGCATCGCCGCCGAGGTCCACGCCGACCGGGACATGACCAGCCAGGACAAGGCCCGCCGCCCCTCGAAGCGTCCCAACGAGGAGCCCGTGCGCGCCGGGCACTACGAGGAGTTCTTCTACGACGTCCACCCCCACGCCACCGAGCTCGTTGGCAGCGCGGGCCGGGACGATGACGGGTCCGCGGACCCGGTGATTCGCACCGTGTGCGTGTTCCTCGTCGTCGCCGGGTGGCCCGCCCGCCAGGTCGAGCAGGCCGTGGACTACATCGCGCACCGCGTCGCGTCGCTGTCCTCGGGCGAGTCGGCCGTCGACATCGTCTCCAAGGACCTCAGCATTGCCGTCCGCTTCGGCTACCGCCGCGACGAGTGGGCCGAGCTCGTGCGCCTGCTCGTCGGAGTTCCCGCCGGACGCCGCCGGTCCGGACGGCACGGGCTGCTCGCGCGGGTGCTGCTCGGTGACGACGTCGCGGAGCTGCTCTCCGATGGCGCCCTGCTGGACGTGGCCCGCCGGATGGCGCCCGTACCTGACGTGCGGGAAGGACGGTGAGCGGCTATGGCGCGGGGGCACTTGCTCATGGAGCAGGCGATCGGTCAGATCCGCCGCGGCTCCCAGTACCGACGCGACCCGGACGAGGACCTCGACGAGCTGTGCGGATCGTTGGAGCGGGTCGGGATCCTCAACCCGCCGGCGATCACCGAGGGCTCCGTGTTGATCACGGGGAACCGGCGGCTGGCAGCGATGGAACGCCTGGGCTGGCGGGTCACCCCGGTGTGGGTGGTGCCGGACGTGTCCGACAAGCTCTCCTACGTCCTCGCGATCCGCGACGAGCAGACCCTGCAGAAGGCCCTGAAGCCGTTGGAGCAGGCGGAGCTGTACGAGGAGCTGAAGGCTCTCTATGCAGAGGATGCGCAGCGTCGCGACGCCGCCACGCGGTTCGGTTCTCCGGACCGTAATGACCGCGTCGCCGAGGTGAGAGACGGGGGTGCCGAATCGGCACCCCCGTCCGGAGGAGGCAAAGTACGGGTCCAGGCCGCGCGTGCGGTCACGGGGCGGGACTCGCGGACCATGCTCGAGCAGATCAACGAGCTGCGCCGCATCGCCGCGGACGATCTCGAGGACCCATATGTGCGGCAGGAAGCAGCCGAGGCGCTGATCGAGCTGAACACCGACGGAAAAGTCAACGGCCGCTACCTGCACGTCAAATCCGCACAGAACCTCGCCGGGATCCGTCGCGCTGCCGACGACCCCGATGCCCCAGAGACGGTGCGTGCGTCGGCGAAGCAGGAGCTGCAGACCCTGGAGAAGCTGGAGCAGCCCGCGGAGGTCGCGAAGGAGTCCAGCCTGGCGCTGGCCCGCCTGACGCAGCTGCGCGAGAGCGCGGGCACGGCCGAGCGGATCGGGTGGAAGGATGCGGACCCGCTGCTGCGCGAGAAACACCAGATCCGCAAGCTCGTCGACCTGCTGCGCCGCGAGCACGGCTGGTGGGACCGGTTCGACCCGACCGACTTCGGCCGCCACGCCGAACCCGACCAGTGGGAGCTCGTGGACACCTACATCACGGCGGCCGCGACGTTCCTGGCGACGGCGCGCACGGCGCGGGAGGAGACGGCTGATGCCGACGTTTGAGGATCCGGCGCAGGACGCGGACGAACTCGGTGAAGCTGCCCGCGGGCTCGCGTACGCCACGCGGCACATCTCCGTCCCCGAGGACACCTACCGGGTGCTGGGCTCGATGCACTATGCGCTGACGAGCGTGCAGCAGTCGCTTCGGCAGCTGGCGGACTGGCACGAACGGCGCAGCCCGTTCGCGGCGACCGACGACGGCAACCGCACGGCCAGCCAGGAGCACGCGGCCAAGGCATCTGGCTGGCTGACGATCGCCGCCGCATCCATGGACCAGGTCGTCCAGCTCGTCATGGCCGCACAGAGTGAGAACGGCCGGATCGCCTGGCAACCCGAGCCCAGCCCCTTGGACCGAGTGCTGCAGGAACGATCCGCCTCCCTCGACCCGGAGACCCCGGCGACCGGCGAAGCGCGGGAGGACGCGAGGCGCCGGCTGCAGTGACCTGCGCGGGGTGCGCACCTGATCAGAGCCAGACGACTCGGACAGGAGGCACCTCGTCATGACCGACCCCGCCACCACCGGCCCAGACCGCGCCCGCCGACTGCGGCTGATCATCTCCCTCGCCGCCGCCGGCATCATCCTCGCCATCCTGACCGGCATCGGCATCTACGGACTGGTCACCGGCCCGGCCACATCCCGGCCCGGTCCCACCGAGCCGACCGGGCCGACGGTCCCGGGGCCGACGGTCCCGTCCTCACCGACGACGGGACCGGCGGAGCTTCCGCCCCTGCCCGAAACGACGAATCCGGAACGGTTCGCGGAGGCCGCAGCGGAGGCTCTGTTCGTCTGGGACACGTTCACCACGTTCGCGCCCGATGATCATCGGGCGGTGCTGCTGGCAGCCGCGGACCCGTCCGGAACGGAGACGCCCGGGCTGATCAGCGACCTGTCGAACTACCTGCCCTCGGCGGCGACATGGCGAGATCTGCAGGAGTACCGCACCGCGCAGTGGATCGACATCGACCGCCTCTACGTCCCCGACCAGTGGTACGAGGCCGTCGCTGCCGCCGACGGGCAGCTCGCCGACGGACTCATCGCCTACACGGTCGAGGGCACCAGGCACCGGGAGGGCGTCTGGTTCGACGAGCAAGTCACCTCCCAACATGCGGTGGCGTTCACGATGTTCCTCTCCTGCCCGCCGGCCACCGACCGGTGCGTGCTACTGCGCCTGTCGCAGCTGGACAACCCGCTGCGCTGAGACAGGAGCGGCGTGATGAAGAAGGCTCTGCTGCTCCTGCTCGTCGGGGTGCTGTTCGCGCCGATGCTGTCGCTGATCGGCGTCGGGGTGCTGGTGAACCCCGCGGTGACGAACCAGGCGATGTGCATCGCCAGCGGCGTCGTCCTTGGCCCGGTCCCAGACTCGCTGGAGGTCACCACGCGTGACGGGACGACGTTCACCCTGAAACGTCAGCAGCTCACCCACGCGGCCACGATCACCGAGACCGGCGCCCGCACCCCCGGGGTGGGACGGGACGGGATCATCATCGCACTGATGGCCGCGCTGACCGAGTCCACGCTGCGGCAGCTGGCGAACACCGGTGCCTACCCCGAGTCGGGCGAGTTCCCCAACGACGGCAACGGGTCGGATCATGACTCGCTCGGGCTGTTCCAGATGCGGCCCGTGGCGGGGTGGGGCACGGTCGCCGAGCTCATGGACACCGGCTACCAAGCGCGCGCGTTCTACGGCGGGCCGGATGGTCCGAACTACCCGTCGCCGCGGGGTCTGCTGGACATCCCCGGGTGGCAGCAGATGGACAAGGGCGAGGCCGCCCAGGCGGTCGAGGTCTCCGCCTACCCGGACCGATACCAGAACTACGAACCCGTCGCCCGAGCCATCCTGCAAGCCCTCACCCCGGGAGGCGGCAGCGGCGGGTCCGGTGTGCCGGGCGATGCGAGCATCCCGGAGACCACGGGCCTGGTGTTCCCGCTGCCCAACGGCACCTACACGCACACCTCGGACTTCGGATGGCGCAGCGACCCGTTCACCGGCGAGAGAAGCTTCCACGCCGGCACCGACTGGGCCGCCGCCGACGGCACCCCGATCTTCGCCCTCGCCGACGGCGTCGTCACCTACGCCGGGATGGTCGGGGGCACTTCGGGGCAGATCACGATCGAGCACACCATCGATGGGGAACGCATCGCGAGCGTCTACATCCACATGTGGGCGCACGGCATCCACGTCCAGGCCGGTGACCGCATCGCCGCCGGGCAGCACATCGGCGACGTCGGCTCCAGCGGCCGATCCACCGGCCCGCACCTGCACTTCCAGCTGCACCCCGGCGGCGCGGGCGCCTCCCCGGTCGATGCGATCCCGTGGCTGGCCGACCACGGCGTTGAAGGCCTCGATGCTCCAACCAGCGGCGGCCCGGGCTGCGCCTTCTAGGACTGGACCGCCCGGGCCGGGTGCGCACCTGTGCGGTGAGAAGCCTGCTGTGATGGAGAGGAAACCGCTGTGGATGTGTACCCGGACTTCGACGCCGTCGGCGGCCGCTCGACCCTGATCGGCATCGTCGGAGCCCTGCTGACGATCACGCTGATCGTCGCGGTGCTGATGCTGATCATCTGCGCCATCGTGTGGGCCGTCTCGTCCTCCACCGGCAACATCACCGCCGCCACCCGCGGCCGCGTGGGCGTGTTCGTCTCCATCGGAGCCGCGGCACTCGCCGGCGCTGGGGTGGCATGGCTGAACTTCCTGCTGCGCGTGGGAACGACCCTCTGAGGCGGCCATGCCCGAGACTCAGCCCACCAGTCACCAGCTCGTCCAGATCGTCGAGGAGGAGCACCGCCCCGGCGGTGCGTGGATCTACCACGCCGACCCGGACTGGTCACCCAGTGCCGCGATCGTGTTCCCCGAGCGCATCCTACTGCGGATCACCGCCGCTGCCGGCGATGCCGGATACGTCTGGGGCGTGGAGGAATGGGACGGGCGCGACCAGACCTATCGGCCCGTCCGTGATGGCAGCGGGTCTGCAGCCAGCCCGGCGGAGATGATCGGCATCGCTGCGTCGTTCATCGACGAGGAGAACATCGGCGAACCGCTGCCGGACCACGTACCCGCTGGCCGAAGAGCTGGCCGAACGCATCACCGCCGGCTACCCGGACGCGCGCTGGCGGTCCTACGTCAACAGCGCCTACGGGAACGTGCTCGAGTACCCCGAGCGGCGACGACTGACGTTCTGGGACGAAGCGAACTTCATGGGCTCCATCGACGGCTACACCTGGGTGATGGAGGTCTGGTCAGCCCGCCAACAGGACTGGGTCGAGGTCGAACCGTTCAGCGAAGTCCTCTCGATCACCGAGCTCCGCACTGTCATCAGCACCTTCCACGCCGAGACCGAACGCGACCTCGCCTACGAACGCAGCGCCGGCACCAGTCGGGGCACCGCCGCGGCACCCGTGGGCGAGCTCGCACGGGACGCGGTGAACGCCTCGCACCTGGCGACCCGGCTCACCGAGCAGCTCGCCGCACGCGCCGAGGACCTCGACCCGTCACCGGCGACCACCACCCGTCCGGGGCCGAGTTCGCAGCGCAGCGCTCCTGCGGCGCGACGGCTCGGGCTGTAGCCGTGGGCGTGGGTCCGCACCTGTCGCGATGAGCCCCGCACCGGGTGGGGCGCACTCGTGAAGGAGCCTCGCATGACCCTCATCCTCGACACGCTCACCCAGGCCATGGTCGTGGTGCCGGCGCAGATCGACATCAACCCCAACGACAGCGGGCTGCCGGGCATCGCAGCTCTCCGCACCATCGTGGGCGCCGTGATGACCGTCGGACTCATCCTGTCCGTGCTCGCGCTGATCATCTCCGCCGTGGTGTGGGGCTTCGGCGCCAACAGCTCCAACCCCCACCTGGCCAGCAGGGGGAAGCTCGGCGTGCTGATCTCGTGCGGCGCCGCGATCATCACGGGTGCTGCGGTCACGCTGATCAACTTCTTCTGGAACGTCGGCCAGACCGTCTCCTGACCCGTCCCCACCCACGTACGAGAGGAGGGGAACGGTATGGACGGGATCTGTGACGTCCCCATCATCAGCAACGTCTGCGACGTCGCCGGCGAGACCGCCGCGACACTGATCAGCGCCCCGTTCGACTGGCTCGCCCAAGCCATCGGACAGGCCGCGTCCTGGATGTTCCAAGGCGTCTGGTGGCTGTTCGACACCACCACCCTGGTCGACCTCACCGACCCCGGCTACATCGGCGTGTACAACGTGATCTTCGGGATCGCGGTGTTCATCATGCTGATCTTCTTCTGTCTGCAGCTGATCACCGGCCTCATCCGACGCGACCCGTCCGCACTGTCCCGCGCCGCCCTCGGGCTTGCGCGCAGCGTGCTCGGCTCGTTCCTGGTGCTCACCCTGACCACCACGCTGCTGGAGATCGTCGATCAACTCACTATCGGAGTCATCCAGGCCACCGGCACGACGTTGGAGGAGATGGGCGCGAAGATCGGGCTCCTCGTCGCCGGGCTCACCGCGATCAACCTCAGCGCTCCCGGGGCGGGTGCGATCATCACGATCTTCCTGTCGTTCCTCGCCCTGGCGGCGGCGGCGATCGTGTGGTTCAGCCTGCTGATCCGCAAGGCGCTCATCCTCGTCGGGGTTGTGCTCGCCCCGATCGCCCTCTCGGGCGGGTCGTGGGACGCTACGCGGGGATGGTTCGGGAAGTGGGCCGGGTTCGTGCTCGCGCTGATCTTCTCCAAGCTCGTCATCGCGGTGGTGTTCCTCGTCGCGATCAACCAGACCAACGCGCCGATCGACTTCGACCTGGCCTCGATCGCCGACCCGGTCGCGGGGATCGTGCTGATGTTCGTCGCCGCGTTCGCGCCGTACATGGTCTACAAGTTCATCGCGTTCGTCGGATTCGATGCCTACCAGGTCATGTCCGCCGAGCAGGAGTCCAAGCAGTCCATGAACCGGCCCGTGCCGCTCCCCGGCAGGCCCGACGGACCGGCCCCGAAGCAGGTCCTCGACGGCGCCGGCGACCAGGGCAGCGGAGGTGGTGGTGGTTCGGGACCGACGACCGCGCCCGCGACCGGCAATCCGACCCCCGGCGGCGAGGCCGCGGGCGGCAGCGCATCTGCCACAGCGAGCGGCGGAGGATCAGCCGCCGCGGGCGCGGGAGCCGGAGCGGGGGCTGCGGCGGGACCCATCGGTATCGCTGCAGTCGCCGGAGCCAAGGTCGCCAAGGGGTCCGCGGAGGCGGGCCCGAAGCTTGGCGGCATGGTCGGGCGCAGCGCCGAAGGCCACGCCAGTGCGGCGCAAGAGGGCCAGACGCCGCCACCGGCGGGCCAACAGCGACCCGACCAGCAGCAATCCCCCTCTCCGTCCCAGCCCGCCACGCCCGCGCAGCAGGCCACACCACTGGCGACCGCACCGGCCACGAACGCCGCCGGCTCGGCGCAGCCCCCGGCGAACGCACAGTCACAGCAGCGGGCCGAGCGGGCGCAGTCGCAGACGCCGGCGACGGAGCCGCAGCAGTCGACCCCACCGGAGCGACGCACCTCACCACCACCAGCGGCGCCGCCCCCGACGGATCCGGGCAAGCGGTAACCGCCCTCATCGGACACGTCGAGAGGAGGTGAACCGCCCGCCCAGAAGCGGCGGCGCATCCACGACTCGGTCAGCTGTAGCGACCTGACCAGAGCCCGGAGCGTCGCCGCTTCTGCACGTCCACGGACGGTGCCGGGCGCGTACCTGGCAGACGACCACACCCGCATGCGTCGTCTGAAGGAGCGCCATGGCCACCACCGACTATGAGCTGAGCCCGGTGAAGTTCTCCCGGCTCACCACCCGCGGCATCATCCTGGGCCTGTCCCTGTCGCAGGTGATCGCCCTCGCCACCGGCGCGGTCGTCTTCATCGCCGCTCTGTACTCCGGTGGTCCCGCCGCCCGCTACACCGCTCCGGTGTGGCTGACCTTCGCCGCGCTCGCGGTGGTCGGGGTCGGCGGGCGGAAGCTGATCGAGTGGGTGCCGATCACCGGGCACTGGGTCTGGCGCAAGGCCGCTCGGCAGACCGCGTACCGGCGCCGGATCGTCAAGCCACGCCCCGCCGGCACTCTCGCGCTGCCTGGAGACGCGGCCGCGCTCCGCCAGTACGAGGACCCGGAGTTGGGGGCGGTCATGGTGCACGACCCGCACGCGCAGACCCTCACCGCGGTGCTCGAGGTGACCCACTCCGCGTTCGTGCTGATGGACCCCGGTGAGCAGGAGCGGCGCGTGCACGGGTGGGGTCGGGTGCTGTCCACCGTGTGCCGCTCGGGGCGAATCGCCCGCGTGCAGGTGCTCGAGCGCACCGTCCCGGACTCCGGATCGGGGCTGTCGCAGTGGTGGACCGAGCACGGCCGAGATGACGGGTCCTGGGTCGCGCAGACCTACGCCGAGCTCATCGAACGCGCCGGCCCCGCCGGGGAACGCCACATCACCACCCTGTCCCTGTCGCTGGACATGAAGGCCGCCGGTCGGCAGATCCGCTCCGCCGGCGGCGGCATCAAGGGCGCGGCCGAAGTGCTGCGGCAGGAGATGCACACCCTGGTCACCGCGCTGCGCGCCGCCGACCTGAAGCCCTCCGACTGGTACACCCCCGGAGATCTCGCGGTGATGCTCCGCACCGCTTACGACCCCCAGGTCGCCGCCACGCTCGACCGGGCCGGGGACATCGGCCGCGACCTGGCCGCTGCCGGCCCGGTCGCGGTCGAGGAGACCTGGGGCCGGTTACGGTCGGATTCCGCCCACCACGCGGTGCTGTGGGTCTCCCAGTGGCCCCGGTCCCAGGTGTACCCGGGGTTTCTCGCGCCGATCCTGCTCTCCAGCGGTATCCGCCGGGCGGTGACGCTGCTGTACGACCCGGTGCGGTCCGACCAGGCGGCCCGCGACATCCGCAAGAAGAAGACCGAGTACGTCTCGGACGCCGCGCAGCGGCAGCGGATCGGGCAGATCGAGGACGCCTCGCAGTCCGCGGAGTACCAGGACGTGCTCCAGCAGGAAGCCGACCTCACGGCCGGGCACGGGGTGCTCCGCTACACCGGGCTGGTCGCCATTTCCGCTTCGAGCGTCGACGAGCTCGAGGCCGCGGTCGCCGCGATCGAGCAGGCGGCGATCCAGGCCTCGTGCGAGACCCGGCTGCTGGTCGGGCAGCAGGCGCAGGCGTTCGTCGCCGCCGCGTTGCCGCTGGGCCGCGGGCTCTGACCCGTACCTCACCACCGGAACCACAGGCAGCAGAAGGGAACGGTGCGCGCATGGGCACGGATGACACGCGCAGGAAGCTGTACTCGACCGTCCTGGTCGAAAACGGCAAAGGCGACCGCAAAGCACGACGTCAGCTACAGCGAGCGGCCCGGCAAGTCCTCGCGCAAGACCAGGCGACCATCCGCGCGGAGGCCAAGGCCCGGTACGAGGCCGAACGCGCCGAAGCACGCGCCACGACCTACCTGCCGCGCGGCGGTGAAGCGGGACCGGCCGCGCTGCGATCCCCGCGTCGCTTCCGCGTCCCCGCCCACCAGGACACCTCGGCCACGCTGCAGGGCGCGTACCCGTTCCTCGCCGAAGGCGGCCTGGGTGCGGACGGCGTGTTCGTCGGTCAAGACCTCTACAGCTCCGGCTCGTTCGTCTACGACCCCTGGGTGCTCTACCAGCGCGGCATCATCACCGCCCCCAATCTCGTCCTCGCCGGCATCGTCGGATCGGGCAAATCCAGCCTCGCCAAGAGCCTCTACACGCGATCGATCCCGTTCGGACGCCGCGTCTACGTGCCCGGCGACCCGAAGGGAGAGCACACCGCGATCGCCGAAGCCGTTGGCGGGAAGGCCATCATTCTTGGGCACGGAATGGGCAACCGTCTCAACCCGCTGGACGAGGGCTACCGTCCCGGCGGACTCACCGACCACGAATGGTCGACCACCGTCGCCGCCCGCCGCCGCGATCTCATCGGCGCCCTCGCGGAGACCGTCCTTGAACGAGCGCTGACGCCGCTGGAACACACCGCGATTGACGTCGCCCTCCGAGCCACCGTCGCGCAGAGCTCCGTGCCGATCCTGCCGATGGTCGTCGACCGCATCCTCGCCCCAGATAAGGCCGAGGACAGCGACAGTCGTCTGGCCGAAGACGGACGCATCGTCGGGCACGCGTTGCGGCGCCTGGTCGCCGGGGATCTGCAAGGTCTCTTCGATGGCCCCTCCACGGTCCGGTTCGACCCGACGCTGCCGATGATCTCGCTGGACCTGTCCCGCGTGGTGGAGAACTCGACCCTGATCAGCGTCCTCATGACCTGCTCATCGGCGTGGATGGAGTCCGCGCTTCTGGATCCGAACGGCGGACAGCGGTGGGTCGTCTACGACGAAGCGTGGCGACTCATGTCGCACCCTTCCCTGCTGCGCCGCATGGACGCCCACTGGCGGCTCGCCCGCCACTACGGCATCGCAAACCTCCTCATCTTCCACAAGCTCACCGACCTCGAGAACGTTGGCGACCAAGGCTCCGCCATGCGAGCCCTCGCGTCCTCGCTGCTCGCCAACGCCGAGACCCGGATCATCTACCGGCAAGAATCCGACCAGCTCGGCGTCACCGCGCAGGCACTGGGACTGACCGGCACCGAACGGAAACTGCTGCCCTCCCTGGGCACCGGCCAAGGCCTCTGGCGAATCAAGGAATCCTCATACGTCGTGCAACACCAGCTGCACCCTGCCGAGTTGCAGGCCTTCGACACTCGATCTCGAATGCTCGATCCCGCCGTCGGCACTCGGCCAGGAGCATCCCTCGAGCACGGTGTAGGAGGCGGGCTGTGATCGGTCGTGGACGCCAGCGTAGGCCGCCGGGGCCGGTGCCGCCGGTGCTGCCGCAGATCATCGCCGAGGTCGTCTCGGAGGAGCACGTCGTGCTCACCGTGAACGGCAAACGCCTACCCGCGACACCGACGCCTCGTGACGAGCTCGGACAGGCGATCGCCGGGCTGGTGGCCCGGTTCGCCAGCCCGACGCGCGTCGAGGTGCGCGAGCTGGACGGCAGCTTCTACGCCGACATCCTGACCCCGGACCTGGGTAACCCGGCCATGCTCGACGAGGTTCCGACGCCGCCGCGGCCGGTGCTGGTCGAGTTCACCGCCGAGGGATTCGTCCCCGGTGAGGACGTCGCGATCGCTCTCGTGCTCCGCCACACCTCCGCCGCCGGCAACGGCACCGCACGCGCCCTCCTGGACCGCGCCGAGCACGCCGCCGTGACCGGGGAGGTCGTGCTCCTGGGCCGGATCTCCGGCACCACCGCAGTTCGCCGCATCGACTGAACGTCCGCACCTGGTTCCTGAGCTCGCCGAGCGGCGGCGGGCTCAGGAAGGACCGCACGATCATGCCTCCCACTGCCGGGCCACGGCCCGCGAACGACGCGCTCATGAACGTTGCCCTCGGTGGCCTCGTGGCCGTCGTCGCGTTCGGCGGGGTCCTCGGTCTCGCCGGCAGCATCGCCGCGTACCTCACCGGCCACCCGCAGCCCACCGCGGGCATCACCGACGGGCTCGGCGTGCTCGCCGCCCCCGCCGACCCGGGCGCAGTCCTGGGCACCCCGGGCCTGAACCCCTACGCCTACTGGGCAGTGGTTGTCCTGTTGCTGGGCATCCTCGCGACCGCGGCGCTGTTCGTGTTCCGCGCGATCCGCGCAGCCCGGTCCACGACCAACCCGAACCACCTGGCCGGCACCGCGAGCGGCGCGGAGATCGCCCGCGTCGCGTCACCACGGGCACTGGTCAAGCGCGCGAGCACACTGCGGCCTTCGGTCACCGCCAAGCCCGAGCCGGGCGACGTCGGGTACCTGCTCGGGACGAGCAAGGGCGGCCAGGTCTGGGCGACCGTCGAGGACAGCATCCTGCTGGTCGGGCCTCCACGGTCGGGGAAGGGTCTGTTCGTCCTGATCAACAGCATCCTCGACGCGCCCGGCGCCGTGATCACAACGTCCACCCGTCCCGACAACCTCACTGCGACCCTGCGTGCGCGGGAGCGCAAGGCGCCTGTCGCGGTCTTTGATCCGCAGCAGCTCGCCCCGGGCCTGTCCGCCGGGATGCGGTGGTCGCCGGTTAGGGGCTGCCAGGACCCGCTGACCGCGATGATCCGCGCCAAGGGCCTGGCCACCGCGACTGGCTTCGGGGGCGTTCAGGATGCCGGCTTCTGGGAAGGCAAGACCACCGCCGCCATCCAAGCCTTGCTGCACGCTGCCGCGCTCGATGGCCGCGACGCGAGAACCCTCTACCAGTGGGCGCTCAACCCCACGTTGGCCGGGGACGCTGTGCGGATCCTGTCCACTCATCCGGGAGCTGCGGACGGATGGGCGGACTCGCTCGATGCGATGGTGCAGGCCGACCCCCGGACGCGGGACTCGATCTGGCAAGGCGTGTCCCTCGCCCTCGCGTCCCTGGCCGATCCGCGCGTGCTCGACGCCGTCTCACCAGCGCCGGGTGAGGAGTTCGACCCGGAGTCGTTCCTGCGTGACGGGGGCACGCTGTACCTGCTCGCCACGGGAGCGGGGGCCGGGGCGTCGGCGGCACTCGTCGCGGCGTTCATCGAAGACCTCGTCGAGGCGGCACGGAAGATCGCCGCAAGGTCGCCCGGCGCACGGATGGACCCGCCACTGCTACTTGCCCTCGACGAGATCGGGAACCTGTCGCCGTTGCCGTCGCTTCCCACGCTCATGGCTGAGGGAGGCGGCACCGGGATCACGACTCTGCCCGTGCTCCAGTCCCTGGCGCAGGCGCGTGAGAAGTGGGGCGAGAACAACGCCAACGCGATCTGGGACGCCTCCATCGTCAAGATCATCCTCGGCGGCGCCTCCAACTCCCGCGACCTGCAAGACCTCTCCACGCTCATCGGCGACCGCGACGAGACCACCGACAGCGTCACCACCGACGCCTACGGCTCCCACTCGACCCAACGATCGGTCCGGCGCCTCCCAATCCTGCCACCCGACGTCCTGCGAACCCTGCCCTTCGGTACCGGCATCGTCATGCTCCGCACCGCCCGACCCATCATCACCAACCTGCGGGCCTGGCCCCGCCGCCGGGACGCCGACCAGCTGCGGAGCGACCGCACCGAGATCGAGCGGCTCCTCCGCGCCGGCGCCTGAACACGCGGTCGCAGTTCGTACCTGAGTTGTGACCCCGCATGAGCGGGCGAGCCGATCAGACCCTGAAGGAGGGTTCATGGCCATTCCCACCCGCGAGGCCCTGTCGGGGTTCATCGCGACCGACCCGCAGCTGACCGAGACTGCGACCGGCGGGCACAGGCTCTATGCCCGCGTCGGCATCGAGCAGTTCGAACGCAACGAGGACGGCTCGTTCACGCAGCTGGACTCGGAGTTCACCAACCTCGTCATGTTCGACAAGGCCGCCGAACGCGCGGCGGAGAAGTTCCAGAAGGGCGACAACTTCATCGCCGAGGGCCGCACCAACATCCACGAGTACCAGGGCGAGCAGCGCGAACAGTTCATCGCCTCCCGCATCGGCCACGACAACAACCGCACCACCTACACCGTCGACCGATCGCGCCAGGAGCGCCCGAGCGCGGACCGTGAGGCGCCAGAGCGGGCAGCCGGGGAACGAGACCCGGCCGCTGTCGCGCTCGCCCAGCGCGAGCAGGCCCTCCAGCCCGAGACAGCCGCCGCAGGCGGCGTCGTCCAGGCCGATCGCGCAGCGGTCGCCCGATGAGCCGGGTGCCGCCGGCGGCCCCGCAGCCACCCGCCGGCGGCACCCTTCCCGTTTCCGCTCTGCGGATGTAAAGGATCGCTATGCCCGACACGACTGACCCGGAGGTGCCGCTTCCGGACGATCCCGGCGACGAGGTACGCCGCATCGTCGAGGAGCAGTACACCCAGCACATCAACGACGTCCTCGGCGAGGTGCCCCGCCCGATCAACTGGCGCACCTTGCCCCCGGAAGATCTGGAGCACGAGTTGCTCGAGCTCAACGCCTGGGTCGACTGGCTCCGACACGAGTACGGGCTGCCCGCCCAGATCATCCCGCCGATGTGGCACCGCCACCCCGAGCTGCTCTGGGAGCTGTCCGCGCTCCGCCAGCACTGGCTGTTCAGCTACGACCCGCAAGCCAAGGGGAACCAGGCCCTCGCCTGGCACCACGATTTCGGCCTAGCCCGCGAACGGCTCCGCGACTGGGTCACCATCTCCGGCACCCGCCTGGACCGCGACCGGCCCACCCGCATCACCCCTTGGCCCGGTGGTGAAGCCGCGGGCTGGGCGGAGCCCGACACCACCGACCGGCCCGTGACCGAGCGCACCGAGGACTTCCTCGCCTTCGTGGAGGAGCAGATCCGCGTCCGGCAGCAGCAGCAGGACGCGACGATCCAGGAGATCGTGAACACCGACTGGAGCGACCGGCCATGAGCGAGACGATCGCCGAGTCGAACCTGGTGTCGCCGCTGCTCGACAGCAGAGAGGTCGCCGCCTACCTGAAAGTCTCGGAGGCGACGTTGTCGCGGTGGCGCACCGACAAGAAGGGACCCCCGTTCCTGCGGATGGGCGGGATCACCCGGTACCGGGTCGATGATGTCGAGACGTGGCTCGCGTCGCTCTCCGCCGATGAGCACAGCTGAGAGCGCCCCGGCCGTCCCTCCCTTCGGGGTGAAGGTCACCACAGACCTCGAGTACCGCGCCTCCGGCATCCGGGCACGGGCGCGCTGGATCGACCCGCAGACCCGACGGCGCATCGTACGCGCACTCGTCGTACCCGACGAGGAGGCCGCCGATGCGTTCTTCAGCGATCTGCTGAAGTCCTCCGAGATCGGCATCGACCGCCGCATCACCTTCGCGGACTACCTGGCGACCATCGGAGACCGGTGGACGCGCGGCCTGGACCCGACCTCGACCGCCGACGGTTACCAAGTCGGCCTGCGTCTGCGCGTGCTTCCCGCACTCGGGCACCTGCCGCTCTCGCAGATCACGGCCGGGATGATCGATCGCACCATTGACGACTGGGAGAAGGTGCACTCCGCCTCGACGATCAAAAACAGCATCGCACCGCTCGTTCGCGTGCTCGACGAGGCCGTGCGCGACGACGTGCTCGCCAGCAACCCCGCCCGCAACAGGTCCCGCCGCAGCCTCGGCAAATCCGCCCTCATCATCCCCGCCGAACACACCTCGCCTCGCGCCCACGCCCTGCCCGACCTCGCCACGCTGAACCGGCTCGCCGAAGCCTGCGCACAAGTGCATCAGAGCTACTCGGACTTCGTCATGCTCTGCGCACTCCTCGCCTCCCGAGGTTCCGAGATCGCAGGGCTCCGCGTGGGCGACGTCAACACGGAGACAAACATCGTGACCATCAAACGGCAGACCTACCCCGGATCCGGCGGCCTGGTCACCAAGCAGACCAAAGGACGGGCGGCGCGCCCGGTCCCGATCCTGAACGCGCTCAAGCCAGTCCTGGAGCGTCTGACCGCAGACCGCGAGCCCGACGAGCGGCTGCTGCGCGGACCCCGCGGCGGCGTCCTGACCACAGCGAGCGTACGCGACGCGACCAAATGGGACGCCCTCGTCACCGAGCTCGGGCTGCCCTCACTCACCCGACACGGGCTCCGACACACCGGCGCGACCTGGATGGCCGACGCGGGCATCCCCCTGCACGTGCTGCAACGCATCCTCGGCCACAAATCCATCGAGACCACCCGCGGCTACCTACACCCCGACACCCGCCACCTCGCCTCCGCCGCGGAACAGGCCAACGCATTCCTCGACGCCCAAGAACAGCGGCCAACGCCCTCCCGGACCTCCGGCGCGACGCGGACCTCACCGCACCGGTGATCCGCCTCACGAGCCGCGAATGGGGCGCCGGTGTCCCGGCTGTGTCCCGGCGCGTGGCAACGCACCCACTCGTGGACATCGCGACGCAACGGAACCCAGTCCACGAAGGTCCCCATAAACCCTCGAACGCGAACGACGAAGCCCAGGCGAGAAACATGCTCTCACCTGGGCTTTTGTGTCGGGATGACAGGATTTGAACCTGCGACCCCCTGACCCCCAGTCAGGTGCGCTACCAAGCTGCGCCACATCCCGTTGTTCACTTTTCAGGCTGAAACAGCCGCTACCGCACTTGACCCCCAGTCAGGTGCGCTACCAAGCTGCGCCACATCCCGTTGCCGCCCGCACGCGGGCAACTCGACTATCTTAGCCGGTCCGCCGACCGACAGCGAAACACGACCGCCCCTGGCGTGCCGCGGCCGCACCCGTCAAGTCCTTCGCCGTGTCGACGCCCCCGAGTACCGTCTCGGCATGGGCACGATCACCGTTCTTCCCGCGGCCGCAGACCGATTCGATGCCGTCGAGCACGCGCTCATCGGGGGCGGCGACGGCCGCTCCTGCCAGCGCCAGTGGTGGACGCTCACCAGCGCCGAGTTCCAGCGCACCCCCGCACGGAGCTCCTCCGCCAGGAGACCCGGGAGCCGCGCGCCCCGGGCCTCGTCGCCGAGATCGGCGGCGAGGCCGCGGGTTGGGTGCGCCTGGGCCCCCGCACCCGCCAGCGCCGACTCGCGCGCACGAGGCTCTTCGGGCCCAACTCTCCCGAGCCCTGGGACGACCACACGGTCTGGGCCGTCAGCTGCTTCTCCGTGCGTAAGGAGTTCCGCCGACAACGCGTCGCCACGGCCCTTCTGTCCGGGGCCGTCGACTTCGCCCGCGATCACGGCGCACGCGTCATCGAGGGGTATCCGATCGACACCTCCGCCGGGCAGGTCGGTTCGAACGAGCTCTACATCGGAGCTCTCCGCACCTTTCTCGATGCCGGGTTCACCGAGACCGCCCGGCCCCGCGCCGATCGCGCGATCGTCGCCCTCGGCCTGCGCTGAACCGCCGGCGCGCTACCGTGGTTCGATGCGCACCGCCGCGGAGTCCGCCCCCGTCACCACGCCGCCGCGATCGTGGTGGTGGGGCTTCGCGCTGTTCACCACGGTCTCCCTCGTACACGTCGTGGCACTGGGGCTCGGCACCGACGCGATCGCCGCCCCGACCAAACTCGCTCTCATGCCCGCGCTCGCGGTGGCTGCGCTCTGGGCCGGCCGCGGCTCCGGATGGGGCACGCCCTACACCGCCCTCTTCCTCGCGCTCGCCCTCTCCTGGCTCGGCGACGGCGCCGGCGCGTTCTTCCCGGATGCGCCGACCGTGCCGGTCATGCTGCTGTGCTTCGGCCTCGCCCACCTCGTCTACATCTGGCTGTTCGCCCGACCGCTCGCCCTTAGGCGCCTCCCCGCCTGGTCGCTCGTGTACGCCGCCTGGTGGGTCGCACTCCTGCTCATCCTGTGGCCGCACCTCGGCGGCCTCGCCATCCCCGTCGCCGCCTACGGGCTGGTCCTCGGCGGCACCGCGGCCGCCGCCGCGCGGTGCGGACCGGTCATCGCCACAGGCGGAGCGTTCTTCCTCGTCTCCGACACCGTGCTCGCGTTCCGTCTCTTCCTCCCCGAGGCGATGCCCGGGGAGGCGAGCCCGGTCGTCATGCTGACGTACTGCCTCGGACAGGGACTGCTCGTCGCGGGCGTCGTCCGGCATCCGGCCTCGCGCCGGGAGGCGACGAGATGACGGATGCCGCCTCCCCCGTCCGCGTCGACTCGTGGCTCTGGGCGGTCAGGGTCTACAAGACCCGCTCCGCCGCCACCACCGCGTGCCGAGCCGGGCACGTGCGCGTCGGCGGCGAGCGCGCGAAGGCCGCCCAGCTCGTGCGCCCCGGCGACGAGATCCGCGTGCGCATCGCCGGCTTCGACCGCATCCTGATCGTGCGCCAGACGATCACGAAGCGGGTGAGCGCGCCCCTCGCCGCCGCGGCCGCCGACGACCAGACGCCGCCACCGCCACCGCGCGAGTCGGTGCCGTTCGTGCCCGTCCGCGATCGCGGCGCGGGCCGGCCCACCAAACGCGAGCGACGCGAGACCGATCGCCTGCGCGGACGCACGACCGAGTAGCCGTTCGCACACGTCAGCCGGCTGCCCCGCGATCGAGCAGCGGTCCGTCCGTCACTCCTCCAGCAGGTCGAGCAGCCAGCCGGCACCGTGCACGGTCGCGCCGGCGGCCTCGCATCGCGCCACGAGTGCACGATCGCTCGTCACCACGGTGACGAGCCGACCCGCCGCGGCGAGCGAGACGACCCGGGCGACGATCTCGTCGTCGCCGGATGCCGGCGCCGCCACCGTCTGCACGAGCTCAGGACCGTCGACCGCGAGGACGTCCCGCGCCTTCCCCTCGACGACCAGCACGAAAGCCGGGAACCAGTGCTGCTCACCGAGCCCCAGCGCCGGCGCGGGCACCCCCGTCTCGGCGAGCGCGGCGATCCGTCCGCGCAGCCGCTCGGTCGCCCCCGCCCTGTCCCGCCACCAGCCGTCCGGCACCGACCCGACCACGTTCGCCGCATCCACCACGATCACCGGACGCGCCTCGAGCAGCCCCCGCAGCACCGTCCACGAATCCGCGAACCCCGGATGCAGCGGGTACGTGTCCACCTCGCCGATCGGCACCCACGACAGCTCGACGCTCTCGGGGTCGCTGATGACCGCCTCGAACGGCCGCACGACATCGGCCACCAGCGTGGTGTACGACCAGTAGCCGAGATCGAGCACGCTCAGCAGACGCGGTCGCACGGCGCGTTCGGGCACCCCGGCCTCTTCGGTCGCCTCACGGATCGCTCCGTCCGTGGCGGACTCACCCTCGTGCCGGGCACCGCCGGGCAACGCCCACGTGCCCCCGAAGTGGCTCCACGAGACCCGGTGCTGCAGCAGAACGCCGCGCCGCGCGTCCACGGCCAGCAGACCGGCCGCGCCGAACCGACCCCAGTACCGCTCCCCCGACGGCGCGATCACCCAGGCGTCCCCCGGATCCCGCGGCCCCAGCGGACGCCGCGGCTCACCGGGCAGGGGCGGCTGGATGGTCACCTCTCCAGCCTGTCACATCGGCACTCTCGCGCGTCCTCACGTGTCGTCCTGACACCAAAGTCCTCACGCTTCGTCTCGCTGCGCTCGCGGTTCCCGAGCGGGGATCGACGCTCCAACACGACACGACACGACGCGCAGCGCCCGCAGGAACCTCGCGTTATACACCCGATCGCCGCGCACGGCGGGAGCCACGCGCGGCACTGTACGCCCCCACAACAGCGAGCCCGAGAGGACGGACCTCTTCCTGTGTGCTGAGCACATATTGTGCGCAGATCGATATCCACCCCCATATGTTGGGGGGGTACGACGCTCCATCATCCGTAGCGCCGCTCTCCCCCGCCACTCCCAAGGAGCGCAGTGTGACCACGTCCATCGACCCGACCCTCACCACGATCGAATCCGCCCGCAGCATCCCCGTCGCCGCGACGATCGACGAGTACCTGGACCGCAGGGACTGGCGCGTCAACGCCAACGCCAACCAGGGCTACTCGCTCGGCGGCCTCATCCTGAACTCCTCGGGCAAGCTCGTCGCCAACTACTGGCTCGACGAGGTCTACGCCCCGGAGGCGGGCGCCGCGCACCGCGCCGGAGACCTGCACATCCACGATCTCGACGTCTTCGCGGGATACTGCGCGGGGTGGTCGCTTCGCACCCTCCTCGAACAGGGGTTCAACGGCGTGCCCGGCCGCATCGCCTCGAGCCCCGCCCGGCACTTCTCCAGCGCGCTCGGCCAGATCGTCAACTTCCTCGGCACCTTGCAGAACGAGTGGGCGGGCGCGCAGGCGTTCAGCTCGTTCGACACCTACCTCGCCCCCTACGTGCGCCTCGACGGCCTGGATCAGGATGCGGTGCGCCAGGGCATCCAGGAGATGGTCTTCGACCTCAACGTGCCCTCGCGATGGGGCACGCAGACGCCCTTCACCAACCTGACGTTCGACTGGACGTGCCCCGACGACCTCGCGGCGCAGCATCCCCTCGTCGGCGGCGACGTCTGCGAGTTCGCCTACGGCGACCTCGCCCCCGAGATGGCGATGATCAACCGCGCATTCATCGAGGTCATGACCGCCGGCGACACCGACGGGCGGGCGTTCACCTTTCCGATCCCGACCTACAACATCACCTCGGACTTCGACTGGGACACCCCCGAGGTCGAGGCCCTGTTCACCATGACGGCCAAGTACGGGCTGCCCTACTTCCAGAACTTCGTGAACTCCGACCTCGACCCGAGCATGATCCGCTCGATGTGCTGCCGGCTGCAGCTCGATCTCACCGAGCTGCTCAAGCGCGGCAACGGACTCTTCGGATCCGCCGAGCAGACCGGATCGATCGGTGTCGTCACGATCAACTGCGCCCGGCTCGGATTCGTGCACGGCACCGACACCACCGCGCTCCTCGCGCGGCTCGACGAGCTGCTGGAGATCGCACGCGACAGTCTCGAGGCCAAGCGCGAGGTGATCGCGCACCACCTCGACGGAGGGCTCTTCCCCTACACCCGGCGCTACCTGGGGACGTTCGACAACCACTTCTCCACGATCGGTGTGAACGGGCTGAATGAGCTGATCCGCAACGTCAGCGGCGGCGAGGACGACATCTCCACCCTCACCGGCATGGCCCTGGCGAGTGAGATCCTCGACCACGTCCGCGCGCGGATGGTGGAGTTCCAGGAACAGACCGGCCACATGTACAACCTCGAGGCCACGCCCGCCGAGAGCGCCACCTACCGGTTCGCACGATCGGATGCGGAGCGCTTCCACGCGTGGACGGATGGCGGGATCCTGCAGGCCGGCACGGCGACGAACCCCTACTACACGAACTCGTCGCAACTCCCCGTCGGGTTCACGGACGACGCGTTCGAGGCCATGACCCTGCAGGAGGATCTGCAGCAGAAGTACACCGGCGGCACGGTGCTGCACCTCTACATGGGCGAGGCGGCGCCCTCGCCCGCAGCCTGCCGGGCGCTCGTCCGGCGGGCGCTCGAGCGCTTCCGCATCCCCTACCTCACCGTCACCCCGACGTTCTCGATCTGCCCGGGCCACGGCTACCGCTCCGGCGAGCACCCGACGTGCCCGGACTGCGGCGCGGCCTGCGAGGTGTGGACCCGGGTGATGGGCTACTTCCGGCCGGTCTCGTCGTTCAATGTCGGCAAGCAGGGCGAGGCCGCGGAACGTGTGCCGTTCTCGTACGACGCCGCCGAGCCGTACCTCGCGCCGGCGATGGTGTGACCATGGCCGCCACGAACCTGACGCCCACCCGAGTCGCGGCGCCGCGCGTCGCCGGGCTCTCCCGGTTCTCGACGGTCGACTGGCCGGGCATGCTCGTCGCGACGATCTTCCTGCAGGGCTGCCCGTGGGACTGCGTGTACTGCCACAATCCCGACCTCATCGACCCGCGGCGGGAGACGGACATGTCCTGGGTCGACGTGATGGCGTTCCTGCGGTCCCGCACCGGCCTGCTCGACGGCGTCGTCTTCTCGGGCGGCGAGCCCACGATGCAGCGCGCGCTGCGACCGGCGATCGAGGAGGTGCGGGAGCTGGGCTTCGCGGTCGGCCTCCACACCGCCGGGGCGTACCCGACGCTCCTCGCCCGCGCGCTGCCGCTCGTCTCGTGGGTGGGCATCGACGTCAAAGCGGCCTTCGCGGAGTACGGCGCCGTCACCGGCCGGCCCCGCAGCGGATCGGCCGCGGAGCGGTCCCTGGCACTGGTCGTCGCGAACCACCTGCTCCGGCGCGGCACGCCGCATCCGCTCGCCTACGAGGTGCGCACGACCGTGCACCCCGACCTCATCGACGACGCCCGGCTGGCGTCGCTCGGCCGGGACATCGCCGAGCGCGGCGCGACACGGTGGGCCGTGCAGCGCTACCGTGCGACCGGCGCCCGGTCCGGCGCGCCGGCCGGACGGCCGCTGCGCCTCGACGACCTCCCCCGCGAGCTGTTCGCCGAGGTGGTCGTGCGGTGATCGCGACGGCGCGCAGCAGGACGAAATCCGGTCAGCGCTGCTTGCGCTCGCGCACCCGCATGTTGACGACGATCGGCGTGCCCTCGAAGCCATAGAGCTCGCGCAGGCGCCGCTGGATGAACCGGCGGTAACCCGGATCGAGGAACCCCGTCGTGAACAGCACGAACGTCGGCGGGCGCGTGCTCGCCTGGGTGCCGAACAGGATGCGGGGCTGCTTGCCGCCGCGCAGCGGATGCGGGTGCTCGGCCACGAGCTCGGCGAGGAACGCGTTGAACTTGCCCGTCGAGATGCGCTGGTCCCACGACGTCAGCGCCGTCTCGAGCGCGGGCACGAGCCGCTCGAGGTGACGACCGGTGCGCGCCGAGATGTTCACCCGAGGCGCCCAGGCGACGTGCGCGAGGTCCTGCTCGATCTCGCGCTCGAGGTAGCGCCGGCGGTCGATGTTCTCCATGTCGTCGTCGGCGAGACGGTCCCACTTGTTGAACGCCAGCACGAGCGCACGGCCGGACTCCAGCACCATGTCGATGATGCGCACGTCCTGCTCGCTGAGCGGCTGCGAGACGTCCAGCACGACGACGGCGACCTCCGCCTTCTCGAGGGCGGCCGAGGTGCGCAGCGACGCGTAGAAGTCGGCGCCCTGCTGCAGGTGCACGCGACGCCGGATGCCGGCGGTGTCGACGAGACGCCACAGCTTGCCGCCGAGCTCGACGATCTCGTCGACCGGATCGCGGGTCGTGCCCGCGAGCTCGTTCACGACGACGCGCTCCTCGCCGGCGGCCTTGTTCAGCAGCGACGACTTGCCGACGTTCGGCCGGCCGAGGATCGCCACGCGGCGGGGTCCGCCGATCTCGTGCTTCGCGACCGCCGAGACCGTGGGCAGCACCTTCATGAGCTCGTCGAGGAGATCCGCCACCCCGCGGCCGTGGATCGCCGACACCGGATGCGGCTCGCCGAGCCCCAGGTTCCAGAGCGCCGCCGCCTCGGGCTCGTGCCGGGCGTCGTCGATCTTGTTGGCCACCAGGAGCACCGGCTTGCCGCTGCGGCGCAGCAGCTTCACGACGTGCTCGTCGGTCGACGTCGCGCCGACGATCGCGTCGACGACGAACAGCACCACGTCGGCGAGGTCGATGGCGATCTCCGCCTGGGCCGCGACCGAGCGGTCGATGCCGCGGGCGTCGGGCTCCCAGCCGCCGGTGTCGACGAGCGAGTAGCGGCGATCGAGCCATTCGGCCTTGTAGGTGACACGGTCGCGCGTGACCCCGGGGGTGTCCTCGACGACCGCCTCACGACGGCCGATGATCCGGTTCACGAGCGCCGACTTGCCGACGTTCGGGCGTCCGACGATCGCGACGACCGGCAGCGCCGGCGAGTACTGGATCCCGTCGACGGCGCCCACGAGACCGGCGAGGACCGCGGCGTCCTCGTCCTCCAGGTCGTAGTCCTCGAGCGACGCGCGCAGGGCGATCGCCCGCTGCTCGGCGAGCGTCTCGTCCAGGTCCGCCAGCTTCTCCTCCAGCTGGTCCGGCCCTGCTTCGTACTCGTCCTCAGCGCGCATCGTGCACCTCCTGCTTCTGCTCGACGAGAGCGAGAACCGCCCGCACCGATCCTTCGAAATCGAGCTCCGTCGTGTCGACCGCCTCGACGCCCGGCGCGGCGGTCGTGAAGTCCGCCACCGCCGAGTCCGACGCGTCGCGCCGGTGCAGCGCGTCGGCGACCGCCGCGGCATCCTCGCTCGTCAGCTCCGCGGATCGCCGCGCCGCGCGCACCTCGGGAGAGGCCGTCAGCAGCACCCGGACGGGCGCGTCGGGGGCGACGACGGTCGTGATGTCGCGCCCTTCCACGACCACGCCCTGGCGACCCGACAGCTCGACGAGAGCCCGGAAGCGCGCGTTGACCGCATGACGGACGATCGGGATGCGGGCGACACCGCTCACCGCATCGGCCACCCGCGGCTCGCGGATCGCTGCGGTCACGTCGGCGTCGCCGACCCGCACGCCGTACTCGTCGGGGTCGAGCGAGATCGAGAGGTCGAAGTCGCCCATCACCTCCACGACGGCCGTCGCATCGGAGGTGTCGATCCCGTGGTCGAGCGCGTGCCAGGCGAGCGCCCGGTACACCGCCCCGGTGTCGAGGTAGCCGAAGCCGAGACGGCGGGCGACCTCCTTCGAGACTGACGACTTGCCGCTGCCGGCGGGTCCGTCGATCGCGACGACGAAGACGTCCTCATTCATTCGCTGTGCTCGCAATCTTCCATCCGCGCTCCTGCAGGCCCGCGACGGCGGGTCCGGCGGCGCTGGGCACGACACTGATCTCGGCGAGGCCGAACTGGGCGCCCGGCGAGTGCTCGAGACGCAGATCCTCGACGTTCACCCCGAGCTCGCCGAGCTCGCCGAACAGGCGTCCGAGCTGGCCGGGGGTGTCGTCGACCATGACGACGATCGTCTCGAACCGGCGGTTCTGCCCGTGCTTGCCCGGAAGACGCTCGACACCCTGGTTGCCGCGACGGATGGCGTCGGCCACCGCTCGTCGCGCGCCGGGAGCCTCGGGCACGCGCAGCGCATCGGACACCGCGGCCAGATCGGCGGCGAGGTCGTCGAGCACCTCGACGACCGGCGTCGCGTTCCCGCCCAGGATCTGCACCCAGAGCTCGGGAGCAGAGGCCGCGATGCGCGTGGTGTCGCGGACTCCCTGGCCCGCCAGGCGCAGCGAGCCCTCGGGGGCTTCGACGAAGCGTCCGGCGAGCAGGCTCGCGACCAGCTGCGGCACGTGCGAGACGAGCGCCACCGACCGGTCGTGCTCTTCCGGGCTCATCTCGAGCGGCGTCGCACCGAGATCGAGCGCGAGGCCTTCGACGAGGGCGAGATCGGCCGCCGAGGTCTCGCCGTCGCGGCAGACGACCCACGGACGGCCGATGAACAGGTCGGCGCGGGCCGCGATGGCGCCGCCCCTCTCGCGTCCGGCCAGCGGGTGCGAGCCGATGTAGCGGCGGAGGTCGACGCCCCGGCCGCGGAGCTCGTGGAGCGGGGCGAGCTTGACGCTCGCGACGTCCGTCACCACGGCATCGGGGTACGCGAGCAGCTCGCATTCGATCACGCGGGCGGTCACATCCGGCGGCACGGCGACGACGACGAGCGCCGGGCGGTCGTCGGGATCGGCGGCACGGCCCGCGCCGTAGTCGATCGCGAGCTGAAGCTGGGCGGGCGAGGTGTCGTCGAGGGCGACGTCGACCCCGAGGGCGGTGAGCGCATGACCGACACTCGCGCCGAGCAGGCCCGCGCCGACGACACGCACGGTGCCCGCCGTCCGCGCCGCGACGCGCGCGGACGCGTCGGCTGCGATGGTCTCGCTCACTCGTTCTCCTGCTCTTCGGGCGGCGCCTCGTCGACGCCGCGGCGCGCGAGCGTGAGAAGCGCACCCCGCTCCACTGTAGTCAACTCCCGCACGCGTCCGGCTGCGAGCGATCCCAGGTGCAGGGGGCCGAACTGACGCCGCACGAGCTCGAGCACCGGATGGCCGACCTCGGCCAGCATCCGGCGGACGATGCGGTTGCGCCCCGAGTGCAGGGTGAGCTCCACCAGGCTCGTGTCGCCCGAGGTGTCGAGCAGGCGCGCCTTGTCGGCCGCGATCGGGCCGTCCTCGAGCTCGACGCCGCGGGTGAGGCGCGCGACCGTCTGCGGCGTGACGCGGCCCTCGACCTTCGCGATGTACACCTTCGTGACCCCGAACGAGGGATGCGCGAGCACGTGAGCGAGTCCCCCGTCGTTCGTCAGGACCAGCAGTCCGCTCGTGTCGGCGTCGAGACGGCCGACGTTGTAGAGCCGTTCGTCCCAGTCCTTCGCGTACTGCCGGAGATCCGGGCGTCCGCGGTCGTCGCGCATCGAGCTGACCACGCCGGTCGGCTTGTTGAGCATCACATAGCGCTTGGACTGGTCGAGCTGGACGGCGGTCCCGTCCACGTCGACCAGATCCGTCTCGGGATGGATGCGGCTGCCGAGCTCGGTGACGGTCTCGCCGTTCACCCGCACCCTCCCGGCCACGATCAGGTCCTCCGCGACGCGTCGCGATGCGACTCCCGCATTGGCGAGCACCTTCTGCAGGCGCACGCCCTCCGCATCGGCCGATCCTCGTTCACTCATCGCCATCCCTCTCCGGCGGCGCGCCCGCGCGCGCTCATCGTGTGATCTCGTCGAATCCGGCCGATCCGTCGTCGAGCAGCGGCGAGATGTGCGGCAGCTCATCGAGCGCGTTGATGCCGAGGTGCCCGAGCAGCGCGTCGGTCGTGCCGTACAGGATCGCCCCCGTCTCACCGTCGTGTCCCACCTCGGTGATGAGCCCACGGCCGGCCAGTGTCCGCACCACGGAGTCCACGTTGACGGCGCGGATCGAGGCGACCTGCCCGCGCGTCACGGGCTGCTTGTAGGCGATGACCGCGAGGGTCTCGAGCGCCGCCTGCGACAGGCGCGAGGGCTGCTGGGTGCCGAGGAAGTCGGCGATCAGGCGGTCATAGTCCTCGCGCACGTAGAGGCGCCATCCGCCGCCCACCTCGCGCAGCTCGAAGCCGCGCTGCGGACCGTCGGCCAGTCCGTCGTAGTCGGCGACGAGGGCGGCGATCGCCTTGCGCACCGCCGGCACCGGGGCGCTCACCGCGGCCGCGAGGCTCACGATGCTGTGCGGCTCGTCGACGAGCAGCAGCACCGCCTCGAGACGGCGGGCCACCGATCCGACGTCCTGCGGCCAGCCGGCGCCGGCCGGGTCGGCGGTCGCGATCGTCGGGTCATCGGTCATAGTCGGCTCCTAGGGTGGCGAGGCTCTCGTCGGACCAGCGCTCCGCGCTCCAGCGCAGGGTCAGCTCGCCGAGCGGCTCGAGCTGCTCGAACGACAGGGCGGAGCGGCGGTACAGCTCGAGAACGGACAGGAATCGAGCCACGACGACGCCCGGGACCGTGACCCCCGCGACGAGCTCGCGGAACGACAGGGTGCCGCGGTCGCGCAGGAGCGTGACGACGATCGCCGCCTGCTCCCGGATGCTGACCAGCGGCGCGTGCAGGTGGTCCAGGCCCACGATCGGCATCTCTTTCGGGGCCGTGGCGAGCACGGCGAGTGCGGCGAAGTCGTCGGGGCTGAGCGTCCAGACGAGCTCCGGGGCGGCGCGGCGGTACTTCTCGTCGATCCGGACGCTGCGGGTGTGCCGTCGATCCTCGCGCTCGAGGCAGCGGGCGAACCACGCCGACACCTCTTTGAAGGCGCGGTACTGCAGCAGGCGTGCGAAGAGCAGGTCGCGGGCCTCGAGAAGGGCGACGGCCTCGGCATCGACGAGCTCGCCCTGGGGAAGCAGACCCGCCACCTTCATGTCGAGCAGGGTCGCCGCCACGACGAGGAACTCCGACGCCTCGTCGAGCTCGGCATCCGGACCGAGTGCCCGGAGGTAGGCGATGAACTCGTCGGTGACCGTGCTGAGTGCGACCTCGGTGATGTCGAGCTCGTGCTTGGAGATCAGCGTCAGGAGAAGGTCGAACGGCCCGTCGAACACGCCGAGGGACACCCGGAAACCGCTCTCCTCCGTGATCGGGGCGCCGGTCGGCCCGTCGGCGGGCACGACGGCTCCGGGGTCGATCGCGACGTGGTCGTCCTCAGGCGACGGCGCCACGGGCGACCAGCTCCCGCGCGAGCCGCAGGTAGGCCTGCGCGGCCGCGTGCTCGGGGGCGAACTCGGTGATCGGCATGCCCGACACCGAGGCGTCCGGGAACTTGACGGTCCGGCCGATGACGGTCTCGAGCACATCGTCGCCGAACGCCTCGACGACGCGCTCGAGCACCTCGCGGGAGTGGAGCGTCCGCGGGTCGTACATCGTGGCGAGCACGCCGTCGAGCGTGATGCTGGGGTTCAGCCGGTCGCGCACCTTGTCGATCGTCTCGATCAGCAGCGCGACGCCGCGCAGCGCGAAGAACTCGCACTCGAGCGGGATGAGCACGCCGTGGCTCGCCGTCAGGGCGTTGACGGTCAGCAGCCCCAGCGAGGGTTGGCAGTCGATGAGGATGACGTCGTACTCCGCCGTGATGTTCCGGAGCACGCGGGCGAGGATCGTCTCCCGCGCCACCTCGTTGACCAGGTGCACCTCGGCCGCCGACAGGTCGATGTTCGCGGGCATGACGTCGAGTCCCTCGACGGACGTGTGCACGATCGCGTCGCGCGGGTCGCGCTTCGTGTCGAGCAGCAGGTCGTAGATCGTGGGCGCGTCGTGCGTGTGGATGCCGAGCCCCGCCGACAGCGCGCCCTGCGGGTCGAAGTCGACCGCCAGCACCTTGCGGCCATAGGCCGCGAGGGAGGCGGCGAGGTTGATGGTGGTCGTCGTCTTGCCGACGCCGCCCTTCTGGTTGCAGAGGGCGATGATGCGCGCGGGGCCGTGGCTGTCGAGCACCGGAGGCGTGGCGAAGCCGTGATACGGACGCCCCGTCGGCCCCAGCGGTGTGTCGTCCTTCGTCGACGACTTCCCTGCTGCCTTGCCTGCGCGCTCCGCCACCGTACTCCTGCTCTCGGGTCCTTCGGACGATTCTAGCGACGCGCGGACGCGACGCGGGGAGGGCGTGCCGCGCGCGGTGCCCTCCCCGTCGCCGTCACGCCGCGGTACGACGGCGCGACGCGCGGAGCGCGACCGCGCCGAGAAGCAGCGCGAGCACACCTCCGGCGATCCATACCCCGGGCGCGTCCGCCCCGCTCGCGGCCAGCAGGTGCGACCCCTCCTCGGTCACCTCGGGCGGGGCGACCGGGTCGACCACCGGCTGCACGCCGTTGATCGCCGATGTGTCGTTGGCGAGGGACGCCGTGACGAAGGCCATCGCGCCGAGCATGATCCCGAGCCCCTCGTCGTTCACGTTGGCGAGGTCGTCCTGGGGCGTGTGGTAGTTCGGGTCCTGCGGGATCCCCGCGGTCCCGCCGAACAGCGCCACCTGTTCCGCGGTCTTCTCATCGTCGGCGCCGGTGAACAGGCCGGAGGCGGGGATGCCTGCCGCGATGAACGCCTGGTAGTCGCTACGGCCGTCGAACTCCGTGTCGATCCACGGCTGGCCGATCGCGTCGAAGTAGTCGGTGAACACGGCCTCGGTCGCGACCGAGCCCTCCGGCACCACCACCGGAGCCGGATAGGTGGACTCGTTCGCGTCGTACACGGAGATGACGTAGTTGGGCGAGGCGACCATGTCGAAGTTGAGATAGGTGGCGATCTCGTCGAGCTCCGCCTCGTCGTTCGCGGCGAGATCGTCGACGTAGTGCGTCGATCCGAGCAGCCCCACCTCCTCGGCACCCCACCAGGCGAAGCGCACCTGGTTCTCGAGCTCCCCGGATGCGGCGAGCTGCAGCGCGATCTCGAGGATCGCCGCCGAGCCGGAGCCGTTGTCGTTGATGCCCGGCCCCTCGGGCACCGAGTCGAGGTGCGCCCCGACCATGACGGTGTTGTCGGTGCGCCCCGTGGGCGTGTCGGCGATGACGTTGAACGTGTCGACGGCCGTGACCGTCTGCTGCAGGTTCAGATCCGCGGTCACGGCGCCCGACGACAGCGCCGCCAGGATCGAGGCGCCCTGCGACTGGAGGATGCCCACGGCGGGCACGAGGTCGGGCGTCTGCTCGCCCAGCGTGCCGTTGAGGGGGCCCGCCTCGTGGTTGTACACGATGACGGCGACGGCGCCGAGCGCGGCAGCGGTCGTGACCTTCTCGCCGAAGGTGCAGTCACCGCGCGAGACGAGGGCGATGGCGCCCGTCGGGTCGGCGCCGTCCCAGTCTGCCGCGGTGCAGCCGATCGCGACCGTCGGTGCGACGATCGGCACGTCCGCGATCCCGCCGGCCGGAGTGCTGGGGGTGAACTCCATCGGGACGCCGAGCGGGTCAGGCGTGCCGTCGCCGTCCTCGTCGTCGGTGAAGGTGAAGCCGTCCACGGCGAACGTGTACTCCTGGATCTCCTGCACGTCGGCCTCGAAGTGCTGGCGCAGCGGGGTGTAGCCGGCCGCCGTCAGGGCGGCCTCGATGTACGCGGCGCTCGCCTCGTAGCCGCTCGTCCCGGCGGCGCGGTTGCCGCCGTTCTCGCCGGCGATCTCCTGGAAGGCCTGGAGATGGGCGCGGATCGCCGCGACGGTCACCCGGTCCTCGAGGTCGACGGGATCGACGGCGGCGGCCGGCGCGATGCCGGCGGCCAGCGCCAGCACGACACCCGCTCCTGCTCCGAATCCGATGGTGACCCTGCTGCGCTGCGTCGTGCTCACGTGGTTTCCCTCTCGCGTCGCCCCGGTGGGACTGAGGGTAACGGCTGCGCGTCCCGGACGTCGAGGATTTTCCACATCCCCGCGCCCGCGATCCCGGCGGACCAGGACCTGCGGGTCAGAACAGGCTGCCGAGTGCATCGAGCCGCACCTGCGCGACCACCGCGATGAGCGCGAGGTCCGCGATCGCGACCAGCGGCGCCCATGAGCCGAGCCACCGTCCGACCCGGCGTTCCCCCGCACGGCGCCCCCCGGCCAGCGTCCAGCCGAGGGTGACCCAGAAGAGCGGGATGGTGACGAGCCAGACGACCATGCACCACGGGCACAGCGAGCCGTACTCGAACACGCTGCGATAGGCCAGCACGTGCACGAAGACGAAGCCCGCGGCGACGAACCCCTGATACACGAGCCAGAACCAGCGCCGCATCCCGGACCGTGCGGCGAGGCCGCTCACACCCGCGTACACCGGGCCGAGGAACATCACGACGCCGATGATCGAGTTTGAGAAGCCGAGGAGGTTGCCGCCCGGCGAGAGCAGATTGGGCCCGCAGGTGACCACGACGCTCAGCTGGCACGACACGAGCGGATCGGCGCCGGTGAGCTGTCCGATGTATTCGAGGTACAGCAGGAACGAGACCGCCCAGCCGATCAGGCCCGCGACGATCCAGAAGACGGCGAGGGCACGCGACGGGGATGCGGAGCGAGAGGTCACGCCCCGATCCTCGTCCGCGACGGGGCCGCTGCGCGTGCCGTCGCGCCAGGAATAACCGCGCCGGGCTCGACACGGAGCCAGGTCCGATGGCGCCAGTTTCCTGCAACGGCGGCCGAAGTATCAGGCGCCACCACAGGACGAGAGCACCGCCACTGGACGAGCGCGCCATGACGCCACGAGAGCGCCATCGCACGACGTCACCGCGCGCGGGGGTGTGAGGTGATGTAGACATCGCGCAGGGCGTCGACGCTCACGTGGGTGTAGATCTGGGTCGTCGCCACGGAGGAGTGGCCGAGCAGCTCCTGCACCACGCGGACGTCCGCGCCCCCCTGCAGCAGGTGCGTCGCGAACGAGTGGCGCAGGGTGTGCGGCGACACGTGCGCCTCGATACCGGCGCGCTCGGCCGCGGACTGCAGCACCGCCCACGCGCTCTGCCGCGACAGCGGTGCCCCGCGCGCGCCGAGGAACAGCCGAGGGGTTCCCGTGCCACGACGGGCGAGCTCCGGTCGCGCTCGGGTCAGATAGGCGTCGGTCGCGGCCCGGGCGTACGAGCCCACCGGAACGATCCGCTCCTTCGCCCCCTTCCCGCGCACCCGCAGCACGTCGCCGTGCGCGAGATCGTCGACGTCGAGCTGCACGAGCTCCGACACGCGCGCGCCGGTCGCGTACAGCAGCTCGACCAGCGCACGGTCCCGGATGGCGACGAGCTCTGCGGCCACGTCGGAGCCGGGCGCGGGCCCGGACGCCTCGAGCAGGCTCTCGACCTGGGCGATCGTGAGCGCCTTCGGCAGCCGCTGCGGCAGCTTCGGCGGGCGCAGCGCCTCGGTGGGATCGTCGCCCGCGATGCCCTCCCGCACGAGGAAGCGGTGGAGCCCCCGCACCGACGACTGCATCCGGGCGAGGCTCGTCGCCGCGGGGCGCGGCTCGGCGCCGGCACGATCGGCGGCGAAGTCCGCCACGAGAGCGGGGGTGACCTCCGCCACCTCGGCCGCCCCGTGCTCGGCGAGCCATCCGGTGTATCCGGCGAGGTCGCGCCGGTACGCCTCGACCGTGTGGGCCGAGAGGCCACGCTCGATCGTCACGTGCCGCAGGTAGACCTCGACCGCGCGCTCGATCCGCACGTCAGGACTCCGCGCCGGCGCGCCTTCGCCGCTCGGCGGTGGCGAACAGCCCCGCCATCAGGATGCCGTTGCGCATCCGCCCCTCGAGCACGGCCGCGATCGCGTCGTCGAGCGGGACCCACTCCATCCGGATGTCGGCCTCCTCGTCCTCGCGCGCGTGCGCCTCGGAGATCGGGCTGAGCCCGCGCGCGAGGAACAGGTGCACGATCTCGTCGTTGCCCCCCGGCGTGGTGAACATCTCGACCAGCGGCGCCCACGATGTCGCCTCGAGGTCGGCCTCCTCGGCGAGCTCGCGTCGCGCGGCCTCCATCGGGCTCTCCCCCGCCACGTCGAGCAGCCCGGCGGGGATCTCCCAGTCGCGGTGCCGGATCGGATGCCGGTACTGCTGGATCAGCAGCACGCGCCCGTCGTCGTCGAGCGCGACGACGGCCGCCGCCCCGGGGTGCTCGACGTACTGCCGCACGATCTCGCCCCCGTTGTACCGGACGGTGTCGGAGCGCACGTTCCAGACGCGCCCGCGGTAGACGAGATCGCCGGCGACGACGTCCGGCCGGACCGGCTCGTCACGCAGCGCCTCGCTCGCGTCAGCCATTGTCGACGTCGAACAGCTCGCTCGCGCGGTGCCGCTCGAGCGCCGCGCCGACGAGTCCCCGGAACAGCGGATGCGGAGCCGTCGGGCGCGACCGCAGCTCCGGGTGGGCCTGGGTCGCGATGTAGTAGGGGTGCACGGACCGCGGCAGCTCGACGTACTCGACCAGATTGCGGTCGGGCGAGAGCCCGGAGAACACGAGCCCCGCCTCGGCGAGCTGATCGCGGTAGGCGTTGTTCACCTCGTAGCGGTGCCGATGGCGCTCCGATGCCTCGGGGACGCCGTAGACCTCGGCGGCGATCGATCCCTCGCGCAGCTGCGCCGGGTAGAGACCGAGCCGCATCGTGCCGCCCAGGTCGCCGCGGTCGATGATGTCGACCTGCTCGGCCATCGTCGCGACGACCGGGAACTCCGTGTCGGGGTCGAACTCGCTCGAGGAGGCCCCCGGCAGGCCCGCCTTGTTGCGCGCATACTCGATCACCATGCACTGGAGACCAAGGCAGATGCCGAGGGTCGGGATGCCCTGTTCGCGGGCGAAGCGCAGCGCGCCGAGCTTGCCCTCGATGCCCCGGATGCCGAAGCCCCCGGGGACGATGATGCCGTCGACGCCCGCCAGCGCCTTCGCGGCGCCCTCCGGCGTCTCGCAGGTGTCCGAGGGGATCCACGTGATCGTGACCTGGGTCTCGTGCGCGAAGCCGCCCGCCTTCAGCGCCTCGGTGACCGACAGGTAGGCGTCGGGAAGGTCGATGTACTTTCCGACGAGCCCGACGGTGACCTCGTGCTTCGGGTTGTGCACCGCGCCGAGCACCTGCTGCCAGCGCGACCAGTCCACGTCACCGGCCTTGCCCAGCCCCAGGGTGCGCACGATGTACTCGTCGAGACCCTGATCGTTCAGCATCGTCGGGATGTCGTAGATGCTCGGCACGTCGACGGCGTTCACGACGGCGAGCTCGTCGACGTCGCACATGAGGGCGATCTTGCGCTTGTTGGAGTCCGTGACCGGGCGGTCGCTGCGGAGCACGAGCGCGTCGGGCTGGATGCCGATCGAGCGCAGCGCCGCCACGGAGTGCTGGGTGGGCTTCGTCTTCTGCTCCCCCGACGCGCCCATGAACGGCACGAGCGACACGTGCACGAAGAACACGTTCTGCCGACCGAGCTCGTGACGGATCTGCCGCGCCGACTCGATGAACGGCTGCGACTCGATGTCGCCGACCGTGCCGCCGATCTCGGTGATGATCACGTCGGGCCGCGGCTGCTCGTCGGCCTGCAGGCGCATCCGGCGCTTGATCTCGTCGGTGATGTGCGGGATGACCTGCACGGTGTCGCCCAGGTACTCGCCGCGGCGCTCGCGCGCGATCACCTGCGAGTAGATCTGCCCGGTCGTGACGTTCGCGGCCTGGCTGAGCTCGATGTCGAGGAAGCGCTCGTAATGCCCGATGTCGAGGTCGGTCTCGGCGCCGTCGTCCGTCACGAAGACCTCGCCGTGCTGGAACGGGTTCATCGTGCCCGGATCCACGTTCAGATACGGGTCGAGCTTCTGCATCACCACGTGGAGGCCGCGGGCGGTGAGGAGGTTGCCGAGACTGGCGGCTGTCAGGCCCTTGCCCAACGAGGAGACGACACCGCCCGTCACGAAAATGTGCTTGGTGGTGTCGTCGTGGGAACCGCGAGAAAGGCCTGAGGCAGGAGAGTGCGTCACGGGCTTCCATCCTATCAGGGCGTGGGACGGGCGAGCGCGAGCAGTTCGCGCGCGTGGGTCAGTGCTGCATCCGAGTCTGCCAACCCGGACAGCAGCCGCGCCATCTCGGCTTCGCGCGCCGGGCCTTCGAGGCGCTGCACGCTGGAGGAGGTCACCGACCCGTCGCTGGCCTTGACGACGCTGAGGTGGTTGTTCGCGAAGGCCGCGACCTGCGCGAGGTGCGTCACGGCGATGACCTGGGAGGTCTGCGCGAGCCGGGCGAGACGGCGCCCGACCTCGATGGCCGCGGCACCGCCGATGCCCGCGTCGACCTCGTCGAAGACGAACGTCGGCACCGGATCGGTCGCTGCGATGACGACCTCGATGGCGAGCATGACGCGGCTGAGCTCGCCGCCGGAGGCGCCCCTCGCCACCGAGCGGGGCTCGGCGCCCGGATGCGGCGCGAGCAGGATGGCGACGTCATCGCGGCCGGACACGGTCTCGGCGCCTGCCGTCACCGACACCTCGACACGGGCGTCGGGGAGGGCGAGCGCGCGGAGCTCCTCGGTCACGGCAGCGCCGAGGCGCTCCGCGGCCCGCGTCCGCGCCTCGGTGAGGGCGGATGCGGACGCATCGAGCTCGGCGGCGGCCGCCACCCGCTCCTGCTCGAGCCGCGCCACGCGGGAGCCGTCGTCCTCGAGCTCGGCGAGACGCAGCGCCCCGGTCTCGGCGACGCGCAGTGCGTCGTCGAGGGAGCCGTGCGCGCGGACCAGGGCGGAGAGCACGGCGCGACGCTCCTCGACGGCGGCGAGCTCCGCCGGTCCGCTCTCGTCCAGGTCGGCCAGATAGCTGGCGACACCCGCCGCGAGGTCGGCGAGCCGGTACCCCGCGTCGGCCGCCTGCTCGGCGAGGTCCCGCAGCGCATCGTCGCTGCCGGACGCCCGTTCCAGCGAACGACGCGCCTCGGCGACGAGGGTGATGGCGTCGGGGCCGTCGTCGTTCGACAGCACGGTGTGGGCGAGGGCGGCGGCGGCGCGCAGCTCTTCGACGTTGGCGAGCCGCTCCGCGCGCTGGGCGAGGACGACGTCCTCCCCCGCCTGCGGCTGCGCGGCCTCGATGTCGGTGAGCGCGGCGCGCAGCTCCTCCGCCTCGCCGACGCGCTCGTCGCGCGCCGAGACGAGACCCTCCAGCTCGCCGGTCACGGCGCGGACACTGTGGTAGGCCGCACGGTACCCGGTCAGAGCCGTGGCGACCGGCTCGCCCCCGAACCGGTCGAGGGCATCGCGTTGCGCGGCGGACGAGCGCAGCCGGAGCTGGTCGGACTGCCCGTGCACGACGACGAGGAGATCCGCGAGGTCGGCGAGCACGCCGACCGGAGCCGAACGCCCGCCGACGGTCGCGCGGCTGCGGCCCTCACCGCTCAGCGTCCGTCCGAGCATCAGCTCGGCGCGACCTCCGCCGACGGGGTCGACGTCGCCGCCGGCGTCCCGCACGCGCTCGGCGACGGGTCCGTCCTCGTCGACGAGCCAGACGCCGTCGACGGCCGCGGAACCAGTGCCGGAGCGGACCGCACCGGAGTCCGCCCGCTGACCGAGCAGGAGCCCGAGCCCCGTCACGACCATGGTCTTGCCCGCCCCGGTCTCGCCGGTGATCGCCGTGAACCCGGCGCCGACCGGCAGCGTGGCATCGGCGATCACGCCGAGATCCCGCAGGCGCATCTCCTCGATCACGCGGGGGCTCCCCCTGCCGTGCGCGGCGGGCGCGCGTCGGGTCCCCGCCATCCGGTGACCGGAAGACGGAACTTCTCGACGAGGCGGTCGGTGAACGCCGGCGGATGGAGGCGTGCCAGGCGCACCGGTCGGGTCGAACGGCGGATGACGACACGTGCGCCCGGCGGCAGCTCGTGGGATCGTCTGCCGTCGCACCAGAGGATGCCGGTCCCGTTCGTGCGGGCCAGCACCTCGATCGCGACCGAGGTCTCCGGGCCGACGACGAGCGGCTTGGCGAACAGGGCGTGCGCCGACAGCGGGACGACCGCCATAGCCTCCACCGTGGGCCAGATGACCGGGCCGCCGGCGGAGAAGTTGTAGGCGGTCGAGCCGGTCGGGGTGGAGACCACGACGCCGTCGCAGCCGAAGCTCGAGAGCGGGCGGCCATCGACCTCGATCACGACCTCCAGCATCCGCTCGCGGCTCGCCTTCTCGACGGTCGCCTCGTTGAGCGCCCAGGTCTCGTAGATGACGGCGCCCGAGACGTCCTTGACCCGTACCGCGAGGGCGAGACGCTCCTCCACGCGGTAGTCACGGGCGATGACGCGGGCGACGGCCTCGTCCATGTCGTCGCGCTCGCTCTCGGCGAGGAACCCGACGTGGCCGAGATTGATGCCGAGGACCGGTGCCGTGCCACCGCGCACCAGCTCCGCGGCGCGCAGGATCGTGCCGTCTCCGCCCAGGACGATCGCCAGCTCGATGTCGGCGAGGGGCACATCCACGCCCAGCGCCGGCAGGTCGGCGCAGACCGGCAGCACCTCGACGAGCTCGGCCTGGTCGTCCTCGGCCAGCACGGGGACCGCGCCCGCGGCGCGAAGCGCCTGGATGACGCGGTGCGCGGCCTCGACGGTCTCGTCACGGCGCGCGTGCGCGACCACGAGGATGTGGCGTTCGCCGGTCATCGCACTCCCGTCAGCTCGATCACGGTGCTCTCCCATTCTGTCGGAATGCCGCCCCCGTGACGGCCGAGATGCACCACGTACTCGCTGTTGCCGTGCGTCCCCACGATCGGAGAGCCGATCAGGCCCCGGGTTCGAAGCCCGAGATCCCACGCCCTCCACAGCACTCTCGACACGGCGTCCGCGCGCAGCGCCGCGTCGGTGACGAGGCCTCCGCGCACCGCTGTGCGACCGACCTCGAACTGCGGCTTGATCAGCAGGACGACGTCTGTGTCTTCGGCGACGATCTCCCCGACCGACGGCAGGACGAGCTCGAGGGAGATGAACGACAGGTCGCCGGTCACGATCGAGGGCGCGAACGGCCGACCGGCGACCTCGGCGAGCGACCGCGCGGTCATGAACCGCACGTTGAAGCCCTCGACCGCGATCACCCCGGGATCCTCCGCCACCGGCGCGGCGAGCTGCCCATGACCGACGTCGACCGCCAGCACCGGATCGGCGCCGCGTTCGCGCAGCACCTGGGTGAAGCCGCCCGTCGACGCCCCCATGTCGAGAGCCGCGCGCCCGGCGGCGTCGATCCCGAAGGCATCGAGAGCGGCGATCAGCTTATGCGCGGCGCGGCTGACGTAGTGGTCGGCCCCGTCGAGCTCGATCAGGGTCCCGGCGTCCACCGGGAACGACGGCTTCACCACCGGACGCCCGTCCACCCGCACCAGTCCGTCGGCGATGACCCCGGCGGCGTGGGTGCGGGAGCGGGCGAGTCCGCGTGCGGCGAGCTCCGCGTCCAGTCGCGGGGTCATGCCGAGGGCGGACCCGACTCGAGCTGGCGGGCGAGGTCGTCGAGCAGCGCGGCGTATGCGCTCGCTCGGGCGGCGAGCGGCTGCTGCTCGATCACCTCGAGGGTGGGCAGCAGGTCGTCGGCGCCGGTGGGCTCCGCCGCATCCGGGTCATCGCGGTCCATGCCCCCCAGGATACGGCCGAGCCGACCCGAACCGGGGAGGTCAGGGCCGGTGGAAAGGATCGGCGTAGAGCTCCTCGGGAACCCGGAAGCCGAAGATCGCGCGGCCCGTCGCCCAGATGGCGGCGGTGCCGGCGCGGACGAGATCGATGGGACGGTCGCCGGCCTCGAGGATGCGGACGTCCGCGCCCTCGATCGCCACCCGGGCGTCCCGGACGATCGTGACGTCGCCCTTGACCCGCGTCACGGGGTACGGCTCGTGGAGCTCGCGGAGATCGCCCAGGACGAAATCGGGGCGGGAGCTCGACGGGGCCGCCAGCAGATGCTTCGGACGGTCGATGCCGGTGAGCACGAGCGCGGAACGGATGCCGGCGGCCTGCGCCCCGGCGATGTCGGTGTCGAGCCGATCGCCGATGAACAGCGGGGCGCGCGCTCCGAAACGCGCCACCGCCTCCTCGAAGATCGGCGTCTCGGGCTTTCCGGCCACCGTGGCGAGCCGCCCGACGGCCGTGTGCACAGCAGACACCAGGGTGCCGTTGCCCGGCGCGATCCCGCGCGCCTGAGGGATGGTCCAGTCGGTGTTGGTGGCTATCCACGGGATGCCGCCCGCGTCCTCGGGCACCTTCAGCGCATAGGCGGCCTCGGCGAGGTCGGACCAGCCGACGTGCGGCGCGAATCCCTGGACGACCGCGGCGGGCGCGTCGTCCGCGCTGCGGGTCACGACGTAACCGGCCTTCTCGAGCTCGACGACGAGTCCTTCGCCGCCGACGACGAGGATCGTCGCCCCGGGCGCGACGCGTGCGCGCAGGAGGCGCATCGCGGCCTGCGGGCTCGTCACGATGTCGGACGGCTCGACCCGCAGCCCCAGCTCGGTCAGATGCGCGGCGACGGTGGCGTCGGTGCGGGACGCGTTGTTCGTGATGAAGCCGACCCGCCGGGTGCCGGCGACCCTGTTCAGGCTCTCGACCGCGTGGGGCAGTGCACCCGCGCCGGCGTACACGACGCCGTCGAGGTCCGCGAGAACAGTGTCGACGTCGTCGAGCGGAGAGGTGCCGCGCGAGAACAGGGCCATCAGGCGTCGTCCCCCGGAGCGTCGTCCTCGACGAGCTCCTCGACGACGAGGATCTCCTCGTCGGTCCCGCCGGCGGCCTCGTCGAGCGCCTCCGCCGCGACCACCGCCCGATGATGCCACTCCGCCGCCTCGTCGTCGCGCCCGAGCTCCTCGAGGACCGTCGCCCGCGCCTGGAACAGCGACGGGCTCCAGTCGAACGCACGATCCGGGTCGAGCTCGGGGATGTCGAGCTCGGTGAGCGCGCGATCGGGGTCGCCGAGATCGAGCCGGGCGCCCGACAGAGCGATCGCGAGCTCGATGCGCGTGGCCGTCGGCAACGTGGACCGGTCGACGGCGCGGCCCTCCTCGAGGGCCCGGTCGGGACGTCCGACGCCGCGCTCGCTGTCGACGATCAGCGCGATCTGGTCGTCGCTGCCGGAGATGCGGCGGTACGTGCGCAGTTCGCGCAGCGCCAGGGCGTAGTCGCCCTGTGCGTACGCGGTGATCGCCACGGTCTCGCGGACGACGGCGACACGGCCGGCGCGACGGGATGCGGCCAGCGCGTGCGCATGGGCGCGCTCGGGGTCCTCGTCGATGAGTCGAGCCGCCATCGCGAGATGACGGGCGACCGCCTCGGCGTTCTCCTTGCTCAGCGTCTTCAGCTCGTTCCGTGCGCTCGGATGCAGATCCTTCGCAGTGATCTCGTCGGGCAGCTCGGGATCGGCGGACTTGGCGGCGCGGACGTCCGCGTCCTGCGGCGGGCGCGAGCCGCGCCCCTCTCCCCCGCGGAAGCCGCCCTGACGGTATCCGCCGCGGTCGGACGAGTCGCCCGACCGCGGGCGATAGGGACGATCACCGGAGCCGGCGCCATCCTTCCGCGGCCGGTACGGACGATCACCCGACCCGCCGCCTGCGTCCCGCGGACGATACGGACGCTCACCTGAGCCGGAGCCCTCGACACGAGACCGGTAGGGACGATCACCCGACCCCGCGCCATCCTTCCGCGGCCGGTAGGGACGATCACCCGAGCCAGAACCCGCATTCCGCGGACGGTATGGACGCTCACCGGAACCGGAACCCTCGCTGCGCGGACGGTACGGACGCTCACCGGAACCGGAACCGTCCTTGCGTGGACGATGAGGACGATCCCCGGAGCCCTCGGTGCGGGGCTGATACGGACGATCGCCCGGTGCGCCGTCGCCGGAGCGGCGGGGTCGGTCGCCACGCGCACGATCGGGTCGATCTCCGCGCCCGGAGGGGTTGCCCGAACGATCAGAACCACCGGAGCGCGGCGGACGCCGCGCGCCCCCGGAGCGTCGACCGTCGTCGTCGCCCTGCTTCTCGCGGTCGTTCTCCGACATGTCTTCTCCTGCGTTCGATTCGTGCCGGTAATGCAGAAATGGCCACCCATCGTTGGGTGGCCATTTCTGGTGTGAAAAGAAGTCCGGCGGTGTCCTACTCTCCCACAGGGTCCCCCCTGCAGTACCATCGGCGCTGAGAGGCTTAGCTTCCGGGTTCGGAATGTGACCGGGCGTTTCCCTCTCGCTATGGCCGCCGAAACACTATTGATGTTTCAGTCAGCACCACAACAATAAGTTGTTGGTGCGGTTCTCGACCGTACATCGAGAACCACTCAGTGGACGCAAGCACCAGAAACGGTGTGTTATCAAGTCATCGGCTTATTAGTACCAGTCAGCTACACGCATTACTGCGCTTCCACATCTGGCCTATCAACCCAGTAGTCTAGCTGGGAGCCTCTCACCCGAAGGTATGGAAGTCTCATCTTGAGGCCGGCTTCCCGCTTAGATGCTTTCAGCGGTTATCCATCCCGAACGTAGCTAATCAGCGGTGCTCCTGGCGGAACAACTGACACACCAGAGGTTCGTCCAACCCGGTCCTCTCGTACTAGGGTCAGATCCTCTCAAACTTCCTACGCGCGCAGCGGATAGGGACCGAACTGTCTCACGACGTTCTAAACCCAGCTCGCGTACCGCTTTAATGGGCGAACAGCCCAACCCTTGGGACCTACTCCAGCCCCAGGATGCGACGAGCCGACATCGAGGTGCCAAACCATGCCGTCGATATGGACTCTTGGGCAAGATCAGCCTGTTATCCCCGAGGTACCTTTTATCCGTTGAGCGACAGCGCTTCCACAAGCCACTGCCGGATCACTAGTCCCGACTTTCGTCCCTGCTCGACCTGTCAGTCTCACAGTCAAGCTCCCTTGTGCACTTACACTCGCCACCTGATTGCCAACCAGGTTGAGGGAACCTTTGGGCGCCTCCGTTACTTTTTGGGAGGCAACCGCCCCAGTTAAACTACCCACCAGGCACTGTCCCTGAACCGGATCACGGTTCGAAGTTAGATATCCAGAGTGACCAGAGTGGTATTTCAACAACGACTCCACACCCACTAGCGTGAATGCTTCACAGTCTCCCACCTATCCTACACAAGCCACACCGAACACCAATACCAAGCTGTAGTAAAGGTCACGGGGTCTTTCCGTCCTGCTGCGCGTAACGAGCATCTTTACTCGTAATGCAATTTCGCCGAGTTCGCGGTTGAGACAGTTGGGAAGTCGTTACGCCATTCGTGCAGGTCGGAACTTACCCGACAAGGAATTTCGCTACCTTAGGATGGTTATAGTTACCACCGCCGTTTACTGGGGCTTAAATTCAGAGCTTCGCTTACGCTAACCCCTCCTCTTAACCTTCCAGCACCGGGCAGGCGTCAGTCCGTATACATCGTCTTGCGACTTGGCACGGACCTGTGTTTTTAGTAAACAGTCGCTACCCACTAGTCTCTGCGGCCTCCACACCCTTTCGGAGCTAAGTCCTAATAAGTGGAAGGCCCCCCTTCTCCCGAAGTTACGGGGGCATTTTGCCGAGTTCCTTAACCACGATTCTCTCGATCTCCTTAGTATTCTCTACCTGACCACCTGAGTCGGTTTGGGGTACGGGCAGCTAGAACCTCGCGTCGATGCTTTTCTCGGCAGCATAGGATCACCCACTTTTCATCCGCATCGTGTCTCAGCCTGTATGAGTGACGGATTTGCCTATCACTCGGCCTACGCACTTGCACCAGGACAACCATCGCCTGGCTTGGGCTACCTTCCTGCGTCACACCTGTTAATACGCTAACCGCACCAGAACGGGGTCGAGCGTTAGACCCTGCGCATCACCCCGAAGGGATCCGTCACAGGGGTTAGGACTCTTAGCACTACTGGATTAGCTTGGGCGGTTCTTCGCCGGTACGGGAATATCAACCCGTTGTCCATCGACTACGCCTGTCGGCCTCGCCTTAGGTCCCGACTTACCCAGGGAAGATTAGCTTGACCCTGGAACCCTTGGTCTTTCGGAGGACGTGTTTCTCACACGTCTTTCGCTACTCATGCCTGCATTCTCACTCGTGTGGCCTCCACGGCTGGTTCACACCGCCGCTTCGCTGGCCACACGACGCTCTCCTACCCATCAACACGGCTGGACCACGAAGGCCTACCAAAAATGTCAATGCCACAACTTCGGTGGCGTGCTTGAGCCCCGTTACATTGTCGGCGCGGAATCACTTGACCAGTGAGCTATTACGCACTCTTTCAAGGGTGGCTGCTTCTAAGCCAACCTCCTGGTTGTCACAGCAACTCCACATCCTTTCCCACTTAGCACGCGCTTAGGGACCTTAGTTGGTGGTCTGGGTTGTTTCCCTCTCGACTATGAAGCTTATCCCCCACAGTCTCACTGCTGCGCTCTCACTTACCGGCATTCGGAGTTTGGCTGACGTCAGTAACCTTGTAGGGCCCATCGGCCATCCAGTAGCTCTACCTCCGGCAAGAAACACGCAACGCTGCACCTAAATGCATTTCGGAGAGAACCAGCTATCACGAAGTTTGATTGGCCTTTCACCCCTATCCACAGCTCATCCCCTCAGTTTTCAACCTAAGTGGGTTCGGTCCTCCACGACGTCTTACCGTCGCTTCAACCTGGCCATGGATAGATCACTTCGCTTCGGGTCTAGGACACGCGACTGAATCGCCCTATTCAGACTCGCTTTCGCTACGGCTACCCCACACGGGTTAACCTCGCCACGTATCGCTAACTCGCAGGCTCATTCTTCAAAAGGCACGCTGTCACCCCTACCAAGGAGGCTCCAACGGTTTGTAAGCAAACGGTTTCAGGTACTATTTCACTCCCCTCCCGGGGTACTTTTCACCTTTCCCTCACGGTACTTGTCCGCTATCGGTCATCTGGGAGTATTTAGGCTTATCAGGTGGTCCTGACAGATTCACACGGGATTTCTCGGGCCCCGTGCTACTTGGGATACTCTTCACGCCAAGAGAAGCATTTCGACTACGGGGTTCGCACCCTCTATGACCGGCCATTCAAAACCGTTCGTCTATACCATCTTGTAACGTCGACCACTCGGCAGAATGATCAGAAAAGTCCCACAACCCCCAACGTGCAACACCTGCCGGCTATCACACACGCTAGGTTTAGCCTGATCCGGTTTCGCTCGCCACTACTAACGGAATCGCGGTTGCTTTCTCTTCCTGTGGGTACTGAGATGTTTCACTTCCCCACGTTCCCTCTACCCGTCCTATATATTCAGACGGGAGTCACCAGGTCGGCACGCCGCCCAGCGGGGTTTCCCCATTCGGACACCCTCGGATCACAGTGTGCTTATCCACTCCCCGAGGCTTATCGCAGATTGCTACGTCCTTCTTCGGCTCCAGATGCCAAGGCATCCACCGTTTGCTCTTAAAGACTTGAAATCACATGAGTTTCATCAAAGAATCGGTTCGGACAAAGTCCGACTCGAAATTGACTAATGATCTTTAAGATCATCTATACGAAACGACCAAAAAAGATCGTCTCGAAGATGCTCGCGTCCACTGTGTAGTTCTCAAAGTACGGGCGGTACCCACCCCCATCCCCAGCACACAGCCAGAAACAGAAAGCAGGCCCAGAAGCCCCAGCCACCACCTTCATGGTGCCCGGTCCCTCAGGACCCAACAGCGTGCACGCACCAGCAACCTCACCCCGAACCGTTCCCCCCGCGCAAAAACGCGACGTACTAGCTCCGAAGATCACCCACCGGCACCTCGTCAAACGTTCCACCCATGAGCAAACCAGCGAGCCACATTCGGACTCGACCTGGCGCCTGGACACCCCAAAGAGTGCCAGAAGCTCCTTAGAAAGGAGGTGATCCAGCCGCACCTTCCGGTACGGCTACCTTGTTACGACTTAGTCCTAATTACCAATCCCACCTTCGACGGCTCCCTCCACAAGGGTTAGGCCACCGGCTTCAGGTGTTACCGACTTTCATGACTTGACGGGCGGTGTGTACAAGACCCGGGAACGTATTCACCGCAGCGTTGCTGATCTGCGATTACTAGCGACTCCGACTTCATGAGGTCGAGTTGCAGACCTCAATCCGAACTGGGACCGGCTTTTTGGGATTCGCTCCACCTCACGGTATTGCAGCCCTTTGTACCGGCCATTGTAGCATGCGTGAAGCCCAAGACATAAGGGGCATGATGATTTGACGTCATCCCCACCTTCCTCCGAGTTGACCCCGGCAGTATCCCATGAGTTCCCACCATAACGTGCTGGCAACATAGAACGAGGGTTGCGCTCGTTGCGGGACTTAACCCAACATCTCACGACACGAGCTGACGACAACCATGCACCACCTGTAAACGAGTGTCCAAAGAGTTCTACATTTCTGCAGCGTTCTCGAATATGTCAAGCCTTGGTAAGGTTCTTCGCGTTGCATCGAATTAATCCGCATGCTCCGCCGCTTGTGCGGGTCCCCGTCAATTCCTTTGAGTTTTAGCCTTGCGGCCGTACTCCCCAGGCGGGGAACTTAATGCGTTAGCTGCGTCACGGAATCCGTGGAATGGACCCCACAACTAGTTCCCAACGTTTACGGGGTGGACTACCAGGGTATCTAAGCCTGTTTGCTCCCCACCCTTTCGCTCCTCAGCGTCAGTTACGGCCCAGAGATCTGCCTTCGCCATCGGTGTTCCTCCTGATATCTGCGCATTCCACCGCTACACCAGGAATTCCAATCTCCCCTACCGCACTCTAGTCTGCCCGTACCCACTGCAGGCCCGAGGTTGAGCCTCGGGATTTCACAGCAGACGCGACAAACCGCCTACGAGCTCTTTACGCCCAATAATTCCGGATAACGCTTGCGCCCTACGTATTACCGCGGCTGCTGGCACGTAGTTAGCCGGCGCTTTTTCTGCAAGTACCGTCACTTTCGCTTCTTCCTTGCTAAAAGAGGTTTACAACCCGAAGGCCGTCATCCCCCACGCGGCGTTGCTGCATCAGGCTTCCGCCCATTGTGCAATATTCCCCACTGCTGCCTCCCGTAGGAGTCTGGGCCGTGTCTCAGTCCCAGTGTGGCCGGTCACCCTCTCAGGCCGGCTACCCGTCGACGCCTTGGTGAGCCATTACCTCACCAACAAGCTGATAGGCCGCGAGCTCATCCCTGACCAAAAAATCTTTCCAGCTACCGAAGATGCCTCCGTAGCTCATATCCAGTATTAGCAGCTGTTTCCAACTGTTATCCCAGAGTCAAGGGCAGATTGCTCACGTGTTACTCACCCGTTCGCCACTGATCCACCCAGCAAGCTGGGCTTCACCGTTCGACTTGCATGTGTTAAGCACGCCGCCAGCGTTCATCCTGAGCCAGGATCAAACTCTCCGTAAAAGAAAAAAGCCACAAACGATCGGAAAAAGACCGAAAGCAGCGAGTTCGAACTGACCAAATGAATATCAAACTGACTATCCGTTGCCGACCCGAAGATCGGACTTTGATCCAAAGGAATCTCACCGATCAGAAAAACTGACCGCGAGGTAATTTGGCATTTGACAAGTGCACGCTGTTGAGTTCTCAAAGATCGGACGCACCCACAAGCCAGTCATCACAACCGAACCCACAGGGCAACTTCACTATCATACCCGACTCGTTCGCTATATCAAATCGGCGCGTCGCTCCCGTGACAGGAGCAGTGGGACACGATCTGACTCCGAGGAGCCGGGTCCCCATCCTACCCGCCGAAGCGGCTCACTCTCAAGGAGTGTCGTAGAAGTGGGGGCGTTCTCCGCTTGAGGGGGCCCGGCCTTCCGGCCTTCGCTCTTCCCTGTGGGGCGAACGAGTAAGAATCTACGTGCCTTCCGCGGTTCGGGCAAATCACGTGTGCATCCCGGGCATGTCGCACCGCTTCCCGCAGGATGCGGGCGTCCGCTGGTGGTGCGCCTGCGCTGGCGTTCCTCGGGGTCTGCTCCTACGCTCGTGCCATGGGCGACGACCCCGTTCGCGCGGCGGGTCCTCTGCTGGCCCGGCTCTGGCGCGACCTCGGGGTCGATCCGGCGACCCTGCCCCGCGTGGAGCCGGCGCGGCGCCCGGTCCCCCTCCCCTCGCGCACCGATGTCGCGACGCTCTCGTGGGGCGCCGTGTCCGCGGCATCCCTCGCCGCCGCGTCGCTCGCCGGCCGATCGGCGGCGACTCCCGACCCGGATCGTGTCGCGTCGGCGTACACGGGCGAGCGGCATGCTCTGTGGGAGGGCAGCCGCCCTGATGCGTTCGCCCCGCTGTCCGGCTTCTTCCGGTGCGCCGACGGCTGGGTCCGCACGCACGGGAACTACCCCCACCACGCCGCGGCCCTCCGCCGGACGCTCGGCGTCCCGGTCGGCGCCGGCAGGGACGAGGTGGCCGACGCGCTGCTCCTTCGACCCGCCGATGCGATCGCGCGCGACGTCACCGCCGCCGGCGGGCTCTGCGTTCCGGTCGCCGCAGAGGATCGCTCGGAGGACACGCGGCTTCGCGCGTCGCCCCTCGTCCGCGTGACCCGGCTCGGCGCCGCGGCGCCGGCTCCACGTGCGGACGCGACCGCCGACGCACCGCTGCGCGGCACCCGCATCCTCGATCTCACCCGCGTGATCGCAGGTCCGCTGGCGACGCAGACGCTCGCGCTGCTCGGTGCTGAGGTGCTGCGGATCGACCCGCCGTCGCTGCCCGAGCTCCCCCTGCAGCACCTCGTCCTCGGGCACGGCAAGCGCTCCGCGCTGCTCGATCTCACCCGCGGAGAGCCCCGCGCACGGTTCGAGCGGCTGCTCGCGGGCGCCGACGTCATGCTCCTCGGCTACCGGCCGGCCGCCCTCGACCGGCTCGGTCTGTCTGCCGGTCGGATCGCCGAGCGGCGGCCCGGCATCGTCGTGGCACAGCTGTCGGCATGGGGCGACGCCGATCGACGGGGCTTCGACAGCCTGGTCCAGGCGCGCTCCGGCCTCGCCCGGGTCGAGTCGTCCGACGGCGAGACGCCGGGCGCGCTCCCCGCACAGGCGCTCGACCACACGGCCGGGTATCTTCTCGCGACCGCGGTCATGACGCTCCTCGCCCGCCGGGCGGCCGAGGGCGGCTCCTGGCTCGCGGAGACGTCGCTGCGCCGCGTCGCGGCAGAGCTGCTCGGCACGCCCCGGACACCCTCGCCCGTGCCGGCCGGCGGCTTCGACCCCGCCCCGCATCTCCAGTCGTTCGAGGTCGCCGGATCCGCCCTCGTCACCGTCCGCCCCGCGATCGCCTACGCGGGAGCGCCGAGTCTCTTCGCGTCGCCGCGGCCGTGGGGCGGCGACGCGGCCGAATGGGCGCCGTGACCCGACAAGACGCTCAACGCCGCGCTCGCGCCACCTGCGTCGCGACGGAGAGCATCAGGGTGAGCACACCCCACGCGGCGCACGCGGGCGGCAGCGCGCGGTACGCGAGATGGGCGACCGTGAACCCGTCTGTCAGCGGTCCGTAGGCCGCCAGTCCCACGATCCAGGCGAGCGCCAGAGCGAGCGGGAGCGACAGCCACCAGGCGAGTCGAACGGTGTCGGGCAGGACCCGCCGTACCGGCACGGCGCCCCGGCCGCGGACCCATAGCAGCGCCCAGATCGCCAGCACCGCGAGACCGATGGCGCTCGAGCCGTGCTGCACCCACTTGTACCCGACCAGTGGCCCCCATCGCTCGTCCAGGAGCGGGACGAGCTCCGTCCCGAGCCGGCCCTCGTGGGCGAAGGCGTCCCAGAGCACATGGCTCGCCACACCGATCGCGAGGGATGCGACCAGCAGCGCGGCTGAACGCCATCCGCCGAGGAGCGTCTCCCGCCAGCCCGCTGCCGCTCTCGCGTCCCACGACACCGGCAGCCGCGCCGCGAGGGCACGCGGCGAGAGCTCGCGCACCGCCGGGCGGAGCACGCAGCGCCACACCAGCAACAGGCCGAGCGCCAGCACGATCGTCGCCGGCAGCCAGCGAAGATCGTGCGTGCCGACGTACGAGAGCGGCGTGCCGCGCACGAACAGCGGCAGGTCCGGCGTCATCGCCCCCACGGCGATCGCCGCGGCCACGAGCCGCGTGCGCAGGAACGGCAGCGCGACGATCGCGTGGCTCGGGGTGAACGGCATGCGAGCGCGCTCAGTCGCGGACGATGACCCCGGCGAGCGTCTTCTTGCCGCGGCGCAGGATCGACACGCCCCCCGGCAGCGCGCCGCGGACCGGCGCCGTCTCGTCGGCCACGCGCTCCCCGTCGAGCGAGACCCCGCCCTGCGAGACCGCCCGCCGGGCCTCCCCCAGACTCGAGACGAGACCGGTCGCGACCAGCGCCTGCGCGACGGTCGTGCCGGGCTCGGCCTCCGCGTGCGGCAGCTCCTCGACCGCGGAGCGCAGCGTCGCCGCATCCAGCGCCGTCAGATCGCCCTGCCCGAACAGCGCCTCGGACGCGGCGATGACCGCCGCGGTCGCCTCGGCGCCGTGCACGGTCGTGCTCACCTCGAGTGCGAGCCGCTTCTGAGCGGCACGACGGAACGGCTCCGTCTCGACGAGACGCTCGTACTCGCCGATCTCGGCGCGGGTCAGGAACGTGAACACCTTCAGCCTCGCGATCACGTCGCCGTCGAGGGTGTTGAGCCAGAACTGGTAGAACGCGTACGGGCTGGTCAGCTCGGCGTCGATCCAGATCGCGTTGCCCTCGCTCTTGCCGAACTTCGTGCCGTCGCTGTTCGTGATCAGCGGCGTGCCGATCGCGTGCACCGCCGCTCCCTCGACCCGGTGGATGAGGTCGGTGCCGCTCGTGAGGTTGCCCCACTGGTCGCTGCCGCCCGTCTGCAGCACGCATCCGTACTGACGGTACAGCTCGAGGTAGTCCAGTCCCTGCAGGATCTGGTAGCTGAACTCGGTGTAGCTGATGCCCGCCTCGGAGTTCAGCCGGGCACTCACCGCATCCTTCTTCAGCATGGTCCCGACGCGGTAGTGCTTGCCGATCTCGCGGAGGAAGTCGATCGCCGACAGCGGAGCCGTCCAGTCGAGGTTGTTGACCATGCGGGCGGCGTTGTCGCCCTCGAAGCTCAGGTAGCGCTCGACCTGCCCCCGGAGCCGATCGACCCACTCGGCCACCGTCTCGCGGGTGTTGAGGGTGCGCTCGGCGGTCGGCCGGGGATCGCCGATCAGCCCGGTCGATCCGCCGACCAGCCCCAGCGGCCGGTGCCCGGCCAGCTGCAGTCGGCGCAGCAGCAGCAGCTGCACGAGGTGGCCGAGGTGCAGGCTCGGCGCGGTCGGGTCGAAGCCGCAGTAGTACGTGATCGGGTCTCCCGCGAGCAGCGCGCGCAGCGCATCCTGATCGGTGGACACATGCACGAGTCCGCGCCAGACCAGTTCGTCCCAGACGTTGTCGAACGTCGGATCGATGGCGGGGGCGGTCGCGCTCACGAGGGGCGTAGACACGCGCATCAGCGTAGCAACCCGCGACCCGCCCCACGCCCCGTCGGAACCCCGTGTAAGACTGGCGCCATGCAGGTCGTGGTCCCGGATGCCCTGATCGTCGCCGTGCTGTCGATCTTCCTCTTCGTCGCGCTGTGCGCCGCCCTCGTGCTGGTCACGGTGTCGCAGCGTCGACCCGCGAACGCGCCGTTGCTCGTCGCGGCCGCACTCGTGGTGGCGTGTCTCACGGTCGTCGCGGTGGCGCCGCAGAACGTGCCGGTGCTGGTCGGGATGATGCTCGCCCTGCTGGGCACCGCTCTCGCGGTGCTCGGCGGCAACCCGGTGACCCGGCGCATCCTCGACATGGCGACCCACGGAGAGGTGCGCGAGGGATCGCGCGGCGGGATCCTCGTCTACGACTCGCGCCGCGGCGACTCCGATCAGGTGCAGGAGGTGCTGCGCGGCGGCACCACCATCGGCTACCTCGAGCGACTGGCCGTGGTCGCCTCCCTCGTCGCCGGGTACCCCGAGGCGATCGCCGTCGTCGTCGCGATCAAGGGCATCGGCCGCTTCTCCGAGCTCGCGACCCCGGCGGCGCGCGAGCGCTTCATCGTGGGCACCCTGGCGAGCCTGCTCTGGGCGGGGATCGTCGGGGCGCTGGTGCGCCTCGCGATCTGGTGATCTGGTGATCTGGTGATCTGGTGATCTGGTGATCTGGTGATCTGGTGATCTGGTGATCGTCAGCTTCCGGAGCGCAGCGCACGGAATCCCTCGACGATCGCCGAGGCTCCGGAGGTGCCCAGCAGCTGCGACACGGCCGACTGGGTGATGCCCTCGGCGACGGCGAGTGCGCGCTGCGTCGTGCCGAGGCAGCGCCCGTAGGCGAGGCGACGCGCGCGCGCGCTCATCGCGCTGACCAGCTGATCGCGCGCGAGCAGCCCGGCGTTGGCGATCCGCACCGCCTCCCTCGTCTGCTCTCCGGTGTCGGCGGATGCGGACACCCACGTCCGCGCTCCCGGCACGGTGCGGCGCTGCATCCGGTGGGTCGTGTCGATCGCCTCTCGCGCAGCCCACCAGCCCGGGCCCTCGGCGATCGCGCCGACCGTGTCGGAGGCGATCGTGCCGATGTCACCCACACCCACACCGAACCGGCAGTCCACCTCGTCCGGGAGCGCGAGACGCAGCAGCAGGATGCCGCACATGGCCGAACCGAGATCGGGGTAGATCCCCTGCAGCTCGTCACCGACGGTGGGGGTCAGCGGGCGGGTGGCGTCCGCGAGATCGCCCTGCACCCGCGCCACGGCGTGCTCGATCGCACGCTGCGCGGCCTCCCGATCGGGCAGGCCGCGCGAGCCCACGATGTCGGCGATCACAGCGACTCCCATGAGATGAGTATATGGCTTATCTCATGGGAATATCAGTCCCCAACTGATCACTTCGAGCGGAGTCGACGGTCCAGCGCCCCTTCGGGGACGGTCCGTGAGGTGGCGAGAGTGTCGTTCACCTGTCGCGTCCGGTCGCCAAGACCGACAGGATACGACAGGTGAACCGGGGAGAGCGTCGAGTCGAAGGCGACGAGCGTCAGAGGGAAAGGGACGCGGCGAGCGCCTGCGTCCGCGCGACGAGCTCCGCGCGCTGCTCGGCGACCCGGACGGGCGCGGTGCCGCCGTAGCCCTCGCGGCTCGACAGCGACCCCGGCACCGTGAGCACCTCGCGGACGTCGGGCGTCAGCGCGGCGGAGACCCGGGCCAGCGTCGCATCCGATGCCTCGTGCAGTTCGATCCCCTGCTCCTCGCACGCCTGGACCAGCGCGCCGGACACCTCGTGCGCCTCCCGGAACGGAAGGCCGCGTTTGACCAGCCACTCGGCGACGTCGGTCGCGAGCGAGAAGCCCTGTGGCGCGAGGTGCGCCATCCGCTCCGTGTGGAAACGCAGTGTCGCCACCATGCCGGCGAACGCGGGCAGCACCAGCTCGAGGCTGGCCACGGAGTCGAAGACGGGCTCCTTGTCCTCCTGCAGATCGCGGTTGTACGCGAGCGGAAGTCCCTTGAGGGTCGCCAGCAGGCCCGACAGATTGCCGATCAGCCGCCCGGACTTGCCCCGAGCGAGCTCCGCGATGTCGGGGTTCTTCTTCTGCGGCATGATGCTCGATCCGGTCGAGTAGCCGTCGTCGAGGGTCACGAACCCGAACTCGCGCGTGTTCCAGAGGATGATCTCCTCGGCGAACCGCGAGAGGTCCACGCCGATCATCGCGGCGACGAAGGCGAACTCGGCGACGACGTCGCGCGCGGCGGTGCCGTCGATCGAGTTCTCGGCCGGGCGCTCGAGCCCCAGCTCGTCCGCGACCAGCTGGGGGTCGAGACCGAGCGTGGACCCGGCCAGCGCACCTCCGCCGTACGGCGACACGCGCGCGCGGGCGGACCAGTCGCGCAGGCGCTCGAGATCGCGCACCAGCGGCCATGCGTGCGCCTGCAGGTGATGGGCCAGCAGCACGGGCTGCGCGTGCTGCAGATGGGTGCGACCGGGCATCGCGGCGTCCGCGTGCACGTCGGCCTGCGCGACGATCGCGTCGATGAGGCGGACCACCTCGCGGGCGATCGTGCGCGCGTGATCGAGGAGGTACAGGCGCACGAGCGTCGCGATCTGGTCGTTGCGGCTGCGGCCGGCCCGGAGCTTTCCGCCGAGCTCCGCGCCGACCTCGGCGATCAAGGCCTGCTCGAGCGCGCCGTGCACGTCCTCGTCCCCCGGATCGGGCAGCAGCGTCCCGTCGGCGACCGCGTCGGCCAGCGCGTCGAGACCCGCGTGCATGCGGGCGGTCTCGTCCGCGCTGAGGTATCCGGCGCGCTCGAGCGCGGTCGCGTGGGCGTGGGATCCGGCGAGGTCGTAGGGCGCGAGCACCCAGTCGAAGTGCGTGGAACGACTGAGCGCCGCGAGCTCGGCAGAGGGTCCGGACGCGAACCGCCCGCCCCAGAGCGATCCACGGTTGGTTGCGTCGTTCTTCGCCTGATTCACGCGCTCCAGCCTACCGAGCGGCGAATCGGCCGCCGCACCGCGACCCCTCAGGCCCTCGGCGACCGGGCATCGGGCGGCGAGCCCCGCACGACACGGCGCGAGAGCGCGCCCAGACCCGCCTCGAGCGGTCCGCGGCCGACGACGACCGTCCACAGCGTGCAGCCGACCACCACGGCGAGGGTGATCGGCCAGAAGGGATGCAGCTCGCGGAATGCGAGGAGATCGCCCGTGGTGCCGAGGGCAGCGAAGGCCCACACCGCCCAGATCGCGACCTGCGCCGTGTACGCCGTGAGCGGCATGCTGCCGGTCGCCCGGAGCGGCAGGAGCACCAGGAGCACGGGCCGGACCCGGCAGAGCAGGACGGCGGCGCCCAGCACCGCTGCGGCGAACCCGGCGCCGCCGACGACCTCGGGGAGCCCGCCGGAGTGCGGCAGCACACTCGCCACGATGCCCGCGACGTCGACCGGCTCGAAGACGGGACCGGGCGGGGCGAGGAGCCCGCCGATCCCGTAGGCGACGAGGGCGATGCCGCCGCCGGTCACCAGCAGCAGTGCCGCCACACCCGGATCGCGCAGGTCGATGCGCCCGATCGCGAGTCCGAGCACCACGAAGCCCGCCCAGAGCGGGAACGGGTACGGCCAGCCGATGACGAGCCCGATCGACTCCCCCGCCTCGGTGTGCCAGAAGGGCAGAAGGCCCAGCGCCGCCTGCACGAACGGCATCACGACCAGCAGGGCCGCGGCGATGACGAAGAGAGTCGCCGCCCGCAGCCGCAGGAGCGGGATCGCGATCAGGAACAGGATCGCGTATGCGGGGAGGATCACGTAGACCGGCACGCCGGTGAGGATGAGGAGGATGCCGAGCACCCAGAGCCCGCCCGCGCGGACCGCGAGCCGCCCGCGCGCTCGGGACAGCGGTGCTCCGTCGATCGGTCGCGTCGCCCCCGTCGTCAGGGCGATCGACACGCCGGCGAGCACCGCGAACAGGATCGAGGACCGGCCGTTGACGACGTCCGTCCAGGTCTCTGACCGCGCGAGCGAGAAGGACTCCGTGGTGACCAGGTGCGCCGCCAGCATCCCGATCACCGCAAGCCCGCGCGCGAGGTCGACGCCGGGGATCCGCCCGCCGCCGTCCAGCCGTGCGACGTTCGCCCGCATCCGATCGACCATCGGGGGCCTGAGTCCGGTCACTGCTGGCGCAGCAGCCAGACCAGCAGCGCCTTCTGCGCGTGCAACCGGTTCTCCGCCTCGTCCCAGACGACGCTCTGCGGGCCGTCGATGACCTCGGCGTCGACCTCGTAGCCGCGGTCCGCCGGAAGGCAGTGGATGAAGATCGCATCCGACTTCGCGAGCGCCATCGTCTCGCTCGTCACCTTGTAGGCGCCGAGATCGCGCAGGCGCGCGAGCTTCTCCTCCTCCTTGCCCATCGACACCCAGGTGTCGGTCACGACGATGTCGGCGCCCGCGGCCGCCTCGACCGCGTCCGTGTAGAGCGTGACCGATCCGCCGGTCTCCGCCGCCCGCACGTCGGCGTCCGCGATGACGTCCTCGCGGGGCGCGTAGGACTCGGGCGAGGCGACGCGCACGTGCATGCCCGCGGTGACGCCGGCGAGCACGTAGGAGTGCGCCATGTTCGAGCGGCCGTCGCCGAAGAACGCGAGGGTGAGGCCCTCGAGCTCGCCCTTGTGCTCTCGGATCGTGAGCAGGTCGGCGAGCAGCTGGCAGGGGTGGAAGTCGTCGCTCAGGGCGTTGACGACCGGCACCCTGGTGCCGCGCGCCATCTCCTCGAGCCCCGCCTGCGCGTAGGTGCGCCAGACGATCGCCGCCACCTGGCGCTCGAGCACGCGCGCCGTGTCGGACGGCGTCTCCTTGCCGCCCAGCTGGCTGCTGGCGGTCGAGATGATCAGCGGCGACCCGCCGAGGTCCGCGACGCCGACGGCGAACGAGACGCGGGTGCGCGTCGATGACTTGTCGAAGATGACGGCGACCGTCTGGGGCCCGGCGAGCGGCTTCTGCGCCCACCGGTCCTTCTTCAGCTCCAGCGCGAGCTCGATGATCTCCGCCTGCTCGGCCCGGGTCAGATCGTCGTCACGCAGCAGATGGCGGGTCACTTCGGCTCCTTCCTTTCGCGCGGCGCATCGCCTGCGGCGTCGTCCGCGGGGGCGGAAGCGGTCGCAGGCGGCTCATCGAGCAGCAGCGCGTCGGCGACCGTCGCGAGCGCGGCACCGAACAGCCGGGCGAACTCGTCGATCTCGACGTCGCCGATGGTCAACGGCGGGGCGAGGCGGATGGTGGAGTCGTTGGCGGCGTTGACGATGAGGCCGTGCTGCTGGGCCGCGGCGGTGACGGCCTTGGTCACCGGATGCGTCAGGGCGACACCGATCAGCAGTCCCTCGCCGCGCGTGCCGGCGACCAGGTCCGAGTCGAGTCCCTCCACCGCTGTCCGCAACTGGGTCCCGCGGACGGCGGCGTTCTCGACCAGACCCGCCCGCTCGATCTCGTCGAGCACCGCGCCCGCGACGGCGGTCGCCAGCGCGTTGCCGCCGAACGTGGATCCGTGCGTGCCGGGGTAGAACAGATCGCTCGCGGCGCCGAAGGTGATGAGGGCGCCGATCGGGAATCCGCCGCCGATGCCCTTCGCGACCGTGATCGCGTCGGGGGTGATGCCGGCGTGCTGGAACGCGAACCACTCCCCTGTGCGGCCGGCGCCCGTCTGGATCTCGTCGACGATGAGCAGCGCGCCGTGGCGTGCGGTGAGCTCGCGCGCCGCGGCGAGGTAGCCCTCGGGCAGCGGCAGCACGCCCGCCTCGCCCTTGATGGGCTCGACGAACAGCGCCGCGACCCTCTCGTCGAGCGCCGCCTCGAGGGCGTCGACCGTCGAGTCGATGAACTCGACTCCCGGCACCATCGGCTGGAAGGGCTCCTGCATCAACGGCTTGCCGGTGAGGGCGAGCGTGCCCATCGTGCGGCCGTGGAAGGCCTCCTTCAGCGCGAGGATGCGGGGGCGGTCGACGCCGCCGTGCAGTCGCGCGAGCTTGAAGGCGGCCTCGTTCGCCTCGGCGCCGGAGTTGCCGAAGTACACCCGCCCGGACTCGCCGGTCCCGGCGAGCCGCTTCAGCCGCGCCGCGAGGGCGAGCTGCGGCGGGGTCGCGAAGTAGTTCGACACGTGCGCGAGCAGCGCCGCCTGGGTGGACACCGCCTCCACGAACGCGGGATGCGCGTGGCCGAGCGAGTCGACGGCGATCCCCGCCAGGAAGTCGAGGTAGCGCGTGCCCTGGTCGTCCCAGAGGTAGGCGCCCTCGCCGCGGACGAACAGCGCCATCCGGTCGCCGAAGCTGCGCACGAGATCGCGCCCGGCGTCTTCCCGCCACGTGATCGTCTCGGTTCCGTTCGTCATCACAGCACCACCTCTGTTCCGATGCCCTTCCGGGTGAAGAGTTCGACGAGCACCGAATGCGGCACCCGTCCGTCGATGATCGCCGCCGTCCCGACGCCGCCCGAGACCGCGTCGAGACACGCCTGCATCTTCGGGATCATGCCCGATTCCAGGCGCGGCATGAGCTCGCGCAGCTCCTCGGAGGTCAGATGCGAGACGAGCGAGTCGCGGTTCGGCCAATCAGCGTAGAGCCCGGCCACGTCGGTCAGCACCACGAGCTTGATCGCGCCGAGCGCGACCGCGAGGGCGGCGGCCGCCGCATCCGCGTTCACGTTCAGCGAGTGGCCGGGGTGATCGAGGTCGGGGGCGATCGAGGAGACGACCGGGATGCGGCCCGCCTCCAGCTGGTCGATGATCGGCTGCGGGTCGACCGCGACCACGTCTCCGACGCGGCCGAGATCGTGCTCGACGCCCTCGATCACGACACCGCGGCGCCGTCCGCCGAACAGCCCCGCGTCCTCGCCGGAGAGCCCGGTCGCGACGGGGCCGTGCGCGTTGATCTTGGCGACGAGCTGCGGGTTGATCTGGCCCGTGAGCACCATCCGCACGACCGTGATCGCCTCGGTCGAGGTGACCCGGTAGCCGCCCTTGAACTCGCTCGGGATGGCGAGCCGGTCGAGCATGTTCGAGATCTGCGGTCCGCCGCCGTGCACGACGACGGGCTTCGCGCCCACGTAGCGCAGGTAGGCGATGTCGGCCGCGAAGGCGTCCTGCAGCTCGTCGGAGACCATGGCGTTGCCGCCGTACTTCACCACGACGATCTGGTCGCGGAAGCGGCGCAGCCACGGGAGCGACTCGATGAGGGTCGCCGCCTTGACGCTCGCCTCGGCGGGGTCGGTGTCCTGGAGATCGATGTCTGTCATGAGGAGTAGGCGCTGTTCTCGTGGACGTAGTCGTGGGTGAGGTCGTTGGTGCGGATCGTCGCCTCGGCGCCGCCGACCTTGAGGTCGATGACGAGGTCGGTCGCCCGCGGGGTGAGGTCCACGTCCTCGCGGGGCCGGTCGGGGCCGCCCGCCGTGCACACGCGCACCCCGTTCATCCACACGTCGACGTCGTACGGGTCGAACTCGGCCTCGGTGGTGCCGATCGCGGCGAGCACGCGCCCCCAGTTGGCGTCGCCGCCGAAGACCGCGGCCTTGAAGAGGTTGTTGCGCGCGACCGACCGGCCGACCTCGACCGCGTCGTCCTCGGACGCCGCGTGGACCACCCGGATGGTGATGTCGTGGCTCGCGCCCTCGGCGTCGTGCTGCAGCTGGCTCGCGAGGTCGTCGCACACCGCCACGATCGCCGCGCCGAACGCCGCGGCATCCGGGGCGACGCCCGAGGCGCCGCTGACGAGCAGCGTCACCTGGTCGTTCGTCGACATGCAGCCGTCCGAGTCGAGTCGGTCGAAGCTCACCCGCGTCGCCGCGCGCAGCTGCGCGTCGGCCGCGGTCGCGTCGAGCACCGCGTCGGTGGTGAGCACGACGAGCATGGTGGCAAGGCCCGGCGCCAGCATCCCGGCGCCCTTCGCGATGCCGCCGATCGACCATCCGTCGCCCGTGACGACGCTCGTCTTCGCGACCGAGTCCGTCGTCATGATCGCCGCGGCCGCGGCGTCGCCGCCGTCGTCCGACAGCGCGACGACAGCGTCCTCGACCCCCTGCAGAACCTTGGCGCGGAAGACCTCGTCGCCGGTGCCGATGAGCCCGGTCGAGCAGACGAGCACGTCGCCGGCGCCCACTCCGAGGAGCGCCGCCGTCTTCTCGGCGGTCTGATGCGTGGTCTGGAACCCGAACGAGCCGGTGAAGCAGTTGGCCCCGCCGGAGTTCAGCACGATCGCCTCGACCACGCCGTCGGACACCGCCTGCTGCGACCAGATGATCGGGTTGGCCTTCGCCCGGTTCGAGGTGAAGACCGCGGCGCCCACCTTCAGCGGGCCGCGGTTCACGATCACCGCCAGGTCTGGTTCTCCGGTCGACTTCAGGCCGGCGACCACGCCGGCGGCCTCGAAACCTGCGGGGGCGGTCACGCTCACGGGGCGACTCCGTTCACGGTGAGGGCGCGGTCCTCGGGAAGACCGAGCGCGATGTTCATGGACTGCACGGCGGCGCCGGCGGTTCCCTTGACGAGGTTGTCGACCGCGGCGACCACGACGACACGACCGGCGGCACGGTCGATCGCGAGGCCGAGGAGTGCGGTGTTGGCGCCGAGCACGTCGGCGGTGCGCGGGAACTGTCCCTCGGGAAGCAGCTGCACGAACGTCTCGTCCGCGTACGCGTGCTCCCACGCGGCGCGGATGTCGGCGTCGGAAGCGCCCTCCGCGATCGGGGCGGTGCTGGTGGCGAGGATGCCGCGGGCCATCGGCACGAGCACCGGGGTGAACGAGATGCGCACCTCGTCGGCGGCCCCGGCGCCCACGAGGGCTTGCCGGATCTCGGGGATGTGCCGGTGCGAGCCGCCGACGGCGTACGGGTTCGCCGTGCCGAGGATCTCGCCGGCGAGGAGGTTCGTCTTCAGGCTCTTGCCCGCGCCCGAGGGCCCGACGGCGAGCACGGTGACGATGTCGCTCGGATCGACGACGCCGGCGGCGACGCCCGGGGCGAGGCTCAGGCTCACGGTCGAGGCGTTGCAGCCGGGCGCGGCGATGCGTGTCGCACCGACGAGGCGCGTGCGCTGCTTTCCTCCGTCGACCGGCAGCTCCGGCACCCCGTACGTCCACGGGTCGTGGAACTCGCCCCCGTAGAAGGCGTCCCACGCGGCGGACGAGGTGAGCCGGTGGTCGGCGCCCGCGTCGATCACGAGCGGGGTGTCGCGCAACGCCTCGGTGTACTGCCCGGACTGCCCGTGCGGCAGCGCGAGCACGACGATGTCGTGTCCGGCGAGCACCTCGGGGGTCGTCTCCTGCAGCGTGAGGTGCGCGAGCGAGCGCAGGTGCGGCTGGTGGGCGATGAGGGGCTGCCCCGCGTTGGCGTGCGCCGTGACGGTGCGGATCTCGATGTCGGGGTGCGCGGCGAGAAGACGGAGGATCTCGCCCCCCGCATAGCCGGAGGCGCCGGAGACGGCGACCGAATAGGTCATGCTTTCCACCTTAGAGTCTGAGGGTCATCGGCCGAGACGGCGACGCCGGCACCGTCCGTCGCCGGACCGTGCGGGGTCGCCTAGACTCGGCGGTCGCCCAGACGTCGGCGCACGCCGGCGAGACCCGCGAGGGGCGTCGAGCTGGCGGAAGCGGCCGAAGGCATGCGCCGACGATATCCGCCGGGCCACCGCATCCGCAAGTCGGGATCCCTCGCGCCGTCCGGCACGACGGCGGATCGAGCTCGGCCACGCGCGGGCGTCGCGGCGTCCGTCCCGGCGCGCCGAGCACGATCCCGCCGTTGTGCACGCCGGATGCGGCCGACGGACCGGAGCAGCCGATCGACGAGGCCGGCGTCAGTCCCGCAGGCTCGCGCCGAACCGCTCCGACGCCACAGCGACGCCGGCGAGCTTCGCCTCGGACGCCTCGGCGGCCGTGAGGGTGCGGTCCGCGGCGCGGAAACGCAGCGCGAACGTCAGGCTCTTCGCCCCCTCGGGAACGCCCTGACCGCGGTAGTCGTCGACGAGCCGCAGCGACTCGAGCAACGCCCCCGCGCCCTCGACGAGCGCGGTACGGACCGATGCCGCCGGTATCTCGGCGCCGACGACGAGCGACACGTCCTGGGTCGCCGCGGGGAAGCCCGACAGTGCCTCCGCCACGATCCGGGAGCCGGCGAGCTCCAGCACGAGGTCGAGGTCGAGCTCTGCGACGGTGACGCGTCCGGGCAGGTCCGCCGACTCGGCGACGGCGGGCAGCAGCTCGCCGACGTACCCGACCGGCGTGTCCGCGACCGACAGGACGCCCGTGCGGCCCGGGTGCAGCGCCGCCCGCTGCCCCTGAGCCACGACGATCTCGACGCCGGCGGCCGCCGCGAGCACGCGGACGGCGTCGACCACCTCCACCAGGCCCGCCTCCTCGGCAGCCCGGCCGGGCTGCTTCGGCGCCACAGATCCCGCGACCAGCAGACCGACGTGACGTCGCTGCGGAGGGATGGATGCATCCAGCTGCGCGAGCGTCGCCGCATCCGGCCGCACCGCGAGCGGCGGCACGAACGGGGTGCCGTACTCGACGCCCGTCTCCGGCAGGAACACCGATCCGGTCTCGAACAGCGCGAGATCGGTGAAGCCGCGGGACACGTTGCGGTGCGCGACCTGCAGCAGTCCCGGGATCAGCGAACGACGCAGGAACGGCGCCTGCCCGTCGAGCGGATTGGCGAGCTTCACGCTCGGCACGTGCGCGCCGTCTGCACGGGAGTGCAGATCGTTCTGCTCGGCCGTGGTGAACGGGAAGGACGGCGTCTCGACGAAGCCCGCCGCCGCGAGCGCGTTCGAGACGCGGCGGCGTCCCTGCTGCGCAACGGTCCATCCGCGTCCCGACGGCGCGACCGGCAGCACCGAGGGGATGCGATCGTATCCCTCGATGCGGGCGACCTCCTCGGCGAGCGTCCACCGGTCGGTGAGGTCGGGGCGCCACGACGGCGCGTCGACGAACCAGTCGCCGTCCGCCTCGTGCACGGTCGCGCCGATCAGCTCGAGCGCCGAGACGATCTGCTCCGGGGTGTAGTCGACGCCGATGAGCCCGGGGACGAACGCGCGCGGCAGGCGGATGACCTCGCGCTCCCATTCGGCGCCCAGCTCACCGCCCAGGGGGTCCGCGGTGCCGCCCGCGTACTGCACCATCAGCTCGACCACCCGCTGGGCGGCGACGTACGGGATCGCCGGGTCGACGCCGCGCTCGAAGCGGCGCGAGGCCTCGGAGGGCAGCTTGTGCCGGCGCGCGGTCCGCGCGATCGACACGGTGTCGAAGATCGCCGCTTCCACGAGCACGTCGGTGGTGGCGGCGGTCATCTCGGCGGCCGCTCCGCCCATGACGCCGGCGAGCCCGATCGGACCCGTCTCGTCCGTGATGAGGAGGTCCTCGGGATGGAGGGCGCGCACCTGTCCGTCGAGCGTCTCGAGCGTCTCGCCCGGCGCCGCGCGCCGCACGACGATGCCGCCGGTGAGCGCGTCGAGATCGTAGCCGTGGATCGGGTTGCCGAGCTCGAGCATCACGTAGTTGGTGATGTCGACGAGCACACCGAGCGGACGGATGCCGGCGAGCGTGAGCCTCGTGATCATCCACGGGGGCGTGGGGCGCGCCGCGTCCACGCCGCGGACGGTGCGGACGACGAACTCGGTCACACCCCGGCGCCCTCGGATGGGGCTCTCATCGACGACCGAGAGCGGGAAGCCCGTGCCCGGCTCGTCGATCTCCCGGTCGGCGGGGTCGCGGAACGCGGCACCGGTGGCGTGCGAGTACTCGCGGGCGACGCCGCGCAGCGACAGCGCATAGCCGCGATCGGGCGTGACGTTGATCTCCACTGCGACGTCGTCGAGGCCGAGCAGCGCGATCGCGTCGGTGCCCACCGGCGCATCGATGCCGAGCTCGACCAGCCGCAGGATGCCGGCGTGCTCGCTGCCGAGGCCCAGCTCCTTCGCCGAGGCGATCATGCCGTCCGAGACGTGGCCGTAGGTCTTGCGCGCGGCGATCGGGAAGGGTCCCGGCAACACGGAGCCGGGAAGGGTCACCACGACCTTGTCGCCGGCGAAGAAGTTGTGCGCGCCGCACACGATGCCGTGCACGGCCTCGCCGCCGTCCGCCGCGGTCTCCCCCTCGGGGGCCACCTGCACACGACACCAGCGGATGGTCTTGCCGTTGGACTGCGGCTCCTCGTCGAACGAGAGCACCTGCCCGACGACCACGGGACCGGTCAGCTCGAAGCGGTGCACGTCCTCCTCCTCGAAGCCGACGCGCACGAGCGCGGCCAGGACGTCCTCCGCGGACGCCTCCTCGGGGACCTCGACGAACTCACGCAGCCACGACAGCGGAACGCGCATCACACCACCATCCCGAACTGCTCGCTGAAGCGGACATCGCCCTCGGCCATGTCGCGCATGTCCTGCACGTCGCTGCGGAACATGAGCGTCCGCTCGATGCCCATGCCGAACGCGAACCCGGAGTACTCCTCCGGATCGACCCCTGCCGCGCGCAGCACGTTGGGGTTCACCATCCCGCATCCGCCCCACTCGATCCATCGCGCTCCGCCGGTGAAGGTGGGGTGCCAGAGGTCGAGCTCGGCGCTCGGCTCGGTGAAGGGGAAGAAGTTCGCACGGAAGCGCGTCTTCGCCTCGGCACCGAACAGCTGGCGAGCGATGTGATCGAGCGTGCCCTTCAGGTGCGCCATCGTGATGCCCTTGTCGACGACGAGGCCCTCGAACTGGCTGAACACCGGCAGGTGCGTGGCGTCGAACTCGTCGGTGCGATACACCCGTCCCGGGCAGACGACGTAGATCGGCAGGTCGCGCTCGAGCATGGAACGCATCTGCACGGGGCTCGTGTGCGTGCGCATCACGAGGTGCCGCGCGACCGGGTCGACGAAGAAGGTGTCCTGCATCTGACGCGCGGGGTGATCGACGTCGAAGTTCAGCGCGTCGAAGTTGAACCACTCGTGCTCGAGCTCGGGTCCTTCCGCGATCTCCCAGCCCATGCCGACGAAGATGTCGCCGATCTCCTCCTGCAGGAGGGTGAGCGGATGCCGCGCGCCGACCCGGGTGCGCTGCGGCAGGGCGGTGACGTCGACGCGCTCCGCCTCGAGGCGTGCCGCGGTCTCCGCCGCCACGATCTCGGCCTCGCGGGCGACGAACGCCTGCGTGACGCGTCCGCGGGCCTGACCGACGAGCTTGCCGAACTCGGCCTTGCGCTCGTTCGGGACCTCGCGCAGCCGCGCGTTCAGGCGGGCCAGCGGCGAGCCCTCGGCGGCGTGCGCGGCGCGCGCGGCCTTGAGCTCGGCGGAGTCGGATGCTGCGGCGACAGCCTGCAGCGCGGCCTCGGCCGCGGCGGTCACCGCCTCGGGCGTGATCTCGTTCTCGGGTGCGTCGGACACGGGAGTCGAGTCTACCGAGCGCGGCGGAGGCACGAGCGACGGGGTGGCGCAGCGCCGCGGTGTCGGGCGACGAGTACCTCAGGGGCGAGGCGGCCCGAATCCGGGGTCCTCCTGGGCCAGGAGCAGCTCCGTGTCGGTCGTCTCGTGCGCGGGCGGCACGACGGTCGCCGCCACCTTCGGCGAGCGGCGCATGCGCTTCTCGACCTGATTCGCGATGAACGACAGCAGAAGACACAGCGCGATGTAGATCGCGCCCGCGACGATCGTGGCGGGGACGATGGGCGAGTCCAGGCTCGCCTGGCTGCCGAGAAAGCGCGCGTAGTAGAGCAGCTCGGGGTAGGTGATGATGAAGCCGAGCGCGGTGTCCTTCAGCGTGACGACCAACTGGGCGATGATGACGGGCATCATCGCGCGGATCGCCTGCGGGAGCAGCACGAGACGCATGACCCCCGACTTGCGCAGGCCGATCGCGTAGCCGGCCTCGCCCTGTCCACGGGGCAGCGATTCCACCCCGGCACGGATGACCTCCGCGAGCACCGAGCCGTTGTACGCGATCAGGGCGACGACGACGGCCAGGTACGGCGACATCCGGATGCCGAGAACGGGCAGTCCGTAGTAGAGCAACAGCATGAAGATGAGCACCGGGACCGCACGGAACACCTCTACGACGACCGTGACGGGCCAGCGGATCCACGCGCGACTCGAGAGCCGGCCGATGGCGAGCACGAACCCCAGCGCGAGGGCGCCGACGGCTGCCGCGCCGAACGCGGCGAGCGTGCGCAGCGCGGCCAGACCGAACTGGATCCACACGTTCGTGTAGGTGAAGGCGTCCCACTTGCTCGCCGAGAACTGCCCGGTCGCGATCAGACGCCACACGATGAGTCCGATGATCGCCAACACCACGACGACCGTGACGACTCCGAGGACCCGGTTGCGTGCGATGGCGCGGGGTCCGGGCAGGTCGTAGAGGACGGAACTCATCGGGCGATCCTCCATTTGTTCTCGAGCGCGCGTTGCACCCAGGCCAGAAGCAGTACCAGCACGACGAAGATCACCATGACCCACAGGATCACGACAAGCGCGTTCTCGCCCCGTTCGCTCATGTTCGCCCGGATCGAGCCCAGGTTGAGAACGGAGAAGCCGGCGGCGACGGTCGTGTTCTTCAGCAGGGCGATGAGCACGCTCATCATCGGCGGGATGACCGATCGGAACGCCTGGGGCAGGATGACGAGGGTCATGACCTGCCCGAAGGACAGACCGATCGCGCGGGCCGCCTCGGCCTGTCCCACCGACACCGTGTTGATGCCCGACCGGATGGTCTCCGCGACGTAGGTGGCGGTGTAGATCCCGAGTGCGAGGATCCCGAGCACGGTGAAGTCCATCCGCCGTTCGAACAGGACCGGCACGATGAAGACGAACACGAAGAAGACGAGCGTGAGGGGGGTGTTGCGGATGGTGTTGACGTAGACGGTGCCGACGGCTCGCGCGATGGGCACCGGGGACACGCGCATCGCGCCGACGATGAAGCCGAGCACGAGGGCGATCGCACCGCCGCCGAGGAACAGCACGACCGTGCCGAGCAGCGCCTCGGCCCAGAGGTCGAGATTGTTGGTGATCACGCCCATGCGTGCCTCCCCGGAGAGTAGGCGGGGGTGGGTGTCGGGCCGGCGCCCGCAACCCACCCCCGGAAAGGGTCAGTATCGATCGACCGCCGGCTGCTCGACGACCGTGCCCGACGCACCGAGGTTCGCGTCGAAGATCGCCTGCCAGATGTCGCCACCGTCCTCGAACAGGTCGTTGATGTACGTACGCAGCGCGTCATCGCCCTTGGGCAGGCCGACGCCGTACTCCTCGACGCTGAACGGCTCGCCGACGACCTTCAGCTCGTCGGGGTACTGGGCCGCGTAGCCGATGAGGATCGCCTCATCGGTCGTGACCGCATCCACCTGACCCGAGCGGAGCTGTTCCACGCACTGCGAGTACGTGTCGAACTCGGTGGTGTCGGCATCGTAGTTGTCGCGGATGTTCTGGATCGGCGTCGAGCCGGTCGCGGAACAGACCAGGACGTCGGAGGTCAGATCCTCGTCGCCCGTGATATCGCTGTCCGCCGCCACGAGCAGGCCCTGTCCGGTGATGAAGTAGGGTCCGGCGAAGTCGATCTGATCCTTGCGGGAGTCGGTGATCGAGTACGTGCCGACGTAGTAGTCGATGTCACCGTTCACGATCGCCTGCTCACGGTTGGCCGACGGGATGGCGACGTACTCGATGTCCTCCTCTCCGAAGCCGAGCGAGGCGGCGATCCAGCGGGCGATGTCGATGTCGAAGCCCGTGCGCTCACTCGTGGCGGCATCGAGATAGCCGAGGCCGGGCTGGTCCTCCTTGACACCGATGATCACGCCGCCGCGAGCGACCATCGCGTCGTACGTGGGGCTGTCCGCAAGGCTGACGTCCTCGGCGACCTCGAACCAGGTCCCGTCCGCCGACCCGTCAGCACTCCCCGTGTCCGAGCCCCCCGGGGCTCCGCTGTTGCACGCCGTGAGCGCGAGCGCGGCGATGGCGATGCCCGCCGACGCCGCGGCTATCCGTGTCTTACGCATGTGATCCTCCTGGTCTCGTTCCGTATCTTTTTCTCTCCGCCGCGCCGGTGCAGGGCGCGGGGTCTCAGTGCGTCAGGAGCTTCGAGAGGAAGTCCTTCGCGCGGTCGCTCTTGGGCGCGGTGAAGAACTCCTCCGGGGTGGCCTCCTCGACGATGAGGCCGTCGGCCATGAACACCACCCGGTCGGCTGCCTTGCGCGCGAAGCCCATCTCGTGGGTCACCACGATCATCGTCATGCCGTCCTGCGCGAGGCCGACCATGACGTCGAGCACCTCGTTGATCATCTCGGGGTCGAGGGCGCTCGTCGGCTCGTCGAACAGCATGACCTTCGGCTGCATCGCGAGTGCGCGCGCGATCGCGACGCGCTGCTGCTGACCCCCCGAGAGCTGCGCGGGAAGCTTCGAGGCCTGATGGCCCACGCCGACGCGGTCGAGCAGGGTCTTCGCGAGCGCCTCCGCATCCTTCTTCTTCATGCCCTTGACCTTGATCGGTCCGAGCGTCACGTTGTCGAGGATGGTCAGGTGCGCGAACAGGTTGAACGACTGGAAGACCATGCCGACGTCCGCGCGGAGAGCGGCCAGCGCCTTGCCCTCCTTCGGGAGCTCCTTGCCGTCGATCTCGATGGTCCCGCTCGTGATCGTCTCGAGCCGGTTGATCGTGCGGCAGAGGGTCGACTTGCCGGAGCCGGAGGGCCCGATCACGACGACCACCTCGCCGCGGTTGACGGTGAGGTCGATGTCGGTGAGCGCCTGGAAGTCGCCGTAGTGCTTCTGCACGTTCGCGACGACGACGAGAGGATCGCCGCGGCGGACGCTGATGTTGGACGTCGGCGGTGCGGGATCTGTGGGCGTCATCCCCACAGGTTACGAACGGGCCGAGTCCCGCCCCTGCTCCTGCTGTCAACCGTTACGAACTCTTAACGTTCGAGGAGGGCTCTTAACGTTCGAGGAGGGCACGAACGCCCCGTGTTCGAGTGCCCGCACGCGCGGACGACCCTCACACGCTGCGCTGCGCGAAGGCGGACTCGTAGAGGCAGACGCTCGCGGCGGTCGCGAGGTTCAGCGACTCGGCGCTGCCGTAGATCGGCAGGCGCAGCGCCGCGTCGGCGAGCGCGAGCGCTCCCTCTTCGAGACCGCGGGCCTCGTTGCCGAAGAGCCAGGCGGTGGGCAGCGCGAGCTCCCCCGCAGCCCGCGCCGAGAGCAGGTCCTCGCCCTTCACGTCGGCCGCGACCACACGCAGTCCCGCGCCGCGGATGGCGGACACGGCGCCTTCCAGCTCGCCACCGCGCGAGATCGGGATGTGGAAGAGCGACCCGGTGGTCGCCCGCACGACCTTCGGGTTGTACGGGTCGACCGTGCGACCGGTGAGGACGACGGCGTCGGCGCCGGCCGCATCCGCCGCCCGAATGATGGTGCCGAGGTTGCCGGGATCGCGCACCTCCTCGCAGATCGCGATGAGACGGGGGGCCTCGGCCAGCACGTCCCGCAGCGACGTCGGGAACTGGCGGGCGACCGCGATGATCCCCTGCGGGGTCACGGTGTCGGCCATCGCCTCGATGACGTGCTCCGAGGCGAAGACGACCTCGACGCCTACCGCCGCCGCCCCCTCGCGGAGGTCGGCGTGCCGCTCGATGGCGGTCGGCGTGACGAAGAGGTCCACGATCGCCTCGGGCCGGCAGGCGATCGCCTCGCGGACGGCTTGGGGTCCCTCGAGGAGGAACAGTCCCGTCTCTTCGCGAGCGCTGCGTTTGGCGAGTTTGGCGACGGCCCGCACGCGGGGCGACCGGGGGTTCTCCAGCACCTGATCAGTCTAGGGGCGACGCTGCCCGCACCGACGACGAAGGGGCGCCCTCCGGATGGAGGACGCCCCTTCGGGTGCGCGGTGGCGGACTACGCCGAGACCTTCGCCGCGTTCACATCGGCGGGGAGGGCCGCCTTCGCGGTGGCCACCAGCGATGCGAACGTCGCCGGCTCCTTGACCGCGAGCTCCGCGAGGATACGACGGTCGACCTGCACGCCGGCAAGCCCCAGCCCCTGGATGAAGCGGTTGTACGTGATGCCGTTCGCCCGGGCAGCCGCGTTGATGCGCTGGATCCAGAGGCGACGGAAGTCGCCCTTGCGCTTGCGGCGGTCACGGTACGCGTAGACGAGCGAGTGGGTGACCTGCTCCTTCGCCTTGCGGTACAGGCGCGAACGCTGTCCGCGGTAACCGGATGCGCGCTCGAGGATGACGCGACGCTTCTTCTGGGCGTTGACGGCCCGCTTGACTCTAGCCATTTCTCTTCCTACCTAACGTGCGTCGGCTCAGAGACCGAGGAGCTTCTTGGCGACCTTGGCGTCGCCCGGGGCCAGGACCTGCTCCTGGTTGAGGCGACGGGTGCGACGGCTCGACTTGCCCTCGAGGTTGTGGCGCATTCCGGCCTGCTGCTTCATGAGCTTGCCGCTCCCGGTCAGCTTGAAGCGCTTCTTGGCACCCGAGTGGGTCTTCTGCTTCGGCATGTTCTCTTCCTTCGTTGTGCATCCCGCCGGAGCGGGAGTCTGTGAAGCCTTATTCGGCTGTGGTTGCGGGCGCGGAGTCGACGGTCTCGTCGTCGGAGCCGGTCCGCGCCTGGCGGGCGGCCTCCTTGTTCGCCGCGCGCTGCGCGTTCTGCTCTGCCTTCGCCTCGGACTTGTTCTTGTGCGGGGCGATCACCATGACCATGTTGCGACCGTCGATCGTGGGGTTCGACTCGACCGTGCCGAGCTCGGCGACGTCCTCGGCGAACTTGCGCAGAAGCCGCACGCCCTGTTCCGGACGCGACTGCTCGCGACCGCGGAAGAGGATCATGGCCTTGACCTTGTCACCCGCCTGCAGGAAGCCCTCGGCGCGCTTGAGCTTGGTCGTGTAGTCGTGGGCCTCGATCTTCAGCCGGAACCGGACTTCCTTCAGGACGGTGTTCGCCTGATTGCGACGCGCTTCCTTGGCCTTCTGCGCAGCTTCGTACTTGAACTTGCCGTAGTCCATGATCTTGACCACGGGGGGCTTCGAGTTCGGGGCCACCTCGACGAGATCGAGGTCGGCCTCCTGAGCCAGGCGCAGCGCCACCTCGATGCGGACGACGCCGACCTGCTCTCCTGCGGGACCGACGAGGCGGACCTCGGGGACGCGGATGCGGTCGTTGGTGCGGGGATCGCTGATGCGGAACTCCTCTGACGTGACGGGGCGCCACCGGGATGCGGGCACGCATCTCGGGCGGAAGGGGACCACGCCACCCGGCACGACGCGACGAACGCCGGCATTCCCGCACCCTGTCGACCCCCTCACGAGGGGGCGGAGTGCGATGACCCGGTAGCCTGGAGCGGCAAGCGCGGGTGGGATGTGATCCTCTTTCGATCGGAGCAGACGCTCCGGTGCTCGCCCACTCTAGCAGAAAGTGCACCGTGGACTCGATTCATGACGACCAGGCCGACCTCGACGAGCAGCGCGTCACACGCGAGGAGCGGTGGGCGGCGCAGGAGCGTGCCGCATCCGAGGCCACGCGGGACATCGCGGACGTGCCCGCCGTCGAGGTGATCACCACCACGGCCGTGCACCTGCTCTCGGCGGCCGCCGTGAAGACCGGTCTCGCCGACGACCCGCAGCAGCAGACCGACCTCGACGAGGCCCGCAAGCTCATCAACGCCCTCGCCGGGCTCGTGACGGCCGCCGCTCCCGAGATCAGCGACATGCACGCCCGTTCGCTGCGCGACGGCCTGCGCTCGGTCCAGCTCGCGTTCCGCGAGGCATCCCTCATCCCCGACGAGATCGGCAAGGGGCCCGGCGAGAAGTGGACCGGTCCCGTCACCTGAGTCCCGCCCCTCCAACCCGCGCGAGGTAACGCGATCAGAGGGCGGAGCGGACCAGCTTCACCGTGAGGGAGTCCACCAGCACGGCGATGCGGTCGTCCGTGGACCACCGGGCGGCCAGACGCGCCAGCACCGCGTCGAGCTCGGCCTTCTCGAGACCCTCGATGAGGTGCAGCCTGACGACGAGCTCGGGGCCGCGGAGCCGGCCCGTCGGGTCGCCCGACTCGACCTCGAGGTCGAGGACGGCCAGCTCTCCCCCGATGCTCTCGTGGAGACCGCGGAACACCTCGGGCGAGACGAAGCTCGGCTCCCACGGCTCGTCCTGACCGATCGCCCAGACCGCGGGGCGACGCAGGACGAACTCGGTCTCGGAGACCGGGTCGACCACGATCAGGTCGGTGTCGTCGTGGGCGGCGGCCAGCGCCGTCCGGCGCCCGTCGGCGGGCACCGGACGCGCGAGCGGATCCCAGCGGCGCAGGGTCTCGACCGACGTGAACACCGGCAGCACACGCCGGCCATCGGGGGCGGCGACCGTCACGATGGACAGCTCCTGCGTCTTGTCGACCACGAGTCCCGTCGGGCCCACTCCCTCGTCGCCCTTCTCCGCGACGAGCGGGATCAGCAGGCGAGCATCGCGGTAGGCGTCGACGATCGCGGCCTGGTCGCCGTCGCCGTCGCGGAACGCCGTCAGCGCGGCGAGCAGGCGCGGGTCGGCCGAGCCGTCGTCGCCCGCGTGCGGGTTCGGCTCGAAGCGGCGTCCCTCCCAGGGGACGCCGGCTGAGTCTCCCGGCACGTCGCAGGAGTGACCGTCAGCCTCCGGCGACATCCAGCGCCTCGGCGAGGGTGAACGCCCCCGCGTACAGTGCCTTGCCCACGATGGCGCCCTCGACGCCGAGCGGCACGAGGTCCCGCAGGGCCGCGATGTCGTCGAGGCTCGAGATCCCCCCCGACGCGACGACCGGCTTCGGCGTGCGCGTCGTCACCTCGCGGAGCAGCTCCACGTTGGGCCCGCGCAGCGTGCCGTCCTTCGTGACGTCGGTGACGACGTATCGGCTGCATCCGGCGTCCTCGAGACGGTCCAGCACCGCCCAGAGGTCTCCGCCCTCGCGGGTCCATCCGCGTGCGGCGAGCGTCGTTCCCCGCACGTCGAGCCCCACCGCCACGGCGTCGCCGTAGCGTCCGATGACGTCGGCGGCCCACTCAGGGTTCTCGAGCGCTGCGGTGCCGAGGTTGATGCGGGTGGCCCCCGACTCGAGCGCGGCATCGAGGCTCGCGTCGTCGCGGATGCCGCCGGAGAGCTCCACCTGCACGCCCTTGACCTGCTTGATCACCCGGCGCAGCACGCCCGCGTTGCTGCCGCGCCCGAAGGCGGCGTCGAGATCGACGAGGTGGATCCACTGCGCGCCCTGACGTGCCCACTCGACCGCCGCATCGATGGGGTCTCCGTAGCTCGTCTCGCTGCCGGCCTCTCCCTGGGTGAGGCGGACGGCCTTGCCCTCGGCGACGTCGACGGCCGGGAGGAGGATCAGTTCGGGGGTTGACGCGAAATCGTTCATGGCTCCTCGTGCGCTCTCGCTCGGGGCGCGTCCCCGGCATGCGACACGAGGTAAGACATTAGTCTGCCCGCAGCGTGCCGATCCAATTGGCGAGAAGACGGATGCCCGCCGTCCCCGACTTCTCGGGGTGGAACTGGGTCGCCGAGAGCGGTCCGTTCTCGACGGCGGCGAGGAACGGCGCGCCGTACGTGCACCACGTCAGCCGCGGTGCCGGGAACGGGTGCTGCGTCTCGAGCGTCCAGTGCTGAGCGCCGAAGGAGTGGACGAAGTAGAACCGCTCCTGCTCGATGCCCTCGAACAGCCGGGAGCCGGGAGCCGCATCGACCGTGTTCCAGCCCATGTGCGGCAGGACCGGCGCATCCAGCTCGGTGACCGTGCCCGGCCACTCCCCGAGACCCTCGGTGTCGACTCCCCGCTCGACGCCGCGCTCGAACAGCACCTGCATCCCCACACAGATCCCGAGCACCGGGCGCCCGCCGGCGAGGCGCCGGTCGATCAGCTCGTCGCCGCGGCTCTCGCGCAGGGCGTCCGCGACCGCGCGGAACGCTCCGACGCCGGGCACGACCAGCCCGTCGGCGTCGAGGATCTCACCACGATCGGCGGTGAGCCGCGCATCCGCTCCCGCGGCGATGAGAGCCTTCACCGCCGAGTGGACGTTGCCCGACCCGTAGTCGAGGACGGCGACGACGGGCGTCGAGCTCACAGAGCGCCCTTCGTGCTGGGGATGCCCTGCACGAGCGGATCGCGGGACTTGGCCTGACGGAACGCACGGGCGAACGCCTTGAACTCGGCCTCGGCGATGTGGTGCGGGTCGCGTCCCTCCAGCACGCGCACGTGCACGGTGAGGCCCGCGTTGACACTGATCGCCTCGAAGACGTGGCGCACGAGCGAGCCGGTGAAGTGCCCGCCGATGAGGTGGAACTCGTATCCGACCGGCTCTCCCGCGTGCACGAGGTACGGCCGGCCGCTGATGTCGACGACGGCCTGCGCCAGGGCCTCGTCGAGCGGCACGAGGGCGTCGCCGTAGCGCGAGATACCGGACTTGTCTCCGAGCGCCTGACGGATCGCCTGGCCGAGCACGATCGCGACGTCCTCCACCGTGTGGTGGGCGTCGATGTGCGTGTCGCCGGTGGCGCGCACGGTGAGGTCGGTGAGCGAGTGCTTCGCGAACGCCGTCAGCAGGTGGTCGAAGAACGGCACCGTGGTCTCGATGGAACTGGCGCCGGTGCCGTCCAGGTCCAGGGACAGCTCTACGGACGACTCGCTCGTGGCGCGGCGCAGCTCGGCGGTGCGGTGCGTGACGGACTCCGTGCTCATGCCTCCGAGTCTATCGACGCGAGCGCCTCGAGGAATGCGGTCGACTCGGCCTCGGTGCCGGCCGTGACCCGCAGGTGGTGCGGAATGCCGACATCGCGGATGAGGACGCCTCGGTCGTACAGACGGCGCCAGGTCTCGGCGGGGTCGTCGACCCCCCCGAACAGCACGAAGTTGGTCCACGACTCGTGCGGACGGTAGCCGAGCGCCTCGAGGGTCGCGGAGATCCGGTCGCGCTGCCCCACGATCTCGTCGACCATGCTCAGCATCGTCGACGCGTGGCCGAGAGCGGCCGTGGCGGCTGCCTGGGTGAGGGCGCTCAGGTGATAGGGCAGCCGTACCAGGCGCAACGCATCGATGACCGCGGGATCGGCGGCGAGGTAGCCGACGCGCGCGCCGGCGAAGGCGAACGCCTTGCTCATGGTGCGCGACACGACCAGACGCTCGCGACCGGGGAGCAGCGTCACGGCGGACGGGATGTCGCGGGGGGCGAACTCCTGGTAGGCCTCGTCGACGATCACGATGCCGCGCGACGCCTCGTACACGGCCCGGACGACCTCGAGCGGGAGGGGGGTGCCGGTCGGGTTGTTCGGCGCGCACAGGAACACGACATCGGGAGCGGCGTCAGCCACCTGGGCCGCGGCCGACTCCGGCGAGAGGGAGTAGTCGTCCTCTCGGGTGCCGGCCTGCCATTGCGCGCCCGTCGCGCGGGTCAGGAGCGGGTACATCGAGTAGGTCGGGGCGAACCCGAGAGCGCGACGGCCCGGGCCCGCGAACGCCTGCAGGAGGTGCTGCAGCACTTCGTTCGACCCGTTCGCCGCCCAGATCTGTTCTCGTTGCAGACCCGCGCCGAGGTAGCCGGCGAAGGCCTCGCGGAGCGGGGTGAACTCCCGGTCGGGATAGCGGTTCACGTCGCGCAGCGCGAGCGCGATCGCGTCGAGGATGTCGCCAGCCACCTCGTCCGGGACCGGGTGGGTGTTCTCGTTGACGTTCAGAGCGACCGGAAGCGGTGCCTGCGGCGCGCCGTACGGCGTCATGCCGCGCAGATCGTCGCGAATCGGCAGGTCTTCGAAGCTGAGGGTCACGCGATACATCGTAGAGCGGATGGCCTTCCCGCTCTGCGGAGGAGCATCCTGCAGCCCTTCCGCGGAACAACGTGGGCCGCGGGTCAGCGGACGGGGTCGCTGACGATCGACGAAGGATGCGAAAGCCAGGTCGCTGCCCTTCGTCTCGTCGCTCAGGGGACCGAGAGAGGAGACTTTCAAGTCAGCCGCCGAGGCTGTACGAGGCCGGCACGGCGAGCCGCTGACCGGCGTGCACCGTCGCGCCCTCGAGCGCGTTCAGTCGCACGATCTCGTCGACGACGTCGCGCGGGTCAGCTGCCGGAGCGATCTCCTCCGCGATCGTCCAGAGCGACTCGCCGGCGAGCACCGTCACGGTCTCGAACGTGCCCGCCGGGGCGCTGTCGGTACGGGAGGCGAGGGCGGAGCCGCCGCTCAGCACACCGAACCCGAGGGCGACCACGAGCGGAAGAGCCACCAGCACCGCGAGGACGCGTCGGCCCCGAGGGGTCATCCGCAGCCGCGTGACGACGGGGCGGGCGGGTGCGGGCTCGATCGTGGTCATGACGTGTCCTTCCGACGTGAAGAGCCGACGTTGAGAGATTCGCATCCGACTCTCGGGCCGGAGGGCCGGATACGAATCTCTCTTCCGAAGCTATCTTCGATAGACTGGTGTGTCAAGAACCTGATTCGGATCTCGACGTTCGAAGACGACACGCCCGCAGGCTGATGTCCTCGCGCTCGCAACCCGGATACGGTTTCGATACGACGACGACATCACCAACCTCCGACATTCGAATCCGTCGGAGCCGCCGGGACGGGAGCGAGTGACCATGACCGCACGCGAGAAGCCGCAGACGCGCCGGCGGAAGAGCCTCAGCGACAAGCAGCTCGCCATCCTCGAGGTGATCCAGCGATCGATCGCGCAGCACGGCTATCCGCCGAGCATGCGCGAGATCGGCGACGCGGTCGGGCTCAAGTCACTCTCGAGCGTCACCCACCAGCTGGGCCAGCTGGAGCTGAGCGGGTATCTCCGCCGCGACCCCGGCAAGACCCGCGCCATGGAGGTCCTCATCGACCTGCCCGGGACCGCCGCCGAGAATCCCGCCGATTCCGCCCCCGCCGTCGGCGACGCCGCCATGGTCCCGCTCGTCGGCAGGATCGCGGCGGGCGTGCCCATCACCGCCGACCAGCACGTCGAGGAGATCTTCCCGCTGCCTCGCCAGCTGGTGGGCAAGGGCGACCTGTTCATGCTGAAAGTGAGCGGCGAGTCGATGATCGACGCCGCCATCTGCGACGGCGACTGGGTTGTCGTGCGGTCCCAGCCGACCGCCGACAACGGCGACATCGTCGCGGCGATGCTCGACGACGAGGCGACGGTCAAGACGTTCCGGCGCCGCGACGGCCACACCTGGCTGCTCCCCCGCAACTCGGCGTTCGAGCCGATCCTCGGCGACGAGGCCGTCGTGCTGGGCAAGGTCGTGGCGATCCTGCGCGCCGTCTGATCGGAGCACGGTCGGTAGCGTGGGGGGATGGAGACCACCCTGCCCTACGGCTCATGGCCGTCGCCCCTGACCGCCGCCGAGGTCACCGCGGCGTCCGCCCGCTTCGACGGTGCCCGCTTCGTGGGCGACGAGGTCTGGTGGGGTGAGGGGGTTCCCGCCGAGGCGGGACGCACGACGGTGCGACGCCGGGGCGCGGACGGTTCCGTGCAGGACGTGCTGCCGGCGCCGTGGAGTGCCCGCTCCCGCGTCCACGAGTACGGCGGGGGCGCATGGACGGCATCCGAGGCCGGCGTGCTGTTCTTCGTCGACGGCGCGGACCAGCGCATCCGTCGGCTCGTCCCGGGGTCGGAGCCGGTCGCCCTCACCGCGCCGCTCGACGGGGTCCGCTACGGCGGTCTGAGCTGGCAGCACGGGCACCTGCTCGCGATCCGCGAGCAGGACACCGGCGACGCGGTGCCCGCACGCGCCGTCGTGGAGATCGACGTGGACGGCGGCGGCCCTGTCGAGCTGGTCGCCGGGAGCGACTTCCTCGCACAGCCCGCGCTCTCACCCGACGGCACCCGGCTCGCCTGGATCGCGTGGGATCACCCGGCGATGCCCTGGGACCGGACGAGCCTGCGCGCGGGACGCATCGACGCCGGCTCGGTCGAGGACTGGAACGAGATCGCGGGCGGCACGACGGCGGCGCTCCAGCCCGTATGGCTCGACGATCGGACGCTGCTCTACACCGACGATCCGAGCGGCCGCTGGAACCTCCACCGCGTCCGGGTCGACGAGGCGTCGACCCAGGAGGACGTCGCCCCGGCCGACGCCGACACCGGGGGCGCCCTCTGGGTGCTGGGCACCCGGTGGTTCGCGCCTCTCGCCGACGGCCGCATCCTCGCCGTGCGCACGGACGGCGCCGACGAGGTCGTGCTGATCGATCCGGCGCGCGGATCGGCGCGCCCGCTCGGGATCGAGGCAGCCGCGTCCACATCCATCGAGGACGTGTCGGGGACGCGTGCGCTGCTTACGACCGCGGGGCGGACCCGTGCGCTCGGCGTCTGGCTCATCGACGTCGACGCACCGGAGCGCGCCGAGCTCGTCGCCGGCGGGGTCGAGGTCGCGGGCGCGGAGTGGGTGCCCTCTCCCCGTGCCGTCACCGTCGACGGACCGCACGGCCAGGTGCACGCGTTCGCATATCCCCCGACCCACCCGGACGCCTCCGGCCCCGACGACGAGCTCCCGCCCTATCTCATCTCGGTGCACGGCGGACCGACGAGCCACGTCGGCCCTTCCGCATCCGCGAAGATCGCGTACTTCACGAGCCGGGGCATCGGCGTGCTCGACGTCAACTACGGCGGTTCGACCGGCTACGGCCGCGCCTACCGGGAACGGCTGAACGGGCAGTGGGGCGTCGTCGACGTGGAAGACGTGGCTGCGGCGGCCTCCGGACTCGCCGCAGCCGGCCTCGCCGATCCCGATCGCCTGGCGATCGAGGGCGGCTCCGCGGGCGGCTGGACGGTGCTGGGCGCACTCGTGGGGAGCAGCACGTTCGCGGCGGGCGTCTCGCGGTACGGTGTCGGCGACGCACGTGCTCTCGCCGCCGACACCCACGATTTCGAGGCCCGCTATCTCGACGGCCTGATCGGTCCGCTGCCGGAATCGGAGGCGATCTACGTCGAACGCTCGCCGCTCACCCGCGCCGACCGGTTCCGGGTGCCCCTGCTGATCCTGCAGGGTGACGAGGACCGGGTCGTTCCCCCGGCGCAGGCCGAGGCCATCCGCGACGCGCTCCGCGCACGGGGCGTCCCGCACGCCTATGTGCTCTACGAGGGCGAGGGACACGGCTTCCGCCGCCGCGAGAGCGCGATCCACGCCCTCGAGAGCGAGGTGGCCTTCCTCGGCCGGGTGTTCGGGTTCGAGACGCCGGACGTGCCACCGCTCGAGCTCACCGTCGGCGCCCTGACGGTCGCGACGACAGCCGTGGGCCGCGAGATCACGATCGACGGCGACACGACGACGGATGCGGACCGCGATCTCGCCGCGATCGTCGCCCGCGAACCCCTCCGACCCCTGTTCGCCCGCGCCCCGGATCCCGCGTGGGCACAGACGCTGGAGTCGCACGGGTTCACCGAGGCGCTCGCGAGGGGCCTTCCGGCCGGCGCCGAGCCCGGGACGTACCACGTGCTGCTGCCGACCCTCGACGGCGCCTGAGCACGGCGCCGGTCCCGTTCGCGGCGACCACCGGGATCGCTGCGGTCAGCGCGCGAACGGGGCGAGGCGGCCGGCGAGGGCCTCGGGCACGCGCACGTGCAGGGCCGTGCCGTCCTCGTCGTGCCGCTCCGCCAGGATCATCCCGTGCTCGTGCACGGCCGACACGAGGTCGCCGCGGTCGTACGGCACGAGGGCGTGCAGCTCCACCGCGGGCAGCGGCAGGGCCTCCTCCACCACGCGGCGGAGCTCGTCGATGCCCTCGCCGGTGCGGGAGGACACGAACAGTGCCGAGGGCACCAGCCCGCGCAGGACGAGCCGGGTGTCCGGGTCGATGAGATCGGCCTTGTTGAAGACGACGATCTCGGGGGTGTCGCGAGCCCCGACGTCGCCGATCACGTCGCGGACGGTGGCGAGCTGCGCGGCCGGATCGGGGTGCGAGCCGTCGACGACGTGCACGATCACGTCGGCGTCGCCGACCTCCTCGAGCGTCGACCGGAAGGCCTCGACGAGCTGGTGAGGGAGGTTGCGCACGAAGCCGACGGTGTCGGTGAGGGTGAACACCCGGCCGTCGGCGGTGACCGAACGGCGCACGGTCGCATCGAGGGTCGCGAAGAGCGCGTTCTCCACGAGGACGCCGGCGCGGGTGAGGCGGTTGAGCAGGCTCGACTTGCCCGCGTTCGTGTAGCCGGCGATCGCGACGGCGGGGATCGTGTTCCGCCGCCGCTCGGCGCGCTTGGCATCGCGGGCGGGCCCGAAGTCGCGGATCTGACGGCGCAGCTGCGCCATCCGGGTACGGATGCGGCGACGGTCCAGCTCAATCTTCGTCTCACCGGGACCGCGCGAGCCCATGCCGGCGCCGCCGGCGCCGACCTGTCCACCGGCCTGGCGGCTCATCGAGTCGCCCCATCCGCGCAGACGGGGCAGGAGGTACTCGAGCTGGGCGAGCTCGACCTGCGCCTTGCCCTCGCGGCTCTTCGCGTGCTGGCTGAAGATGTCGAGGATGACGGTCGTGCGGTCGATCACCTTGACCTTGACCACGTCTTCGAGGGCACGCCGCTGGCTGGGGGCGAGCTCGGTGTCGGCGATGACCGTGTCGGCGCCGACTGCGGCCACGATGTCCCGCAGCTCTTGGGCCTTGCCCCGTCCGACGTAGGTTGCGGGGTCCGGATGGGGCCGTCGCTGGAGGACCCCGTCGAGCACGACGGCGCCGGCAGTCTCGGCGAGCGCAGCGAGCTCGCGCAACGAGTTCTCCGCGTCCTCCTGGTGGCCCTGGGTGTGCACGCCGACGAGCACCACGTTCTCGAGCCGCAGCTGGCGGTATTCGACCTCGGTGACGTCCTCGAGCTCGGTCGACAGGCCCGCGACGCGACGGAGCGCCGCGCGCTCCTCACGGTCCCACTGCGCGCCGTCGGCGTCCGCATCCGACGCGGTGCCGACGTCCTGCAGCGCCTGTGCGGCGCCGAGCCCGCTGCCGCGCACGTGCGCTCGTGCCTCGGCGCGCGCCAGCACCCGCTCGACCGGGTCGGTCTGGGAGTCGTCGGTCGTCTGGGGGGTGTCGCTCATGTAGTCCTTTCGGGGCGCCGTGGCGCCCGCTCACTCTAGCTTCCCGTGCGCGGGCCCGGAACGCTACGATCTCTGGATGGGGAGTGACCACTACTTCACCGCGTCGCCCGCCAGTCCTGAGAACCTCCGCACGATCCGTGTGACGCTTGCCGGCCACGACATCGAGGTCGTGACCGCCGGCGGAGTGTTCAGCCCGGACCGGTTGGATGCGGGCACCGCCGTCCTGCTGGCCAATGCGCCGTCGCCGCCGTCCGGCGGCCACTTCCTCGATCTCGGCTGCGGATGGGGTCCGATCTCGCTGTCTCTCGCCCTGACGTCGCCGCACGCCACCGTGTGGGCCGTGGACGTGAATCAGCGAGCTCTCGACCTCGTGCGCCGGAACGCGGAGAGTCTCGGTCTCACGAATGTCAACGCGGTCGTGCCCGACGATGTTCCCGACGACGTCGCCTTCCGCACGATCCGCTCGAACCCGCCGATCCGGGTGGGCAAGAACGAGCTGCACGGCATGCTCGAACGGTGGATCCCTCGCCTCGACGAACGTTCCGACGCGTGGCTGGTCGTCGCCCGCAACCTCGGCTCCGACTCGCTGCAGCGCTGGCTGTGCGCCGCCTTCCCGCAGGGCTACAGCGTGCACCGGGCGGCGACGGCGCGCGGCTTCCGGGTGATCAAGGTGCGCCGCCACGGCGTCGCCTCGATCGCGAACCCCTCTGACCTCGGCGGCGCCGCGCGCTGATATTCTCGCAACACGACGTTCATGGGCTGAGGGCGCGATCCGGGTGGGGGACGCGCTGAAGGGGAGCACCATGTCCACCGATACCTCTGCTGCCCGCGGAGTCTCCGCCTATCGCGCTCTCCCCCGCCTCGCCGGCTGGAGCTACCTGGTCGCCACGAGCCTCGGCCGGCTGCCGATGTCGATGGTGCCGTTGGCGATCCTGACGCTCGCGACGTCGACGACCGGCTCCCTCGCCGTGGGCGGGTTCGCCTCTGCTGCGGCGGCGCTCGGCGAGGCCGTCGGCGCTCCCGCCTCCGGCGCGCTCGCGGACCGGTTCGGCCAACGCGTCGTGGTGCTCACCGGCGTGGTCGTGCACGTGACGCTGCTGGTCGCCTTCACCCTCGGAGCCGGTGTGCTCGCCGACCCCGCGACCGTGGCGCTCGCGGGATTCGCCGGACTGAGCCTCCCCCAGGTCGGCGCCCTCTCGCGGGCACGATGGCTCGCGATCGCCCCCGGAGACCTCCCGGCGGCGTTCGCGTTCGAAGGCGTCGTCGATGAGACGGTGTACATCTTCGGCCCGGCGCTGGTCGGGTTGACGGCAGCGTTCGTCTCGCCCCAGATCGCCGTCGTCCTCGCGGCGACCCTCGTCGCCGTCTTCGCGACCCAGTTCGCCGTGCACGCGACGCACCGCCGCGTGCCCCGCCGAACCCGGCCGGCGGCGGACGCGATCGCGGCACTCCCCCGCCCGCGTCCGGGCCGCCGGATGCTGATCGCCGTCACCTTCATCGGCATGGTCGCGATGGGCATCTTCTTCGGCGGCAGTCAGACGAGCCTCACCGCCTTCGCGGAGAGTACCGGGATCCCGGACGCGGGGGCGCTCCTCTACGCCGTCATGGCCGTCGGCTCGGCGGTGACCACCGTCTCGATGGTGCTGCTGCCCGACCGCATCGGCCGCTGGACGCGCTGGTCGATCGCCGCTGCGGGCATGACCGTCGGTTCCGTCTTCCTCCTGGGCGCGCCCACGGTGCCGTGGGTGGTGGGCGCGGCGCTCGTCGCGGGCGCGTTCCAGGGTCCGCTGCTGTTGACCATCTACAGCGTCGCGGGCTCCCTGGCCGAGGCGGGGCGCGCCGGCATCCTGATGACCCTGACCGCCAGCGGCGTCGTCCTCGGGATCGGTGCGGGCGCGGCGATCGCGGGGCCGCTCGCCGAGCACGCGGGTGCGGCCGGCGGGTTCACGATCGTCGTGGGCGCCTCGGTCGTGCTTCTCGCCATCGGCGGCGCGGGGGCGCTCGTCTCCCGGCGGCACCGGTGACGAGGCGCGCGGACCGCTGAGACGGTCAGTCGAGGGCGACCTCGCCGTGGAACACGAGCGCCGCAGGACCGGAGAGCAGCACGTGGCCGTCCCGCATCCGCACGCCGAGCGTGCCGCCGGGGACCTCGACCGTCCATTCGTCGGGGGCGGCCGGCCCCGCCCAGTGCCGCACCGCCAGCGCTGCGGCGGCGACACCCGTGCCGCAGCTGAGGGTCTCCCCCACGCCGCGTTCGAACACGCGCATCCGGATCGCGCCGACACCGGCCTGCACGAGCGGGTCCCGGGGCACGACGAACTCCACGTTCGCGCCGTGCCGCGGCGCGGGGTCGAGCAGCGGACGCTGCGCCAGGTCGAGCCCATCGAGCTCCGCGTCCGACGACAGGGCGACCACCACGTGGGGGTTGCCCACGTCGATGCCCGCCCCCGGACGCGGCACCTGCAGCCCGTGCGCGCGCACGAGCACGTCGCCCTCCTCGATGCGCCATGCTCCGAGATCCACCTCGAAGCCGCGATCGCTGCGGGTGAGCGTCTTCACGCCGGCACGCGTGCCGATCGCGAGGCCGCCCCCGATGTCCGCGAGACCGGCGTCGACCAGATAGCGGGCGAACACGCGGGTTCCGTTCCCGCACATCTCGGCCTTCGAGCCGTCGGCGTTCCGGTAGTCCATGAACCACTCCGCGCCGGATGCGGCCGCGTCCGCGCCCTCCGCGAGCGCACGCGAGCGCACGACGCGCAGCAGTCCGTCCCCGCCGATGCCGAAGCGCCGGTCACAGAGTGCAGCCACCTGGTCGTCGGAGAGATCGAGCTCGCCGTCGGCATCGGCCACGATCACGAAGTCGTTGCCCGTGCCGTGTCCCTTCGTGAACGGAACACTCTGCGCCATGGAACCAGTCTAGGCGGGCGTCGGCGGGGCGGGTTCTCGGGTCGCGTTCTCAGGACCTCTGGCGGGGCCCGCCGTGGGATGGCGAGAGTACGGTCGCTGCCCTTCGTCTCGGAGCTGTGCTCCTCGCTCAGGGACCGAAGACGAAGACTTTCGGATCAGCTTCTCCGCGCCCCCTGACGGGGCGCTCCGCGGGGTGCGAAAGCCCGGTCGCTGAGCGAGCGCAGCGAGACGAGGCGTGAGGATTCTCGCTTCAGTCCCCAATGAGCCGCTTGCCGGTCGCCCACGTGTCGAAGGGCTCGTATCCCTGCGCGGCGTAGAACCCTCGTGCGCCCGCGTTGTCGGGTCGCACCATCAGCTGCACCTTCGGGCAGCCCATCCCGAGCAGCATCCGCTCGACGTCCACGACGAGCGCGGTACCGATCCCGCGCCCGCGGTGCGTCTGGGCGGTGGCGAGGTAGTAGAGCCAGCCGCGGTGGCCGTCGTAGCCGCCCATCACCGTGCCCACCAGCGCATCGTCCCCGTCGATCGCCACGCGGAAGAGCTCGGGCTGCACTGCGAGCTTCCGCTCGATGTCGCGATATGGGTCGTTCCACGGGCGCGTGAGACCGGCCGATCGCCAGAGCGAGACGACCTGCTCGGTGTCGGCGAGGTCGAACGCACGGATGCGGACGCTCACGCCGGAGCCTCGACGAGCTCGGCGGGCGCCGTGCCCGGGGCAACCCAGGAGACCCCCTCGTAGCGGGTGAACCAGGAGACCTGTCGACGGGCGTAGCGGCGGGTGAGCGCCTGGGTCTGCGCGATCGCGTCGTCGCGGGACAGCTCGCCGTCGAGCTCGGCGAGCGCCTGCGCGTATCCGATGGCCCGGCGCGCGGTGACGCCGTCGTCGAGCCCGTGCGTGCGGAGCCTGCGCACCTCGCCGAGGAGGCCGTCGTCCCACATCCGCGTCACCCGCGCGTCGAGACGCTCGACGAGCGCGGCACGATCGACGCGCACGCCGACGAGCCGGGTGTCGGGATGCCAGAACCGTGGCTGCTCCGGAAGCGCCGCTCCGTGGGTCTGGCGACCCTGACCGAGGATCTCGAGGGCGCGGACGATCCGACGGCCGTTCTTGGGGTCGATCCGCTCCGCCGTCGAGGGATCCGCGTCGCGCAACCGTGCGAACAGCATGCCCGGTCCGGAGCGGGCGAGTTCGGCCTCGAGCTCCGCCCGAAGCCGCTCATCGCGCGGAGGGAACCGGAAATCGTAGACCACGCTCGACACGTAGAGCCCCGAGCCGCCCACCAGGACGGCGTCGGCGCCGCGTCCATGGATCTGCGCGATGGCGCTCCGAGCGGCCGCCTGGTACCGGGCGACGGCCGCCTCGGCGGTGACCTCGAGCACATCGAGCAGGTGGTGAGGGATGCCGCGCCGCTCGGCGGACGGAAGCTTCGCCGTGCCGATGTCCATGCCGCGATAGAGCTGCATGGCGTCGGCGTTGACGATCTCGGTGGGGGTTCCCGTCTCGGCGAGGTGCTCGGCGAGCGCGAGCGAGAGCGCGGTCTTGCCCGTGCCCGTGGCCCCGACGACGACCCAGAGCCGAGGCATCCGGGTCACTCCACGGGGCGGAGCGAGGGCAGCCCGAGCGACACCGCGCGCGGGGCTCCGCCCGTACCGGCCGGTGCGGGAACGCCGCAGGACGCGGCCTGCGCGCGATCCCACGCGTCGCCCGAACGCGTGCGGCGCACGCGGAGCGGTGCGCCGTCGGTGGAATCGGCGAGCAGGTGGAACGGTGCGGCATGGGTGATCCGCACCGTCACGATGTCGCCCGGGCGGGGGATCTCCGACCCCTCGGGCACCTCGAAGTGCACGAGCCGGTTGTCTTCGGCGCGGCCCGTGAGACGCCGCGTCTCGGCGTCCTTCTTGCCCTCGCCGGTCGATACGAGCACGTGCGCCTCACGGCCGAGCTGCTTCTGGTTCTCCTCGATCGAGATGCGCTCCTGCAGGGCGACGAGCCGCTCGTAGCGCTCCTGCACGACCGCTTTGGGCACCTGGTCGGGCATGGTCGCCGCGGGGGTTCCCTCGCGGATCGAGTACTGGAACGTGAACGCGCTCGCGAAGCGGGCGGCCTCGACCACGCGGAGGGTCTCCTGGAAGTCCTCTTCCGTCTCGCCGGGGAAACCGACGATGATGTCGGTGGAGATCGCCGCGTGCGGAATGCGATCGCGGACGCGCTCGAGGATGCCGAGGAACCGCTCGCTGCGGTACGAGCGACGCATCGCCCTGAGGATCCGGTCCGACCCGGACTGGAGCGGCATGTGCAGCTGCGGCATGACGGAGGGGGTCTCGGCCATCGCGTCGATGACGTCATCGGTGAAGGCGGCCGGGTGGGGGCTCGTGAAGCGGATGCGCTCAAGGCCGTCGATCTCGCCGGCCGCGCGCAGCAGCTTGCCGAACGCCTGCCGGTCGCCGAACTCGACGCCGTAGGAGTTCACGTTCTGGCCGAGCAGGGTGACCTCCAGCGCCCCGTCGTCGACGAGCAGGCGGATCTCGCTCAGGATGTCGCCGGGACGGCGGTCCTTCTCCTTGCCCCGCAGGCTCGGCACGATGCAGAAGGTACAGGTGTTGTTGCAGCCGACCGAGATGGAGACCCACCCGCTGTAGACGCTGTCGCGCTTGGTCGGGAGCGTCGAGGGGAAGACGTCGAGGGCCTCGAGGATCTCGAGCTCCGCCTCGTCGTTGTGGCGGGCGCGCTCGAGCAGGCTCGGCAGCGACCCCATGTTGTGCGTGCCGAAGACGACGTCGACCCACGGGGCCTTGTCAAGCACGGCGTCCTTGTCCATCTGCGCGAGACATCCGCCGACGGCGATCTGCATCCCCTCGTGCACGTCCTTGCGGGACTTCAGGTGCCCGAGGGTGCCGTAGAGCTTGCCTGCGGCATTCTCACGCACCGCACAGGTGTTGATCACGACGACGTCGGGCTCGGATCCCTGCTCGGCCCGGACGTATCCCGCGCTCTCGAGCGAGCCGGAAAGCCGCTCCGAGTCGTGCACGTTCATCTGGCAGCCGAACGTGCGCACCTCGTAGGTGCGGGCGCGGCCGTCGGCGGCGAGCGCGGCGGGTGACGGGGCGATGAGGGTCGGCACGCTGGACGGGGCAGTCATGATGCGCTCATTCTACGTTCCCACCTGGCCGACTGCGCCGCAGGCGGACGCGGAATCCGTCTGCGGGAGGAGGCGGAGGGATGCGACCGTCGATAGCGTCGAAGACACGGACAGGACATGCGGAAGGTGCGGGATGAGGATGACACGCGGACGAGCACTGGCGATGCTGGGCGCCGTGGCGATGCTGCTGGCCGGGTGCGCGACGACGGCCCCGGAGACCGAGGCGACCGAGGCGGCCATCCCCGACACCCGGGTCGGGGTCACCGCCGCATGGGTGCTCGAGGTGATGAACGCGGACCGGGACACGACGGTCCAGCAGTGGGAGGGCCGGCTCCACGAGGACTTCACCGCGCAGGTCAGCGCGGACGAGGTCGCCGAGCTGATCAACGTCCAGATCCGCCCCGCCCGCCCGCTGGTGCCGACCGCGTACCGCGGGACCGAGTCGGAGGCCGTCGTGACCGTCGAAGGCTCGATCGGCGAGCCGTTCGACCTGTCGCTCGTCGTGGACGACGACGACAGGATCACCGGCATGCTGCTCGGCCCGGTCACGCCCGAGCGCGAGCCGGCGGCATCCCTCGACGAGGTCGAGGAGCGTCTCGCCGCGCTTCCCGGCGAGACCCGCGCGCTGGTGCTGAGGGACGGTGAGACGGTGATCGAGCGAGATGCGGATGCCGCCTCCCCCATCGGCTCGATGTTCAAGCTGTACGTGCTCGACGCCGTCGCCGAGGCCGTCACGGCCGGACGAACGGCCTGGGACGCGCCGTTGACCATCACCGACGACATCCGGAGCCTGCCCTCGGGAGAGCTGCAGGACGCCCCCACGGGCACCACCGTGACGGTCCGCGAGGCCGCGGAGAAGATGATCGCGATCAGCGACAACACCGCCACCGACCTGCTCATCGCCCATGTCGGTCGCGGCGCCGTCGAGGCGGCCGTGGCGCGGCTCGACCACCACGCCCCGTCCCTGCTCGCGCCGTTCCCGACGACTCGCGAGTTCTTCGCGCTGCTGTGGGGCGACGACGAGGACCTCGTCGCGACATGGGGCGACGGCGATGAGCAGGAACGGCGAGCGGTGCTGGCAGAGCTCGCCGAGCGTCCGTTCACGGTGACGGTCGCCGACGCCGACGACGAGCCCCGGTGGCCAGAGGGCTTGGAGTGGTTCGCGAGCGCTCGGGACATCGCCGCCGCGCACGACGCGCTCGCGGAGCGGGCGGCATCCGACGACGCCGTCGCGACGGCGCTCACCGCGAACCCGGGACTCGCCCTGGACGCCGCCGCGTGGCCGACGATCGCGTTCAAAGGTGGATCCTCCCCGGGCGTGCTCGCCGGGTCGTGGCGGGCGCAGGCGGAGGACGGGACGGCCGTGACCGTCGTCGTGCTCTCGTCGGATCCGGACTCCCCGATCACGAGCGAGACGCAGGCGGAGCTGTTCGGTCTCGTGGAGGACGTCTACACGCTCCTCCCCTGACCCGAGAGTCTCCCGACGGCGGTCGTCCCGGATCCGTGTCTCGCTTGTGCAGGTCGGTCGGGGTCTTCCGCTGCACAAGTGAGACACGGGGTCGAGGGTGTGGGTGGTTCCGGGGGTCGGTGTCTCACGTGTGCAGGGTTTCGGCGTGATCCGGATGCTTGAGCGAGACACGCGACGGATGCAGCCGCGGGGCTCTCGTCGTCGTTGACGTAGAGGAGCCATCGTGGGAGCCCCAGTTGTTTCCGGCAAGAAGCAAAGAAGTGATCCCACGATGACCCACAACCAGTCTGCCTTGACGACCCTGATTGGCG
>NZ_CACSKB010000006.1 GCF_902706225.1 Microbacterium sp. 18062
CCCCGCCCCCGTGTCCGCGCACTGCACCCCCGCCGCCGCGCACGGTCACGGCTCTCCCGCGCACGAGTCCTGTGCGCACGGTCATGGCCATCGGCCGAACGACCACGGTGCGCATCAGGGGGCGTCGGCCACCGATCACGGCGCCCACGAACGTCGCTGAGCCGTGAACGATGTCCTGCATCTGTGGGCGCTCGCTCCCGCCGCCGCCTCGGCCTGCTGCGTCGCGGCGGACCGCCGGCGGGTGCGGGCGCCCGAGCTCGCGTCGGCCGTGGGGATGCTCCTGGCGATGCTCGACAGTGCGACCGGCACCGTGGTGCCGCCGGCCTACTGGGCGGGCATGCTCATTGCGGCCGCGGTCGTGCTCGCCGCCCACCGCAGCCCGCGGCGAAGGCGACGGATGCGGCCGGCCGTCTCCGCCGTCATGACCGTGCACACGACGCTCGGGCTGGTGCTGATGGCCGCGATCATGCTGGCGATGGCTCCCGCGCAGCCGGTCGCGACGACCGCACACGTCCACGGGGCGTCGACCGTCGTGGCCGGCGCGCTGGTCGCGGGCGCCGCGGGGTTCGCCGCCTGGTCGGCGATCGAGTGCGCACGTTCGCACGCGCCGCTCGAGCGCGCCCAGCTCGGGACGATGGGCCTGGCCACGCTCGTGATGGGCGTCGCCGTTCTGGTCTGAGCGGCGCTCTGACGCATCGCCCGGCCTGCCCCCTCGAGCACCCCCGTGACAGGATGAGCGCGTGACCTCACGCCTCATGCTCCTCGACTCCGCGTCCCTCTACTTCCGGGCGTACTACGGCGTGCCCGAGTCGGTCACCGCCCCCGACGGCACGGCCGTCAACGCGGTGCGCGGTTTCCTCGACATCATCGCGAAGCTCGTCGGCACGTACCGGCCGACGCACCTGGTCGCCTGCTGGGACGACGACTGGCGCCCGCAATGGCGCGTCGATCTCATCCCCACCTACAAGACCCACCGCGTGGTCGAGGTCGTCGCGGGCGGCCCCGACGTGGAAGAGGTGCCCGACCCGCTGGAGGCACAGGTCCCCCTCATCCTCGAGGCGCTGGCCCTTCTCGGAATCCCCGTCGCTGGCGCGGCCGAGCACGAGGCCGACGATGTGATCGGGACCCTGGCGACGGATGCGGGACTGCCCGTCGACATCGTCACCGGCGACCGGGACCTGTTCCAGCTCGTGGATGACGACGCCGAGGTGCGCGTCGTCTACACGGCCCGCGGCATGAGCAACCTCGAGGTCGTGACCGACGAGACGATCCGCGGCCGGTACGGGGTGCATGCGGCACAGTACGTCGACTTCGCCGTCCTGCGTGGCGATGCATCCGACGGCCTCCCCGGCGTCGCCGGTATCGGCGAGAAGACCGCCGCGGCCCTGCTCGCCGCCCACGGCGACCTCTCCGGCATCGCGGCGGCCGCGGATCGCGGCGAAGGCATGACCGCCGGCGTCCGCGCGAAGGTGCTCGCCGGCGCCGACTATCTCGCTGTCGCTCCGGCCGTCGTGCGCGTGGTGCGCGACCTCCCGCTCGAGATCCCGGACCCCCGCCTCGCACCGATCCTCGCGGATGCGGCGGCCGACGCCGCGGCCTTCGCCGCTCGCTGGGGACTCGGCGCCGCCTTCGAACGCGCGGCGGCCGCCATCGCCGCGATCAGCGACACCCCGTAGGTCGGCGACACCCAGCAGGCGACGGCAAGGCCCGTCCGCATCCACGAGGGATGCCGTCCAGCCGCCGCCGGCGCACCCTCCCGGCCCGGGAACGGCGGGCCCGCACCGTGGTGGTGCGGGCCCGCCGTCCGGGTCGGGCCTAGGAGCCGGCGACGGCCGATCGCTTCACGACGACCGGAACCGAGGCGAGCCGATGGAGCGCCGTGCCGAACAGGATCGACAGGACGCCGATGCCCATGGCGAACGCGGCGACACCGAAGGACACGACCGAGGTGAACAGCGATGCTCGCAGGAACGACGCGTTCATCATCGTCGCGCGGACCGGGTCCTCCCGGTCGAGCTCGGCGTACGTCTGACCGCCGGACGCCTCCATCGCGTGGTGCTGGATGATGTCGGCCTGCACGAACGCGGTGAAGGGCCCGGCGACCGTCTGTCCCTGGAAGGCGATCGCGTCGTCCGGGACGGTGATGTTCTCCGCCCGGAGCTGCGACGAGACCATGATCCAGACGACCGCGCCGACCACGATCAGCGCGATCCCGCCGAGGATCCCGAGGATGCCGACGACTTTGACCAGCCCCACCTTCTTCACGGGGGCTTCGACGGCATCGACCGTGGCTGCTGTGGTGTCGGACATGAGCGTTCCTCCTCGGGATCGCGGCTATTGTCCCCATGCTAAGAGGTCAGACCACATCCGTCAATGGTCTGCGGGCCGTGAGAAACACGATCCGGTCCCGCAGCGTCACGCGTGCCGCGTCAGCGGCGCGTGGTCCATGACCATCCGGGACAGACCCGAGGTCTCCCCTCTCCGGGGGAGACTCTCGCATCAGCTTCTCGGGGCCCCTTGCGGGGCACTCCGCGGGGTGCGAAAGCCCGGTCGCTGCCCTTCGTCTCGTCGCTTCGCTCCTCGCTCAGGGACCGAGAGGACGAGACTCTCGCATCAGCCCGCGAGCTCCCTGGTGGTCTCGACCCACCGCGCGAGCGTCGCCTCGGCCGCACCGCTGTCGATCGCCGCCGCGGCGGCATCCCTCGCCTCCGCGAGACGGACGAGGATCGGGCGCTGCGCCTGTGCCGGGTCGTGCGAGAGCCGATACGCCGCGATCCCCGCGGCGGTGTTCAGGAGCACGATGTCGCGCACCGGCCCCGGCTCCCCGGCGAGCACCTGCCGCACCACCGCGGCGTTGTACTCCGGATCCGCGCCGATCAGGTCGTCGATGCTCGCGAGCGGGATGTCCAGATCACGCGGATCGAGGTCGTGCTCGTGGATGTCGCCCCGTGAGACCTCCCAGATGCGGCTGTGACCGGTGGTCGTGAGCTCGTCCAGGCCGTCGTCCCCACGGAAGACCAGTGCCGTCGCCCCGCGCGTGCGGAACACGCCGGTGATCAACGGCACTCGGTCGAGCTGCGCCACGCCCACCGCGTTCGCCTCCGCGCGCGCCGGGTTGCACAGCGGCCCGAGGAAGTTGAAGACCGTCGGCACGCCGAGCTCGGCGCGCGTCGGGCCGGCGTGCCGGAACCCGGGATGGAACGCGGCCGCGAAGGCGAACGTGATCCCGCAACGCGCGAGCGTCTCGGCGACGGCCTCCGGCGAGAGCGTCAGATCGATTCCGAGCGCGCGGAGGACGTCCGACGACCCCGAGGACGAGCTCGCGGCCTTGTTTCCGTGCTTGACCACAGGGATGCCCGAGGAGGCGGCCACGATCGCCGACATCGACGAGATGTTCACCGTGCCGAATCGATCACCGCCGGTGCCGACGATGTCCAGGACGCGGGAGTCGACCGGCAGGGGAAGCGCCGCCTCGAGGATCGCGTCGCGGAACCCGACGATCTCGTCCACCGTCTCGCCCTTAGCGCGCAACGCGATGAGGAAGCCGGCCAGCTGCGACGGAGTCGCCTCCCCCGCCATCACTCGGCGCATCGCCCACGTCGACTCCGAGACGCTGAGGTCGGCTCCGTCGAGAAGTCGCGTGAGTATCGTCGGCCAGTCGCGGAGGTCCACCATGACTCAGAATCCTATCGAGGGCCCCGCCCCGCCGCGCACCGCGGGAAACGCCCGATGGCGGGCGGACTCCCGGCGAGCTCACCCGGTTTTCTTAGGTTCCCCTAAGCTTCGACGCGGCCCGCACAAGGGTCCACGGTGCAAGAATCGGCCCCGGATATCGGTCATAATGGGGACTGTGACGACCCCAGCGACGTATTCCCAGGCCCTGCGCAAGGTCAAGAGGCCCGACCCGGTCGCCGTCGGCACGATCGTCTGGCTCGGCAGCGAGGTCATGTTCTTCGCGGGTCTGTTCGCGATCTACTTCACGCTCCGCAGCACGTCTCCCGAGCTGTGGGCCCAGGAGTCGTCGCTGCTCAACGTGCCCTTCGCGACGGTGAACACGATCATCCTCGTGCTCTCCTCCGTGACCTGCCAGATGGGCGTGTTCGCCGCCGAGCGCTTCCAGCCCTACCGCACCGCCCGCAACCCGCTGAGGTGGGGAATGGTCGAGTGGTTCTTCCTCAGCTTCTTCCTCGGCGCGGTCTTCGTGTCGGGTCAGGTGTGGGAGTACGCCCAGCTCGTCGCCGAGGGCATGCCGATCGCGGCGAACGCCTACGCGTCGGCGTTCTACCTCACGACCGGCTTCCACGCCCTGCACGTGACGGGCGGCCTGGTCGCGTTCCTCCTCGTCATCGGGCGCGCGTACGCCGTCAAGAACTTCGGGCGCAAGGAGATGACCACCTCGATCGTCGTGTCGTACTACTGGCACTTCGTCGACGTGGTCTGGATCGCCCTGTTCCTCGTCATCTACTTCCTGCGATAGAGCGGAGCACCACCACCTCATGGCACGAGAGAAGAAGCGCCGCCAGTCCGGTCGTCGCAGTCCCCTGGCCGCCGCTGCCCTCATCGGCATCGGCCTGCTGCTGACGGGCGGCGTGTACGCCGGCGCGTCGGCCGCGATGGCCGCGACGACCGACACGTCCGCCGCGGCATCCTCCCTCACCGTCGAAGACGGCAAGAAGCTCTTCCAGGCGAACTGCGCGACCTGCCACGGTCTCGACCTGCAGGGCACCGAGAACGGTCCGTCGCTCTACGGCGTCGGCGAGCTCGCCGTGCACTTCCAGGTCTCGACCGGCCGCATGCCGCTGCAGGCACAGGCTCCCCAGGCACCGCAGAAGCCGGTGCAGTTCACGGCGGAGCAGACCGCGGCGATGGCGGAGTTCGTCCAGTCGATCGCCCCCGGCCCCACCTACCCCGACGACGAGATCCTCGACGGCGACGGCGACGTCTCGAACGGCGCGGAGCTGTTCCGCATCAACTGCGCGATGTGCCACAACGTCGCCGGAGCCGGCGGTGCGCTCACCGAGGGCAAGTACGCCCCGAGCCTGCACACGACGAGCGCGCTGAACATCTACGCCGCCATGGTGACGGGCCCGCAGAACATGCCCGTGTTCAGCGACATGAACCTCACGGCGGAGGACAAGCGGGACATCATCTCGGCCCTCCTCTACATGCAGGACAACGAGTCGCCCGGCGGATTCACGCTCGGCTCTCTCGGCCCCGTCTCCGAGGGCCTGTTCATCTGGATCTTCGGTATCGGCTCGCTCATCGCGATCACGGTGTGGATCACCGCGAAGTCGAACTGACCGTCCCCCATCGACCATACGGAACGTACGAGGAGCACCATGGCACACGAGGGCGATCCGCTCGAGCACGAGAGGGCTTCCTGGAAGCCGTCGCGTGGTCTCGCTGTGGCAGTGTCCGACCCGGTGCACAACCCCGGCCTGCCGCCGCACCGGGAGCGCATCACGGACAAGGACCCGGCGGCGATGAAGCGCGCTGTGCGCACGGTCTACACGCTCTTCTACCTGTCGGTCGCCGCATCCATCTGGGCCGTCGTCGCCTACATGGTGTTCCCGATCGAGGACGGCTCGATCACCGCCATCCGCGACAACAACCTGTTCATCGGACTCGGCATCGCCTTCGCGCTGCTGGCCATCGGCGTGGGCGCGATCCACTGGTCGAAGGCGATCATGTCCGACAAGGAGTTCATCGAGCCCCGCCACGCGACCCGCGGACGTGATGAGACCCGTGAGGCCGTGGTGGCGAACTTCGCCGTCGCCAACGAGGAGTCCGGCTTCGGTCGCCGCGTGATGATCCGGAACTCGCTGCTCGCCGCCCTGGTCGCGTCCGTCGTCCCCGGCGTCGTGCTGTTCCGAGGTCTCGCCCCCGAGTCCAGCCCGGACGACCCCTACGCCGGCGATCCCGTGCACCTGCTCAGCCACACGATGTGGAAGGAGGGCACGCGCCTCGCGCACGACCCCAGCGGCCGCCCGATCAAGGCGTCCGACGTCACGCTCGGCTCGGCGTTCCACGTCATCCCCGAGGAGCTCGCCGACCTCAGCCATCACGACGGCTACCTCGAGGAGAAGGCCAAGGCCATCGTCCTGCTCATGCGCATGCCGCAGGAGGTGCTCGTCGAGACCGAGGAGCGCAAGGACTGGTCGTACGACGGCATCGTCGCCTACTCGAAGGTGTGCACGCACGTCGGCTGCCCCGTCGCGCTCTACGAGCAGCAGACGCACCATCTGCTCTGCCCATGCCATCAGTCGCAGTTCGATGTGTCCGACGGCGCGAAGGTCATCTTCGGCCCGGCCGCACGCGCGCTGCCCCAGCTGCCGATCACGGTCGACGACGAGGGCTACCTCGTCGCACGCAGCGACTTCACCGAACCCGTCGGCCCGAGCTTCTGGGAGCGTCATTGAGTACCGCCACTCACCCCACGGAGAACGTCACGCAGGAGCCTGCGTCGGGCGCCACGACGGCGACGGCCGACCGTGACGGCAAGCCGCTCGGCGGCCGTTTCGTCGGCGCCGCGGCGAACTACCTCGACGAGCGCACGAGTCTCTCGGGCCTGGTCAAGGAGCTCGGTCGCAAGATCTTCCCCGATCACTGGTCGTTCATGCTGGGCGAGATCGCCCTGTGGTCCTTCGTCGTCGTGCTCCTCTCGGGCACGTTCCTGACGTTCTTCTTCCAGGCGTCGATGGTCGAGACGCACTACTACGGCGCCTACGAGCCGATGCGTGGCATCGCGATGTCCGCGGCGCTCGAGTCGAGCCTCCACATCTCCTTCGACGTGCGCGGCGGCCTCCTCGTGCGTCAGATCCACCACTGGGCCGCGCTCGTGTTCGTCGCCGGCATCGGCGTGCACATGCTCCGCGTGTTCTTCACGGGCGCGTTCCGCAAGCCCCGCGAGCTGAACTGGGTGATCGGCTTCATCCTGTTCATCCTGGCGATGGCAGAGGGATTCACGGGCTACTCGCTCCCCGACGACCTGCTCTCGGGCAACGGCCTCCGCATCATCGACGGCATGGTCAAGGGCATCCCGCTCGTCGGGACCTGGATCTCGTTCCTGCTCTTCGGCGGCGAGTTCCCCGGAACAGACATCGTCGGCCGCCTCTACACGCTGCACATCCTGCTGCTGCCGGCGATCCTCATCGCCCTGCTCGCTCTGCACCTCGTGCTGATGATCATCAACAAGCACACGCAGTTCGCCGGCCCCGGGCGCACGAACAGCAACGTCGTCGGCTACCCGATGATGCCCGTCTACATGTCGAAGATGGGCGGGTTCTTCTTCATCACCTTCGGCGTGATCGTCCTGATCGCGTCGCTGTTCACGATCAACCCGATCTGGAACTACGGTCCATACGATCCCTCCCCCGTGTCGGCCGGCACCCAGCCCGACTGGTACATCGGCTTCGCCGACGGTGCCCTTCGTCTCGTGCCGCCGCACCTCGAGACGGTCTTCCTCGACCGCACGTGGTCGTGGAACATCCTGCTCCCGCTCGTCGTCATCGGCATCTTCATCGTGCTGGTGCTCATCTACCCCTTCATCGAGGCGTGGATCACCGGCGACAAGCGCGAGCACCACATCGCACAGCGTCCCCGCAACGCTGCCACGCGCACCGCGATCGGTGCGGCCGGCGTCACCTTCTACGCCGTGCTCTGGGCGGCGGCGTCCTCCGACATCATCGCGACCCATTTCTGGCTCACGATGGAGGGTGTCATCCACACCCTGCAGGCCCTGCTGATCCTCGGCCCGATCATCGCCTACTTCGTCACGAAGCGAATCTGCATCGCTCTTCAGAGGAAGGACCGCGAGATCGCGCTGCACGGCTACGAGTCCGGCCGGATCGTGCGCCTTCCGGGCGGCGAATACATCGAGGTCCACCAGCCGGTGGACGAGTACGAGCGCTGGAAGCTCGTCGACAACGAGGTGAACGAGCCGTTGGTGGTCCGCCCGAACGCTCAGGGCCGCATTCCGTGGCATGAGAACGTGCGCGCGTCCATCTCGCGCTGGTTCTTCGAGGACCGCCTCTCCCCACTGACGCAGGCCGAGATCGCCGCAGCGGTCGCCCACCAGCACCATGAGCTCGACCACATCGACGCCGAGGAGGCCGCGGAGATCGAAGGCGCCGCCGAACGCGCCGAGGCGGAGGGACGCCCGACCGTCTCGCTGCACGACAAGGCCGAGGTGGAGCTCCCCTCGCCGAAGGGTCTCGAAGAGATCAACAAGCCGAAGGACGACGACGCCAAGGGCTGAGTACTCCACGACGGAATGCCCCGGCCCTCGGATCGGGGCATTCCGCATTCTTCGATGTTCATGTCTGTAACACGGCCGTGACAGCGCCCCGATAGCGTGACGGGGTGCGAGTGATCATCATCGGCGCAGGCATCGGCGGAACGAGTGCGGGCATCGCCCTGCAGCGGCTCGGGCACGATGTGCGCATCTACGACCAGATCCGAGAGAACCGACCCGTCGGAGCGGCACTCTCCCTGTGGCCCAACGGCGTCAAGGTGCTCAACTGGCTGGGCCTGCGCGACGAGGTCGCCGCGCTCGGCGGTCGCATGGACACGATGGCATACGCCGACGGGCTCACCGGCGACAGCATGTGTCGGTTCAGCCTCGACCCGGTGACGGCGCAGACCGGTCAGCGCTCCTACCCCGTCGCCCGGGCGGACCTGCAGGCGCTTCTCATGGACGCCGTCGGGCCCGACCGCATCCGTCTCGGGATGCGGATGGTGGCGGTCGACCAGACCGAGGATGAGGTGACCGTCACCTTCGAGAACGGCGAGACCGCCACGGCCGACCTGGTCATCGGCGCGGACGGCGCTCGGTCGGCCACCCGCGACTACGTGCTCGGACGGCCCACCGAGCGCACCTACTCCGGCTACACCAACTTCAACGGCCTCGTCCCGGCCGATACCCGCATCGGACCGGTCGATCAGTGGACCACGTACGTGGCCGACGGAAAACGGGTGTCGGTCATGCCGGTGGCGGGCGACCGCTTCTACTTCTTCTGCGACGTCCCTCAGCCGTCCGGACTCGCCTACGACCGCGCCGACGGCGTCGCTCCCCTGCGCGCGGCGTTCGCGGGGTGGGCCCCGGGGGTGCAGACGCTGCTCGACGCGATCGACCCCGATGTCTCTCTCAACCGGGTGGAGATCTGGGATGTCGACCCCTTCCACACGTGGACCCGCGGCCGCGTCGCTCTCCTGGGGGACTCCGCCCACAACACCGCTCCCGACATCGGGCAGGGGGCATGCTCGGCGCTCGAGGACAGTTTCGTGCTCGGGCTCGTCTTCGCCACCACATCGCTGGGCGTGACCGACTCGCTGCGGCGCTACGAACGCGCGCGAACCGAACGCGCAGCCGATCTGGTCCTCCGCGCGCGCAAGCGCGCGGAGGAGACCCACGGTTTCGATCCGGAGACCACGGCGGCCTGGTATGAGGGCCTCCGCCGCGAGACCGGGGAGAACGTCATCCGAGGCATCGTCGGCAACATCGCGGACAGCCCGGTGACGATCGGCGGCCTGCTGACCTGACCGGGCAGGATTCCTTCGTTCTGCGACCGTCGCATGCTCCGCGACGCCGCAGCCCGGCCCGTAGGCTCGGAACCATGACCGATGCGCTCGCCCACTTCGCGTCCAAGCTCGCCCACGAGACGGATCCCTCCGATGTCTACGCCGCGCAGCGGGCGGGCAGGCCCGTCGTCCTCGTGGACGTCCGCGGGAGCGCGGCGTGGGCGCAGGGGCGCATCCGGGGTGCGATCCATATGCCGTACCGCGAGATCACCGAGCGGGCGCCGCAGGAGATCCCCGCCGGCACTCCGATCGTCGTGTACTGCTGGAGTCCCGGCTGCAACGCCGGCGCGAAGGGCGCCCACGAGTTCGCTCTCCTCGGCTACCCGGTCAGGGAGATGATGGGCGGCTTCGAGTACTGGGCACGGGAAGGACAGCCCGTGGAAGACGACGAGGGCGAGCTCCCCCGCACCTTCGACCCGCTCGTGATGGTCGTGCGCGACCGGGGATGAGCTGCCGCGCCCCTTCGTCTCGACACGTGCTCCTCGCTCCGGGGCCGAGAACGGGGGTCCGAGTCAGGCGATGACGTCCAGGTGCTCCTGGAACAGCTCGCCCGCGGAGCCGGCGAACATCGCCTGCTCCGCCGCGTCCGCCTCGCCCTCCTCCACATCACAGACGACCGCCGTCACGTTGTCGCGCGAGCCGGACTCGAGCGCGAGCCGGACGAGTGCGGAAGCAGCGGCGGCCACGTCACGGTGGCGCAGCAGCATCAGGCCGATCTCCTCGTCGTCGAGATAGTCGCTCACGCCGTCGCTGCATAGCAGCCAACGGTCGCCGACCACCGGGAAGCGCTCAGCGACCGACACGATGTCCTCCTCGCCGCCGCCGAGCGAGGCGGTGATGATGTTACGGCGCGGATGGGAGGCCGCGGCCTCCGGGGCCAGCAGCCCGCTGTCCACGAGCGCCTGCACGTAGGAGTCGTCGCGCGTCTGGCGCTCGAGCTGCGCATGGCGGAGAAGGTACGCGCGGGAGTCGCCGGTGTGGGCGAGCAGCAGTCGATCACCGGGCGCGACGAAGATGCCCGTGAACGTCGTCGCCATCCCCTGCAGCGTCGGATCGCGCCGGACATGGGCTCCGAGGTCCCAGTTCGCCTCGCGGATGCGCGCGAGCAGCTGTTCGGGGTCGGCCACCAGCAAGGGATCCGGAACGAGGCGGTGCACCAGCGCCGCCGACGCGAGGTCGCCGGAGGGGCCTCCGCCCACGCCGTCCGCGACGGCGGCGCCCCAGGACGCCGTGAAGGCGGCATCCTGGTTGGATGAACGATGCGGGCCGATGTCGGAGACGACGGCCGGTCTCAGCCGGATCGGCACGTGATCAGCGCGCGAAGTACCCGCGGTAGTACTCGAACACCCAGCCGACGATCGCGACGACGAAGATGCCGAGTCCGATCGGGACGAGCCAGGTGCCGACCGCGAGTCCGATCGCGGCGACGGCGGCGGATGCGGCGAGCACGAGCGGCCACCACGACCACGGGCTGAACTCGCCGAGCTCGGGGTCGCCGTCGTCGATGTCGGCCGTCAGGGTGTCCTCGGGCAGCTCACCGCCCTGGGACTTGTGCACGCGGTGGGTGTAGAAGCCGATCATCGCCGCCATCAGCGCCCCGAAGAGCATCGAGATCGACCCGACCCACTCGATCGCGTTCGGCCACGGCACGTCCGGGTGGGCGAGGATGTTCCAGCCCGTGTAGACGATGTCGATGAAGACGAAGAAGACGACGAGGATCCACCAGAGGTTGGTGTTGGTACGCACTTACTTGACCTCTCCGTCGGCGACGTCGACGACCGGGGCGTCGGGCGCGTCCTTCGCAGGGCCCACGCCGACCGGCACCGCCGCCTCCGGGTGGTTCAGATCGAACGCGGGACGCTCGCTGCGGATGCGCGGGATCGACGTGAAGTTGTGACGCGGCGGCGGGCAGGAGGTCGCCCACTCGAGCGATCCGCCGTAGCCCCACGGGTCGTTGACCGTGACCTTGGGGGCCTTCCGCGCCGTGATCCACACGTTGAACAGGAACGGGATGACCGAGGCGGCGAGCACCATCGAGCCGATGGTCGACACCTGGTTCTGCCAGGTCCACCCGTCGGCGCTGGAGTAGTCCGCGTAGCGGCGGACCATGCCGTCGACCCCCAGCCAGTGCTGGATGAGGAAGGTCATGTGGAAGCCGATGAACAGGATCCAGAAGTGGATGTAGCCGAGACGCTCGTTCAGCATCTTGCCGGTCCACTTCGGCCACCAGAAGTAGAAGCCGGCGAACATCGCGAACACGACCGTGCCGAAGACGACGTAGTGGAAGTGCGCGACGACGAAGTACGAGTCGGACAGCGCGAAATCGAGCGGCGGCGAGGCGAGGATGACGCCGGTCAGGCCGCCGAAGACGAAAGAGACGAGGAAGCCGAGCGCGAACACCATCGGTGTCTCGAAGGTCACGGACCCTCGCCAGAGGGTGCCGATCCAGTTGAAGATCTTCACGCCCGTCGGCACGGCGATGAGCATCGTCATGAAGGCGAAGAAGGGCAGCAGGACCGCACCGGTGACGTACATGTGGTGAGCCCACACGGCCACCGACAGGACGGCGATCGCGATCGTCGCGTAGATCAGCGTCTTGTACCCGAAGATCGGCTTTCGGCTGAAGACCGGGAAGATCTCCGAGACGATGCCGAAGAAGGGCAGCGCGATGATGTACACCTCGGGGTGGCCGAAGAACCAGAACAGGTGCTGCCAGAGCAGCACGCCGCCGTTCTGCGGATCGTAGATGTGCGCGCCGAGCACGCGGTCGGCGGCGGCGGCGAAGATCGCGGCGGCGAGCACGGGGAACGCGAGCAGGATCAGGATGCTCGTGACCAGCGTGTTCCAGGAGAAGATGGGCATCCGCCACATCGTCATGCCAGGAGCGCGCATCGTGATGATGGTCGTGATGAAGTTCACGGCTCCCAGGATCGTGCCGAACCCGCTGATGCCGAGGCCGAGCATCCAGAGGTTCCCCCCGGCACCCGGGGTGAACGACGCACTCGCGAGCGGCTGATACGCGAACCACCCGAACGAGGCGGCACCCGCCGGGGTGAGGAAGCCTGCCACCGCGATGGTCGATCCGAACAGGAACAGCCAGAAGGCGAACGCGTTCAGACGCGGGAACGCGACGTCGGGCGCACCGATCTGCAGCGGCAGGATCGCGTTCGCGAAGCCCGCGAACAGCGGGGTCGCGAACATCAGCAGCATGATCGTGCCGTGCATCGTGAACAGCTGGTTGTACTGCTCCTTGGTCGGGATGATCTGCATCCCGGGCTCGAAGAGCTCCGCACGGATGATGAGCGCCATCACGCCGCCCAGCAGGAAGAACAGGAACGACGCGATCAGGTACATGTACCCGATGGTCTTGTGGTCAGTGGAGGTGATCCACTTGACGATGATGTTGCCCTTCTGCTCGACACGCGACGTGCTGAGCAGAGCGGCCTGACGGGGAGGCAGCGTCGTCGGGCGGGACGGTGCCTTCTCCTGCGGTGGAAGCGTCGTCGCCATGATCACTCGTCTCCCTCGGCGGTCGCACCCGTTCCCGGGAGGTTGGCCAGCCTGTCGTAGGCGTCCTGGATGTCGCCCGTCTGGCCCTCGTCGCGCAACGTCTCGAGGTACTGCTCGTACTCGCTCTCGCTGACGACCTTCACGTTGAACAGCATCATCGAGTGGTACTCGCCGCACAGCTCCGCGCACTTGCCGGCATACGTGCCCTCGCGCGTCGGGGTGAACGACCAGTAGTTCTCGTGCCCGATGTACATGTCCTTCTTGTAGAGGAAGTCGATGATCCAGAAGGAGTGGATCACGTCGCGCGACTGGAGCTCGATCTTCACCGTCTTGTCGACGGGGAGGTAGAGCGTCGGCAGCTGCGCCTGGTCGACGTTGCCCGCGGCGTCGGTCTGGGCCTGGATGCCCATCGACCACACGGCGTCGTCCGTCGACCCGTCGTCGCCGTTGTACTGGAAGTCCCAGGCCCACTGCTTGCCGATCGCGACGATCGACACATCGGGGTCTTCGGTCTGCGTCTCGAGGACCATCTGGTCGCGCGCCGTGAAGGCGAAGAAACCGACGACGAGGATGAGCGGCACGACCGTGTAGAAGATCTCGATCGGCATGTTGTACCGCAGCTGCACCGGCAGACCCGTCTGGCCCTTGCGACGGCGGTAGGCGATCATCGCCCAGAGCATCAGCCCCCAGGTGATGATGCCGACCACGAGCAGCACGATCCACGAGTTGACCCAGAGACCGGCGACCATGTCGGTGTGGTTCGTGGCGGGCGTGCCGTCCTCGACGAAGCCGGGAAGGAAGCCGTGCAGCTCGGTCGGGCTGCATCCGGCGAGGATGACTGCCGACGCGATCCCCAGGGGGAGAACGGCCCAGCGGTTTCGACGTTTCGAAGGCACGGCGCACCTTTCAGATCACGGATGAAGCTTCCTTCAGTCTAGAGCAAGCTCACACCCGATTCAGGCCATGCGCCCAGGCAGCGAAAACACGTCGGCGCGGTCGAACCGCGGAAATCCGGGCCCGACCGCGCCGATGCGCGGCACGACAAAATACGTCAGTGGAAGCTGTCGCCGCAGGCACAGGAGCCCGAGGCGTTCGGGTTGTCGATCGTGAAGCCCTGCTCCGAGATCGTGTCCTTGAAGTCGATCGTGGCGCCGTCGAGGTACGGGACGCTCATGTCGTCGATGATGACCTCGACCCCGTCGAAGTCGACCGTCTGGTCGCCGTCGAGGAAGCGCTCGTCGAAGTACAGCTGGTAGATGAGGCCGCTGCATCCGCCCGGCTGGACGGCGACGCGCAGACGGAGGTCGTCGCGGCCCTCCTGCTCGAGAAGGTTCTTCACCTTGACGGCGGCGGCGTCGGTGAGCGCCACACCGTGGGCCTCGGTGGCCTGGTCGGTCGACAGTGCGGTGTCGGTCATGACTCTCCTTCGGTGCGAGCCCGCGGCGTATGGCGGGATGCCTCGATTCTACGACGTCCCGGCCCCGGAGGCACCGGGCGTCGTCAATTCGTGCGCGCGTCGAGCAGTTGGAGCAGCAGCGCCTCGGACAGCACCGCCCGACGGAACGTGTCGAGGTGCAGCGACTCGTTGGGGCTGTGTGCGCGGGTGTGCGGGTCCTCGATCCCCGTCACGAGGATCTGCGCGTCCGGGAACTGCTCGACCAGATCCGCGATGAACGGGATCGATCCGCCGACGCCGATGTCGACCGGCTCGACGCCGTATCCCTCGGCGAGCGCGGTGCGGGCCAGCCCGACCGCCCAGCCGCTCGTGTCGACGAGGAAGGCGTCTCCGAAGTCCACGTCGGAGAACGTGAGCTGCGCGCCGAACGGAGCATGCGCGCGCAGATGCGTCTCCAGCGCGGCGTACGCCTCCTCGGCGCGCTGGCCGGGCGCGACACGCGCGGAGACGACGACCGAGATCTCGGGCGCGAGCGTGTTGGATGCGGCGGCGACGCTCGTCGCGTCGATCCCGGTGACGGTGATCGAGGGCTTGTTCCAGATGCGGCCGAGGATGGAGCCCCGCCCGATCGTCTGCACACCCTCGGGCAGACCCGCCTCCCCCCGGAGGGTGGCCTCGGCGTATTCCGGGGTCTGCGCATCCCGCTCGACGAGACCCTCGACCGCGACGGCGCCGTCGTCGTCCCAGAGGGTGGCGAGCAGCTTCACCGTCGCGAGGAGCGCGTCGGGCACCGCTCCCCCGAACATGCCGGAGTGAGAGGCGTGATCGAGCGTGCGCACGGTCAGCGTGAACCGCGTGTTGCCGCGCAGCGACACGGTCAGCGCGGGGGTCGTGGCATCCCAGTTCCCCGAGTCGGCGACGACGATCACGTCGCTGCGGAGCGCGTCGGCGTTGTCGGCGAGGAACTGGCCGAACGAGCGCGAGCCGTACTCCTCCTCGCCCTCGATGAACAGGGCGACACCGAGTGACAGGTCGTCGCCGACGACCTCGCGGAGCGCCCGGAGCGCGGCGATGTGCACCATCACTCCGGCCTTGTCGTCTGCGGCGCCGCGCCCGTACAAGCGCCCGTCGCGCACCGTCGGCTCGAACGGAGGCGTCTCCCAGAGGGCGTCGTCACCGGTCGGCTGCACGTCGTGATGCGCGTAGAGCAGCACCGTGGGCCGGCCGTCGCGCGCGGCGCGGGTGGCCAGCACCGCGGGCTGTCCGAGCTCCTCGGTCCCCGGTATGCGGGAGCGCTTCACCTCGACCCGATCGAAGACTCCGGTTGCCTCGGCGAGAGCGGCGACCGCCTCGGCACTGCGCTGCAGCTGCGTCTGGTCGAATGCCGGCCAGGCGATCGAGGGGATGCGCACGAGCGCACCGAGATCGGCGAGGGCGGTGGGGATGCCGGTGGCGACCGCTTCGTGGACGGCATCCTTCCGGGGAGTCTCGGAGGTCATGCGGGTAATCTTAGGGCGAACCCCCTTTCCGCCTCCCCGAGGAACTCCCGTGGCCAACACCTCCGCAGACTCCGCTCCGCACGACGCCGAGAGCACCCCCGTGAGCGGCAAGGGGCGTCCCACGCCCAGCCGCGCCGAGCAGGAGGCGGCCCGCAAGCGCCCCCTCGTGGCCGACACCAAGGAGGCGAAGGCGCGCGCCCGTGCGGAGCTCGCCGCCGCCCGGGAGAAGGCGCGCGTCGGCATGGCCGCCGGTGACGAGCGCTACCTCCCGGTACGGGACAAGGGGCCGCAGCGCCGTTTCGTCCGCGACTTCGTCGACTCGGGGTGGCACGTCGCCGAGCTCGTGATGCCCGTGATGGTCGTCGTGCTGCTGCTGATGTTCGTCAACATCCCGTTCCTGCAGTTCTACTCGTACGTCGCACTGTGGGGGTTCATCGTCATCGCCGTCCTCGACATGGTGCTGACCTCGTTCCGCGTCAAGAAGGCCGCGCGCCAGAAGTTCGGCGAAGGCCGCATTGAGCGCGGTCTCGGCTGGTACGGCGCGATGCGCACGGTGCAGATGCGCTTCATGCGCCTGCCGAAGCCGCAGGCCAAGCGCGGCCAGCGTCCCGCCTGACCCCGCGTTCTCAGGAAGGCGGGGTCAGCGGGAGCGGGATGCGGCGACGAGCCCGCGGTTGATCTGCCGCCCCCAGAGCGGGCCGCGGTAGAGGAACGCCGTGTAGCCCTGCACGAGCGTGGCGCCGGCGTCCAGCCGCTCCTGCACGTCGGCGGCCGTCTCGACGCCGCCGACCGAGATGACGCAGAAGTCCTCCGGCACCACGGCACGCACAAGGCGCAGCGCCTCCAGCGAACGCGCCCTGAGCGGCGCGCCGGACAGTCCGCCGGCCCCCGCCGCCTCCACGACCGCCGCCGGAGTCCGCAGACCCTCACGCGAGATCGTGGTATTGGTCGCGATCACGCCGGCGAGCCCCAGTTCTACCGCGAGACGCGCGACGGCCTCGATCTCGTCATCGGCGAGATCGGGGGCGAACTTCACCAGCAGCGGTGTCGTGCCGGATGCCGCGTGCACCGCCTCGAGCAGGGGGCGGAGCGTCTCGACCGCCTGCAGCCCGCGCAGCCCCGGGGTGTTCGGCGAGGAGACGTTGACCACGAGGTAGTCGGCGAGCGGAGCGAGCAGCCGGGCGCTGCGCACGTAGTCGTCGGTCGCGTCCTCGACCTCCACGCCCCGGCTCTTGCCGATGTTCACGCCGACGACGGGCCGGTGCACGTGCCTCCTCAGCCGCACGAGCTTCGCCGCCGCAGCCTCGGCGCCACGGTTGTTGAACCCCATCCGGTTCACGACCGCGCGGTCGGGGATGAGGCGGAAAAGTCGCGGACGGGGGTTTCCCTCCTGCGGCACCGCCGTGATCGTGCCGACCTCGACGTGCCCGAAGCCGAGTGCGTACAGTCCCGCGGCACCGGTCACGTCCTTGTCGAACCCGGCCGCGATCCCGAACGGCGAGTCGAACTCGAGCCCGAGGGCGCTCGTGCGCAGCGCCGCCGCCGGACGCGTGAACGCGCGCGCGGCGATCGAGAACGGCGGCACCGACAGCATCCGGATCACCCGCATGGCGACGTGGTGCGCCGATTCGGGATCCATGCGGGAGAGGACGTGGCGGAACAGCAGCGGATACATCGTCAGTCAGGTTACCGCCGTACGCCCCACCCGACCGACACGGGTCACTCCCCCGGCGCGGCCGAGAGCCGACGCGCGCGGTCCTCGCGCAGCTGCTCGATCGACGTCTCGAAGTCCTCGAGCGAGTCGAACGCCTGGTACACGCTCGCGAACCGGAGGAACGCGACCTCGTCGAGCTCGCGCAGCGGGCCGAGGATGGCGAGACCGATCTCGTTCGTGTCGATCTGCGAGGAGCCGGTCTGTCGCACCGCCTCCTCGACCTTCTGCGCGAGCACCGCGAGATCGGCATCGGTGACCGGACGCCCCTGGCAGGCCTTCCGAACTCCGGAGATGACCTTCTCACGACTGAACGGCTCGATGACGCCGGAGCGCTTGATCACGTTGAGGCTCGCGGTCTCGATGGTCGAGAACCGGCCGCCGCACTCGGGGCACTGACGGCGGCGGCGGATGCTGAGACCGTCGTCGCTCGTGCGCGAGTCGATGACGCGGGAATCGGGATGGCGGCAGAAAGGGCAATGCATGACAGCGACAGGCTATCTCTCGAACCGCGCTTCGACGGCCTCGCCGTGCGCAGGGAGCGCTTCGGCCTGTGCCAGCGTGACGATCGCGTCGCGCACGGCGGCCAGCGCGTCGCGGTCGTACTCGATGACCTGCTGCGGCCTCAGGAACGTCGCCGCCGACAACCCGGCGGCGTACCGGGCCTGTCCGCCCGTGGGGAGCACGTGGTTGCTGCCGGCGAGATAGTCGCCGAGGCTCACGGGGGCGTGGTCGCCCACGAAGACGGCGCCCGCATTGACGAACTCCTCCACCCGGGGATCGTCCAGGTGCAGCTCGAGGTGCTCGGGCGCGTAGGCGTTGCTGAAGGCGGTGGCCTGGGTCAGATCGTCCACGAGCACGATCGCCGACTGCGGCCCGTCGAAGGCCGCGGCCACCCGCTCGGCGTGGCGCGTGCGCGGTGCCCGGATGATGAGCTCGGCCGCGACCGCATCGGCGAGCACGGACGAGGCGGTGACGAGCACGGCGGAGGCCTGCTCGTCGTGCTCCGCCTGACTGATGAGGTCCGCCGCGACCAGACGTGGATCGGCCGAGTCGTCGGCGACGATCAGGATCTCGGTCGCGCCCGCCTCGGAGTCGGTTCCGACCACGCCCGCCACGGCGCGCTTGGCAGCCGCCACGAAGTTGTTGCCGGGGCCCGTGACCACATCCACCGGGTCGAGGTCGAGAGCGTCCACGCCGTGCGCGAACGCGCCGATCGCGCCGGCACCGCCCATCGCGTAGACCTCGTCGATGCCGAGCAGACGCGCGGCGGACAGGATCACGGGATGGACGCGGCCTCCCTGATCGCGCTGCGGGGGCGAGGCGAGCGCCACGACCTCGACACCGGCGACCTGCGCCGGCACCACGTTCATGACGACGCTCGAGGGATAGACCGCCTTGCCGCCGGGGACGTACACGCCCACGCGGCGCACCGGCTGCCAGCGCTGCGTCACCCGCGCGCCCGGTCCGACCTCCGTCACGACAGGAGCCGGGACCTGGGCCGCGGATGCCGTGCGCACACGGGCGATGGCCTCCTCCAGCGCGGCCCGCACCTTCGGGTCCAGGGTCGCGAGAGCCTCATCGAGGTGCGTCGACGGAACACGGACGGCGTGTCCCGTGACGCCGTCGAACCGCTCGGCCTGCGCACGCAACGCCGCCTCGCCGGACACCGCCACGTCATGGACGAGCTGCGCCGCCGTCGTCAGCGCCGACTCGCGGGCGACATCCGCCCGCGGGACGGCGGCCAGCAGCTCGGCCGCCGAGAGCGTGCGGCCGCGAAGGTCGATGGTGCGCAGCATCCCTCCAGGCTACCGGCTCGGAAGCGGCGACCGCGGCCGTCGGACGTCACCCCCGGGTGACGTCCGACACGTCGTGCAGGTAGCCGATGCGACCGTCCTCGTGCCGCACCACGAACACCTCGCCGCGGTCCTCGATCACCAGGGCCCACGCGGTCGGGCCGATCACGAACAGCGTCGCGCCCGTCTCGTCGAGCACCTCGCGCTCCACCGGGGCCAGAGCCCAGAACGGCTGCTGCGCGGGTACGGCCACCGGGTCGGGGTCGGAGGCATCGTCGACGACGGGCGACGACGAGAAGGCATCGCCGAGCGGGGTGAACTCCCCCGTGTCGTACGCCGCGGTGGTGTTCGCGGGCTCCGCGGCCGGCACCGCGGTCGGATCGACCGTGGCCGTCTGATCGGCGACCGGGTACACGGTCTGCGGGTGGGCGCCGGTGGCGTCCTGAGGGGCGTGCACGGCCGGTTCGGGTGCGGGACGCGCGACCACCGGACGCAAGGGCCGGGCGTTCCGGTGCGCGATCGTCTCGTCGCGGTAGTCGAAGTCGTCGCCGATCGTCGGGATGAACGGGGCGAAGACGGTGAAGACCACACCCGCCGTCATCAGCACCAGCTGGACCCACTGGACCCAGCCCGGCACCCAGACGCCTCGCGCCGCACCGAAGGCGACGATGTCCCAGACGTACTGCAGCCACAGCACGGCCGACACCGAGAAGGCGACGGAGGCGAACTGATCGATGCCGAGCGATCCGACGCGCCGGATGCCCGTCGGCGACAACCGCCGGAGGACGATCAGGAAGACCGCGACGGTCGGGGTGCCGATCGTCAGCACCCAGAGGAGTCCGGCGGTCCACACCGACTGGAACGCGCCGGGCGTCAGCGAGAAGAAGGAGAAGAGGAACCCGAGCGCCCAGATGCCGAGCAGCACGATCTCGCGGATCGAGAACGGGCCCACGCCGTACTGGGGCGGCGCCGTCACGTCGGTCTCGACGACGTCGTCGTCCTCGAAGCGGCCGTCGAGCTCCTCGTCGGAGTTCTGGGGGGTCTGGTCATCGGTCATGTCGCATCCTTCCGGGCGCGGGCACACAGGGCGGGGAGATCGGTTCGATCCTAACGGCGGTGGCCGGTGTCGACCACGAGGTGTTCATCCAAGGCAATTCGGCCCGAGCAGCCCCTTCAGATCGCCGAAGAGGTCGGCGCTGACCGAGACCGGATGCGGCACCTCGAAGACCTTCGCCACGCCGTCGCGGTGCAGCTTCAGAGTCACCTCGGTCTCGCCGCGATGACGCGCGAGGACGGCCGCGAGATCCTCGACCACGCTCTGCGTCGCCCGTTGCTCCGGCACGACGAGCACCAGGGCGCCGGCCGTGTCCACGGTGCCCAGATCGGGCGAGAAGCAGCTCTGCGCATGCAGGTTCATGCCGTCGTCGCGTCGGGAGACCCGCCCGCGCACGACGAGGATCGAGTCGGCTTGCAGCTGCGCCTGGAACTCGGTGTAGGTCTTGCCCATGAACATCACGGTGATCTCGCCGTTGAAGTCCTCGACGGTGATCATGCCGTACGGGTTTCCGCTGGCCTTGGCCACGCGATGCTGGACGCTCGTCACGAGCCCCGCGACCGTGACCTGGTCGCCGTCAGCGACGTCCTCGGACGCCAGCAGATCGTGGATCCCCGTCGAGGCGTGTTTCGCGAGCGGGATCTCGAGCCCCGCGAGCGGGTGGTCGGAGACGTAGAGCCCGAGCATCTCGCGCTCGAACGCCAGCTTGTCCTTCTTCGTCCACTCGGGGCGCTCCGGGACCTTGGCCGGCATGATCTCCTCGGCCTCGTCGTACAGGCTGTCGAAGTCGAACCCGATCGCGCCGGTCGCCGCCTTGCGCTTGGTCTCCACTGCGGCCTCGGTGGCATCCTCGTGGACCTCCATCAATGCTCGGCGGGTGGACCCGAGCGAGTCGAAGGCACCTGCTTTGATCAGCGACTCCACGGTGCGCTTGTTCGCGACGTGCAGCGGCACCTTGGTGAGGAAGTCGTGGAAGCTCACGAAGCTCTCGTTCGCACGCGCCGCCACGATCCCGTCGACGACGTTCGTCCCGACGTTGCGCACGGCGCCGAGACCGAAGCGGATGTCCTCCCCGACGGCCGCGAAGTACCGGATCGACTGCCCGACGTCGGGCGGCAGCACCTTGATGCCCATGCGACGGCACTCGTTGAGGTACACCGCCATCTTGTCCTTCGAGTCGCCGACGCTGGTGAGCAGCGCCGCCATGTACTCGGCGGGATAGTGCGCCTTGAGGTACGCCGTCCAGTACGACACCAGCCCGTAGGCGGCCGAGTGCGCCTTGTTGAACGCGTAGTCGGAGAAGGGCAGCAGGATCTCCCACAGCTTCTGCACGGCCTCGTCCGAGTACCCGTTGGCGTGCATGCCGGCCTGGAAGCCGGCGAACTGCTTGTCGAGCTCGGACTTCTTCTTCTTGCCCATCGCACGGCGCAGGATGTCGGCCTGGCCGAGGCTGAAGCCGGCGACCCTCTGGGCGATCGCCATCACCTGCTCCTGGTAGATGATGAGGCCGTAGCTCGTGTTCAGGATCTCGGCGAGCGACTCCTCGAACTCCGCGTGGATCGGCGTGATCTCCTGCTGGCCGTTCTTGCGGAGCGCGTAGTTGATATGGGAGTTGGCACCCATGGGCCCGGGCCGGTATAGCGCGATGACGGCCGAGATGTCCTCGAAGTTGTCGGGCTTCATCAGGCGCAGCAGCGAGCGCATGGGGCCGCCGTCGAGCTGGAACACCCCGAGGGTGTCGCCCCGCGAGAGCAGCTCGTACGAGGCCTTGTCGTCGAGCGTCAGGTCTTCGAGGACGAGCGGCTCCCCGCGGTTGGCCTCGATGTTGTCGAGCGCGTCGTTGATGATCGTGAGGTTCCGCAGCCCGAGGAAGTCCATCTTGATCAGGCCGAGCGACTCGCAGGCCGGATAGTCGAACTGCGTGACGATCTGGCCGTCCTGTTCGCGACGCATGATCGGGATGATGTCGATGAGCGGATCGCTCGACATGATGACGCCGGCCGCGTGCACGCCCCATTGGCGCTTCAGGTTCTCCAGGCCCACCGCGGTGTCGAAGACCGTCTTGGCCTCGGTGTCGCTCTCGATGAGCGCGCGGAACTCGGAGGCCTCCTTGTAGCGCGGGTGCTCCCGGTTGAACATGCCGTCCAGCGGCATGTCCTTGCCCATCACCGCGGGCGGCATCGCCTTGGTGAGCCGATCCCCCATGCTGAACGGGAACCCGAGCACGCGCCCGGCGTCCTTGAGCGCCTGCTTGGCCTTGATCGTGCCGTACGTCACGATCTGCGCCACGCGCTCGTCGCCGTACTTCTCGGTGACGTACTGGATCACCTCGCCGCGGCGACGGTCGTCGAAGTCGACGTCGAAGTCGGGCATGGAGACGCGGTCGGGGTTCAGGAACCGCTCGAAGATGAGACCGTGCTGCAGCGGGTCGAGATCGGTGATCCGCATCGCGTAGGCGGCCATCGAGCCCGCACCCGAGCCGCGGCCGGGACCGACCCGGATCCCGTTGTCCTTGGCCCAGTTGATGAAGTCGGCGACGACGAGGAAGTACCCCGGGAACCCCATCTGCACGATGACGCCGGTCTCGTACTCGGCCTGCTGACGGACGTCGTCGGGGATGCCGGCCGGGTACCGGTACTCGAGGCCCTTCTCGACCTCTTTGACGAACCAGGACTCCTCGGTCTCGCCCTCGGGCACCGGGAAGCGCGGCATGTAGTTGGCGCTCGTGTCGAACTCGACGCTGCAGCGCTCGGCGATCAGCAGTGTGTTGTCGCACGCCTCGGGGTGGTCGCGGAAGATCTGCCGCATCTCGGCCGACGACTTGATGTAGTACCCGTCGCCGTCGAACTTGAACCGCTTCGGGTCGTCGAGGGTCGATCCGGACTGCACGCAGAGCAGCGCCGCATGGCTGGTCGCGTCGTGCTGGTGCGTGTAGTGGGAGTCGTTCGTCGCCACGAGCGGGATGTCGAGGTCCTTCGATATCCTGATCAGATCGCTCATGACCCGTCGCTCGATCGAGAGCCCGTGGTCCATGATCTCGGCGAAGTAGTTCTCCTTGCCGAAGATGTCCTGGAACTCGGCCGCGGCCGCTCGCGCCGCGTCGTACTGGCCGAGTCGCAGGCGTGTCTGCACCTCGCCGGACGGGCAGCCGGTCGTCGCGATCAGTCCGTTGGAGTACTTCTGCAGGAGATCGCGATCCATCCGCGGCTTGAAGTAGTACCCCTCGATGCTCGCCTTCGAGGAGAGCCGGAAGAGGTTGTGCATGCCCGGGCTGTTCTGCGACCACAGGGTCATGTGGGTGTACGCACCCGATCCCGAGACGTCGTCACTGGACTGCTCGGGCGTGCCCCACCGCACACGCGACTTGTCGGAGCGGTGCGTGCCGGGGGTCACATAGGCCTCGATGCCGATGATCGGGTTGATGCCGGCATCCTTCGCCGTCTTGTAGAACTCGAACGCGGCGAAGGTGTTGCCGTGGTCGGTGACGGCGATCGCCGGCATGTCGAGCCTGGCGGCCTCCTGCACCATCGGCCCGATGCGGGCCGCGCCGTCCAGCATCGAGTACTCGCTGTGCACGTGCAGGTGAACGAAGGAATCTGCTGCCACCCGTCGAGTCTACGTTCGCGGCACCGACACGGTGCCCGAACGTTCGCGGCGTGACGCCGCATCCGCGCCGCGCGCGAGGGCGGGAACGCGCGTGACACGCCGGGTCGGATGCGCCCGGGCCGGCGCGTCGCGGACGATTCCCGCCGTCGGCCCGATCGGCGCCGCGCGGCCGCTACGGAGCGGAGTCGACCACCGAGATCGACACCTCGGTCCTGCTCGACCACGCGGGCGCCTCCTCGCTGCCCGCGGGCAAGGTCCCCGTCCCGCTCCCTCCGTCGGTCACGGCGACGATGTAGCCGCGGGCCGTGTCGAGAACGAACTCGATCGGAGCGCCCGTCGCCCGCTCGTACGAGAGGGTGGTGAGGTCGCCGTCGGTCGCCACGACCGTCACGCCGTCGAGCGTCGCGAAGGCGCGGAGCAGCGCCGCGCGGGCATCGGCCGGGGCGAGGTTGAAGACGTTCACGTCGCTGAGGGTCTCGGAGAAGTAGTGGGCGAGACCGTTCGCGTCGCCCTCGCCGTCGTAGCGGTCGGCGAACCAGGCGATCACGCCGTCGACGTCGTCCGGCAGGTCGGCGTACAGGTCGCGGTCGTCGAGGTAGTACTCGAACGTGCCGCCGTCGCCGCCCGCCGCCTCGGCCACGCCACCGGGATACCTGGTGACGCCGGCGAGCCGCTCGTTCCCGAGCCCCGATGTCTCCGCCCAGTCCGCAGCCGCCTCGTCGGCGCGGGGCCCGTATGCCGCGGTGACGCGATAGGGGTCGCGCTCCCGGACCCACTCGTCCCCGGGATCGGCCGGCACGTAGGTCGCGATCGTGTCCTCCACGCGGAGGGCGGCCTCCGCATCCCCCTGCGCGCCGTTGTTGAATCGCGCGCCGTCGGGCATGTCGGCATCCCAGCGCGGGATCCAGCTGAAGACCGTCTCGACGCGCAGGAACTGACCGGGCTCGAGCGTCGTCGCCGGGGCCGAAGCCTCGGCCGCGTCGGCGGCGGTCTCGAACGCCGCCGACGCGGTGGCCGTCTGCGCCGGAACCAGCACGCCGCCCGCGACGATCGCGGCCGTGGCCGCCGCCGTGGCGATGCCGCCGATCCCGATGCCGCGCCACCGCCCCCGCGGCCTACGGGCGCTCTCGCGCTCCGGCGCCGACCTCGCCAGCTCCTGACGCAGTGCCCGCCGCGCCGTCTCCACCTGGGCATCCGTGAGCGCCGGGCCATCCGCCCCTATCTCACGCACTCGTTCCATAAGCTCCATCGGTCTCCTCCTTCGCCATCCAGGTCAGCCGGGCCGCGGTGCGCGAGCCCGGTGGTGCGAGCTTGCGCCGCACCCGGTTGAGCCGGGACCGCACGGTCCCGACCGGCACTCCGAGCGCGAGCGCGACCTCCTCGTACGTGAGGTCGCCCCAGGCGTACAGCAGCAGGGTGTCGCGATCGCGTGCCGACAGCGCCGCGATCCGCGGTGCCAGGGCGCGGACGGCGGCCGCCGCATCCGCCCGCGCCCCCGCTGCGCCGATCGCGCCGTCGCTGACGTGCTCCTCCCGTGCCGCAGAGGCCGCGAACGACCGCCACTGGGCGGCCTCCTGCGCGCGGTGACTCTTGATCAGGCGGGACGCGATGCCCAGCAGCCAGGGCTTGGCCGAGTCCCACGTCCCGTCGAAGTCCCCTCGGCGGCGGAACGCCACGAGCATCGTCTCGCTGAGGACGTCCTCCGCCGCGTCCGAGCCGACCCACCGTGCCGCGAACGCGCCGACGACCCGCGCGTGCCGCTCGAACAGCTCCGCGAAGGCGGGAGGGTGCTCGAGAGAGCGGCGGATGATCTCGCTGTCTGTGCTCACGAAGGGTATTGCCCGATACGCCCGGGACGGTTCACGGGTCTTCACACGACCCTAGGCTTCGCACGACCCTAGAGTGGACCGCATGGCCACGCCCGACTTCATCCTCGAGCTCCGCCGCATGGTCGGCACCCATCCGCTGACACTCTCGGGCGTCACCGCGGTCATCGTCCGCGACGGGAACGTTCTCCTCGGACGGCGCAGCGACGACGGCGCGCTGACACCCATCACGGGCATCGTCGATCCTCACGAGGAGCCGGCGGATGCGGCGCGGCGTGAGGCTCTCGAGGAGGCGGGTGTCGCCATCCGTGTCGACCGTCTCGCGTGGATCCACCAGATCCCGCGGGTCACCTACCAGAACGGAGATCGCACCGACTACCTGGACCTGACGTTCCGGTGCAGCTGGCTCGAGGGCGAGCCCTACCCCGCGGACGGCGAGATGACGGAAGTCGGCTGGTATCCGCTCGATGATCTGCGGGGCGTCGGCGACGAGATGCGGCGGCGCATCTCCGCGGCGCTCCTCGACGGCCCCACGCTGTTCGAGGGCGGTCGCTGAGTCGTCTCAGCCGAGGTCGAGGCGCATGAGCTCAGGCATCAGCACACGTTGGCGTCAGGCTGCTTCGAGCCCACCATCATCGCGAGGTCGGCGAAACGAGTGGCCGGTCGCACCTCGATGCTCGCGCCGCCACCCCCATCCGACACCCCGCCAGCCCGTCTCCGTCCGACGCTGCCGCGACGGTCACTCGCCACGGAGGACGGCGAGGGCGTGCGCGAGGTCCGCGGGATAGGGCGAGCCGAACGTCGCCCACTCCCCCGAGGACGGGTGCGTGAACGAGAGCTCGTGGGCGTGCAGCCACTGACGGGTGAGTCCGAGTCGCGTCGAGAGCGTCGGGTCGGCGCCGTAGAGCGGGTCCCCGACGCAGGGGTGCCGGTGGGCTGCCATGTGCACGCGGATCTGATGCGTGCGCCCGGTCTCGAGGTGCACCTCGAGCAGCGAGGCGCCGGGGAACGCCTCGAGCGTCTCGTAGTGGGTGACGGAGTCCTTGCCCTCCGGCCGCACCGCGAACTTCCACGAGTGCGAGGGATGGCGGCCGATGGGCGCATCGATGGTGCCCGCGAGCGGGTCGGGGTGCCCCTGCACCACGGTGTGGTAGATCTTCTCGACCTCGCGCTCCTTGAACGCGCGCTTGAGCGCGGTGTACGCGCTCTCGGTCTTGGCGACGACCATCAGCCCGCTCGTGCCGACATCGAGGCGGTGGACGACGCCCTGCCGTTCGGCAGCGCCCGTCGTCGCGATCCGGAAGCCGGCAGCGGCGAGGGCGCCCAGGACCGTCGGCCCCTCCCAGCCGATCGAGGGGTGCGCGGCGACGCCGGACGGTTTGTCGACCACCACGATGTCGTCGTCGTCGTAGACGATCCCCAGATCGGGCACCGCGACCGGGATCACCTCGGGCTCCCGTCGCGGCGTCCACTCCACCGACAGCCAGCCGCCGGCGCGGAGACGGTCCGAGCGTCCCATCGCGCGTCCGTCGAGGGTGACCCCGTCCGCATCCGCGATCTCGGCGGCGAAGGTGCGAGAGAAGCCGAGCATCTTCGCCAGAGCGGCGTCGACGCGGACGCCGTCGAGCCCGTCCGGGACGGGGAGGGAACGGGATTCCACGTCAGTCCCGACGGGGTTCGCCGGGCTCGGGCGTCACCGTCGGCGCGCCGACCTCGGGCGCCGCGGTCGGGAACAGGGAGTCCCGGTCCTCCCCCGTGCCGATCGGCGTCGAGTCGTCGGCGGGGGCATCGCCGGGAGCCGGCTTGCGCTCGCGGGTGCCGTCGAAACGGAGTCCGATGAGCACGAGCAAAGCGACGCCGATCATCATCGTCACGATGAAGATGTCCGCGACGTTGTAGATCGCGGGCATCATCCAGGGCGTCGAGATGAAATCGACGACGTGGCCCACGGGGAATCCCGGCTCGCGGAGCAGCCGGTCCGTGAGATTGCCGAGGACTCCGCCGAGCAGGAGGCCCAGGATCACCGCCCACGCCCGCGAATGGACCCGACGGGCGATCACGCTGATCGCGCCCGCCACGCCCGCGAGGGCGATCGTGAAGACCCACGTCACGCCCTCGCCGAGCGAGAAGGCGGCGCCGGGGTTGCGGATCAGGTAGAGCACCAGCGCGTCGCCGATGACCGGAACGGCCTGCTCCGGCGGGAGGAAAGTGATCGCGAGGTGCTTCGCGAACTGGTCGGCGGCCAGCACCAGCACCGCCAGAGAGGCGATGATGATGCCGGCCGCCGCCGCACGCAGAGGTGGTCGAGCCGACAACGGCCGACCTAGAGCCCGATGGCGGAGACCGGGGTGTTTCCCGTCGAGGTCGACGTGGTCTCGAGGTCGCGGAGCTTGCCCTCGATGAGCGCGCGCAGCTGCGAGCGGTAGTCCCGCTCGAACTGGCGGAGCTCGGTGATGCGGCTCTCCAGGACCCCGCGCTCCTTCTCGAGTCGCGACAGCTCCTCGCGACCCTTCGCCTCGGCCTCGGCCACGATGGATGCGGCCTGCGACTGGGCGTCGGAGATGAGCTGGTCGCGCTGCGCCTTGCCCTCGGCGACGTGCTCGTCGTGCAGGCGCTGGGCGAGCTCGATGATGCCGGCGGTCGCGGCGGTGCCGCCGCCTGCTGCGACAGTCGGCGCGGGGGTCTCGATGATCGCCTCTTCGACGACCACGGTCTCCGCGGGCTCGGACGCCGACGGCTTCTCGACCGGCGCGGGTACGGCCTCGCCCGACTCGAGCGCGGCGAGCTTGGCCTTCAGCTCGTCGTTCTCGGCGATCGTCTTGCGCCACTCGACGACGATCTCGTCGAGGAAGTCGTCCACCTCGTCGGGGTCGAAGCCCTCTTTGAAGCGAACGTGCTGGAACTGCTTGGTGACGACGTCATCCGGAGTCAATGCCATGGTGATTCCTCTTTCGGGGGCGGCGGCATGCCGATGTCAGGGGGATGATGCCCGCGGAACGGGCCGCTCCAGCCAAGCATAGTCGGGGTCGATTCAGCTCGCGAGAGAGCGTGTCACAGACAGCAGGATGAAGCAGAGCAGCATCGTGAGCATGAACGCGACGTCGAGCGCGACCGGACCGATGCGCACGGGAGGGATGAAGCGACGAATCAGCTTGATCGGCGGGTCGGTGACCGTGTAGACGAGCTCAGCGGCCACGAGTCCGGCGCCTTTGGGGCGCCATTCCCGGTTGAAGATCGGAATGTACTCGAGGATCACCCGGGACAGCAGAACCAGGATGTAGATCAGCAGGAGGACGTTCGCGATGGATGCGACGAGGCGGACGATCTCCACGGTCGGCTACTGCTGCGCGAACGGCGCCGCCTCGGGGTCGGCCTGTGCGACCGCCCCGTCGCCGGACACCGCGACGTTCTCGGGCGAGAGCAGGAAGACCTTGCTCGTGACCCGCTCGATGCGGCCGTAGAGCCCCAGGGACAGACCGCTCGCGAAGTCGATGAGACGGCGTGCGTCCGCGTCGCTCATCTGAGAGAGATTGATGATCACCGGGACGCCGTCGCGGAAGTTCTCCGCGATGATCTGCGCGTCGCGGTACTGCTTGGGGTGCACCGTCAGGATCTCCGTGACGGCACCCACCGAGGGCTGGCGCACGACGGCGGGACGGTGCAGCGGTGTGATCGGAGCGGCCGCCTTCTCGACGACCTGCTCGCTCTTGCGGCCGGTGCGCGTCGGCGCGGGCTCCTCGTAGACCTCTTCCTCGTCGGCGAGGCCCAGGTACACCATGGTCTTCTTCAGCGGGTTCGACATCGCATCCTCCGTTTGCTCGTCACTTCGAGGCTAGCCGCGCTCGGGGCGCGGACCCGTGATTGCCGAGCCGATCCGCAGGTGTGTCGCGCCCGCGTGGACCGCCTCGACGAAATCCCCCGTCATCCCGGCCGAGATCCAGCGCGCCTCCGGGGCGATGGCGCGCACTCGTTCCGCGTACCGGCGCAGGCGCGCGAAGGCCCTGGCCGGCTCCTCGTCCAGAGGGGCGACGGCCATGATGCCACGCAGCCGCAGCGTCGCGCAGCCGCTCACGTGCTCGACGAGGGCGTCCAGCTCGTCCGGCGCCGCTCCCCCGCGATCCGGGTCGTCGGTCATGTTGACCTGGACAAGAACGTCGAGGGCGGGTTCGTCGGGCGCGGCGGCGCGGTCGAGCGCGTCCGCGAGGCGGGTGCGGTCGACCGTGTGCACGACGGATGCCGCGGACCGCACCGCGCGCGCCTTGTTCGTCTGCGCCTGCCCGATGAAGTGCCAGCGCAGATCGTCGAGCCGGGCGGTGTCGGCCGCCTTCGCGGTCAGCTCCTGCTGGCGGTTCTCCCCGACGTCCCGGACGCCCAGGGCGTGCAGCCGCTCGACGAGCGACGCGGGGTGGAACTTCGTCACCACGATCCGCGTGAGCCCGGCCGGATCACGGCCGGCGTCGCGCGCGGCCGCGGCGACGCGGTCGTCGATCTCGGCGAGACGTTCGGCGAGCTGGTCGTGCACGTGTCCTCCGTCGGGACGAGCGGATGTCGGTGGATATGGTGCGGGCGGGTCCGCAGAGCGCCGAGGCTCGCGGACCCGCCCGAGCGGGTGTCCGGGACTACTTGAGGAAGTCCGGGATGTCGAGGTCGTCGTCGCCGAACGCCGAGTCGTACGAGGACGGCTCGGAGACGGCCACGGCGACGGGCACGGAGACCGGCTTCTCGACCGGGACCGGCGGAGCCGGCTTCTCGGCGACCACCGGGGACTCCTCGGGCGTCGTGAGCGGGTTCACCGCCGGACGCGTCGCCGTGACGGGCTCTAGCCGATGACTCGGCTCGCCGCCGTCGAATCCGGCGGCGATCACCGTGACGCGCACCTCGTCGCCGAGGGTGTCGTCGATCACGGTGCCGAAGATGATGTTGGCCTCGGGATGGGCCGCCTCCTTGACCAGCTGCGCCGCATCGTTGATCTCGAAGATACCGAGGTTCGAGCCGCCCTGGACCGAGAGCAGGACGCCGTGGGCGCCCTCGATCGATGCCTCGAGGAGCGGCGACTCGACGGCGAGCTCGGCGGCCTTGATGGCCCGGTCGGCGCCGCGCGCGGAACCGATGCCCATGAGCGCGGAGCCCGCGCCCTGCATGACCGACTTGACGTCGGCGAAGTCGAGGTTGATCAGACCCGGCGTCGTGATGAGATCGGTGATGCCCTGCACACCGGCCAGCAGCACTTGATCCGCGGTGGCGAACGCCTCGATCATCGAGATGCCGCGGTCGCTGATCTCGAGGAGACGGTCGTTGGGCACGACGATGAGCGTGTCGACCTCTTCCTTCAGCTTCGACACCCCCGCCTCCGCCTGGCTCTGGCGCCGACGGCCTTCGAACGAGAAGGGCTTGGTCACGACGCCGATCGTGAGCGCGCCGATCGACTTCGCGATACGCGCGACGACCGGCGCGCCGCCGGTACCGGTGCCGCCGCCCTCGCCCGCCGTGACGAAGACCATGTCGGCCCCGGCGAGGGCCTCCTCGATCTCCTCGGCGTGGTCCTCGGCGGCTCGTCGGCCGACCTCGGGGTCGGCGCCGGCCCCCAGCCCACGGGTGAGCTCGCGACCGACGTCGAGCTTGACGTCCGCGTCGCTCATGAGCAGCGCCTGGGCATCGGTGTTCACCGCGATGAACTCCACCCCGCGCAGACCCAGCTCGATCATGCGGTTCACGGCGTTCACGCCGCCACCGCCCACTCCGACGACCTTGATCACTGCAAGGTAGTTCTGGTTCTGGCTCATGCCGGCCTCCGTCTCGTCCCGAACCCTGTCCCGACCGGGCCGAACTTTAAACCTCAGCTAGAAGTTTAAAGAATTACCCGGTATGCAATTCCTGATCTGAAGGTATGCGGCAGCCGGACCCGTTCCCCGCGCATCCTGGGCGTGTCGCGCAAGTCGCCCGCCGATCCGCCCTTCGCCGTCCCTCCACCGCCCGGTTCCTTCCGCCCCCGAGCTCCAGCGGCAGCTGGAGCTCGGGGGGCGGTCAGCGGACGACGAGAGCCTCGGGGGAGGAGACGTCGTACACCGAGACGCCGTCGGGCGGGATGGCCGCCATACCGCGCTCCAGCACCAGCGCCTTCTGGGCCGAACGGTCCGCGCTCCCCCACACGACCTGCGCGTTCGCGGCGCCGAGCGTCAGCGTCACATCGTCGGGGGTGGATGCCGCGACCCCGGTCACCTGCGACCGGAGGTCCGCCGGGAGCGCCCGCATGACGCGCCCCACCGCCGCGAACGCCGTCGAGTCGGCACCGGCGGCGACATCCAGCAAGGGGTAGCCCTCGGGCGCGTCCGGCGTCGTCGAGAGCGCGACGCCGGCCGCGTCGACGAGCGTGTATCCGGCGGCCGACGAGAGCACGCCGATCGGAGTGCGCTCCACGATGCGCACGACGAGATCGTGCGGCGGGCGCGCCTCGAGCGTGTACGACTCGACGAGCGGGAACTGGACGAGAGCCGCTTTCACCGCCGACTCGTCGATGGCCGCGAGGGGCGTGCCGATCTGCGCCGAGAGCGCGTCGGCGACGTCCTCGGCGGGCAGCCGCTGCGTGCCGACGACCTGCACCTGCCGCACGGCGAACAACGGGCTGTACGCCGCCCCCACCGTCACGACGGTGAGAAGCACGAGGGATGCCGCGATGCCGAGCCAGAGGAAACGTCGACGCCGCTGACGCACCGTGAACCGGCGCACCTCCGCTCGCAGCGCGCGTCGGCGCGCCCGCGCGGCGCGCCAGACGTCGCGCATCCCGACCGGACGGGCGCCCGCATCCGGCTCCTCGTTCGCGAGCGGCTCCTTCTCGAGACGTACGGCATCCGGCCGTCCGGCCTCCGGGAAGAGCGGCGCGATCGGCGCGGTCTGCTGGACGTCGGGGTCGAGCGTCTCGGCCGCCGCCCCGGCATCCGCGGCGGCGGGGTTCGGGACGACGCCCGCGTCGCGCGGTCGCTCGCGCGGACGCCGCGGCTCGTCGCGCCCGCGCGGGGCGGACGCCCCCGCGGGCGGCGGCAGCGGCGAGGGCCGGCGCATGGGCTCAGCGGCTCCCGGTCTGAACGGGCGCGCCGAGCGCCGCCAGGACCTGCGGGATGATCAGGTTCACGTTGCCGCAGCCGAGCGTGACCACGAAATCCCCCTCACGAGCGATCGAGGCGGTGTAGTCCGCGGCCTCCTGCCAGTCCCCGACGAAGCGCACCTTGCCCGCATCGTCGAACGCGTCGCGCACGAGCGCCCCGGTCACCCCCGGGACGGGGTCCTCGCGGGCGCCGTAGACGTCGAGCACGACCGTGTGGTCGGCGAGCTCCTCCAGGACGCGGGCGAACTCGCCGGACATGAGCCGGGTGCGCGAGTAGGTGTGGGGCTGGTGCACCGCGATGAGCCGCCCGTCGCCGAGCACCGTCCGCGCCGCCGCGAGCGCCGCGGCGACCTCGGTCGGGTGGTGCGCGTAGTCGTCGTACACGCTGACGCCGCGTTCGACCCCGTGCAGCTCGAAGCGGCGCGCGGTGCCGGAGAACCCCTCGACCGCGCGAGCCGCGTCGAGGAACGGGTGGCCGAGAGCTGTCAGCACCGCGATCGCACCGGTCGCGTTGACCGCGTTGTGCGCACCGGGAACGGCCAGCTGCACGCGGGCGCGCTCCTCGCCGCGGGCGACGGTGAAGGCGACCGGGCCGTCGGTGACGACGTCGGCGATCCGGACGTCGGCGTCGGCGGCGAGGCCGAAGCTCAGCACGTGCTCGTGCGACAGCCGGCGGGCCACGTCACGCGCGCCCTCGTCATCGGCCGAGATCACGACCGCCTCGTGAGCGGCGTCGGCGAAGCGGACGAACCCGTCGAAGAACGCGTCGCGTGATCCCCAGTGGTCGAGATGGTCCGGGTCGACGTTCGTGATGAGGGCGATCGAGGTGTCGTAGAGCAGGAACGTGCCGTCGGACTCGTCCGCCTCGATGACGAAGAGCTCGTCCGTCCCGGGGCCGCTCGACGTGCCGAGCTGGGCGATCACTCCCCCGTTGACGAAATGGGGGTCGGCACCGAGCGCCTGCAGGGCGGTGACGATCATCCCGGTCGACGTCGTCTTGCCGTGCGCTCCCGCGACCGAGACGAGGCGACGCCCGCCGATCAGCCAGTGCAGCGCCTGCGAGCGGTGGATGACCGCGAGACCGCGCTCCTTCGCCGTGACGTACTCGGGGTTCTCCGGCCAGATCGCTCCGGTGTGCACCACGGTGTCCGCATCGCCCAGATGGGCGGCGTCGTGCCCGACGTGCACCTCGGCGCCGGCGGCCGCGAGCGCACGCAGCGCGGCGCTGTCGGCACGGTCGGATCCCGAGACGCGGATGCCCCGCGCCAGGAACATGCGGGCAAGACCCGACATGCCGGACCCGCCGATGCCGATGAAGTGCGCGGCATCGATCGAGGAGGGGATGGGAAGGCTCAGGTCGGGTCTGATCATGACCCGACAAGTCTAGGTTCGCGTGCCCGGATGCGCACCCAGGGCGCGCCCGCGCGGGTCGGCGGCGATCGGCGCCCGCAGCCGCTACAAAGGACAGCATGACGTCGCTGCGCATCCCGATCGATCCGGCCGCCGAGACTCCGCCCTTCGAGCAGCTGCGCGTCGGGATCCTGTCGGCGACCGCCGCGGGCACGCTGACGCCCGGCGAGCGGCTGCCGACCGTGCGCGGGCTGGCCGCCGAACTCGATCTCGCTCCGGGCACGGTGGCGCGGGCGTATCGCGAGCTCGAGACCGCGGGGGTCGTCGAGACGCGCGGCCGGGCCGGGACGTTCGTGGGCCTCGACAGCGACCCGGTCCGCCGCGAGGCGCAGCGCGCTGCGGGCGAGCTCGTCTCCCGGATGCGCGAGCTCGGCCTCCGCGACGGCGAGGTCATCGCGCTCGTGACCGACGCCCTGACCGCGGCGCCGGAGTGACCGCCCGCGCCGTCAGCGCCCGAGAGCGCGGTCGATGTGCGCGAGGACGTTCTCGGCTCCGCGCCGGGTGCCGACGGATGCGGCGGCCCGCCGCATCCGATCGATCCGGTCGCGGTCGCCGAGCAGCGGCACGATCTCGGCGCGCACGCGCTCGGCGGTGAGCTCCGCGTCGGGGATGATCACGGCCGCCCCGGCTGCGACGGCGGATGCGGCGTTGAGCCGCTGCTCTCCGTTGCCGACGGCATAGGGCACATAGACGGCCGGGATGCCGAGCGCACTGATCTCGCTGACCGTCGCCGCGCCCGAGCGCGACACGATCACGTCGGCCAGCGCGAAGGCGAGGTCCATCCGGTCCACGTAACGGCGGAGGGCGTAGCCGACCTCGCCGGGGTCGGCGAGGTCGGAGCGCTCCCCCGTGATGTGGACGAGCTGCCAGCCGGCCTCCCGCACGTCGCGCCAGGAGCCGCCGAGCGCCTCGTTCAGCCGGAGAGCTCCGAGCGAGCCGCCGAAGACGAGCAGCGTCGGACGGTCCGGATCGAGGTCGAAGAAGCGGGCGGCCTCCGCGCGCGACGCCGTGGGGTCGAGCTCGACGATCTCGCGTCGCAGCGGCATGCCGACGACCTCGCCGCGGCGGAGCGCTGTGCCCGGGAACGCCACGCCGACGGCCGCCGCACGCCTGGCGCCGAGCACGTTCGCGAGTCCGGGCTTCGCGTTCGCCTCGTGCACGACATACGGGACCCGTTCCCGGGAGGCCGCGATGTAGGCGGGAGCGGCGGCGTATCCCCCGAACCCGACGAGCACGTCGACGTGCCTGGCGCGGATGTGCGCGCGCACCTGCGCGATCGCCCGCCGCAAGCGGGCGGGGAACGCGAGGGCGTTGCGGTCGGGGCGGCGAGGGAACGGCACCTTGTCGACGAAGAGCAGCTCGTAGCCGCGCTCGGGCACGAGTCGCGCCTCGAGTCCCTCGCGCGTGCCGAGGACGAGGATCTCGGCCTCGGGCTCGCGTGCGCGCAGGGCGTCTGCGACGGCCAGGAGCGGATTGACGTGTCCGGCGGTGCCGCCGCCGGCGAGAAGATAGGTCGTCACCGGGCGATTCTGCCACGCGCCGGCGGCACGGCCGGCGCGTGGCCGCCTCGGGCCGGCAGCGAGCGCGCGAACGAGAGCAGCACACCGCACGCGAGCAGCACCGACACGAGCGAGGTGCCACCCTGCGACATGAACGGCAGCGGGACGCCGAAGACGGGGAGCAGCCGCAGGACGACGCCGATGTTCAGCAGCGCCTGTCCGACGATCCAGATCGTGATGGCGCCCGCGGTGATCCGCACGAACGGGTCGTCGGTCTTGCGCACGATGTGGAAGGCGCCCACGGCGAAGAGGGCGAACAGCAGGAGCACGACGATGCAGCCGATGAGGCCGAGCTCCTCGCCCACGATCGCGAAGATGTAGTCGTTCGCCGCGGCCGGAAGCCAGCTGTACTTCTCCTTGGAGTTGCCGAGGCCGAGGCCGAAGACGCCGCCGCCGGCGAGTCCCCAGATCCCGTGCAGCGGCTGGTAGCAGTCGCCGTAGTAGTCGGCGAGGCAGTCCTCGTTCAGGAAGCTCATGAACCGGCGCATCCGGTCGGGACTGCTGATGGCGAAGTAGGCCACCGCACCGGCCGCGAGGATCGCCGGCAGGATGAACACCCGCAGCTTCACCCCGGAGAAGAAGAGCGCCGCGAGCAGGATCAGCACGAGGATCAGCACCGTGCCGAGGTCGTGCCCGGCCATGACCGTCGCGATCACGGCGACCGCGACGGGCACCGCGGGGATGAACACGTGTCGCCAGTCGGCGAGCAGCGTGCGCTTGCGGTAGAGGATGAAGCCGAGCCACACCGCCAGCGTGATCTTGAGGAACTCCGACGGCTGCGCCTGAACGCCGGCGATGGAGATCCAGTTGCGGTTCCCGTTGGCCGACACACCGAGGCCCGGGACGAACACGAGCATCTGGAAGAGCGTGGCGAGGATCAGCGCCGGCCACGCGATCCGCTTCCAGAAGGTCAGGGGCATGCGCGACGCGAGGAACATGATCGGGATGCCGAGCGCGGCGAACACCGCCTGCTTCAGCACGGCGTCGTAGGGTCCGCCGCCGGCGTCCTCCGCGGTCGCCGAGGTCGCCGAGAGCACCATCACCAGTCCGAAGCCGGTGAGCAGCAGCGCCGTGGAGGCGATCGTCAGGAACTCGCTCGGCACCGGGGCGAACACGCGGCCGAGCGAGACGCGCGCGGCGAGACCCCGTCGTGGGCCGGGCTCAGGCTCCGGCGGGACCGGTCTGGTCCGCGTCGTGTCGACCACCCGCATCCCTTCCGATCCGTTCCCGCACGGCCCGGGCGAAGAGCCGGCCGCGGTCGGCGTACGAGGCGAACTGGTCGAAGGATGCGGCGGCGGGGGCGAGCAGGACCACGTCCCCGTCACGCGCGACCTGCACCGCCAGTTCGACGACCTGCGCCATGACGTCTTCAGTCTGCGTGGGATCGACCTCGAAGACGGGCACGTCGGACGCGTGTCGTGCGAACGCGGCGAGGATCACGTCGCGCTGCGCGCCGATCACGATCGCGGCCTTCGCGTCGCGCCCGCGTCCGGCGACCAGTCCCGCGATGTCCACACCCTTGAGGAGCCCGCCGACCACCCAGATCGCGCCCGGATACGCCGCGAGCGACGAGTCCGCGGCGTGCGGATTGGTCGCCTTGGAATCGTCGACCCAGGTGACTCCCCCGGCGACGGCGACGACCTCGATGCGGTGCGGGTCGAGCCGGAATCCGGCCAGCGCCTTGCGGATGTGCTCGGGCGCGACCTCGAGCGACCGGGCGAGGGCCGCCGCGGCGAGGATGTTCGCGACCACGTGCGGCGCGGACAGTCCTTGCGCCCGGAGCTCGTCGAGAGTGGTCAGCTCCAGAGCGCTGCGGTGGCGGTCCTCGAGGAAGGCGCGGTCGACGAGGATCCCGTCGACGACGCCGAGGTCGCTCGGACCCGGCGAGCCGAGGTCGAACCCGATCGCACGGGCGCCGTCGACGACGTCGGCCTCCTCCACCATGCGGCGCGTGGCCGCATCCGCCTTGTTGTAGACGCACGCGACGCGGGTGTTCCGGTAGACGACGGCCTTCGCGTCGCGGTACGCGTCCGCGGAGCCGTGCCACTCGAGATGGTCATCGGCGAGGTTGAGACAGACGCCGGCGTGCGGAGACAGCGGCTCGGGCCCGGTCTGCAGCGACAGGTACCAGAGCTGATGGCTGGAGAGCTCGACGACCAGCACGTCGAAACCCCCGGGATCGCGGACGGCGTCGAGAACCGGGATCCCTATGTTGCCGCAGGGCGCCGCGCGCAGCCCGCCCGCGGCGAGCATGGCGGCCGTCAGCCCGGTCGTCGTCGTCTTGCCGTTGGTGCCGGTGATCAGCACCCAGTCCGCGGGCGTGCCGTCTGCCCGCACGACCTTGTCGCGCACACGCCAGGCGAGCTCGACGTCGCCCCAGAGCGGGATGCCCTCGCCCTGTGCCCAGCCGACGACCGGATGCCACGGGGCGAAGCCCGGAGAGGCGACGATGACCTCGGGACGATGGTGGCGCACCTCGTGCGGCACCCGGTCGAGCGGGCCGGTCCACAGCCGCGCTCCGACCACCGGGAGCAGCCGCGCGTACTCCTCGTCGGCCTGCTCGCTCACGACGAGCACATCGGCACCGAGCTCGGCCAGCGTGTCGACGACGGAGAAGCCGGTGACGGAGAGACCGAGCACGACGACCCGCAGCCCCGACCAGTCGGCGTTCCAGCTGGTCAGCGCATCGAGGCGCGCCTCGCTCATGTGCGCACCAGCCACTCCACGTAGAAGAGGCCGACGCCCGCCAGGGCGAGCAGGCCCGCGATGATCCACATCCGGACCACGATCGTGATCTCCGGCCACCCCCGCATCTCGAGGTGGTGATGGAGCGGGCTCATCAGGAACAGCCGCTTGCCGCGGGTCAGCTTGAAGTAGGCGCGCTGCAGGATCACCGAGCCGGAGGCGAGGACGTAGACGCCCGCGATGACGGCGAGCAGGATCTCGGTGCGGGTGAGGATCGCCATGGCGGCGATGATCCCACCGATCGACATCGAGCCGACGTCGCCCATGAAGACCTGGGCCTTGGGCGCGTTCCACCAGAGGAAGCCGACGAGCGCGCCGATGAACGCCGCCGCGATGATGGCGAGGTCGAACGGATCCCGGGTCTGGTAGCAGGCGTCCTGCAATCCCCGCCCGATCGCCTCGACGTCGCAGGGCTGCTTGAACTGCCAGAACGCGATGAGGGCGAGCGCGCTGGTGACGAAGATCGCCGACCCGGCCGCGAGCCCGTCGAGGCCGTCCGAGACGTTGACGGAGTTCGACGCCGCGACGCCGAGGAAGGCGATCCAGGCGAGGTAGAGGATCCATCCGACGACGAACCCGAGCGCCATGAACGAGAGCACGGGGATGTCGCGGAAGAGCGAGACGTACGGGCTCGCCGGCGTCTGCCCGTCGGCGTTCGGGAACTGGAGCGCCACGATCCCGAACGGCACGACGACGAGGACCTGGCCGAGGATCTTGCGCCATCCGCTCAGCCCCAGGCTGTTCTGCCGCCGCACCTTCATGTAGTCGTCGATGAACCCGACCGCACCGAACCCCACCATCATCCAGATGACCAGGAGTCCGGAGATCGTCGGCGGGTTGCCGCCCGCATACGTGCCGATGAAGTATCCGACCAGAGCCCCCACGATGAAGATCGTGCCGCCCATCGTGGGGGTGCCGCGCTTCGCACCGTGGCTCGGGTTGTGCACGTTCTCCGGCGTACGGATGACCTGTCCCCAGCCCCACTTGCGGAACAGCCGCAGGAAAACGGGGGTGAGGAACAGCGTGAAGGCCAGCGAGATCGCCGCGGCAGTCAGGAGGGATCTCACGAGAACGATTCTCCCAGTCGGTCGCCGAGGAACCGGAGGCCCGCGGAGTTGGAGGACTTCACCAGCACCCGGTCGCCGTCGCGCAGCTCGCCGAGGAGGTAGTCGTAGGCCTCGTCGGCGTCGGGGAAGAAGACGGCCTCGTCGCTCCAGGAGCCTTCGGCGATCGCCGAGATGTACATGCGCCGCGCCTCCGTCCCGATCACGACGATCCTCGGGATGCGCAGGCGCACGGCGAGCTCGCCGATGCGGTCGTGCTCCTCGCCGGCGTACTCGCCCAGCTCGCTCATCGCACCGAGCACGGCGACCATGCGCTCTGCGGGCCCCGTGATCTGCGCGAGGGTGCGCAGAGCAGCCGTCATCGAGTCCGGGCTCGCGTTGTACGCATCGTTGATGATGCGGATGCGGTCCGAGCCGAGGGGCTGCATGCGCCAGCGCTCGGCGATCTCGACCGTCTCGAGCCGTGCCACGCACTCCGCGAGGCCGACGCCCAGAGCGGTCGCGGCGGCGACGGCGGCGAGGGCATTCATGACGTGGTGGGCGCCGAGCACGCGGAGCGTGGCGGCCGCGGACTCGCCGTCGACCGTGAGCGTGAACCGGGTGCCGGATGCGGACACCTCGACGTCGCTCGCGCGCACCGCCGCCTCGGCCGAATGGCCGAACCAGCGGACGGACGCGTCCCGCTCCGCCGCGATCGGCGCCATCGCCCGCACGCGTGCGTCGTCGGCGTTGAGCACGGCGAGGCCGCCGGGACGCAGAGCCCGCACGAGCTCGGACTTCGCCGCGAAGGTCGCCTCGATGCCGCCGAAGCCGCCCGCGTGCGCCATCCCCACCATGAGCACGACACCGAGATCGGGCTCGACGAGCCCCGCGAGGCGCGCGATCTCGCCCGGGCCGCTCGCGCCGAACTCGCTCACGAGGAATCCGGTGTCCTGCCGGACCCGGAGCATCGTGAGCGGGGCGCCGACCTCGTTGTTGAACGAGGCACGCGGGGCGACCGTCTCGCCCTCGGGCTCGAGGATGCGGGCGAGCAGGTTCTTGGTCGTCGTCTTTCCATTCGAGCCGGTGATGCCGACCACGCGCAGATCGCCCTCGGCGCGGACTCTGACAACGACCTCGCGCGCGAGGTCGGCGAGGGCGCCGACCGCGTCCGCCACGACGATCTGGGTGACCGGCACCTCGACGGGCCGCTCGACGATGGCGAGCACGGCGCCCGCGTCCACCGCGGCGCCGACGAAGCGGTGACCGTCGGTCGTGTCGCCGGGTTTGGCGACGAAGACGTCGCCGGGCCCGATCTCGCGGGAGTCGGTGTCGACCACGCCGTCGACGACGGAGTCGGGGGTGTCGGTGCCAGCGAGCCGGAGGGTGCCGCCGAGCACGTGCGCGATGTGGGAGAGAGTGAGTGCGATCATGTCTGGTGCGGGTGCCCGCGGCTCAGCCGGTCTTGGGCAGCAGGACCGGCTGCGAGTCGGAGGGCATGACCCGGAATGTCTTCAGAACCTGGGTCATCGCCTGCTGGAAGGCCGCCGCGTTGGCCGCAGACGACCTTACCCCAGTGGGCTGGTCGAGGGTGACCGCGACCACGTACTCCGGGTCGTCCGCGGGGGCGAAGCCGATGAGGGTCGTGAAGTAGACGCCGCTCTTGTACGTGCCGCCCTCGGAGATCTCACCGGTTCCGGTCTTGCCCGCGACCCGGTACCCGTCGATGGCGAGGGCTTTGGAGAGCGAGCCCTGGACGAACACGTTCTCGAGCATCTGCTGCACCTGCTCCGCGCTCGACGAGCTGACGACCTGGGTCGGGGGGCCCGCGTCCGTCTCCTCGACCGTTCCGTCGGCGAGCGTGCACGACTCGACGAGCGAGAGCGGCACCTTGAGACCGTCGTTCGCGATCGCCTGGTAGGCGCCGACGAGCTGCGGGAGGGTGGTCGACACGCCCTGTCCGAATGAGGTGTTGTAGAAGGTCTGGTTGTCCCATTCCGCGACCGGGCGCAGCACGCCCGTCTCCTCGCCGGGGAACCCGACGGCGCTCACCTGGCCGATGCCGAAGCGCTGCAGGTAGTCGTAGCGGGTCTCGGCGGGCACCATCTCGGCGAACTTCGAGATGCCGACGTTCGACGAGTCGATGAGCACGCCCGCGAGCGTGTAGGTCGTGGCGCCGTGCGAGAGCGCGTCGGTGATGCGCGCGCCGTTCGGGAACGTCTCCCGGCCCGACGCCACCACCGTGGAGGTCGGCGTCGCGACGCCCGAGTCGATGGCCATCGCGGCCGTGAGCGCCTTGAAGGTCGAGCCCGGCTCGAACGTGCCGCGGAAGATCCGGCTGCTGCGATCGGACTCGTCCGTCGCCGAGACGTTGTTGGGGTCGACCGTCGGGTACTCGGCCGCCGCGCGGATCTTTCCCGTCTTGGCCTCGACGACCATGATCTGCCCGTGCTGCGCGCCCTGGTTCTGGGTCTGCTCTGCGATCAGCTGCTGCAGGTACCACTGCAGGTCGCGATCTATCGTGAGGGTCAGGGTGCCCCCGTCCACCGCCGGCGTCTCGGTCTCGGTGCCCGGGATGACGACGCCGTCCTTCCCGCGTTGAAAGACCCGTTCCCCGTCGGTGGCGGCGAGGCAGGAATCCTGCGAGCTCTCGAGGCCCTCGAGCGGGGTGCCGTCCGAGCCGACGAAACCCACGAGGTTGCCGGCGACCGCGCCGTCCGGGTACGTCCGCGCCGGATGCTGCGTCGGAGTGAGGAAGGGAAGGCCGAGGTCCACGAGAGCCCGGTACTTCTCGGTCGAGAGGCCTGTCGCGAGCACGGCGTACTGACTGTCGGGGTTGACCGCGAGCGTGTCCGACACGATCTTCTGCACGTCCTCGGCGCTCTGCCCGGTGATCGCGCCGATCTCGGCGGCGATCGTCGGCCAGTCCACCTCGACGGTGTCGCCGTTCGCGTCGGTGCGCGTGACCGGTCCCACATTGCTCGGGTCCAGTTGGACGTCGTACTGCAGGATGCTGCCCGCGAGCGTCTGCCCGTTCGTGTCGACGATCGACCCCCGGGTGCCGTAGAGGACGTTCTTGCCGCCGGTGGCGATGTTGACCGAGTCCTCGACGTGCTCGCGGGCGTTCACGACCTGGATGTCGACGAGCCGGACGACGAAGACGACCAGCACCGCCAGGACGACGGCGAGGGCCACGACGGTGCGGCGACGGGGGCTGCGGGTGCTTCTCGTCGTCATGGTCTCAGTGTGTCGTGGGGGTCGGCAGTCCGTCGGTCAGCGCCGGGGGTGTCGCGGTATCGGCGCCCGAATCCGCGACCGGCGTCTGCACGCCGTCGATCGTGGCGTCCGGCGCCGTGACGAGCGGGGTCTCGGTCAGGAGCGAGTTCGCCACCGAGCCGCGCCCGAGCGCGTCGATCGACGACGTGTAGACGGATGCCTGCTGGCTGCCGAGGACGGCGCCGTCGCTCAGCCGCAGGTAGCTCGGCGACTCGTTGATGACCATGCCCAGCGCCGCAGCGTTGGCGGCGAGGTACTGTGGCGAGCTGAGCCCCGCGACCTCGTCGTAGAGGATCTGCTTCTGCCAGGTGAGCTCGCGCTGCTGCTGTGTGAGCGCGGACAGCTCGAAGGAGCTCTGGGTCGACAGCACCGAGAACAGCATCTGCGCGCCGGCGATCGCCAGCGCGCCGGCGACCGCCAGGACTCCGTACGCGAGGCGCGGGCGGCGGCGGCGAGCCGGCTGCTCGACGGGACGAAGGGTTCGACCCGGGTCGCGCTGTCCGGTCTCCTCCTCGAAGGGGACCGGAGCGAGGTAGGGCGTGACCGCCGTTGCCGTGTTCACGCGACCTCCCGGATGCGCTCGGCCGCGCGCAGGCGCACGGGGATGGCGCGCGGGTTGCGCGCGCGCTCGTCGTCGCCGGCGAGCTCCGCGCCCTTGACAAGCAGGCGGAACCGGGCGGCGTGCTCGGGAAGCTCCACGGGCAGGCCCGCGGGCGAGGTCGAGGACGCCGCGCGCGCGAGCTCGCGCTTGACGAAGCGGTCCTCGAGGGACTGGTACGAGAGTACGACGATGCGCCCGCCGACCCGTAGCAGATCGAGCGCGGCGGGGATCGCCCGCTCGAGCGAGGCGAGCTCGCCGTTGATCTCGATCCGCAGCGCCTGGAAGACCCGCTTGGCGGGGTGTCCGGCGTTCTTCAGCGCGGCCGGAGTGGCCGCGTCCAGTATCTCGACGAGTCGTCCGGAGCGCTCGAGCGGTGCGTCGGAACGCGCGATCACGATGGCGCGGGCGTAGCGGGCGGAGAGCTTCTCCTCGCCGTACCGCTCGAAGATACGGCGGAGGTTGCCCTCCGAGTACGTGGCGAGCACGTCGGCGGCGGTCGGCCCCTCGGTCTGGTCCATGCGCATGTCCAACGGGGCATCCTTCGCGTAGGCGAACCCGCGGTCGGCCTCGTCGAGCTGCAGCGACGAGACGCCGAGGTCGAAGAGGACCCCGTCCACGCGGTCGATGCCCGCGCCCACCACGGCGCTCGCGATGCCGTCGTACACGGAGTGCACGAGGGTCGTGCGTCCGGCGAACCGGGCGAGCCGCTCGCCGGCGATGCCGAGCGCATCGGTGTCGCGGTCCAGTCCGATCAGGTGCAGACCGGGAAAACGCTCCAGGAACGCCTCGCTGTGTCCCCCCATGCCGAGCGTCGCATCGACGAGGACCGCGCCGGGCGCGTCGAGCGCCGGCGCGAGCAGCTCGATCGTCCGCTCGAGCAGAACCGGGGTGTGGATGTCACGGAGGCTCATGATGCGGGGGCCGGGTCCCTCGGTCCCGATCCCCATCCGCTCTCCTACCTGGCGCGGGGGAAGTGCGTCAGGGCGGGGGCGGCTGGGAATCGGGACCGGGGGCTCAGAACAGGCCCGGGATCACCTCCTGCTCCAGCTCGGAGTAGACGGATTCGTTGCTCTCGGCGTACGTGTTCCACGCGCCGGCGTTCCAGATCTCGGCGTGGGCGCCGACGCCCGTGAGCACGAGGTCGCGCTCGAGGCCCGCGTAGCTGCGCAGGGCCGGCGGGATGGTGACGCGGTTCTGGCCGTCCGGCTTCTCGGCGCTCGCGCCCGAGAGGAACATGCGGAGGAAGTCACGGGCCTGCTTGTTGCTCAGCGGCGCCTCGCGGATGCGCTCGTGCACGCGCTCGAACTCGGCCTCGCTGAACACGTAGAGGCAGCGGTCCTGACCGCGGGTGATCACGACGCCCGCTCCGAGGTCGTCGCGGAACTTGGCCGGAAGGATGACGCGCCCCTTGTCGTCGAGCTTGGGGGTGTGAGTACCCAGCAGCATCCGCGCATCCCCCCTCCTTCGTCCGGCCCACGTGTGAGGTATCCCCCACTTTACTCCACTTTCCTCCACTTCACTACCTGCAACGGCTCCGAGATGGGCCGGCGCTCCCCCCGACGCCGAAAAGCTCGACAGCGCGGTCGCCGACGATCCCCGCCTCGGACGCACGAAAGAGCGCCGCCCCCTCGAAAGGGGGCGGCGCTCAGGCGATCAGCGTGGGATCAGCGGCCTTCCTGGCGGCGGTCCCATCGGTCGTTCATACGATCCATGAAGGAGCCGGACGTCTTGGCGTCCTTGCCTCCCGCGCGCGGAGCGGAGGACGGAGAGCTCCGCAGAGTGCGGGAAGGGGTGACCGCGACGATCACACCGCCGAGCATCAGGACGAAACCGACGACACCGACCACGATCAACTGCGTCGAAAGTCCCACGATCAGGCCACCGAGACCCGCGAGCACCATGATCGTGCCGTAGACGATGTTGCGATAGCTGAGGGCGCGACCGACCTGCGGAGCAGTGACGACATCGGCGTCGTTGCTCATGAGGTGGCGTTCCATCTCATCGAGCAGACGCTGCTCTTGTTCGGAGAGAGGCATTCATCCCCCTTGGGTGACGGTGTGACAAGAATTCTACGCGTCGGCGCTCTGACTAGGCTAGGCCCGTGTCGAGCATGTCAGACGCGATCGAGGCGGTTTCCCAGCGTCTGGACAACTTCTTCGCATCCCGGTTGCGGAATGCGACGGAGGCGGGTCCGGAGGCCGTGCACTTCGTCCGCGCATCCGCATCCGCCGTCCAGGGCGGCAAGCGCCTTCGCGCGCGCTTCTGCCTGACCGGATGGCGCGCCGTCGCCGAGGCCGGCGGCCGGGTCGCGCGACCCGGCGACGCCGTGATCGCGGCGGCCGCGGCGCTCGAGATCTTCCACGCCGCAGCGCTCGTCCACGACGACCTGATCGACAACTCGGACACCCGGCGAGGAAAGCCCGCCGCGCACCGCGCCCTCGAGGCGCACCATCGCGACCAGCGGTGGGCGGGCGATGCAGCCGCCTTCGGACGCTCGGCCGCGATCCTCTCCGGAGACCTCCTCGTCGCCTGGAGCGACGACCTGCTGGAGGAGGGCTTGACCACCGCGAGCTCGGACGAGGCCGCCACGGCCCGCGCCGAGTACGCGCGAATGCGCCGGGACGTGACCGTCGGTCAGTTCCTCGACATCGCCGAGGAGTCCGCGTTCCTCGTCGCGGGCGACGACCGGCACGCCGAGCGAGCGCTGCGCGTCGCGTCGCTGAAGTCCGCGCGCTACAGCGTCGAGCAGCCCCTGCGCATCGGCGCGGCGCTCGCCGGAGCGAGCACCGGCCAGCTGTCGACGCTCAGCGCGTTCGGGCATCCGGTGGGCATGGCGTTCCAGCTGCGCGACGACGTGCTCGGCGTCTTCGGCGACGAGGCCCGGACCGGCAAGCCCTCCGGCGACGACCTCCGCGAGGGCAAGCGCACCGTGCTGGTCGCGTATGCGCGCGAGGTGCTGGCGCCCGGCGCCCGCGCCGTCGTCGACGAGCTGATCGGCGATCCAGAGCTCGACGCGGAGCAGATCGGCGCTCTCCAGCGGACCATCGTCGACAGCGGCGCGCTCGACCGCGTCGAGGACCTCATCGCGGCCTACGCCCGGGATGCGGACCGCGCGCTCTCCGGCGCCCCGCTCGGGAACGTCGCGGTCGGCGAGCTGCGGGACCTCGCGCGCGCGGCGACCTCGCGGACCGCCTGAGCGGCACGCGCCGCCGCACGGGAGGAACCGCGGGGGCGCACTCCGGTCGCTGGGCGAGCGCAGCGAGACGAAGCGCCCACCCCGCCCCTTCGTCTCGTCGCTCCGCCTCTCGCTCAGGGACCGAGAGGGGAGACTTTCGCTTCAGCTTCTCCGCGCCCCTGCGGGGCGCTCCGTGGGGTGGGGAAAGTCCAGGCAATGCGCCTGCTCAACAGAACCGGGGCGCGGAGACTTTCGGGTCAGGTGAGGGTGCGTGCGACGCGCCGAACCTCGCTCTTACGTCCCTGCAGGAGAGACGCGATAGGCGCCTGCCCGATGGACTCCTCGGGTTCGAGCAGCCAGTCGATGGCCTCGTCGTCGGTGAGTCCCGCGTCCCGCAGGGCGATGATCGTCCCGCGGAGCGAGCCGAGCGGCGCTCCGTCCACGATGAAGACGCTCGGCACCGTGAACGGTCCGTGCCGACGCGATCCGATGAGATACGCGTCGTCGATGTAGCGACGTACCCGGCTGAGGGATTCGCCGGTGATCTCGACCAGGTCCGGCAGAGCGAGCCAGTCGGTGGGCGTGCGGGTGTCGATGTCGCCAGTCACTCCGCCATTGTCTCACTCGCCTCCGACCTTCGGGAGCGTGGTCGTGCGTCGGGAAGCCCTCGTCACATACGCCCCATGCGTCACTCTCCTTGACAGAGCTATACACGCGTGCCAGTGTGGCCGGACCCCCGGAAGGACGATCCACCATGAGGAGGACGCCCATGTCTTCGCACGCCCTCGCACACTCCCGTCTCGCCGCTCTCGGCCTCTCCGCCGTCGCCGGCGGGGTCGCGCTCGCGCTGCATCCCACCCCCGTCGAAGCGGCCGAGAGCCGCGTCTCGGCCCTCGAGAACGGCGGTGCGCACACGTTGCGCGCCACTGCCGTCCCCCCGCCCGAGACCCACACCGTCGTCGCCGGCGACTCCGTGAGCGCGATCGCCTCGCGATACGGCCTGGCGACCGCGGACGTGCTCGCATGGAACGGGCTGAGCTGGCAGGACTCCGTCATCCGCCCCGGCGCCGTGCTCCGGCTCACGGCGCCCGTGGCGGCCGCGCCGGCACCCGCCGCCCCGGCGGCACAGGCCGCGCCCGCGACGAGCGTCCACGTCGTGCAGGCGGGCGACACGATCAGCGCGATCGCGAGCCGGAACGGCACGACGACGCAGGCCGTGCTCGCCGCCAACGGCCTCACGTGGGACTCGATCATCTACCCGGGTCAGAGCATCGCGATCCCGGGAGCCGCGCCCGCCGCCTCCGCCGAGCCCGCCGCCGCACCGGTGCCCGCCGCCGCTCCCGCGCTCGAGCTCGATGCCGAGCAGGCGGCGAACGCACAGACGATCATCCGCATCGGACGCGAGCTCGGCGTCTCCGACCGCGGCATCCTCATCGCGCTCGGCACGGCCATGCAGGAGTCCTGGCTGCGCAACCTCGACTGGGGCGACCGCGACTCGCTGGGCCTGTTCCAGCAGCGTCCGTCGACCGGATGGGGCACTGCGGACGAGGTGCGGGACCCCGACCGCGCGACGCGCGCGTTCTTCGGCGGACCCGCCGATCCGAACGGCACGCGCACGCAGGGCCTCCTCGACATCCCCGGGTGGGAGACGCTCCCCTACGCGGATGCGGCGCAGGCGGTGCAGATCTCCGCGTACCCCGACCGCTACGCGCGCTGGGAGCAGCCGGCGACCACGTGGCTCGCGATCCTCGGCTGACAGACTGATCGCTCACGGCGAGACGGAATCGCGCAGGAAGAGGGTGAGCCGCTGCCGGGGCTCACAGCCGCGAATCCGTAGACTCTGAGCGTGAGCACGAGCCAGCGCGCGGATCCGCTGATCGGCCGTCTGGTCGACGGTCGCTACCGCGTGCGCGCGCGCATCGCCCGCGGCGGGATGGCGACGGTGTACGTTGCGACCGACCTGCGCCTCGAGCGGCGTGTAGCCCTCAAGGTCATGCACGGGCATCTGAGCGACGACTCCGTGTTCCAGAGCCGCTTCATCCAGGAGGCACGAGCGGCCGCTCGGCTCGCCGATCCGCACGTCGTCAACGTGTTCGACCAGGGTCAGGACAGCGACATGGCCTACATGGTCATGGAGTACCTCCCCGGCATCACCCTGCGCGATCTGCTCAAGGAGCACCGTCGTCTCTCGGTCCCGCAGACGATCACGATCATGGACGCGATCCTCTCCGGGCTCGCCGCCGCACACCGGGCGGGCATCGTGCACCGCGACGTGAAGCCGGAGAACGTGCTGCTGGCCGAGGACGGCCGCATCAAGATCGGCGACTTCGGCCTCGCGCGCGCGACGACCGCGAACACCGCGAGCGGCCAGATGCTGCTCGGCACGATCGCGTACCTCGCCCCCGAGCTCGTCACCCGCGGCAGCGCCGACGCCCGCAGCGACATCTACGCACTCGGCATCATGCTCTACGAGATGCTCACCGGCGAGCAGCCCTACAAGGGCGAGCAGCCGATGCAGATCGCCTACCAGCACGCGACGGACTCCGTGCCGCGGCCGAGCGCGAAGAACCCGGGCGTGCCCGAGCAGCTCGACGAGCTCGTCCTCTGGGCGACCGAACGCTCCCCCGATGCCCGCCCCGTCGACGCCGACGAGATGCTGCGACGGCTCCGCGACATCGAGCGCGAGCTGGGCGTCGCCCCGCAGGTCGCGCGTACCCTCGCGATCGGAACGGCCGTCGCCGAGGAGGGATACGACTCGGGCGAGCTCACGAAGGCACTGCCGGCCGCCCTCACCGGGCCGCAGCCGGTCGCGGACGACGCCGACAACGCCACCCGCCTGCGCCGCGCCGCTCGCCGCCGCGCCGCCAAGGGCGGGTGGCTGGTCACGATCGTGCTGCTGCTGGCCGCGATCGCCGGCGGCACCGGATGGTGGTTCGGCTCGGGCCCCGGATCGCTCGTCGCCGTGCCGGCCGTGGAGGGCCTCACGTTCGAAGAGGCCCAGAGCGCCCTCCGCGCGGAGACCCTCGTCGCGGAGCGCGGCGAGGAGTACAGCCTCGAGATCGAGACGGGACGGGTGATCCGCACCGAGCCCGGCAGCGGCGAACGGCTCGACAAGGACTCGACCGTGCGCGTGGTCGTGTCGCTCGGGCCGCAGCCCCACGATCTCGGTCCGCTCGCCGGCGGCACGCTGGACGAGGTGACCGCGACCCTGCAGCAGGCGAAGGTCGGGCTCACCGATCCCGAGTACCTCTTCACGGACGCGGCCGACGGCACGGTCGTGGCGGCGTCCGTCGTCCGCCCCTCGGGCGGCGACCCGGTCGACTGCACGAACGGCTGCACGGTCTACGAGGGTGACACCGCGAGCCTCGTCGTCTCCCGCGGCCCCGTGCCGGATGTGTCCGGACTGAGGGTGGACGACGCCGTCCGGGTCCTCGAAGGCGTCGAGCTGGTGGTCTCAGACAACCGGCCGACGCAGAACTCGGAGGACATCGCCAAGGGCAACGTGATCGGGCTCGCCGATCGCGACGGCGGCGGTGACTGGCGCCCGGGAGACACGGTCACCCTGATCATCTCCGACGGTCCGCCGCTGTTCCCCGTCCCCGACGTCGACGGGATGACGCGCGACGAGGCGAAGCGGGCGCTGTCGAACGCCGGGTTCACCGCCGAGTATCTCTCGACGTGGGATCTGTTCCCGAACGACGCCACCGAGGTCGAATCCCAGTCGCCGAGCGCCGGGTCCATGGTGGAGCGCGGCACCCGCGTCTCGCTGCGCTTCAACGTCTCCGGCTGAGTGACGAGGCGGATGCGGGCGGCTCGCCGCATCCGCCTTCGCCGCCGGGTCAGCGGCCGCGGTCGCAGACGACCAGCGAAGGATGCGGAGTCCCCCCTCGGGGAGACTTTCACATCAGCTCCTCCATGCCTCTGGCGGGGCACTCCATGAGGTTGGGGAAGCCCGGTCGCCGTCCTTCGTCTCGGAGCGAGCACTCCTCAGCTCAGGGAGACCTCCGCATCAGCGCTTCTCGAGCTCCTCGGCCACGAGGAAGGCCAGCTCGAGCGACTGCATGTGGTTCAGACGCGGGTCGCACAGCGACTCGTAGCGGGTGGCGAGGGTCGCCTCGTCGATCATCTCGGAGCCGCCCAGGCACTCGGTGACGTCGTCGCCCGTGAGCTCGACGTGGATGCCGCCCGGGTGCGTGCCGACCGCACGGTGCGCCTCGAAGAACCCGCGCACCTCGTCGACGACGTCGTCGAAACGGCGGGTCTTGTAGCCGGTGGGGGTCGTGATGCCGTTGCCGTGCATCGGGTCGGTGACCCACAGCGGCGTCGCACCCGAGTCCTTCACGGCCTCGAGCAGCGGCGGCAGCGCGTCGCGGATCTTTCCCGCACCCATCCGGGTGATGAAGGTGAGCCGGCCCGGCTCGCGCTCGGGGTCGAGCTTGTCGATGAGCGCCAGGGCCGTCTCGATCGATGTGGTCGGGCCGAGCTTCACCCCGATGGGGTTCCGGATCCTGGAGAAGTAGTCGACGTGCGCCCCGTCGAGCTCGCGGGTGCGCTCGCCGATCCACAGGAAGTGCGCCGAGGTGTTGTACGGCGTGTGCGTGCGCGAGTCGATGCGGGTCATGGGGCGCTCGTAGTCCATGAGCAGACCCTCGTGACCGGTGTAGAACTCGACGTGGCGCATCGCGTCGAAGTCGGCGCCGGCGGCCTCCATGAACTTGATGGCACGGTCGATCTCAGTCGCGATCCGCTCGTACCGCTGGTTGGCCGGGTTCTCGGCGAAGCCCTTGTTCCAGCTGTGCACCTCGCGGAGGTCCGCGAACCCGCCCTGGGTGAAGGCGCGGATGAGGTTCAGCGTCGACGCCGCCGTGTGGTACCCCTTCAGCAGGCGCTGCGGATCGGGCGTGCGCGAGCCCTCGGTGAAGTCGAAGCCGTTGACGATGTCTCCGCGGTACGCGGGCAACGTCACATCGCCGCGCGTCTCGGACTCGCTCGATCGGGGCTTCGCGAACTGCCCCGCCATCCTGCCCATCTTCACGACCGGCATCGAGGCCCCGTAGGTGAGGACGACCGCCATCTGCAGCACGGTCTTGATGCGGTTGCGGATCTGCTCGGCCGTCGCCCCCGCGAACGTCTCGGCGCAGTCCCCTCCCTGCAGGAGGAACGCACGCCCGGATGCGGCGCGCGCCAGGCGGTCGCGCAGGCGGTCCACCTCGCCGGCGAAGACGAGCGGCGGAAGGGTCGCGATCTCGGCGGAGACGGTGGCCACGGCGTCGGCGTCGGGCCAGACGGGCTGCTGCTTGATCGGCAGCGCACGCCAATGATCAAGCGGGTCGAGAGAGGAGAGCATCCCGTCAGTCTAGCGACGAGCGGGGGGTCTCAGACGCGCCGGCGACGGCCGCCCGGTCCTTGACCGTCGAGGCGTAGACGTCGTCGTATCGCTGCGCTCCGAGCCGCTGCAGAGCGATCATGATCTCGTCGGTGACCGAGCGCAGGACGTAGCGGTCCCCCTCCATACCGGCGAAGCGCGAGAAGTCCAGCGGCTCACCGATGATGATGCCGACACGCCCGATCCGCGGGATGCGCTTGCCGATGGGCATGACCGTGTCGGTGTCGACCATCACGACCGGCACGACCGGCACGTGCGCCTCGAGCGCCATCCGCGCCAGTCCCGTCCGTCCGCGGTACAGCCGGCCGTCCGGGCTGCGGGTCCCCTCGGGATAGATGCCGAGCAGGTCGCCGCGCCCGAGCACCTGCAGGCCGGTGTTCAACGAGGCCTCGGAGGCCTTGCCGCCGGAGCGGTCGATCGGGATCTGGCCGGTTGCCTTGAAGAAGAACCGGGTGGCCCATCCACGGATCCCACGGCCGGTGAAGTAGTCGCTCTTGGCGAGGAACGACATCCGCCGGTCGATCATCAGCGGGAGGAAGATGGAGTCCGCGAAAGAGAGATGGTTGCTCGCGAGGATCGCGGCACCCTCGGCCGGGATGTTGCGGCGTCCGACGATCCACGGTCGGAAGATCGCCTTGATGATCGGGCCGATCACGACGTACTTCATCAGCCAGTAGAACACCGGTCGACCTCCTCGGTGTCGAGCCCCACTGCGAGCACGGTGCCATCCCTTCGGCTCCGGTGAGCCCACAGAAGCTTAGTGCGCGACGCCTCGCGACTCCTACTCGCGCGGCGACGGTGGGACTCAGTCTCACGCATGCGTAGACTTGCGTCTCATCAGCATTGCCCGCCCCGGTATCGAAGGAGCTGCCGAAATGAGCGCCGTAGAGTTCGAAGTCCCCGCGATCGTCCCCGCCGATCCCCAGGCCAACGTCACCGACCTCCTGGTCGACCGGGTCGCTGCGACGCCCGACCGTGCCCTGTTCGCGGTGCCCGACGGCGACGGATGGCGCGACATCTCCGCCGCCGACTTCCAGCGGCAGGTCATCGCTCTGGCGAAGGGGTTCGTCTCCGCCGGCGTCGAGCCCGGCGACAAGATCGGCTTCCTCGCTCGCACGACGTACGACTGGACGCTGGTCGACTTCGCCCTGTTCTATGCCGGAGCGGTGATGGTACCGATCTACGAGACGAGCTCGGCGCACCAGGTGGAATGGATCCTCTCCGACTCCGGCGCGGTCGCGGTCCTCGTCGAGTCCGCCGAGCACGCGGCGCGCCTCGAGGAGGTGCGGGCGAACCTCCCGCTCATCCGCACGGCGTGGCAGATGCAGGCGGGCGACCTCGACACGATCGTCGCGGCGGGAGCATCGGTGTCCGACGATGAGATCGAACGGCGCCGCGGCCTCGCCGTCGCATCGGACATCGCCACTCTCATCTACACGTCCGGGTCGACCGGACGGCCCAAGGGATGCGTCCTGACGCACGGCAACTTCGTCGAGCTCTCGCGCAACTCCGCCAAGGCCCTGGACGAGGTCGTGCAGACGCCGGGCGCGTCGACGGTGCTGTTCATCACGGCCGCACACGTCTTCGCGCGCTTCATCTCGATCCTGAACGTGCACGCGGGCGTCAAGACCGGCCACCAGCCGGACACCAAGCAGCTGCTCGCGGCGCTCGGATCGTTCCACCCGACGTACCTCCTCGCGGTCCCGCGTGTGTTCGAGAAGGTCTACAACTCCGCCGAGCAGAAGGCGGAGGCCGGCGGCAAGGGCAAGATCTTCCGCGCTGCGGCGCAGACCGCGATCGACCACTCGCAGCGTCTGCAGGACGGCAGGCGGATCCCGCTGGGGATGCGCATCACGTTCGCGCTGTTCGACAAGCTCGTCTACTCGAAGCTGCGGACGGCGATGGGCGGCAACGTCACCTTCGCGGTCTCCGGCTCCGCTCCGCTCGGCCCCCGCCTCGGCCACTTCTTCCACAGCCTGGGCGTGCATATCCTCGAGGGATACGGCCTGACCGAGACGACAGCGCCGGCGACCGTGAACCTCGCCACCAAGTCGAAGATCGGCACGGTCGGACCCGCCCTGCCGGGCGTCGGCATCCGGGTCGCCGAGGACGGCGAGGTCGAGGTGCGCGGCATCAACGTGTTCAAAGAGTACTGGCGCAATCCCGAGGCCACGGCGGACGCGTTCGACGGCGACTGGTTCAAGACCGGCGACATCGGCACGCTCGACGGCGACGGCTTCCTCACGATCACGGGGCGCAAGAAGGAGATCATCGTCACTGCGGGCGGCAAGAACGTCGCACCGGCTGCGCTCGAGGATCCCATCCGCTCGAACCCCATCGTCGGCCAGGTCGTCGTGGTCGGCGATCAGAAGCCGTTCATCTCGGCCCTGATCACGCTGGACTCCGAGATGCTGCCCACGTGGCTGCAGAACAACGGGCATCGCGCCGAGCTGTCGATCCAGGAGGCGGCGAAGGACGAGGCGGTGCGCGCCGAGATCCAGCACGCCATCGACCGGGCGAACGCCACCGTCTCCCGCGCCGAGTCGATCCGCAAGTTCGTGATCCTGCCGACCGAGTGGACCGAGGCGAGCGGGCATCTCACGCCGAAGCTCTCGATCAAACGGAGCGTCATCCTCGACGACTTCGCGGGCGAGATCGAAGAGCTCTACAGCGTGCCGGAGAACACCCAGAACATCTCGCTGCCCTAGGACCCGAGCGCGGTTCCCGAGCGGGATAGACGAGACGACAGGTCGCGGTCCTCACCCGCACGCCCTTCACCCGCGAGACTGCAACGGGGCGCCGAGACCGTGGGGCAACCCCACCGTCTCGGCGCCCACGTGCAGTCTCGCGGCCCCAAGCACGGGCCCGCGCTCCTCCAGGGCGGTCCGCGGCGAGCAAGAGTCCGGTGCGAGAGTCCTGCGCTGACGGGTCGAGGACGGGCGACTTCCGCATCAGCTTCCCCCGCGCCTGGCGGGGGCCGCCGTGGGGCGAGAAAGTCCGGTCGCTGAGCGAGCGCAGCGAGACGAAGCGCCCCACCGGAACGGGTTCCGCTCCGCTCGTCTCGTCGCTCAGGGATCGAGAGCGGAGACCTTCGAGTCAGAACCAGTCGCTCTCGCGCACCTCGCGCAGTGCGACGCGACGGCGCTCCCGGTCGAGGCGGTCGAGGTACAGCTTTCCGTCGAGATGATCGGTCTCGTGCTGCAGCGCCTGCGCCAACAGCCCGTCCCCCTCGAGCACGACCTCGTCGCCGTCGAGATCGATGCCGACGACCTTGGCGTGCGGATGACGCAGCACGTCGTGCCAGAGCCCGGGGACGGAGAGGCATCCCTCTCCGATCAGCTCCGGCTCCCCCGACGCCTCGACCAGGACGGGATTCAGGACGTACCCGATGTCTCCGTCGATGTTGTAGCTGAACGCCCGCAGCCCCACACCGATCTGGGGCGCGGCGACGCCCGCCCGCCCGGGAAGCTCCACGGTCTCGACGAGGTCGCGCACGAGAGCGCGGATGCCGTCGTCGATCTCGGCGATCGGTGAGCTCGGGGTCTTCAGGACGGGGTCGCCGAAGAGGCGGATGGCGCGAACCGTCACGCGGCGCCCGTCACCGGGACCGAGCCGATGCCGGACACCACGACGGCGGCGAGCTCTCGCGCGGCCGCGCGGGTCGCGGGCTGGAGGTCGCGGAACGTGATCGCGCTGCCCGTGGCGATCCGCGCGTCGTACGGCAGGCGGACGACCGCGCGGACCCGGCTGCGGAAGTGCTCCTCGAGCTCGGTCTGTCGCACGAGCGCGGCACCGGGACGCGAGGAGTTGAGCACCACCACCGCGGAACGCGCCAGCTCGGTGTAGCCGTTGGTCTCGAGCCAGGTGAGGGTCTCCGACGCGAGACGCGCCTCGTCGACGCTGAGCCCGGCGACGATCACGAGGGCGTCGGACGCCTCGAGCGTCGCGCTCATCACGGAATGCACGATGCCCGTGCCCGTGTCGGTCAGCACGATCGAGTAGTAGTGCGCGGCCAGCGCGGCGACGTCCCGGTAGTCGGAGTCGTCGAACGCCTCGGAGATACGCGGGTCGGCGTCGGAGGCCAGCACGTCCAGGCGGGTCTCGTCGCGCACGACGATCGACGAGATCTCGTTGAAGCCGTGCACGCGCGTGCGGGACCCGGTGAGGTCGCGCACGGTCTTGCCGCTCGGACGGCCGATGCGCTCGGCGAGCGTGCCGCGATCCGGGTTGGCGTCCAGCGCGATGATCCGGTCCTCGCGCGCGTCCGCGAGGGCCATGCCGAGCAACGCCGTCACCGTCGTCTTGCCGACGCCGCCCTTGCGCGAGAGCACGGCCACGAACCGGGCACCGCCGTTGAGGGGCGCGGCGATCCTCGCGTCGAGCGCACGCCGCGCCCGTGCGCGGCGACTGTCGCCGAGGCGCACGCGGCCTCCGGTCAACGCGTAGACGAAGTGCGGCCACGTGCCCTCCGGCTCGCGACGCGGCAGGCGATCGCTCTGCAGAAGCCGGTCGGCCGTCAGCAGATCGGCCGTCTCCCGTTCCGCATCGCGCTCGTCCACGCGACGCGCAGCCAGCGTGACGGGCGCGGGGACGGCGTCGGCGGATGCGGATTCCGTCGCGTGGGCGCGCTCGGGCTCGGGCGGCGACACCGGGTCCGGAGAGCGCACCGTCACCGGCCGGGTCTCGGTCGTGCGGAGCGTGACCGGAGTCGTCGACCGGAAGACCGGTGTCTCCTGCGGCGCCGAGGCACCGGTGGCCGGGGACGTCACGGCCTCAGGCTCCTGCTCGGATGTGTCCACGTCGTGCACCTCCACCGCGTCCTCGGCGTCGACGGTCGTGTCGTCTCCGTCGTCCACCGTCTCCTCGACGTCGTCCTCGTGCACCACGTGAACGTCGTCGACCGGGTCCACGCCGCCCTCGATCGAGACGACGGCGACCGGCTCCGGCGCGATGTCGTCCGCGAGGATGTCGTCGTCCACCAGGTCGTCGTCGACGTCCGTCACCGGCAGCGTCACCGCGACCTGCGCGGTCTGCGTGCTCAGGATGTCGAAGCCGGCGGCGTCCACGCTGACCGGTTCGTCGATGATGTCGGCGTCGCCGTCAACCGGGTTCTGATCGTCGCGATCAGCCATACTCAGAGAACTCCCAACGGATCGCCGAACCGTCGGCGCCCACCCCAGGCTAGTGCGCAGGCCGGACGACGACCAAAAGGTCGCCCGCCTCCACCTGCTGCGTGGCCCCGATCGCGAGACGCTCAACGACGCCGTCGACCGGGCTCGTGATGGCCGCCTCCATCTTCATCGCCTCGATCGACGCCAGCGGCTGACCGGCGCGCACGGTGTCGCCGACCTCGGCCTTGAGCGTCACGACGCCCGAGAAGGGAGCGGCCACCTGACCGGGCTTCGACGTGTCGGCCTTCTCCGCCTGCCGGGCCTCCACGGCGATGCTCCGGTCGCGCACGAAGACCGGGCGCAGCTGCCCGTTGAGCGTCGTCATGACGGTGCGCATGCCCTTCTCGTCGGCCGCACCGATCGCCTCGAGACCGAGCCACAGCTGCACGCCGCGCTCGATCTCGACCACGTGCTCCACCCCGGGCGTCAGGCCGTAGAGGTAGTCGTCGGTGTCGAGCGCCGACAGGTCGCCGTAGGCGTCGCGCGTCTCCTGGAACGACCGCGTCGGTCCGGGGAAGAGCAGCCGGTTCAGGGCGTCGCGTCTCGTGGTGGAGTCCGCGTCGAGGGATGCCGCGTCCTCTTCAGACAGGTCCACGACCGGAGGCTTGAGCGTACGACCGGCGAGAACCTTGCTGCGGAAGGGCTCCGGCCATCCGCCCGGCAGATCGCCCAGCTCCCCCGCCATGAACCCCACGACCGAGTCGGGGATGTCGTAGTTCTGCGGGTTCTCGGCGAAGTCGGCCGGGTCTGCATTCGCGGCCGCGAGGGCGAGGGCGAGGTCGCCCACCACCTTCGACGACGGGGTCACCTTGGGCACGCGGCCGAGGATCTCGTTCGCCGCGGCGTACATGTCCTCGATGAGCTCGAAGTCCTCCGCGAGTCCCAACGCGATCGCCTGCTGACGCAGGTTCGACAGCTGCCCGCCCGGGATCTCGTGGTGGTAGACGCGCCCGGTGGGGCCGGGCAGGCCCGACTCGAAGGGACGGTACTGGTGCCGCACGGCCTCCCAGTACGGCTCCAGATCCGCGGCCGCCTGCAGCGCGATACCGGTCTCGCGCTCGGTGTGCGCGAGCGCGGCGATGAGGGCCGACAACGACGGCTGGCTGGTCGTGCCGGACATGGGCGCGGCGGCCGCATCGACCGCATCCGCCCCCGCCGCGCTGACGGCGAGCAGCGTTGCCAGCTGGCCGCCGGCGGTGTCGTGCGTGTGCACGTGCACGGGCTGGTCGAACCGTTCGCGCAGCGCGCCGACGAGCCGGGCGCCCGCGGCGGGCCGGAGCAGCCCCGCCATGTCCTTGACGGCGAGCACATGGGCACCCGCCTCGACCATCTGCTCGGCCAGACGCAGGTAGTAGTCGAGCGTGTAGAGCGTCTCGGCGGGGTCGAGCAGATCGCCGGTGTAGCACAGCGCCGCCTCGGCGACCGCGGTGCCGGTCTCGAGCACCGCGTCGATCGCGGGCCTCATCTGCGAGACGTCGTTCAGGGCGTCGAAGATCCGGAAGACGTCGACCCCGGATGCAGCCGCCTCGCGCACGAACGCGTCGGTCACCGCGGTCGGATACGGGGTGTAGCCCACCGTGTTCCGGCCGCGCAGCAGCATCTGGATGGCGACGTTCGGCAGCGCCTCGCGGAGTGCGTCGAGTCGTTCCCACGGGTCCTCGCCGAGGAACCGGAGCGCGACGTCGTAGGTCGCACCGCCCCACGCCTCGACCGACAGGAGCTGCGGCGTGAGGCGCGCCACGTACGGCGCGACGGTCAGGAGGTCCTTCGTCCGCACGCGCGTCGCGAGCAGCGACTGGTGGGCGTCGCGGAAGGTCGTCTCGGTGACCGCGAGCGCCGTCTGCGCACGCAGGTCGGCGGCGAAACCGGCCGGCCCGAGCTCCTGCAGCCGCTGCCGCGACCCCGGGACGGCCGGCACCGACAGGTCGACCGCGGGCAGCTTCAGTCGAGGATCGATCGTGAGCGGGTTCTCCCCGTTCGGCTTGTTGACCGTGACGTCGACGAGCCAGTTCAGGATCTTCGAGCCGCGATCCTTCGACTCGCGCCCGCGCAGGAGCTCCGGACGCTCGTCGATGAAGGCCGTGCTGATGTCACCGACGGTGAACGACGGATCGTCCAGCACCGCCTGCAGGAACGGGATGTTCGTGGAGACCCCGCGGATGCGGAACTCGGCCAGGGCGCGACGGGCGCGCGCGACCGCGGCGTCGAAGTCACGCCCGCGACAGGTGAGCTTGGCGAGCATCGAGTCGAAGTGCGGGCTGATCTGGGATCCGGCCGCCGTCGTCCCGCCGTCGAGACGGATGCCGGCACCGCCGGGCGAGCGGTAGGTCGTGATCTTTCCGGTGTCGGGGCGGAACCCCTGCGTCGGGTCCTCCGTGGTGATGCGGCACTGCAGCGCCGCCCCGCGCAGGCGCAGCTCCGGCTGGGTGAGCCCCAGCTCGGCCAGGCTCTCGCCGGCCGCGATGCGCATCTGCGACTGCACGAGGTCGACGTCGGTGACCTCCTCGGTCACCGTGTGCTCGACCTGGATGCGGGGGTTCATCTCGATGAAGACCGCCTCGCCCGTGCGGGGTCCGGCCGTCTCGAGCAGGAACTCGACCGTCCCGGCGTTCTGGTAGCCGATCGACTCGGCGAATGCGACGGCGTGCCGGTGCAGGGCCTGTCGCACGTGCTCGTCGAGGTTCGGCGCCGGGGCGATCTCGATGACCTTCTGGTGACGGCGCTGCACCGAGCAGTCGCGCTCGAACAGGTGCACCGTCGCGCCCTGCGTGTCGGCGAGGATCTGCACCTCGATGTGCCGCGGACGCCGCACCGCCTGCTCGAGGAACATCCGCGGGTCGCCGAAGGCGCTCTGCGCCTCCCGCATCGCCTCGGCGAGGGCGGGAGCGAGCTCCTCCTTCGTCTCGACGCGCCGCATCCCGCGGCCGCCGCCGCCGGCGACGGCCTTTGCGAAGATGGGGAAGCCGATCCCGTCGGCCTGTCCGAGGAGCGTCTCGACGTCGTCGGATGCGGGCGTGGAACGCAGGACGGGGACCCCGGCCGCGATCGCGTGCTCCTTGGCCGTCACCTTGTTGCCGGCCATCTCGAGGACGGCGGCGGGCGGCCCGATGAACGCGATCCCGTTCGCGGCGGCCTTCGCGGCGAGCTCGGGGTTCTCGGAGAGGAATCCGTAGCCGGGGTAGATCGCGTCCGCACCGCTGTCTTTCGCGACCCGGATGATCTCGTCGACGTCGAGGTATGCACGGACCGGGTGGCCCTTCTCGCCGATCCGGTACGCCTCGTCCGCCTTCAGCCGATGCAGGGAGAAGCGGTCCTCGTACGGATAGACGGCGACCGTGCGCGCGCCGACCTCGTACGCCGCGCGAAAGGCGCGGATCGCGATCTCGCCGCGGTTGGCGACCAGGATCTTCCGGAACATGGGACCTCGTATCCGTCATGTGGCGGTGGCACATCGCACTCGACGGCGGCGATGCGCGGGCCTGAGTGTGCTCACAGCCTAGGGGACGGTAACGTGGGGGACGTGCATGTCCTTTCCGTCAGCTCGCTCAAGGGCGGGGTCGGCAAGACGACCGTCACTCTGGGGCTCGCGTCCGCCGCGTTCGCCCGAGGTGTTCGTACGCTCGTCGTCGACCTCGACCCGCAGTCCGATGTGTCGACCGGGATGGACATCCAGGTGGCCGGGCGGCTGAACGTCGCCGACGTCCTGGCCAACCCGAAGGAGAAGGTCGTCCGTCAGGCGATCACCTCGAGCGGCTGGACCAAGGTGCACGCCGGCACGATCGACGTGCTGATCGGCAGTCCCTCCGCCATCAACTTCGACGGTCCGCACCCGAGCGTGCGCGACGTCTGGAAGCTCGAGGAGGCACTCGCCACTGTCGAGGCCGACTACGACCTCGTGCTGATCGACTGCGCGCCCTCGCTCAACGCGCTCACCCGCACGGCGTGGGCGGCCAGCGACCGGGTCGTCGTGATCACCGAGCCCGGGCTGTTCTCGGTGGCCGCGGCCGACCGCGCGCTGCGCGCGATCGAGGAGATCCGGCGCGGTCTCTCGCCCCGCCTGCAGCCACTCGGGATCGTCGTGAACCGCGTGCGTCCGCAGTCGATCGAGCACCAGTTCCGCATCAAGGAGCTGCGTGACATGTTCGGTCCGTTGGTGCTCTCGCCGCAGCTGCCCGAGCGCACATCGCTGCAGCAGGCGCAGGGCGCGGCGAAGCCCCTGCACATCTGGCCGGGCGACTCCGCCCAGGAGCTCGCGGCCGACTTCGACGCGCTGCTCGACCGGATCGTCCGAACCGGCCGCATCACGGCGCCCGAGGGCACCCCCGCCGCCTGAGCACCGTCCCCGTACCGGAGCACCCTGCCGCGCGTTGGAGCGCTCTGCCGTGCCCTGAGCGCGCGGCCCGGCCGTCGTCGGAACCAGCGCGCCGCGAGCGGCGCGACAGAAAAGCGGCGCGGGTCAGGCGGTGCGGCGGACGCGACGTACGGCGAGCTCGTCGGCGGGATGCGGAACCTGAGGGTCGAACTCGACGAGCGTCGACTCGACCTCGCGCAGGACCTTGCCGACGGCGATGCCGAAGACGCCCTGGCCGCGACTCACGAGATCGATGACCTCGTCGTTCGAGGTGCAGAGGTAGACCGAGGCGCCGTCGCTCATGAGCGTCGTGCCGGTGAGGTCGCGGATGCCCGCCACCCGCAGCTGCTCGACCGCGGTGCGGATCTGCTGCAGCGAGATGCCGGTGTCGAGCAGACGCTTCACGAGCTTGAGGACGAGGATGTCGCGGAAGCCGTACAGCCGCTGCGATCCCGACCCGCTCGCACCCCGCACGGTGGGCTCGACGAGCTCGGTGCGCGCCCAGTAGTCCAGCTGACGGTAGGTGATGCCCGCTGCACGAGCCGCCACCGCACCGCGGTAGCCGACCTCGTCGTCCATCTGGGGCAGGCCATCCGTGAAGAGGAGGTCGGCGTCGAGAGGGACCTCGCCGATCGGATCGCCTGCGTTCATGCGGGCGCCTCCCTTCCATTTGCTGTGTGATTCCACGCTAGATGAGCGAGCGGTCCCGGGCAACGACATCCGCTCCCGGCGCCCGGCGTGTCGGACGATCAGATGTCGAGCCGGTCGAGCGCCGCGCGGATGAGGGCCTCACGGACATCGCCGATCCGGCGGGCGAGCTCCGGCGCGAGATCGGCAGCCCTCCCCCGGGAGTTCGCGTCGACCCGGCGGCGCAGGGGTGCGAGCGCCGACTCGACCAGCGCGACGTCGCGCTCCGCGCTCTGCTTCATCGACCTCAGGTGACGCGGTTCGATCCCGTGACGGTCGAGCGCGACCAGGGCGCGCAGCATCGCCAGCGCCTGCTCGTCGTAGGTCTCACCGCCGGTGATCAGGCCCGTGCTCAGCGCGTCGTTGAGCAGCTGCGCACCCGCTCCCGCGGTGCGCAGCAGCTCGTCGCGACGGTAGCGGCGCGCGGTCGGCACGATCGAGCGCGGCACGGTCTCGGCGGGCGGCGCGGGGTCTCGCCCCGCATCCACGTCGTCGAGATAGTCGCGGATGACGCTCAGCGGCAGATAGTGGTCGCGCTGCAGGGTGAGCGCGAGACGCAGTCGCTCGAGGTCGGCGGGCGTGAACTTGCGGTAGCCGGACTCGGTACGGCGCGGACTGACGATGCCCTGCACCTCGAGGAAACGCAGCTTGCTGGAGGTCAGTGCGGGAAAGTCAGGGGTGAGCCGGGCGAGCACCTGACCGATGCTCAGCAGGCCCACAGCCTCGTTGCGGCCGCGGGCGGAGACAGCCGCCATCAGGCGTCCGCCACCGACACGAGATCGGCGGGCGAGACGAAGAAGTTCAGGCGGAACTTGCCGATGCGCACCTCGGCACCGTTCGACAGCGTCGCACGGTCGACGCGCTCGCCGTTCACGTAGGTGCCGTTGAGCGAGCGCTGGTCGACGATCTCGAAACCGCCGTCGACGCGGGTGATCTCGGCGTGGCGTCGCGAGACGGTCACGTCGTCGAAGAAGATGTCGGCGTCGGGATGCCGACCGACGGTCGTGACGTCGGTGTCGAGGAGATAGCGGGCGCCGGCGGTCGGGCCGGAGCGGACGATGAACAGGGCGGCGCTACCCGGGAGCGCCTCGATCGCCTCCATCTCGGCGTCGCTCAGCTCGCTGCCGAACGGCACGAAAGACAGGTCGGAATCGTGCCCGAAGGTCTGGGTCGTGTCGTGGGTCGGCGCGGGCGCGTCGCCCTGGCGCCGGATGTCGCCCGGTCGATGTGTGTGCTGCTCGTCCACGTCGTCCTCCTCGTGGTTCAGCCTAACGGATCGCGAAGGCCGTCCGACATCCCGACCCCTCCCGATGAGGCCCGCGTCCGGGACCGCTCATCCCGTGCACGGTCCTGCCGCATTAGGCTCGGTCGGGTGATCGCATTCGGTTCTCCCACCCGCTCGCGGCGTGCCCTCATCGCCGCGCTGGCCGGGTTCGCCCTGGCCCTGTCCGCTGTCCTCGTGACCGCGGCGCCCGCATCCGCCCACGACGAACTGGTCTCGACCGATCCCGCCGCCGGCACCGCCGTCGACGCTCTCCCCGACGCGATCACCCTGACCTACAGCGCAGACCTGCTCTCGGACGGCTCGTCGACCGTGGTGCAGGTGACGGATGGCGCCGGCACCTCCCTCACCGACGGCGATCCGGTTGTCACAGGAAACGTCGTCACCCAGGCGCTCGAGGGCGAGCCCTCCGGGACCGTGTCGGTCGCCTGGCGCGTGGTCTCGAGCGACGGGCACCCGATCGCCGGCGAGCTCGCGTTCGAGGTCGCCGGCGCCCCGAGCCCCACCGCCCAGCCCACACCGACCGAGTCCGCGAGCACCCCGGCCACCGACACCGCCTCCCCGGATGCGATGGCGACGGCCACGGCGACACCCGAGGACGGCGACGGCGCGAACCCGCTGCCGTGGATCGTCGGCGCCGCCGCCCTGCTGATCGTCATCGCCCTCGTCGTCTGGCTGCTGGGCGCACGGGCACGCCAGCAGAAGGAGATCGTGCGCGACCGTACGGCCGGCCGGGACGACGTCGGCGAGCGATAGGCTGAGAGCATGCCTCACTACGACGTCGTCATTCTCGGCGCCGGCCCCGGCGGGTACGTCGCGGCCGTCCGGAGCGCCCAGCTCGGCCTGTCCACCGCGATCATCGAGGAGAAGTACTGGGGCGGTGTCTGCCTGAACGTGGGCTGCATCCCCTCCAAGGCCCTCCTGAAGAACGCCGAGCTCGCGCACACCTTCGCCCACAAGGCAGAGCTCTTCGGCATCTCGGGCGACGTGTCGTTCGACTACGGAGTGGCCTGGGATCGCAGCCGCGAGGTGGCCGATGGCCGCGTCAAGGGCATCCACTACCTGATGAAGAAGAACAAGGTCACCGAGTATCAGGGCCGCGGCGCTTTCGCCGACGACCACTCGGTGGACGTCACGAAGTCCGACGGCTCGGTCGAGCGCGTCACCTTCGACAACGCCATCATCGCGACGGGCTCGACCGTGCGTCTGCTGCCGGGCGTCACGCTGAGCGAGAACGTCGTGACGTACGAGGAGCAGATCCTCGCGCGCGATCTTCCCGGCTCGATCGTGATCGTCGGCGCCGGCGCCATCGGCATGGAGTTCGCCTACGTGCTGTCGAACTACGGCGTGAAGGTCACGATCGTCGAGTTCCTCGACCGGGCTCTCCCCAACGAGGACGCCGACGTGTCGAAGGAGATCCAGAAGCAGTACCGCAACTACGGCATCGACATCCTCACCTCGACCAAGGTCGAGTCGGTCGTCGACGACGGATCGTCGGTCACCGTGACGTACACCGACAACAAGTCGGGCGCGCAGGGCTCCATCGAGGCCGACAAGGTGCTCATGTCGATCGGCTTCGCGCCGCGGGTCGAGGGCTTCGGCCTCGACAAGACCGGCGTGCAGCTGACCGAGCGCGGCGCCATCGGCATCGACGACCACATGCGCACCAACGTCCCGCACATCTACGCGATCGGCGACGTCACGGCGAAGCTGCAGCTCGCGCACGTGGCCGAAGCCCAGGGCGTCGTCGCAGCGGAGACCATCGGCAAGGCCGAGACCCAGACCCTCGGCGACTACCGCTTCATGCCGCGCGCGACCTTCTGCTCCCCGCAGGTGGCCTCGTTCGGGCTCACCGAGCAGCAGGCGAAGGACGCCGGGCACGACATCAAGGTCGCGACGTTCCCGTTCATGGCGAACGGCAAGGCGCACGGCCTCGGCGAGCCCGTCGGCTTCGTCAAGCTGATCGCCGACACCGAGCACCTCGAGCTGCTCGGCGCCCACATGATCGGCCCCGACGTCTCGGAGCTGCTCCCCGAGCTGACCCTGGCGCAGAAGTGGGATCTCACGGCCGTCGAGCTCGCCCGCAATGTGCACACCCACCCGACGCTGTCGGAGGCGCTGCAGGAGGCCATCCACGGTCTCGCGGGGCACATGATCAACTTCTGACCGCCCTCGCGCACGCGAAACGGCGAGGCCGTCCCGGCACGATCGGGGCGGCCTCGCCGTTTCACGTTCCGGGCCGGCGGCCCGGGTCGCTGACGGACGAGGAAGGAGGCGAAAGCCCGGTCGCTGCCCTTCGTCTCGGAGCGCTGCTCCTCGCTCAGGGACTGTGAGCGGAGACTCTCGAGTCAGCTTCTCCGTGCCCCTGGCGGGGCGTTCCGTGGGGTGGTGAAAGCCCGGTCGCTGAGCGAGCGCAGCGAGACGAAGCGTGAGGAACTTTCGCTTCAGGCGCCGAGCGCGCGACCGAGCTTCGAGGCGGACGAGGCGATGCGACCGCCGGCCGCCTCGACCAGCGCGTCGACGGCGGTGAAGAACGCGGCGCGCCAGTCGGCGTCCGCGGACGCGGCGGGGCCGAGCTCCACCTCCCACTCGCGCCAGAGGGTCTCCCGGCCGGTGCCGGCGACGGCGCTCACCCGGTCGTCGACCATCTCGGCGACGAGACCGCCGTCGGCGTCGCGGAGCGCGTAGGCGGTGCGATCGTTGCGGATGCGGGCGATCTGCGCGAAGGGCGGCGACGCCCAGCGGGCCACCGCGTCGATGATCGCCTGCGGCATGTCGTCGTCGGCACCGAGGGGCCAGCCCCATTCGTGTCGTCCCTCCGGGGCGGAGGACTTCACGTGCCATCCGGCATCCGACCCGCCCGTGCGCCGGCGCACGGCGACCCGCGCCCGCGCCAGCGCGAGGTCGGCCGTGTCGAAGTACCGGGCGTCGAGGGCGCGGTGCTCGGGTGCGTCCACGCGCGCGATCGCCGGCAGGCGCTCCCAGTCGGGCAGGGCGGTGTCGTCGTCGACGTCGTAGGCGCGTTCCACCTCGATCGAGCGGGTCGGCTCGCTCGCGGTGCTCACGCCTCAGTCGTCCCGGCCGTCGGGATTCGGATCGATCGGCTCGGTCGCCTCGATGTAGCGGAACCGTGCCTGGGTGGGACCGTCGTCATCGCCGGTGTTCTCGAACTCACCGTCGCGCCGGTAGACGACCTGCCCTTCGCCGTAGGGCACGATGAGCGAGTCGTCGACGCCGTCTTCGAGCGGGAGGACCTGTCCGTCGAGCGGGCCACCGGAGAGTCGTGCAAGAGCCATGACCCCAGCCTATCTCCGGGCGGCGGAACCCGGGCCCCGCGACGAGCACCGTCCGTCTGCTCTAGAATCGGCCGGATGGAGAGCGTCCGCCCGCGTCGCGCCGGCGGTTCCCGATGAAGCCGTTCGTGCTCCTCGCGACCCGCGCGGAGGACCTTCCCGCCGACGAGGAGTATGCGCTCTTCCGGCGCTACACCGGGTTGGACGAGCGGATGCTCCGCCGCATCCGGCTCGAGGCCGGTCCTCTCCCGGCGCTCGATCTCGATGCCCTGTCGGGGGTCATCGTCGGCGGCGGCCCCTTCAACGCGTCCGACCCCGTGGAATCCAAATCGCCCGCCCAGCTGCGGGTGGAACGCGAGATGGCGACCCTGCTCGACGAGGTCGTCGCACGGGACTTCCCGTTCCTCGGTGCCTGCTACGGCGTGGGCACACTCGGTGCGCACCAGGGTGCGATCATCGACCGGACCTATGCCGAGCCGATCTCCGTCGTCCCGGTGACGCTGACCGACGTCGGCGCCGACGACCCGCTCTTCGCCGGGTTGCCGCGCACCTTCGGCGCCTTCGTCGGGCACAAGGAGGCCGTCCGCGTGCTGCCGCCGCACCTGGCGCTGCTCGCCGGCTCCCCCACCTGCCCGGTGCAGGCGTTCCGGGCCGGGCGCAACGTGTACGCCACCCAGTTCCATCCGGAGCTCGACGTCGCCGGCATCTCCACCCGCATCCGGGCGTACGCCGGGTACGGGTATTTCGCCGACGGGGAACTGGATCTCACCCTGAGCGCCGTGCGGGCCGCTGCGGTGACCGAGCCCGCGCGGATCCTCCGCACCTTCGTCGAGCGCTACACACGCTGAGTCGAGCTACGCCGGCTGAGCGGCTTTCGCGCGTTCCTTCTCCTCGGCGGCGCGCGCCCGGTCGAGCTCGGTGACGGCGGCCGAGACGGCGTCCTCCGCCCGGCGTACCCGGCGCTGGGCGAAGGTGCCCGCGCCGAAGCGGGAGCGCACCCTGTCGTCATGCTCCCGGGTGATGGTGATGATCACCGCGCTCGCGATCAGGATGACCTGTGCGGACAGGTTGAACCACAGCAGCAATGCGATGAGGGAGGCGAAGGAGGCCAGGAGCGGATTGGACGACGCACCGCCGACAAAGAGCCCGGAGAGCTCCTGCAGCACCAGGAGACCCGCGCCGCCGAGGAGCGCTCCGCCCCACAGCGCGCGGGCCGGAGCGCGGACGCCCGACAGGATGACGAACATCAGGACGACCACGACCGTGTCGAGGGCGAGGACCACCACGAGGGAGACGACCCGGGTCGCGACCGTCACGAGCACGGAGTCCGCGGGAAGACCGAGCCAGCCGGTCACCGTCGTGACGGACGCGGAGCCCAGGAACGTGGCGGCCGCGGAGACGACGAGCAGCAGCCCCAGCCCGATCGCGAGTCCGAGGTTGCGCAGCATCACCCAGAGGAAGAACATGTCGTCCGAGACCTCGTCGGCCAGGATGCGCAGCGCGGTCCGGAGGGAGCCGACCGCGCCGATCGCCGCTCCCACGAGACCGACGAGTGAGACGACCCCGGCGATCGTGAGCCCGACGGGCGCCTCGATCGCCGACGGATCGATGATCCCGTCCTCCCCCACGAGCCCCGGGATCGCGGCGTCGACCGCAGTGATCAACGCCTGCCACGCGGCCGGATTTCCCGACAGCCAGAGCGCGGCGAACGAGAACCCGAGCAGGACGCCGGCGAAGACGCTGAACAGCGTGCGATAGGTGATGCTGTCGGCGAGCTGGGCACCGCGATGTTCGCTGTAGAGCAGGAAGGCGCGTACGAGCGTGCGCTCCAGCGCCCAGGAGATCACGCGCGGCACGAGCCCCCGGGGGCTCGGATTCGAGGCATCGGAAGGCTCGGACATTGAGCCAGGCTAGCGGGCGGACGGGCCGCATCCGCCCCACCTTGACAAGCCCCGCGCCCGGACTACCCCGCCACGGCGTGGAAGGCGAGTCCGAGCCACGCGCCGAGCAGCATCCAGGGTCCGAACGGGATCGCGGTCCGGCGGTCGGCGCGGCGCGCCGCGATGAGCCCCACGCTGTAGATCCCGCCCGCGAGGAAGCCGGCGAACACGCCGACGACGACCGCGTCCCACCCCGCGAAGCCGAGGAGGACCCCGACGAGGCCGGCGAGCTTGACGTCGCCGCCGCCCATCCCGCGCGGTTGTGCGAGACGCAGCAGCAGATAGAAGCCGAACGACAGGACGCCGGCGACAAGCGACCGCCCGAACGCCGCCCACTCCCCCGACGTCGCGGCGGCGACGCCGAGCAGCACGAGTGCCGCCGGATACGCGGGGAGCACGATACGGTTCGGCAGCCGGTGGGTGCGCACGTCGATCACGGTCAGAACGAGGCTCAGGGCGGCGAACCCGGCGTACGCGAGGACGCGCGCGCCGTGGGACAGCGCGTCGAGCGCGCTCGCATCGGCCACGGACTCAGGCGTCCAGGACCGTCAGCCCGACGTGGATGCTGTCGCCTTCTCCGGCGGATGCGGCGTCACGGACCGCGCGCTTGACCGGCAGGTGGTACGTTCCACTCGCCGCGTCGGGGAAGATCGAGGTGCGCCAGCGGAGGCCGGCGACCTCGGCTTCGACGCGTACGGCGCCGAACCCGCGCGGCATCCGGGGGATCTCACGGATGTCCTCACCGGCCTCCGCGGGCACGGCGACGAAGTACCAGGACGCGTCCGTGCGGGCGTCCCAGCGGAACAACACGGCGTCGAAGACGAACTGCATCTGACCAGAGTAGGGCGAGCACCCGCGTCGCGTGGGGCGGGAGCGCGACCTGGGGATGACCCGGGACGTTCGGTGCTCGGCTCGTGGTCGGGACCCGGGTCAGGCTCGGGCTCGTGGCCGGGGTCGGGACCGCGAGACTGCACGTGGGCGCCGAGACCGTGGGGTAACCCCATGGTCTCGGCGCCCCGCTGCAGTCTCGCGGACGAGGGGGCACCGGCGGGGGGCTCGACCTGAGCACAGGGAGACGAAACGCACCCAGCGGAACGGCGGGCACCGCGACCCTTCGTCTCGGAGCTGTGCTCCTCGCTCAGGGATCGAGAAGATGAGACTTCCGCATCAGCTGCTCAGCGCCCCTGCGGGGCGCTCCGTGGGGTGGGGAAAGTCCAGGCAATGCGCCTGTTCAACCAGAACCGGGGCGGGGAGACTCTCGGGTCAGGAGGACGAGCGGACCTCGATCTGCGGCGCAGAGGGCGCGGAAGGAGCGGACACCTGCAGTCCGGCACGCACCGACTGACCGGCCGCGAGCGTCGTCGCCCACCCCGCTCCGGTGCAGGTGATCCGTGACTCCACGACGGTGCAGTCCATGCCCCAGCTGTTCACGACCTCGGTCGCGCCGGGCGATACCCAGGAGATCGTCCACGACCGCGCGGGCGCGGCACCGGCGGTGACGACGAACTCCGCGACGTAGCCCTCGCCCCACGCGCTCTGCAGGATCCACTCGGCCGCGGTGTCGCCGGACGGCGCGGGCGCGCTCGGCTCAGGAACCGGCGTCGGCTCGGGCGTGCGGCTCGGTCCGGGAGTCGCCGGACGCGAGGGCGACGGCGTGGAGGTGGGACTCGGCACGGCGGTCGGCGCCGGGGGCACCGGCTCGAGGATCGGCCGCAGCGCGTCGAGCTTGTCCTGCTCGGGGGTGCGCCAGTCGTCGGCGACGAGACCGCCGGTATCGCCGCTGTTCGGGTTGAACGACCAGTACGCGAAGCTGATGCCCGTGCGCTCGAGGTAGCTCACCAGGCTCGCCAGCCACTGCCGGTCGCTCTCGCTGAGATAAGTGGTGCCGAACTCGCCGAGGAGCACCGGCGCGATGCCCTCGGTGGCGATGTACCCCCAGTCCCGTTCCCACCGCTCCTCGAGATTGGCCGGGTAGGCGGGATCGGCGAACCAGGGCTGCGCGTAGACGGACGCCGGATAGTCGTGCGGCGAATAGACGACACGGTCCGGCACCGCGAGCTCGACCGGCGAGGCTGCCACGCCGGCGAGGCCGCCGCCCCACCACGTCGAGGAACCGTCCGGCTGGCGTTCGACGCCTTCCACGATGATCAGCAGCCTCGGGTTCACCGCGAGCACGGCGTCGCCCGCGCGCGTGGCGGCCGCGCGCCAGTCGCGGGCAGGGTCGCCGCATCCCCAGCACGCCTCGCCGTGCGGCTCGTTGTGCAGGTCGACGCCGATGACCGTCGGGTCGTCTCGGTATCGCTCGGCGAGCATCCGCCAGTCGGCGATCCATGCTTCTTCGCTGTACCGATCCGTGTACCAGAGCGCGGACTGCGCCGCGGAGTCGGGCCGGTGACGGTCGAGGATCACGGTGAGCCCGGCGGCGTCCGCCCGGGAGACGACGGCGTCCAGCAGCTCCAGCGGGCTGAGCCCCACGAGATCCGGATTGACGTTCGCGTCGATCGAGGTGCTCGCGGACGCCGCCAGGCACTCGTTCGAGTACGGCAGGCGGACGGTGGTGAAGCCCATCGCCGCGATCTGCCGCAGGCCCTCGTCGAGCGGGATCGTCCAGAGACCGTGGGGGGCGCAGTTCGAGGTCTCGAGACCGAACCAAGACACCGCCTTGATCGTGTACGGCGTGCCGTCCGCGGTGACGATGTCGCCGCCGGAGGTGTGCAGCCATCCGGGTGCGGCGGCATCCGCTCGATTCGGCACGAGGACTCCGATCAGCGCGGTCAGCAGGACGGCGACGAGCGCGGCGCCGATCCGGGTGAGCGCACGGGAGGAGCGGATCACGGGCCGGACTCCTCGGTCGTCGGCGGGCTGTCGGCTCAGTGTAGACGGTGGTCGGCGCTCAGCCGGTCACCACGACGGCGGTGCCCAGCGGCAGCTGTGCGAGCCGGTCGATCGCGGGACCGTCGAGCCGGAGGCATCCGTTCGAGATCGGCCCGGATCGCGCGTCGTGGTAGTGGAAGGCGGTCACCGCGACGGGAGCGCCGGAGAACCCGGCGAGCGTGGGCGACTGCACGCCGAGGTAGACCAGCGGATGGCCGCGTGTGTACCCGAAGGCCGGAACGACCTCGGTGTGCATGATGAAGGTGCGACCGAGTGGCGTCGGAGTGGCATCGGTCCCCCAGCCGAAGTCGCCGGCCACCGTCTCGACCCCCGCCGGGCTCACGATCGACACGGTGCGGGCGGAGAGGCTGACCTCGACGCGGGTGGCATCGTCGGCGAGGGTGACGTCCGCGGCGCGCACCCACCCGGACAGCTGCGCGGGATTCCCCTCCGGCGGCGTGCCCTGCCGGCCCGCGAGCAGCACCCGCACCCAGTTCGTCTGGCGCTCGACGACGGGCACCGTGGTTCCGCCGTACGTCTGGGACTGGAGCAGCCGGGCGACCGGCGCCTGACCCGGCTCGGCGAACACGGGGATCTCGGCGGCGGCCGGCGTCGCCGAGAAGCCCGGCAGCGGGCCGCTCGGATCGGCGTCGACGGGGAGGGCCGGGATCACCGCGTACACCTCGGCGGCCGGGAGCCCCGTCACGTCGTACGCCGCGGTGTCGGCGGGGAACCCGATCTCGGTGGGCGTCGGTGACGGTGTCGCGGTCGGCTGCGGGGTGACGGACGGCGCGGGCGAGGCCGCGACGGGCTCGGGGACGCGCCCGAGCCCCGTCGCGAGGGCGAAGACGAGTGCCGCGATCAGGACCACGGCGGCAGCGATCGCGAGCGGAAGGACGCGACGACGGGCGGATGCGGAGGGCATGAGTCCATGGTCGCCCGCCCACGGGCATGGCGCAACGCGGCTCTCGCGCCCGCCCGGAGGCGCCGGTGCCGGGCACGGACCGGACGTGCGGGCCTGCCTCGCCTGTCGCGGCTACGGCGTACGGCCCCGCCGAGGCGTCGATCGACCGCACGCGAACGCGTCGACGCACGCCGCGCCCACCGCAGCGACCGCGTACACGGCCAGGTCGCGGGCGTCGAAGACCGTGCCGAGCACCAGCACGATCGGCGGGAACGCGGCCGCCCACGCCACGGGCAGACCGGTGAGCTGGAACGCCTCGACGCCCACGCACCACACGAGCATGATCGCACCGGCGCCCAGTGCGGGCAGCCTCGGCACGAGGACGACGACCAGCGCGTAGATCAGCAGCGCGTAGAGCAGATCGCCGGCGATGTCGCTCACCGCCGTGTCGGGAGCGAACGCGTGCACCCCGACTCCTGCGGCGACGAGCCCGACCGCGAACGCGAGTGCCGTCGCGCGTCGCCGCGCCGTGCCGGTCACCAGTGCGGGTGGATGTCCGTGCGCAGGGTCCGGTCGTACACCTCGCGCACGAAGACGTCGAACGCGTCGAGGTCGAGGCCTCCGTCCAGGAGCGCCGCCGCGTCCGCGTTGGACCGCGCCTGAGCGGGCGTCCGCGCTCCGGGGATGACGCTGGAGACCCCCGGCAGCGCCGCGATCCAGGCGAGCGTCGCCGCGGGCAGCGACACGCCGTCCGGAAGCACCGACGCGAGCTCTGCGGCCGCGGCGATGCCCGTCTCGAAATCGACGCCGGAGAAGGTCTCCCCGCGGTCGAACGCCTCGCCGTGCCGGTTGAAGGCGCGGTGGTCGTCGGCGGCGAAGATCGTCGCCGCGGTGTAGCGGCCGGACAGCAGGCCCGAGGCGAGCGGGACCCGCGCGAGGATCGCCACGCCGGCGTCCGCCGCGGCCGGCAGCACCTCGTCGAGCGGCTTCAGCCGGAACGGGTTCAGGATGATCTGCACGTTCGTCACGTTCGGCCGGGCGATCGCCGCGAGCGCCTGCGCGCACGTCTCGACGGAGACCCCGTAGGCGGCGATGACGCCCTCGGCGACGAGCTCGTCCAGGGCGTCGTAGGTCGCCGCATCCGCGATGACGGCGCTCGGCGGGCAGTGCAGCTGCACGAGGTCGAGCGTCTCCACGCCGAGGTTCTGCCGGGAGCGCTCGGTCCAGATCCGGAAGTTCTCCGGTGTGTAGTTCGCGGGCTCCTGGGCGAGGCGGCGTCCCATCTTGGTGGCGACGGTGATGTCGTCGCCGCGCTCGGCGAGGAAGCGGCCGATGGTCTGTTCGCTGCGCCCGTCGCCGTACACGTCGGCCGTGTCGAAGAGAGTGACCCCGGCGTCGGCCGACGCCCCGAGCACCCGGAGGGCGTCGGCGTCGTCGACGGCGCCCCAGTCGGCGCCGAGCTGCCAGGTGCCGAGGCCCACGGCGGAGACGAGGCGGCCGGTCGCGCCGAGGGGACGGGTCTGCATGCGGGCTCCTGTCGACGGGTGACCGGCTCAGCCTAGACGACGGCGATCGGGATCCCGATGAGGGCCATCGCGAAGGCGTTCCACGCGATCGGGGCCCCCGCGCGAGCCCGCCGAGATCGGCGGGCGGATCCCCGACGCTCCGGGATGGGGAGGTTCCGCGGTGCGCGTACTACCGTTGACGGATGAGCACACCTGAGTCCGCCGCGTCCACCGGAGCCGAGACGGTCGACGAGTCGCAGTCCTTTTCCGACCTCGGGCTCGACGCCTCGGTGCTCAAGGCACTGAAGGACGTCGGCTACGAGACGCCGTCGGCGATCCAGGCGGCGACCATCCCTCCCCTCCTGCGCGGGCGCGACGTGATCGGCATGGCGCAGACGGGCACCGGGAAGACGGCGGCGTTCGCGCTGCCGATCCTGTCGCAGCTCGATCTCTCGCAGGCCACGCCGCAGGCTCTCGTCCTCGCCCCGACCCGCGAGCTCGCCCTCCAAGTCTGCGAGGCGTTCGAGCGCTACGCCGCCCACCTCCGCGGCGTGCACGTGCTGCCCATCTACGGCGGCCAGGGCTACGGCACCCAGCTCTCCGCCCTCCGCCGCGGCGTGCACGTGGTCGTCGGCACCCCGGGCCGGATCATGGACCACCTCGAGAAGCGCACGCTCGACCTGTCGGAGCTGCGGTTCCTCGTGCTCGACGAGGCCGACGAGATGCTCAAGATGGGCTTCGCCGAGGACGTCGAGACGATCCTCGCGGACACCCCGGTCGACAAGCAGGTGGCCCTGTTCTCGGCCACCATGCCCGCCCAGATCCGGCGGATCTCGCAGCAGTACCTGCGGGACCCCGAGGAGATCACGGTCAAGAACAAGACCGCGACCTCGTCGAACATCACCCAGCGCTACCTCGTCGTGTCGTACGCCCAGAAGGTCGACGCCCTCACCCGCATCCTCGAGGTCGAGAACTTCGAGGGCATGATCGTGTTCGTCCGCACGAAGAACGAGACGGAGACCCTCGCCGAGAAGCTGCGCGCCCGCGGCTACACCGCGGCGGCGATCAGCGGCGACGTCGCTCAGGCCCAGCGCGAGAAGACCGTCAACCAGCTGAAGTCCGGCAAGCTCGACATCCTCGTGGCCACCGACGTCGCCGCGCGCGGCCTCGACGTCGACCGCATCAGCCACGTCGTGAACTTCGACCTGCCGATCGACACCGAGTCCTACGTGCACCGCATCGGCCGCACCGGGCGAGCCGGCCGCTCGGGCGAGGCCATCAGCTTCGTCACTCCGCGCGAACGCCGGATGCTGGCCGCCATCGAGAAGGCGACGCGACAGCCGCTCACCCAGATGTCGTTGCCGAGCGTGGAGGACGTCAACGCCACCCGCCTCACCCGCTTCGACGACGCGATCACCGCGGCCCTCGAGCAGACCGACCGCATCGAGCGGTTCCGCGACATCGTCGCCCACTACGTCGAGCACTACGACGTGCCCGAGGCGGACGTCGCCGCGGCGCTGGCCGTCGTCGCCCAGGGCGACACGCCGCTGCTGCTCTCCCCCGAGGACGAGCGCCCGGCGCGCACGTTCGACCGGGACGACCGGCCCGGACGCGACCGCGCAGGCGACGAAGGGCCCGAGCGCCGGCGACGACCGTCGAACTCGTCGTTCGCGAAGTACCGCCTCGCGGTCGGCCGACGCCACAAGGTGCAGCCGCGCCAGATCGTGGGTGCCCTCGCCAACGAGGGCGGCCTGAAGCGCGAGGACTTCGGACAGATCGACATCCGTCCGGAATTCTCGCTGGTGGAGCTGCCCGCGGACCTGCCCGCGAGCGTGCTCGACAAGCTGAGCGGAACGCGGATCGGCGGCAAGCTGATCGAGATGCGTCTCGACCAGGGCGCACCCGGCGGCCGCCCCGACCGCGAGCGCAAGCCGCGCCACCGCTGAACGTCGAGGGCGCCCGGGACGACGACGACGGAGTCGTCCTTCTCGACGGCGTCGGGACGGCGCACATAGGCGACCGCCTCGTTGCCGGCGAGGCGGGCCGCACGCACCACGCGCGAGCCGATCCGTCCTGTCGCGCCCGGCACGAGCACCCTCATCGCTCTCGTCCCTCCCGGTCCCTCGCCCCGGACGCGCCGGCGACGGGTCTCCCCCGGTCCGGACGCATCCGCATCCGCCGTGCCCTCAGATCCTCGAAGGACTCCGGGTGGTCCTCGGGCAGCGGCGGACACCCCTCCGGCGCCGGGATCGGTCCGGGGAGCACGGGGGCGTTGATCGCGCTGGTGAGGATGTCGTTCCGCTCCTGCTCGCTGAGGACACCGGCGTCGACCTGCGCGTTGACCGCGACGACGAGCCCCGGGGTCCCGGGATACCTGCGGAGCTCGGAGAGCGCATATTCCCGCAACCGGGGATCGCGCAGACGATCCACGGCTCCGGCGATCCCCCCGCCGGAGCGGATCTCAAGCTCTCCGATGAAGGACTCCGGGTCGTAGCGGCCGTCCATCTGCTCGACGAGCCGCTGGATCTGGAGCCGGTCCGGCCAGGGACCACCGGTGTACATGAGCGTGAGCCCGTCCAGGAGCAGCCTCCGCTCACCGACGTCGAGAGGCTCGAGCAGGTCGGCGCACCAGACGAGCACATACTCGGTGAAGTCCGTGGGGAACCCGGGCGCGTACGGCATGCCGATCAGCGGCCTGGGTCACTGACGAGCGACGAAGGAGGTGAAATCTCACCCCTCCGGGGAGACTTTCGCATCAGGCTACGCCGTCCATCCGGTGGTGGATGGCGCGCCGGAGCGCGGCGGTACCCTGCGCCAACGCCGCCAGATCCGCGGGATCGAGCGCCGCGAGGTACTCGTCCGCCTCATCGCGGAAGCCGAGGAACTGATCGTAGATCCGCGTGCCCGCCGTCGTGACGGACAGATGCTTGACCCGCCGGTCCGGATCGGACGCGTCCCGGGACAGGTACCCGAGCTCGACGAGCTTGTCGACGCTGCTGGACACGGCGGACGCGCTCACGTGCAGGCATTCCGCGACCTCGCGTCCGGTCGTCGCGGTTCCGGTCGCGACGAGCAGCACGATCCGTAGCTGGTGCAGGGTGAGCTCCACCCCGAGGAACGGCTCCAGGCGGCTGCCCGAGAGCCGCCGGGAGATCTCACGCCGGTCATCGCCGATCCGCGCGATGAGCTCGGCGGCGGTCAACCTGTGCATCTCCTTCAACCTCCCGCAGAAATTTTACCACCGTCTACTAATTAGGTAATAGTTAACTATTGATCGATAGTGAAGGAGTTTTCGTGGGCGAGACGATCATGATCCTGGGGCTGCTTCTGGTCGTGGCAACCTTCCTCGGCCGGGCCGCACGCCTCATCGGTCTGCCTCCCGTGCCGGTCTACATCCTGGTCGGCCTGGCCGCCAGCCCCGCCGTGCATCTGATCCCGATCGAGCTGCCCTACGACGAGATCCACATCATCGCGACCATCGGCCTGGTGCTGCTGCTGTTCAACCTCGGGCTCGAGTTCGACACCGCGGCGTTCGCCAAGAACGCTCGCACCCTCATCATCGCCGGGATCGTGTACATCGCCCTGAACTTCGGCGCCGGCCTGATCCTCGGAATCGCTCTCGGCTGGGGCGTCGCGGAGGCGCTCGTGGTCGCGGGCATCACGGGCATCTCGTCCTCGGCGATCGTGACGAAGCTCATGGTGGACCTGAAGAAGATGGGAAGCCCCGAAGCGCCGCTCATCCTCGGCATCATCGTGATCGAGGACGTCTTCCTCGCCGTCTACCTCGCGGTGCTGGGGGTTCTGATCAACCCCGACTCGAACATCTGGGGATCCGTCCTGCGGCTCGTGGTGTCCGTCGGCTTCCTGGTGTTCCTGTTCACGGTCGCTCGCCGCGGCAGCCGCATCATCAGCAGGATCGTGAACGAGAAGTCCGCCGAGCTGTTCGTCGTCGGCCTCGTCGGCATCGCCCTGTTCATCGCCGGTGCCTCCGAGGAGCTCGGCGTCTCCGACGCGATCGGCGCGTTCATGGTCGGCCTGATCGTGGCCGGGACGAATGCCCGTCACAAGGCCGAGAAGACGACCGCTCCCCTGCGCGACACGTTCGCCGCGGTGTTCTTCATCGGCTTCGGACTGACCCTGGACCCGTCGCGCTTCGCCATCGTGCTGGTGCCCGTCCTCGTCGCGGTCGCGATCACGATCATCGCCAACCTCGCCGCCGGCGTCATCGCGGCGCGGCTGCAGAAGATGACGGTGCTCACCGGCATCGAGGTGGGCCTCACCCTGGTGAGCCGCGGCGAGTTCGCACTCATCCTCGCCACGATCGCCGCCGCCGCCGGCCTCGACGACCGGATCGCTCCCTTCGCCGGACTCTACGTCCTCATCCTCGCCATCCTCGGGCCGCTCATGGTCACCTATCTCCCGCGACTCTGGAGCGGACGCGTCGTCGGATCCCCGACGACGGACGACGTTCCGATCGGACCGAGCCCGACGACACGACTCGAGCCCGAGGCGGCCACGACGGAGGCGAGTCATGCCTGACCTCTGGTGCATCGCCGGGGACGCCGACGCGACGGGGTGCCGGCTCGCCGAAGTCCTTCTCGACGACGGCCAGCGGGTCGCGGTGGTCACGACCGACGTGGCGCCCTTCGCGATGCTCGTCAACGCTCATGGCGACGCCTTCCTGCCCATCGAGGTCGGTGCCGTCGAGGGACAGCCGTCGAGCCGCGCGGTCTCGGCCATCGAGGAGAACGACGCCATCGTCGGCGTGATCCTCGTCACCTCGATCGAGGCCGAGCACACGCCGCTCGCCGACGCGATCGGTGCGATGATGCACCGCTGGCCGGACGCCGTCGTCGTCGATCTCTCGGGATGAGCTCGACCGCGTACGCACCGGCCGCCGCCAGCGCGAGCGCGACGGGGAGCGCCTCGCGACGCAGCGAGCACCGTGACACCGTCCGGGGCCGCTGACCGCACCCGATCGAGGAGTCCCTCGCCGTAGGGAACGGGCTCCGCACCGAGCTCCCTCACGCGAGGCGCGCGGTGCTCGCTGGTCGTCGCGAGGACACGATCTCCCCCGCGCCGGGATCGCGCTCGGGCAGCTCGGTCACGGGTGTCCGGAAGGTCGTCATGTCAGGTCTCGCGCTCTCGGCGTGGCGCGGGTGCGCCGATTCCCGGTCCGGCTTCGGACTCGGCGCCCAACGTGAGGATCTCGTCGCGCAGGCGTCCCATCCGGGCGTCCAGATCCGCGGCGGATCGCGCCGCGGCATCGAGCTCGGCGACGAGATGCCGAGGAAGCTCGTTGCGGTACTTGTAGGAGAGCTTGTGCTCGATGCTGGCCCAGAAGTCCATCGCGATCGTGCGGATCTGCAGTTCCACGAACACGTTCTCGGTGTGGTCGGAGAGGAACACAGGGACCTGCACGATGAGGTGCAGGGACTGGTAGCCGTTGTCCTTGGGGTTCTCGATGTAGTCCTTGGTCTGCACCACTGTCAGATCCGGCTGCCGCGCGAGCATCCCGGCGATCGCGTACACATCGGAGACGAAGCTGCACGTGATGCGGATGCCGGCGATGTCCCGGACCCGATCCCGGATCGCGGGGATGGCCAGGTCGCACTCGACACGCACGACCTTCTCCAGCAGACTCTCGACGGACTTCAGCCGGGACCGAACGTGCTCGATGGGGCTGTACGCGTGCGACTGCTCGAACTCCTGCCGAAGGATGTTGATCTTCGTCAGCACCTCCTCGATGCCGAACTGGTAGTACAGCCGGAAGCGGGCGAACTCGTCGTGCACCTCGCGCAGCTCCGCGGCCATGCCCTCCGCATCGTCCGGTGTGCTCATGAACGTTCCGGCACGGGCGCGCAGAGTCCGAACGATCTGCTGCTCGTGGGCGTCAGCGCCCCCTGGTCGATGAGCATCCGGGTCAGGGGACACGAGCCGGTCCGTCGCCATCGCTACTCCTCTCCCGCGTCGCCCGTCGCGCGCCGGATCAAGCCGATCGCATCGTGGATCGTCGCGCGGGTCCCTGCCGCATCCAGCGAGCCGCCCCTCCGTTTGCGCATGACGTAGTGCAAGACGGTCATCGCCAGCCCCACGACCATGCGGGCCTCGTCCTCCAGGCCGGGCTCCCGCTCCGGCGTGCGACCGTCGGCCGCGAAGCGCTCCAGGAGCATCGCCGCGTACTGGTCCTCGCGATCGCTCAGCCGAGCGATCATGCGGGCGGCGAGCTCCGGGCTGCGCTGGATCACCTGCCGTCGCAGCCGTGCATGCTCGGGATGGGGCTCCCGTATCGACAGGGCCGTCGTGACCATCTCGAGGAAGTCCTCGAGCACGCTCGGGCCGCCGGCGTGCACGAACGCGTCGACCGCCTCGCCCTGCGGGAAAGGGGGCAGGACCCCGAGGATGACGCCCTCCTTCGAGCCGAAGTAGTTGAAGAAGGTGCGCGGGGAGACCATGGCGGCCTCGCAGATCATGTCGACCGTGACGTGCTCGTAGCCGTGCTCGACGACCAGGGTGAGGCCGGCCTGCTCGATCGCGGCCCGGGTGGCGGCGCGCTTGCGCTCGCGCAGTCCCCCGGGTTGGACGGTGTCACTCATACCGCAACGCGTCGATCGGGTTCTGCCGCGCGGCGCGGCGGGCGGGCAGGGTGCCCGCGAGGAACGCGATGCCCATCACGACCAGGATGATCGTCGCGACCGATGCGGGGGCGAACTGCATCACCTGGAGCCCTTCGAGATCGGCCAGGACGGTGTCGGAGAGCACGGAGCTGATCAGGGTGCCCGCGCCGATCGCAGCGAGCGCCCCGAGTGCGCTGCCGAGGAAGCCGATGAACACGGCCTCGGCGCTGAACAGGGCGAAGACCTTGCCGCTGCCCATGCCCATCGCCTTCATCAGGCCGATCTCCCGGGTACGTTCCTGCACGCTCATCAGCAGCGTGTTCACGATTCCGAAGCCGGCGGCTATCAGCGCGATCACCGCGAACGCGTTCAGCACGCCGATGATGCCGTTGATCACGGTCTGCACGGCGCCGATCTGATCGGCCACGGTCAGCGCCGAGAAGCCCTCCTCTGTCAGGTCCGCCTTGATCGCCGCGACCTGGTCAGCGGTCGCATCCGGGTCGAACGTGGCGGTCGCCGCGACGTAGCCCTGCTGCAGGCTGTCGGGCCGGCCGGTGTTCTGCACCGCGACGAGCTCATCGGTCAGGTGCTGGCCGAGCGCGGCGCCGGAGGTGAAGAGCGACTCGTTCTGAACCCCGGCGACGATGGCGTCGACCTCGTGCAGATCGCCCAGGTAGTCGGAGATCCCGATCGTCACCTCCTGTCCGACCGCGTCCTCGGCGGTGTCCCATCCCAGGGCGTCGAGGTAGGAGGTCGGCAACAGGATCTCGTTCGTCTCCGTGTCCGCGGACAACGGCGACCCCGCTGCCAGATCCGGGATCGAGACCGCAGCGCTCGCGTTCGCGCTCAGCTCGAACCTCTCACCGCCGGCGTGCTGGATGAACGCGGTGCTCACCGACACGACCGGACTGACCGTCAGGATCCCCTCGACGTCTGCGATCGCGTCGAGATCGCTCTCGCTCAGCACTGCCGGGGCCGCGGCACCGCCCGGGAGCCCGCCGGAACCGCTGGAGGCGGCATCCGGATCGTAGGGCGCCGGCCCGCTGTCGGTCGTGGCGTCCTCGGCGGCGTGCGTCACCGTGAGCACGTCGGTCGAGCCGATGGACGATATCTGCGTCTCGATGTAGTTCGAGATCCCCGTCCCGATGGCGCTGGTGATCGTCAGCGTGAAGGCGCCGATGAAGATCGCCAGGACCGTCAGCACGGTACGCGTCTTGCTGCGGAAGCTGTTGGAGACCGCCGAGGACAGCACGTCGCGGAGCTTCATGACCGCTCCTCCGTCCCGCCGGGAGCCGAGTCCGGCTCGGCGTGCGGCTCCGAGAGCGACTCGATCAGTCCGTCACGGACGAACACCTGCCGGTCGCAGCGGGCAGCGAGCTCCGGATCGTGCGTGACGATCACGAGGGTGATGCCGCGCTCACGATTGAGATCGAAGAGGATGTCCTCCACCAGCAGCCCGGTGGCCGTGTCGAGGTTGCCCGTGGGCTCGTCGGCGAAGATCACCTTCGGATCGGCCACGAGCGCCCGCGCGATCACGACGCGCTGCTTCTGACCACCCGAGAGGTTCGTCGCCCTGTTCTTGGCCTTGTCCGCGAGCTCCAGCTGCTCCAGCGCCGCCATGCCGCGCTCCTTGCGCTCGCGCGCTCCCGCACCGGCGATCTTCAACGGCAGCACGACGTTCTCCAGCACCGACGCATTCGGGATGAGGAAGAACTGCTGGAACACGAACCCGAAGTCCTCGTTGCGCAACCGGCTCACCTGCCGCGCACCGATGCCGGCGGCATCCTGCCCTTCGACGAGCAGCTCGCCGCCGTCGGGCGCGTCGAGCAGCGCCAGCAGATGCATCAGCGTCGACTTGCCCGAACCGCTCTTTCCCACGATCGCGATCGACTCTCCCGCCACGACCTGCAGGGAGACGCCCTTGAGCGCCTCGAACCTCGCCTGCCCCCTCCCATAGGCCTTGTGGATGTCGCGGGCTTCCAGGATCGGGATGCTCATCGGAACGGTCTCCTCGCGCCGGATGGAATGTGCAGTCACTGCAAAAAGAGAGTAACTGCACATTTCTGGGAATGCACCCTGAGCGATGCCGAGACGAGCCGAGTCGCCCGGACGGATCCGCAGCCGAGGGTGATCAGTCCCCGGGGGTGATGAGCCGCTGCAGGAGCGCCCCGTACTCGGTCACGATGTCGTCGACGGCCATCGCCGCGAGGTCCTCGTCGCCGAGGATCCATAGCTCGTAGAGGAGTCCCCCCACGAGCGACGACGCGAGGCGTATCCGAAGCTCGATGTTCGGTCCTCGCAGACGCTCCCGCAGCGGCGCGACGAATGTCGCCTCGTGGAACTCCTGCAGTCGCGCGCCGACGTCGCGCGACTCACTGGCACGCACGAGAGCGAGGAACACCCCGCGCACCTCGTCGTCGGCGTCGAGGACGAAGCGCACGACCCGCCTTCCGAGCGTCTCGATCGGACCGCCGAAGAACGGAGAGCGGTCGATCTGCGCCGCCACCGCCTCGAGGAAGAGCCCCTCCTTCGAGCCGAAGTAGCGCACCACGAGGGCGGCGTCGATGCCCGCGCGGCGCGCGATCGCTCGCACCGATGTCGCGGCATAGCCGGCGCGGGGGAACATCTCGCCGGCCACCTCCCGGATCGTGTCACGCGTGGAGAGACGGGATCCAGTCACGGCGCCATCCTAGGGCCCACACGGTCACCCTTTGCATTGCGTCAACACTGTGGACAGAATGAGGTCATCAGTGTTGATGCCTCGGTCGCACAGGAAAGATGCGCGACCGACGGCACCCGGAAAGGATCAAAGATGAAGGCCGCATACGTCCTCGACGGCGAGATCCACGTCGGCGAGATCGCCACCCCTGTCCCCGGCGAAGGGCAGGTCCTCGTGCGCACGCTCGCCTGCGCGATCTGCGCCTCCGACCTCCATTTCCTCCACGGGGGGAACGAGATGGTGGAGATGTCGCGGAAACACGGCGGTCCGTACGCGGGCCTCGACCTCGACAAGCCCGTCGTGCTCGGCCACGAGCTCGTCGGCGAGGTCGTGGAGTACGGCCCGAACAGCCGACGACCGGTCGAGATCGGCGCGCGCGTGACCTCGATCCCCGTCGTCACGACAAGCGGGGCGCACTCCGTCATCGGCTTCGACAACACGCTGCCGGGAGGCTTCGGCGAGTACGTGGTGCTCGACGAGAACTTCCTCCTCGAGATCCCCGACCACGTCTCGGACGACGAGGCCGCACTGGTCGAGCCCCTGGCCGTCGGACTCGAGCACGCCCGCGTCGGAGAGCCCACCGCCGACGATGTCGCCGTGGTCGTCGGATGCGGCGCCATCGGGCTCGGCGTGATCGCCGGGCTCAAACTCGCCGGCGTCGCGGCGATCGTGGCCGTCGACCTGTCGGAGTCACGACGCGGGATCGCTCTCGAGATGGGAGCGACCCTCGCGATCGACCCCCGCGATCGGTCGCCCTACGGCCCGCTCGCCGAGCTCGACGGCCGAAGCGCGACCGTCGTCTACGAGTGCGTCGGCGTCAAGGGGCTGCTGAGCCAGATCATCGACGCGGTCGGGCGGGAGGTCCGGATCGTCATGGGCGGCTACTCGATGCAGCCGGAGCAGATCTACATCTTCACCGCCCAGAACAAGGGACTGCGCATCTACTTCGCCTCCGGTGAGCGCCCCGAGGACATGCGCCGGTCGCTGACGTCGATCGCAGAGGGCACGACCGACGTCAAGCTGTGGCTGACCGGCGAGCGGATCGGTCTGTCCGGTCTCCAGGACGCCCTCGAGCACATGACCGACCCTCTCGCGTCGATCCGCACGGTGGTCGATCCGCGTCTCTAGCGACGATGCCCACACGGCCGGCGGCCCGGGATCGCCGGCGGTGCGGGCATACAGTACAATTGCACTGTGCCGGCACTTACCGATCTCTCCCTCATCGATGCCCAGACCCTGCGCGCTGCGCTCCCCCTGACGGAGGCGATCGCCGCGATCCGGGACGCGGCGTCGCTCGGCACGGACGCGTTCCAGCGGTCGGCGGTCGACACCGCCCACGGCCAGTTCCTCCTGATGCCCTCGGAGCTCTCCGGATACGCCGGGTGCAAGGTGCTGACCGTCGCCCCGGGCAACCCCTCCCGCGGTCTCGACCGCATCCAGGGCGTCTTCCTCCTCTTCGACGGCGACACGCTGGAGCCGCGCGCCATCATCGACGGCGCCGAGCTGACGTCGCTGCGCACCCCCGCGGTGACCGCCGCCATCGTGGATCTCGTGACCCCCGCGGACGCCCGCACGCTCACCGTGTTCGGCACCGGACCCCAGGCGCGTCATCACGTCCGGGCCATGCGCGAGATCCGGCCCATCGAGCGCGTCCGCGTCGTCGGCCGCACCGAGGAGAGCTCGCGCCGGGCCGCGGACGCGTGGTCGGACGCGGACCTCGACATCCGCGCGGGCTCGGCGGCCGAGGGACGGGATGCCGACATCGTGATCTGCGCGACATCCGCGGTCGAGCCGCTCTTCGGCACCGGAGTCGACGCGCGCACGACGGTGGCCGCCGTCGGGTCGCACGAGCCGACCAAGCGCGAGCTCCCGGGGGCGCTGCTCGGCTCGAGCCACGTCATCGTGGAGAGCCTGACCGTGGCCACCACCGAGGCGGGCGACGTCATCCAGGCGATCGACGAGGGCCATCTGCGCGTCGACGACCTCATCAGCTTCCAGGAGGTGGCCACCGGCGCCGTCTCCCCCGGCTTCGACCGCTCGCGCGTCGTGAAGACCTGCGGCATGGGCTGGCAGGACCTCGTGGTGGCGGTGGCGGCCATGGAACGGATCGACGACGGGGGAAGACGGGGCACCGGCCGATGAACGAGACGATCCGCACCGAGGACTGGCACACGGCGGGCGAGCCGTTCCGCATCGTCACCTCGACCGAGACGGTCGGCGCGACGGTCGCGGAGCGCCGCATGAACGCCATCGCGGGCGATCCCGATCGCGTCCGCCGGTTCCTGTGCCTCGAGCCGCGCGGGCACGACGACATGTACGGCGGATTCGTGACGCCGGCCGACGACGACGGAGCCGACTTCGGCGTGCTCTTCTGGCACAAGGACGGCTTCTCGACGGCGTGCGGCCACGGCACGATGGCACTGGGCGCGTGGGCCGTGGAGACGGGCCGGGTCGGCGCTCCCGACGACGGCGAGGCGATCGTGACCATCGACGTCCCCAGCGGTCGCGTCCAGGCGCGCGTGCAGCGCGAAGCCGGCCGCACGACCGGCGTGGTCTTCCGCAACGTGCCCTCACGGGTGCTCCAGCGCGGGATCGAGCTCGAGACGACGCGGGGCACGGTCTCGGTCGATCTGATCTTCGGAGGAGCGGTGTACGCCACCCTCGCCGCATCCTCGGTCGGCTTGACGGTCGAGCCGGGCGACACGATGAAGCTCATCGAGATCGGCCGCGAGATCAAGTGGGCGCTGAACGCCCATCCCGCCGCCCAGCTCGCCGACCCGCGGCTGTCGGGGGTGTACGGCACGATCCTCGTCGACGACCTGGGACGCACCGACATCGGCCCGTGGCAGCGCAACATCACCGTGTTCGCCGACGGCGAGGTCGATCGCAGCCCGTGCGGGTCGGGCACCGCCTCGCGCGTGGCGCTGCTCGCGGCGACGGGCGGACTCGCCGACGGCGAGTGGCTCACACACGACTCGATCATCGGCACGCGCTTCCTCGCGCGCGTGGCGGAGCACGACGGCGACGCCGTGATCCCCGAGGTGAGCGGTCAGGCGTACCCCGTGGGCACCTGCTCGTTCACCCTCGCCGACGGCGACCCGCTGCCGTCCGGCTTCAGCCTGCGCTGATCGCCTACGGCGCGTCCTCGCCCCGCGCCCATTCGCCGCGGATGTGGGCGATGTGCTGCCGAAGGAGCGCCGTCATGCCGTCGCCGTCGCGCGAGAGCGCGAGACGGACCATCTCCCGGTGCTCGGCCGCCGTCTCCTCGAGAGCTCCGGCGTCGGCGAGCTTCTGAAGGCCGTAGAGCCGACTGCGCCCGCGGAACTCGCGGATGACGCCGACGAGCGTCTCGTTGCCGTGCAGCGCGAGGAAGGTCGAGTGGAACTCGGTGTCCAGCACGATGAAGCGCACGAGGTCGCCGTCGCGGGCGGCGCCCTCGAGGTCGAGAGCCAGCGGCTCGAGGGCACGGACGCCGTCGGCGACGGCGCCCTCGCACGTCCTCGCGATCTCGGCCATGACGGGCACCTCGATCAACAGGCGGATCTCCACCAGCTCGTCCAGCTCGCGGTCGCTCAGCGTGCGCACGCGGAAGCCCTTGTTGGGGACGACCTCCACCATCTGCTCACGCACCAGATCGAGCATCGCCTCGCGCACCGGGGTGGCCGACACCCCGAGCATCTCGGCCAGCTGCGGCGCCGAATAGAGCTCCCCCGCGCGCATCCGGCCGCTGATGAGCGCCGAGCGCAGTCGCTCCGACACGGCGCGGCGCACGCTGCCGGCGCGGGGCAGCGGCTCGATCGCACCCTGCGCGTCGTGCGCGATCGTCATCGTTCCCCGCCCTCTCTCCCGCGCGAACCACCGGTATCCGGCTAGCGTACTGACCCGCCCCGCGTTCTCGCGTCAGCGACCCTGACCGACGATCATCCTGCACGACTCGGAGGCCCCCTCCGGGATCCCCGTATCAGGAGGGGCGGACCAGATGGAGCCGCTCGGTGCGCCCCACGGCGATCCCGTCCAGCTCCAGGTCGGCTGCCGCATCCGTGCCCTCGCGCACCGGGAGCCTGTGGATCTCGGGCGGGGCGTCGGGATCGAGCAGCGCGTCGAGGCCCCGCGTCACGCGAACCCGCTCCTCGGAGGCGAGCCACGAGTCGTACGCGGCCCCATCGTGCCAGAGCGAGGTGACGATGAGGAGGTCGGGGCGTGCCGTGTCGCGAAGCGCCTCGCCGCGGAGCAGGCCGAACGGGATCGCCGCCTCGATGATCCCCACGCTCCGATAGCGCTCCACGAGCTCGTCGATGCGCCCGCCCGCCGAGCGGAGGACGAGCACCGACTGCAGCATCCTCATCCCTCCACGACGCGGCCGCGGGAGATCACCGTGGCGACGGAGCGCTCGGGCTCGGCCAACGCGGCGATGTCCTCCAGGGGGTCCACGTCGAGCACCAGCAGGTCGGCGAGGTACCCCTCGGCGATCCGGCCGAGCTCCCCCTCCTCGCCGAGCAGTCTCGCCGCCGTCACCGTCGCCGAGCGCAGGATGTCGAGGGCGGGCAGAACCTCGGCGCGCACGGCGAACTCGCGGGACTGGAACCGATGCATGGGCCCGATGAAATCGGTGCCGAACACCACCTGCACGCCGCGGTCGCGGGCGATGCGCAGCATCTCGGTCCCCGCGGCACGGATGCCCTCCGCCTTGCGGCGCGACTCCTCCGGCACGCCGAACTCCGCGCTCTCCTCGGACGCCAGCAGGGTGCCGATCGCGAGGGTCGGCACGAGGAACGCGTCGTTCTCGACGAACAGCCCGGCGGTCTCGTCGTCGAGCAGCGTCCCGTGCTCGATGCATCGCACGCCGAGACGGAGCGCCCGAGCGATCGCGGCCGGGGTGTAGGCGTGACCGGTGACGTAGATGCCGGCGTTGCGCGCCTCCTCGACCGCCGCCCGGATCTCCTCCTCGGCGAACTGCGCGGAGTCGATCCGGTCGGTGGGAGAGGCGATGCCGCCGCCGAGCATCAGCTTGATGTGGCGCGCACCGCGGCGGATCTCGTTGCGCACCGCCGCCCGCACGGCGGGGACGCCGTCGGCCACGAGCCCGATGGTCGGCAGCGCCGTGGACGCGCTGTGCGCACAGACCTCGCCCGCGCCGCGGAAGTCGCCGTGACCGCCCGTCTGGGACAGGGCGGGTCCGCCGTGGAAGATACGCGGACCGGCGAGGTACCCCTCCTCGACCGCACGCACCAGCCCGTGGTCCGCGCCGCCGACGTCGCGCACCGTCGTGAAGCCGCGTCGCAGCATCGCGCCCATGAGGTCGCCCGCGCGGGCCGCCACGTAGAGCGGCGACTCCCGGCCGGGCACGCCGAGATCCGACTCGTAGCCGAGAAGATGCACGTGCGCGTCGATGAACCCCGGCACCACGACACGGCCGGCCGCGTCGACGCGGGTGGCCGCCTCGAACGCCTCGGGGGCGGGGTCGCCTGGCCCGAGGACGGCGACGATGCGGTCGTCCTCGACGAGGATGCGCCGCTCGGGGGTCCGGCTGCCGTCCACCGGGTCGAGCACGGCGGCCCGCAGGACCTCGAGACGGCGGGGCGTCATGCGACGGCCCGATCGCGGGAGCGCAGGGCAACGGCATTCAGGTCGCGCCCTCGCACCTCGGGCATGAACGCGATCACGATGCCCGCGAAGACGGCGATGCCGATGATGATGAAGGCGACCGCCTGTCCGTTCCCCGAGGTCACCAATGCGGTGGCGATGAGCGGCATGGTCCCGCCGACCAGCGCCGACGAGAGGTTGTACGGGATCCCCATCGCGGTCGTGCGGACGTTCGCGGGCGTCAGCTCGCAGTAGGTCGCCGACTGGGTGGCCGAGGTGAAGCCCACGATCAGGCAGCCCACGATGTCCACCGCGAGGAACACGCCGAAGCTGGGGATCTCGAGGAGCCGCAGCATCGGGTAGGCGAGCAGCGCCATGCCGACGCAGTGCGCGAGCAGCATGGGCTTGCGTCCGATCTTGTCGGAGAGTCGGCCGAGGAACGGGAGCGCGATGAACATGACGATGAGGGAGATGATGCCGCCCAGCAGCGTCTGCTGCAACGGGAGACCGCTCGCCAGGTGCGCATATGTGGGGAGGAACACCGTCCACAAGTAGTAGGCGCCGGTATAGACGGAGATCGCGAAGATGCGCAGCATCGTCAGCTTGTGGTGCGTGAAGACCTCCCTGAGCGGCGACTGCACGATCGCGTCGGTGCCCGCGATCTTCTGGAAGGCCTCGGTCTCGGGCGCGCGGGTGCGCAGGTACAGTCCGATGAGCCCGAGGAGCGCTCCGATGATGAAGGGGATGCGCCATCCCCACAGCGCCAAGGTCTCGGCATCGAACACCGTCGTCACGATCGCGCCGGTGGCGGTCGCGGCCAGCGTTCCCGCGATGCTGCTCATGAGCGTGACCGAGCCGAACAGTCCCCGCTTGTGTTCCGGCGCGTGCTCGACGATGTAGCTGGAGCCCGCCTGGAACTCCGCGCCGGCGGAGAGACCCTGCACGATGCGCGCGGCGACGAAGATCACCGGGGACACGATCCCGATCACCGCGTAGCCCGGGGTCAGGCCCAGGACCAGGCTGCCTCCCGCCATCATCAGGATCGCGAGCGAGAGAAGGCGCTTGCGGCCGATCCGGTCGCCCAGCGGCGACAGCAGCACGGCGCCGAGCGGCCTGGCCGCGAACCCGACGGCGAAGGTCGTCAGCGTCTGGAGGAGTGCCGCGATGTCGGACCCGGCATGGAAGATCTGCGCGGAGAAGACCGTCGCGAGGACGGCGAAGATCCCCCAGTCGTACCATTCGACGAAGTTGCCGAACGATCCGCTGATGAGCGGGGAGGCGGACGTGCGGCGACGCGCGGTAGACGTGGTCATCGCTCCTCATTTCTGTTCGCGGGCCGGTGGTGCAGCCGGATGATAAGAGCACGCTATACCAGTGCAATTGCACTGGTATAGGTCATCATGCCGATCCCGTGTTTCGTCCGCGTGACAAAGGGCGCTCGAACCATCGCCGCGACATGACCTTCCCAAGGCCGCTCCGACCGCCCGACGGCGGTCGGAGCTCACGGCGAGTCCCGCACCGGCGGCGGAGAGCCGCCAGGCGGCGCGCTACTTCGCGACGAGCGTCGTCTCGAAGCTGTACATGTCGGGGCGGTAGCAGTGATGTCCGTACTCGAACGCGCGACCGGAGCTGTCGAACGCGATGCGGTCCATGGTGAGGACGGGTCCGCCGCGGTCGATGTCGAGCAGCTCGCTCTCGTCATTGTGGGCTCGCCGAGCGCCGATCCTCTGCTTGGCGATGCGGATCGTCACCCCTCGAGCGCGGAGGATCTGGTAGAGCCCGCGCTCCTCCAACTGCTCGGTCGTGATGTCGCCGAACTCCGGCGGAAGGTAGTTCTCGAGGATGGCCACGGGCACGCCGTCCGTGCTTCGCTGGCGACGCAGATAGACCACGTCCGTGCCGACGCCGACGCCGAGACCGGCGGCCACGGCGTCGGTCGCGATGACCGTCTCATGCGCCAGCACCCGCGTCCCCGGCGAGTGGTGCGTGTTCTGGAGGTCCTCGTAGAGGCTCGTCAGCTCGACCTGCCGGGTCACCTGCCCCTGCACGACCTGGGTCCCGATGCCGCGACGGCGCACCAGCAGCCCCTTGTCCACGAGCTCCTGGATGGCACGCCTCACGGTCGGCCGGGAAAGTCCCAGCCGCTGCGCGATGGCGATCTCGTTCTCGAGGCGGGCACCGGCGGGGATCGCGCCCGAGTGGATCGCCGCCTCGAGCCGACTCGACACCTGGTAGTAGAGCGGCACCGGACCCGTGCGATCGAGGTCGGCGAACAGCTCGTCGGGCCAATAGGTCTCGACCCCCGCCATGACACCCTCCCGACATCGACCGTCTAGTGGCCGCATGTTCCGACAATCTTACCTAGCGCTCTTCCATGTCAACTCCTCTTGCAGGAACGCGCACATGTGCTATTGTTAGGACAATATTGGATCTCGATCCGGTTCCCGCTCCAGAAGGGTTGTACGGCGAAGTATGACGCAGACGCATTCCCTCCCCGAGGTGCTGGTCCTCGGCCGCCTCGGCGTGGATCTGTACCCGCTGCAGGACGGGGTCGGCCTGGAAGACGTGTCGACCTTCGGCAAGTATCTCGGCGGCAGCGCGGCGAACGTCTCGGTCGCCGCGGCGCGATACGGCCACCGCACCGCGCTCGTCTCCCGGGTCGGCGACGACCCCTTCGGGCGCTACCTGCTCCGCGAGCTCGAACGGCTCCGCGTCGACAGCCGCCACGTCGCGACGGACCCGACGCTGAAGACCCCGATCACGTTCTGCGAGATCTTTCCGCCCGACGACTTCCCGCTCTACTTCTATCGAGAGCCGAAGGCGCCCGATCTCAACATCGACGCCGCGCAGCTCGACCTCGACGCCGTCCGCGCAGCGGACATCCTGTGGTTCACCGTGACCGGCCTGAGCCAGGAGCCGAGCCGCGCCGCCCACCATGCCGCGCTCGGCGCCCGCGACCGCAGGACGCACACCGTCGTAGACCTGGACTACCGCCCGATGTTCTGGGCGAGCCCCGACGAGGCGACCGATCAGATCGCCCGCGTGCTCGATCGGGTCACCGTCGCCGTCGGCAACCGCGAGGAGTGCGAGGTGGCCGTCGGCGAGACCGAGCCGGATCGGGCCGCCGACGCGCTCCTCGAACGCGGCATCGAGCTGGCGATCGTCAAGCAGGGCCCCAGAGGCGTGCTCGCCAAGACGCGCGAGGAGACCGTCGAGGTGCCACCGTACCTCGTCGACGTCGTCAACGGGCTCGGCGCCGGCGACGCCTTCGGCGGCGCGCTCTGCCACGGCCTGCTGGAGGGCTGGGGACTCGAGCGCATCCTGCGGTACGCGAACGTCGCCGGCGCGATCGTCGCGTCCCGCCGCGAGTGCTCCACCGCGATGCCGACGGCGGCCGAGGTCGACGAGATCCTCGAGAAGGCGATCTGACATGGGATCGAGCACACCGGGTGCCGCGGAGTTCGCGGCCCTGCGCGACCTGCGGGCCACGCATCCCGAAGCGATCGGCGCGGCGTTCCAGCGGCGCACCCGCCGCGAGCTCCTGCGGGGCGACGGCCGCCTGTTCATCATCGCCGCCGACCACCCCGCCCGGGGCGCGCTCGCCGTGGGCTCCGAGGCGACCGCGATGGCCGACCGCTACGTCCTCCTCGAGCGGCTCGCCATCGCGCTGAGCCGGCCGGGCGTCGACGGGGTCCTGGGCACCCCGGACGTCATCGACGATCTGGCCGCGCTCGGTCTTCTCGACGACAAGATCGTGGTGGGCTCGATGAACCGCGGAGGGCTGCGCGGCTCGGCGTTCGAGATGGACGACCGATTCACCGGCTACGACGTGCCCTCGATGGCGGCCTCCGGGCTGGACTTCGCGAAGACGCTCATGCGCATCGGGCTCACGGATCCCGCGACGGTGTCGACGCTCGAGACCACCGCGCGCGCGGTCACCCAGGCGGCCGAGGCGCGCCTGCCGATCATGCTCGAGCCGTTCATGAGCCGCTGGGTGGACGGCCGCGTCGTCAACGACCTGTCGACGGATGCCGTCATCCTCTCGATCGCGATCGCCGCGGGCCTGGGCGGCAGCAGCGCGTACACCTGGATGAAGCTGCCCGTCGTCGAGGACATGGAACGCGTCATGGCTGCGACGACCATGCCGACGGTTCTGCTCGGAGGCGACTCCGGCGTCGATCCCGACGAGACGTTCGCGGCCTGGGAGGACGCCCTCGCACTGCCCGGCGTCCGGGGCCTGACCGTCGGGCGCACGCTTCTCTATCCGCCCGGCGGCGACGTCGCCGCCGCGGTCGACGTCGCCGCCGCCCTCGTCCACCCGAACCTCTGATCCGCGAAGGAACACCCGATGAGCACTCTCGACGCCGCAGCTCCCGCCGGCACGACGACCTCCGACATCCCGACGATCGGCCACTGGATCGATGGCGCCGAGCACGCCTCCACGAGCGGACGGACGGCACCGGTGTTCAACCCGGCGACGGGTGCGGTGATCGCCCGGGTCGCCCTGGCCGATGAGGCCGAGATCGACGCCGCGATCGCCTCGGCCGAGCGGGGCCACCGGGTCTGGGGCGGCTATTCGATCGCGAAGCGCCAGACGGTGCTGTTCGCGTTCCGCGAGCTGCTGAACGCGCGCAAGGGCGAGCTCGCGCGGATCATCACGCGCGAGCACGGCAAGGTCGTCTCGGATGCTCTGGGCGAGATCCTGCGTGGTCAGGAGGTCGTGGAGCTCGCGACCGGATTCCCGCACCTGGTCAAGGGCGCGTTCTCGGAGAACGCGTCGACGGGCATCGACGTCTACTCGCTGAAGCAGCCGCTCGGCGTCGTCGGGGTGATCTCGCCGTTCAACTTCCCGGTGATGGTGCCGCTGTGGTTCGCGCCGATCGCGATCGCCGCGGGCAACGCGGTGGTCCTCAAGCCGAGCGAGAAGGACCCGTCGGCGGCGCTGTGGCTCGCGCGGCTGTGGCAGGAGGCCGGTCTCCCGGACGGCGTCTTCACCGTGCTGCAGGGAGACAAGCTCGCCGTCGACGGTCTGCTGACCTCCCCGGTGGTGCAGTCGATCTCGTTCGTGGGCTCGACGCCGATCGCGCAGTACATCTACGAGACCGCGTCCCGGCACGGCAAGCGCGTGCAGGCCCTCGGCGGCGCGAAGAACCACATGCTGGTGCTCCCCGACGCCGATCTCGACCTCGTCGCCGACCAGGCCGTCAACGCCGGCTACGGGGCGGCCGGCGAACGCTGCATGGCGATCTCGGTCGTGCTGGCGGTCGAGCCGGTCGCCGACCGGCTCATCGAGAAGATCGTCGAACGCATCGGACGGCTGCGGATCGGCGACGGCGCGGGAGGCCCCGACGGCGAGCCGGACATGGGCCCGCTGATCACCGACGTCCACCGGGACAAGGTGTCGGGCTACGTCGACATCGCCGAGCAGGACGGCGCGACCATCGTCGTGGACGGCCGTGGGTTCGCGGTCGACGGACACGAGGACGGCTTCTTCTTCGGCCCCACGCTCATCGACGACATCCCGACGAGCTCCCGCGCCTATCGGGAGGAGATCTTCGGACCCGTCCTCTCGATCGTCCGCGTGGGCTCCTACGACGAGGGACTCGACCTGATCAACTCCGGCCAGTTCGGCAACGGCACCGCGATCTTCACCAACGACGGAGGCGCGGCCCGACGCTTCCAGACCGAGGTCCAGGTCGGCATGATCGGCATCAACGTCCCCATCCCCGTCCCGGTCGCCTACCACTCCTTCGGCGGCTGGAAGCAGTCCCTGTTCGGCGATGCCAAGGCGTACGGCGTCCACGGATTCGACTTCTTCACCCGCGAGAAGGCCATCACGAGCCGATGGCTCGACCCCGCCACCCGACACCGTTCGGAGCACGGCGGCATCAACCTCGGATTCCCGCAGAACACCTGAGCCGCGGCCCCGCCCTCCCCCGGGACGGCAGGGTCTTTGCGGCCGATCGCCTTCGACGACGAGAGCAGAGCATGGGCATGACCGGACAGCGCTGGTTCCACCGACGCGGCGACCTCGCGCGCGACGGCTGGGAGAGCGTCGTCGACGCGACGACGCCCGGATGGCGGCACACGGGGTTGCGCGTGGCCGTGCTGCAGGCGGGCGACGCGCTCGAGCTGTCGGAGACGGGCGTCGAGCGGATCATCGTGCCGCTGGCCGGGTCGTTCACCGTGACGCACACGGAGGACGGCGTCACGACGAGGACGTCTCTCGCCGGCCGCTCCTCCGTCTTCGACGGCCCGACCGACGTGCTGTATCTCTCGGCGGCGTCCACCGCGGCGATCGCCGGGGACGGGCGCGTCGCGGTGGCGACCTCGCCGACGGCCGAGATCCGTCCGACGCGCCACATCCCGGCGTCCGAGACCCCGGTCGAGCTGCGCGGCGCGGGCGGATCGAGCAGGCAGGTGCACAACTTCGGCACACCGCAGGCGCTGGACGCCGCGCGGCTCATCGTCTGCGAGGTCCTCACCCCGGCCGAGAACTGGTCGTCGTACCCGCCGCACAAGCACGACGAGCACGTGCCCGGGCACGAGTCGCGCCTCGAGGAGATCTACTACTTCGAGGCCGAGCCCGCGCGCGGATCGACGGGGGCGCCGAAAGATGCCGCCTTCGGCATGTTCAGCGCATACTCCTCCCCCGCGGGCGAGATCGACGTCAACGCGCTGGTGCGCACCGGGGACATCGCCCTCGTGCCGTTCGGCTACCACGGCCCCGCCGTGGCCGCGCCCGGATACGACCTCTACTACCTCAACGTCATGGCCGGTCCCGACGCAGAGCGGGTCTGGCTGATCAGCGACGATCCGGCGCACGCCTGGGTCCGCGACACCTGGGACGGCCTCGCGATCGACCCGCGCCTGCCGTACACGACCGATCCGACCGCGAAGGAAGGCGATCACCGATGACCTCGACGAAGCGGATGACGGTGAGCCAGGCGCTCATCGAGTTCCTCGCCCACCAGTGGACCGTCGACGGCGACATCCGGGAGCGCACGATCCCCGGCGTGTTCGGCATCTTCGGCCACGGCAACGTCGCCGGCATCGGACAGGCGCTGCGCCAGCTCAACGTCGACCAGCCCGACCTGATGCCCTACCACCAGGCCCGCAACGAGCAGGCGATGGTGCACCAGTCCGTCGGCTACGCGCGCATGCGCCGACGCCGCGCGACCTTCGCGTCCGCGGCGTCGGTCGGACCGGGCGCGACCAACATGCTCACCGGCGCCGCCCTCGCCACGACCAACCGGCTGCCCGCTCTGCTGCTGCCGAGCGACACGTTCGCCACCCGCGTCGCGGATCCGGTGCTGCAGCAGCTCGAGCAGCCGTGGGACATCGGCCTCACCGTCAACGACGCCTTCCGCCCGCTCTCGAGGTTCTTCGACCGCGTGCAGCGCCCCGAACAGCTGTACTCGATCGCGCTGGGCGCGATGCGTGTGCTCACCGACCCCGCCGAGACCGGTGCCGTGACGATCGCCCTTCCCGAGGACGTGCAGGCTGAGACGATCGACGTGCCGCTCGCCTTCCTCCGGGACCGCGAATGGCACCTCCGGCGCCCGCGGCCCGAGCGGGCCGCCCTCGCCCGTGCCGTCGCCGCGATCCGTTCGGCGAAGCGGCCGTTCGTCGTCGCGGGCGGCGGCGTGCTGTACTCGGGCGCAGAGGATGGGCTCCGCGCCCTGGTCGAGGCGACCGGCATCCCGGTCGGGACGACTCAGGCCGGCGGCGGCTCGCTCGTATGGGACCATCCGCAGTATCTGGGCGCCGTCGGCGCGACCGGCACCGCCGCGGCCAACCGCCTCGCGGCCGACGCCGACGTCGTCATCGGGATCGGCACCCGCTACAGCGACTTCACGACGGCATCGCGCACGGCGTTCCAGGACCCCGGTGTGCGGTTCGTCAACATCAACGTCGCCGCGTTCGACGCCTACAAGCACGGCACGCAGCTGCCGGTGATCGCCGACGCCCGCGAGGCCCTCGCCGAGCTCGCGATCGAGCTCGAGGGCTTCGAGGTGTCGGCGGAGTACGCACAGCGCGCCGCGGACGAGAAGAGGGCGTGGGACGCCGTCGTCGACGAGGCCTTCCTGCCCTCGGGCGCCGCCCGTCCCGGTCAGACCGAGATCATCGGCGCGGTGCAGTCCTCGACCGCGCCCGACGACGTCATCGTGCAGGCGGCGGGCTCGCTGCCCGGCGATCTGCACAAGCTGTGGCGCGTGCGCGACCCGCTCGGCTATCACGTCGAGTATGCGTTCTCGTGCATGGGGTACGAGATCGCCGGCGGGCTCGGCGCGAAGCGCGGAGCCCTGGCCGGCGGCTCCGACCGCGACGTCGTCGTGATGGTCGGGGACGGCTCGTACCTGATGCTCAACTCCGAACTGGTCACCGCGGTCGCCGAGGGCATCAAGATCATCGTCGTGCTCGTCCAGAACCACGGCTTCGCCTCGATCGGGCACCTCTCCGAGACCGTCGGCTCGGAGCGCTTCGGCACGAAGTACCGCGTCTACGACGAGGTCGCACGCAACTTCCAGGGCGATCGCGTGCTGCCCGTGGACCTCGCCATGAACGCCCGCAGCTACGGGCTCGACGTCATCGAGATCGCCCCCACGGCGACGGCGATCGACGACTTGAGAGCCGCGATGGCGGCGGCCAAGGCATCCGACCGCTCCACACTCATCCACATCGAGAGCGATCCGTTGCTCTATTCCCCCAGCGGCGAGGGATGGTGGGACGTCCCGGTGCCCGAGGCGGCGACGCTCGCGTCGACCCGGCGCGCCCGGAGCGAGTACGAACGACAGCGCGTCGCCCAGCGTCCGCTGCTCGGCGAGGAGGTGTCGGGATGAGGGCGAGTGTCGCCGGGGCGCCCGTGAGCTTCGGAGTCTTCGAGATGACGCCGGAGGGTGCCGAGACGGTCGGACCCGACGACCTGCTCGACGTGCTCGCCGAGGCGGGGTACGCCGGGGTCGACCTCGGCCCGCTCGGCTACCTCGGACGATCGTCCGAGCTGCGGGAGCGCCTCGGCCGGCACGGCCTCGACCTCGCCGGCGGCTGGGTGCAGCTGCCGTTCTCGGACGACGACGCCTTCGAGAACTCCCTGCCCGGTCTGCACGACGCGCTCCGGGTCTTCGCCGAGGCGGCCGAACGGGGGCCGGCGCGGCTGCCGCTGCCGACCCTGGCTGACGACGGCTCCGCCCGGCGTCGTGCCGCCCCGGGGCGCGGCGCGACGGTCGACCCGCTCGGGGAAGCGGCCTGGGGACGGCTGCTGGCCAACACCGAGCGCGCGGCCGCCCTCGTGCGCGCCGCCGGGTTCGAGCCGACCTTCCACCACCACGCGGGAACCTTCGTCGAGTCGCCGTCCGAGATCGATCGGTTCCTGGCGAACGTCGACATCGGCCTGACGCTCGACACCGGTCATCTGTTCATCGCGGGCGGTGACCCGCTCGACGCGGTGCGCCGCTGGGGCGACCGCATCAACCACCTGCACCTCAAGGACGTCGATCTCGCGGAGCTGCGACGCGTGCTCGCCACCGGCGGCGGGATGCCGGAGGTGTGGACCTCCGGCTCGTTCGTCGCCTTCGGCGAGGGCGACATCGATCTCGTCGCGGTCATGGACGCCGTCGACGAACGCGGCTTCGACGGGTGGGTCGTGGTCGAGCAGGACGTGCTGAACGGCCCCGACGTCGCGATCGCCGACTTCCGCGCCGCCCGGGGCGCGGACCAGGTGCGCAACCGCGAATCGCTCCGACCCTGGGCATAGAACCGAACACCCCCACCGACGAAGGAACGCACGATGTCACACGCCCCACTCCGCTTCGGCCTCATCGGGACCGGCCGCATCGGCCAGGTCCACGCCGCGAGCATCGCCGCCGATCCCGACGCGGAGCTCGCCTGGATCGCAGACCCGTTCGTCGACGGCGCCCGCACGGTGGCTGCCGCCTACGGCGGGACCGCGACCGACAGCTCCGACGAGCTCTTCGCGTCGGGCGAGGTCGACGCGATCCTCGTCGCGTCGCCCACCGCGACCCACGTCGACCTCATCGCGCAGGCGGTGGATGCCGGGATCCCGGTGCTGTGCGAGAAGCCGATCGATCTCGACATCGCGCGGGTCGACGCGCTGCGCGCGAAGGTGGCCGCGGCCGGCGTCCCTGTGGCACTGGGCTTCAATCGCCGGTTCGACCCCGCGTTCGCTGCGGCGCGCGCCCGCGTGGCCGCGGGGGAGATCGGCGCGCTCGAGCAGCTGACGATCATCAGCCGCGATCCCTCTGCGCCCCCGTCCGCGTACGTCGCCGTCTCCGGCGGCATCTTCCGCGACATGACGATCCACGACGTCGACATGGCGCGGTTCTTCCTCCCCGAGATCGTCGAGGTGTCGGCGGTCGGCACGACGACGTTCGACCCCGGGGCGCGCGAGCACGGCGACTTCGACACCGCCGTGACGACGCTGCGCGCCGCATCCGGCGCCGTCGTGACCATCATCAACTCGCGGCACAGCGCGGTCGGGTACGACCAGCGCCTCGAGGCCTTCGGCGGCACCGGCATGCTCCAGGTGGCCAACGCGCCCTCGAGCCTGGTGAGCCTCTCGACCGCCGCGGCGGTGGAGGCCAAGCCGCCGTACGAGCAGTTCTTCCTGGAGCGGTACGCCGTCGCCTACGCGGCCGAGCTGCGCGAGTTCATCAAGCTCGCCCGAGGCGAGGCGTCGACGAGCCCGACGTTCGAGGACGGCCGCGCGGCGCTCGTGCTCGCAGATGCCGCGCAGCGCGCCGCGACCGAGCGCGTCGTCGTCGCCGTGGACCTCGGCTGAGGGATTCGTCGATATGAGCGCGTCCGCCTCCTACCGCCTCGCCGCGTCGGCCGAGATGCTCTACCGCGACCTGCCGTTCGTCGAGCGCGTCCAGCGCATCCACGAGCGCGGCTTCGAGGTCGAGATCTGGGACTGGAGCTCGAAGGACCTCCCGGAGCTCGCCGCGACCGGTGCGACCTTCTCCTCGATGACCGGGTACCTCCGCGGCGACCTGACCACCGACGACGGAATCGCCGAGCTGCTGTCCACCGCGGCGGAGTCGTTGCGGATGGCCGATGTGATCGACTCACCGCGGCTGAACCTGCACGGAACCGGGCTCGACGCCGACGGGCTGCCCGTGCGGCCTCGTCACGACGTCAGCAGCGGCGACTGGCTCATTGCGGCCGACACCTTGAGCAGACTCGCGGATCTCGGCGAGAGGTCGGGACGCGTCTTCACGCTCGAGAACCTCAACACCGCGGTGGATCACCCGGGCACGCCGTTCGCGCGCGCCGCCGACACCCTCGCGCTCGTGCAGACGGTCGATTCACCGGGGCTCCGGCTGAACCTCGATCTGTATCACGCGCAGATCGGCGAGGGGAACCTGACCGACCTCGTCGGTCGGGCGATGCCGTGGATCGGCGAGATCCAGGTCGCCGACGTCCCCGGCCGCTGCGAGCCGGGCACCGGCGAGATCCGCTACGAGGCGATCGCAGCCGCACTGGGCGAGCTCGGGTACGACGGGGTCGTCGGGCTCGAGTCGTGGGCGAAGACCGACTCCGACGCTGCGCTCGACGCTTTCCGGACCGCCTTCGCCGGCTGAACGGCGAGAGGGTGCCGATTCCCGGTCGGCCCCCTCTCGTCCTGCTCAGGCGTCGTAGGTCGTGCCGCCCTCGATGGCGGGAACGGAGGTCCACACCCCGGACCCGGCGCTGCGCAACGATGCCGCCACGATCTCCGCGGCCGACCAGGCGTCCGCGGCCGAAGGGGCGAGCTGGCGGCCCTCGACCACCGAGCGCAGGAACAACGAGGCCTCGATCGTCTTCAGGTCGTCGAATCCCATGCTCGTGCCCGCGCCGGGCTGGAACCGGGCGAAGTCCCCGTGCCCGGGGCCGACCATGATCGTGCGGTAGCCCGCGGTGTCATCGGCCAGCTGCAGCTCGTTCAGACGCTGGAAGTCCCACCGCAGCGAGCCCCCGGTACCGTACACCTCGAGGCGGTACTCGGCGCGCGGGCCGATCGCGACGCGACTGGACTCGAGCACCCCGACGGCACCGGAGTCGAATCTGGCAAGGACGGCGGCGTAGTCCTCGTTCTCGACGTGCCCGGTCGGGCCGCCGCGGGCGCCCTTGCTGAAGTGGCTCGTCGAGTCGCCCGACGGCAACGGCCGGGTCCGGATGAAGGTCTCGGTCAGTCCGCTGACCGACCCGATCCGGCCGACGACGTACTGCGCGAGGTCGGCGCCGTGCGAGAGCAGGTCGCCGAGGACCCCGGTTCCCGCGCGATCCCGGCTGAACCGCCACGTCAGCGCCCCCTCGGGATCGGCCGAGTAGTCGGCCAGCAGGGCGACGCGCACGTTCGTGATCGTCCCGAGGGCGCCCTCGCGCACCAGCCGGCGTGCGTGTGCCACGGCCGGGGCGTGACGGTAGTTGAACCCCACCGACGTCATGAGTCCGGCCGCCTCGGCGCTCCGCGCGATCTCGCTCGACTCGGAGACGCTTCGGCCCATGGGCTTCTCGATCCAGAACGGCTTGCCGGCCGCGACGGCCGCCATCGCGATCTCGTGATGGAGGAAGTTCGGCGAGCAGATCGACACGACGTCGACCGCCGGGTGCGAGAGCACGTCCCGGTAGTCGGCAGTCGTCTCGCGGTAGCCCAGGGTCTCGGCCGCGTGGGACCGGCCTGCCGCATCCGGATCGGCGGCGATGACCAGTTCCGCGGTCGCCGGCAGATCCGGGTAGTGCACGGGGGCGGCGAGGTAGGCCCGGGAGTGCAGTCGCCCCATCCATCCCACGGAGACCAGGCCCACACCGATGTGCGCTCTGCTGCTCATGACGATTCCCTTCGGCGGTCGTACGTGTGCCCCATCTTAGGTGCGTTGACAGAATGTATTGACAAAGATTGAGCCCGATGTCACACTCGATCCCGACACCGACGTCAGATGGACGCGATAGCTCGATGTCGACAGCGTCCTCACCGAAAGGGAACTCACATGAAGAAGCGCATCCTCGGCGGCCTCGCCCTTGCCGCAGCGGCCGCACTGCTGCTCAGCGCTTGCTCCGGGACCGGACAGGACTCGACGGATGACGGAGGGGACAGCGGCAGCACCACCGCGTCGAAGGACCTCACCTACGCCGTCGTCACCCACTCCTCCCCCGGCGACGCCTTCTGGGATCGCGTCAAGTCCGGCGCCGAACAGGCCGGAGCGGACTACGGAGCCGCCGTCACGTACAATTCGGACCCCGACCCGGCCAAGCAGTCCCAGCTGATCGACAACGCGGTCGCGCAGGGGGTCGACGGCATCGTGGTGTCGATGGCCAACCCCGACGGCGTGCAGGCGAGCGTCGAGCGCGCCGTCGCAGCCGGCATCCCCGTCGTCACGATCAACTCCGGCCTCGAGCGCTTCAAGGAGTTCGGTGCCATCACCCACATCGGCCAGAGCGAGTCCATCGCCGGTGCCGCCGTCGGCGAGCGCCTCGGCGAGGAAGGTCTCACCAAGGCGCTCTGCGTGATCCAGGAGGCCGGGAACGTCGGCCTCGAAGAGCGCTGCAAGGCGGCCGCGGGCGCGTTCGGCGGGTCGATGGAGAACCTCCAGGTCGACGGCACGAACGACGCCGAGGTCAAGGCCACGATCAAGTCCAAGCTCCAGGCCGACTCCTCGATCGACGCCGTTCTCACGCTGGGCGGCCAGTACGCGATCGACGCCGTCGGCGCCGTGGAGGAGTCCGGCAGCTCGGCGAAGGTCGCGACGTTCGACCTCTCCGAGGACGTGGTGAGTGCGATCGAGGCCGGACAGATCCTGTTCGCGGTCGACCAGCAGCCGTACGTGCAGGGCTTCCTCGGCATCACGGCGCTCTACCTCAAGAGCACCAACGGCAACGACATCGGCGGAGGTCAGCCGGTCTACTCCGGTCCGGCGTTCGTCACCCTGGACAACGCGGCCGCGGTTGCGGAGTTCGCGAAGAACGGCACGCGCTAGCGAACCGATGGGGCCGGGTGGACATCCACCCGGCCCCCCACTCCAGAGACCCGCTCCACAGAAAGGGACCGCCGTGACCACGACGGACATTGTGACGATCGCGACGAGGCCGCGGCTGGAGCGTCAGCCGATCCGCCGCCTTCTCGCGAGACCCGAGATGGGCGCGCTCGTCGCCGCCCTCGCGGTCATGATCTTCTTCTCCGTGTACACGCAGAACTTCATGACGCTCGCCGGCGCCGGCGTCTGGCTGGAGTCGGCGTCCACGTTCGGCATCATGGCGGTCGCCGTGGCGCTGCTGATGATCGGCGGCGAGTTCGACCTCTCCGCCGGCGTGCTCACCGGGTTCACGGCGCTGGTGGTGGGTGTCCTCACCACGCACTACGGGCTGAACATCTGGGTCGCGGTGCTCGTCTCGCTGGCGCTCGCCCTGTCGGTCGGCGCGCTCAACGGCATCCTCGTGATGAAGACCGGGCTTCCGAGCTTCATCATCACGCTCGGGACGTTCTTCGTCCTCGCGGGGATCGACCTCGCCGTCACCAAGCTCATCACCGGACAGGTCGCCATCCAGGGCATGACGAAGGTCCCGTTCTACGACAGCATCCAGCCCCTTTTCGGGTCCTCCGTCCAGATCGGCGGCGGAACGTTCTACGTCTCGGTGCTGTGGTGGTTCCTCGTCACGGCGGCAGCGACCTGGATCCTCCTGCGCACCCGCGCCGGCAACTGGATCTTCGCGGTGGGCGGGGCGCTGAACTCCTCGCGCCAGGTCGGCGTCCCCATCATCAAGACCAAGCTGGGCCTGTTCATGACGACGGCCGGTGCGGCGTGGCTGGTCGGCATGATCTCGCTCTTTCGCACCTCGACCGTCCAGGCGAACACGGGCGTCGGCCAGGAGTTCATCTACATCATCTGCGCGGTCGTCGGAGGCTGCCTGATGACGGGCGGGTTCGGCTCGGCGATCGGCGCCGCGCTCGGCGCGCTGATCTACGGCATGGTGTTCCAGGGCATCACCTTCGCGCAGTGGGACACGAACTGGCTGCGCACCTTCCTTGGTGCGATGCTGCTGCTCGCGGTGTTCCTGAACCACTGGGTGCGGCTGCGAGCGGGAGGAAGCAAGAAATGAGCTCCACGACGGGAACCACGGCGCCGATCGTCGAGGTGAGGAACATCGGCAAGAGCTACGGGGCGATCAACGCGCTGTCCGGCGTCTCGACGACCGTGAGCGCCGGACGGGTCACCTGCGTCCTGGGCGACAACGGCGCCGGGAAGTCCACCTTCATCAAGATGCTGGCCGGGGCCCACTCGCCGAGCGAGGGCGAGCTGCTCCTCGACGGCAAGCCGGTGACGTTCTCCTCGCCGCGTGCGGCTCTCGACGCAGGGATCGCGACGGTCTATCAGGACCTCGCCGTGGTTCCGCTGATGCCGGTCTGGCGCAACTTCTTCCTCGGGTCCGAGCTCACCAAGGGACGCGGGCCCCTCCGGCGCCTCGACGTCAAGCGGATGAAGGAGATCACCTACCTCGAGCTGGCGAACATGGGCATCGATCTGCGCGACGTCGACCAGCCCATCGGGACGCTCTCGGGCGGTGAACGCCAGTGCGTCGCGATCGCCCGTGCCGTGTACTTCGGCGCACGGGTGTTGATCCTCGACGAGCCGACCGCCGCGCTCGGCGTCAAGCAGTCGGGCGTGGTGCTCAAGTACATCGCCCGGTCGAGGGACAAGGGACTCGGTGTCGTCTTCATCACGCACAACCCCCACCACGCCTATCCCGTCGGCGACCGGTTCCTGCTGCTCAACCGCGGCACGAGCCTCGGAGACTACGAGAAGGCCGATATCTCACTCGCCGAGTTGACGAGCCTCATGGCGGGAGGAGCGGAGCTCGACTCGCTCGCTCACGAGCTGGAGCAGTCGCTGGGCATGGACTCGTCCATCGTCAAGGAGATGGAGCACGACGCCGACGAGCTGGTCGAGGTGCTCCGCGACGAGACCGCGAAGCCGACGTAGTCGACGCGCGCGTCACGGTGCGACCGGTGCGACGACACCTCGACGAGCTCATCGGCGCGCGCTTCACGACATCGTTCCGGCGAGCGCGATCTGCCGTCGTGCGACGTCGTCCTCGTCGAGCACGAGCACATCGCTCATGTCGCCACCGCGCCATTCCCGCAGAAGCCGGTGGAACTCCACACCGGTCTCCTCGAGGAGCGGCATGTAGACGTAGGACTCGATGTCGCAGTGGATGCCCGGATAGCGGTTCCAGTACCACGTGCCGCCCACATCGCCCGCCTCGTCCATCAGCCGCAGCGAGTCGACGCCCGCGTCACGGAGGAACGCCGCGGTCAGGAGACCGCCGAAGCCGGCCCCGATCACGAGCACCTCGACACCGTCGGCCTTCGGATCCTTCAGGGGCTCGCCATCGAAGAGCTCGAGGCCCTGGAGAGGGGGATGCGCGCGATCAGCCGCGAGTTGCAGAGGCTCGGTCACGACGACACCGCCTGATCAGCCTCCCTGCCCCATGAGCTCGTGCGCAGCCGCGGACCCGAGTCCGTTCGCGATGGCGTGCAGCAGCGGAGGGACGTCGCCGGGTTCGAGAACCACCTCGATGAAGGCGAGAGCGGAGTCGGCGGTCGCCTCTGCCCCCGCCATCGCGTCGCGAAGCTCTCCTTCGTTGCGGACCCGCCAGGTGCTCACCGCCGAGTCCGGCAGGAGTCCGCGAACGACCGTCCGCCAATCCCAGCGCGTGATGTCCTGGTAGACCGCGTCGGGACTGCGAATGGCTCGCTCGACGGAGTATCCGCCGTTGTCGAGGAGGAAGACGATCGGCTGCACCGGGGACAGTCGCGCAGTCGCGAGGTCCTGGATGGACAACTGGGCGGCTCCGTCGCCGATGAACAGCACCGGGCGGTCGTCACAGGCGAAGCCGTGCGCCACGGCTGCGGGCAGGGTGTAGCCGATCGATGACCAGATGGGCTGTCCGATGAGGCGCGCCCCGTCCGGGAATCGGATCGCGGCGGCCCCGTAGAACGCGGTGCCGGCTTCGGCGAAGACCGGTGTGCCCGCCGGAAGCCATCGCTCGACGCCCGACCAGAACGACTCCTGCGTGACGGGATCGCCCGACCAGGCGTCGGGCGTCGGCGCGGTCCCTCGGAGCACCGCGGGACGCGCCTCGACGACGCGGCGCGGAGCCGCCTCCACCTGCTCGAGCAGCTCGCCGACGCTGTCTGCGATGGAGACGCCGTCGAGGATCTCGCCGTCGACCGTGGCCGCGTCGGGGCCGAGCGTGATGAGGGAGCCCGAGCCGAGCCGGTGGCTGTACATCCCGGTGAGGAGGTCGCCGAGGACCACCCCCACGGTGATGACGAGGGAGGCGTTCTCCACGAGGCTCCGCGTCCGGGGATCGGGGGTGAACGCGCCCACGTAGACCCCCGCGTGGGCCGGATGCGTCTCCGGCACCAGCCCTTTCGCGTCGACGAACGTCACGATGCGAACCCGGCCGGTGTCGGCGAGCCGACGCATGTCACCGGCGAGCCCGAATCGGTCGGCGAGGTGGCCGAGCAGGATGACGGGCTCCTCCTCCTGCAGGGACTCACGGAGCACGGTCGCGAAGCGGGATCGCCGGGCGGCGTCGCTTCGAGGCTCGGCGGTGAGCGGCGTCGACAGCGGCTCGGCCGACACCTCCTGCCCCACGGCGTCGGTCGGGATGCGGAGATACCCGGGGCGTCGTGCGGTCAGCATCGCGGTGATCACCCGGTCGATCGTCGCCCCGGCGCCCGCACCCGTCACCGTGGCGGCGGCGACGGTCACCTCGCTGTACATGCGTCCGAATCGGTCGAAGTCGCCGTCGGCGAGCGTGTGGTGCGTCGCCATGCCCGCTTCGGCGACCGGCGTCGCCGGGGCGCCCGTGATCTGCAGCACGGGCACGCGCTCCGCCGCCGCGCCGGCGATGCCGTTCACCGCGGACAGTTCGCCCACCCCGTACGTGGTCACCAGAGCCCCGAACCCCCGCGCGCGGGCGTAGCCGTCGGCGGCATAGGCGGCGTTGAGCTCGTTGGTGGAGTTGACCCAGGTGAGATCGGCTCCGGCGAGCAGCTCATCGAGCAGGGCGAGGTTGAAGTCTCCCGGCAGTCCGAACAGGTGCTCGACGCCGCACTGGCGAAGTCTGATCGCCAGGTACTCCCCGACGGTCACCGTGGACGCAGCAGAGGGCGAGGGAAAGTTCTCAATCACGACACTCATGCGACACTGTTACGAACAATCAGGCAAGCACATCACCATGATGATTATCATTCTGATCCGACAGCGCTGTTCGCCCCCGAGGAAAGGTCACACATTGGACACCATCGACGCCGTGGACGCCCGGCTGCTCTTGGCGTTGGATTCCGATCCGCGGCTGCCGACCGCGGCGATCGCGGAGAAGCTGCGACTCGCACGGCGCACGGTGCAGCTGCGACTCGCCCGTCTCGAGACGGAGGTGTACGCACCGAACTCGACTCGCGTCGCCCCGCGGGCATTGGGTCAGCCGTTGCGCGCCGTTGTGAACGCCGAGGTGCACCAGTCACAGCTCGACAGCACGGTACGGGCGCTCGCGGCCATCCCACAGGTGCTGCAGGTGGCGGGCGTCGCCGGCGACTGGGACCTGTTGTGCGAGGTGGCCGCCCCCGACGCGGACGGCCTGTACGAGGTGGGCCAGCGGATTCTGGCGTGCCCCGGCATTCGACGCACGGCCACCAACCTGCTGCTGCGCGATCTCGTCCCCTACCGCACGCGACCCCTCATCGAGAGCGGCATTCGCTGAACGCGCGCGGCGATCCGGCGCACCGAGACGATGCGGTCGAGGGCCTCGATCACCGTGTCGACCGTGAGTGGTCCCGGGGCGGTCAGTTCTATGCGGACCTCGAGTCGATGTGACCCGGCGCGGTCTACTCCGTGGAGGCGGGCGCTGATCAGCCGGACGCGACGCTGACGCAGGACGGTGAAGACGCGGCCGATCCCGTCGTCGCCATCGACGATCAGCCGCAGTCTCGCGACGGCCCGACGCCCGTCCACCTCCTCACCGGGTCCGGGCGGGGGCGGGGCACCCGTCTGCCCGCGGGACGGACACGCCTGCTCCCCCCGCCCGCAGGAGCGCGACCAACAGCGCCGTGCGGGGCGGGATCTGCGAGACGACGACGTGCTCGTCGTCGGCGTGGGCGCCTCCGCCGACCGCGCCGAGACCGTCGAGGGTCGGCACGCCGGCGCCGGCGGTGAAGTTCCCGTCGGATGCGCCGCCGACGGCCACGCCGTGGAGCGGACCGATTCCGAGGCCGCTCGCCTCTGCGCCTGCGATCCGCCAGAGCGCCGCGGAGGCCACGCGCTCCAGCGGGAGCCGGTTGATCCCGCCGTGCACGACGATCTCCGCACCCGTGGTGGGGGTCAGGCCACGGATCGCGGCGTCGACGCGGCTCTGTTCGGCGACCGTGCGCGCCCGCACGTCGACGGCGACGCTCGCGCTCGCGGCGACCGTGTTCTCGCTCGTCCCCGCCCGCGCGATCGTCGGTGTCACCGTCGTGCCCACGGCGGGATCCGCGAACGCCGACACGGCCTCGATCTGCCTGGCCATCTCGACGGTGGCGTTGATGCCCCGTTCCGGTTCCAGCCCGGCATGGGCGGCGCGGCCGGTGACCTCCACACGGTAGCGGGAGACACCCTTCCTCTCGAGCTTCAGCGCGCCGCCGTCGGCGGCGGCCTCGAGCACGAACGCGGCCGCGCACCCGCGGGCCTCCCTCTCGATCAACGCGCGCGAGGAGGGCGAGCCGATCTCCTCGTCGCCGGTCACCAGCAGGGTGACCGACGCCTCGCCGAGGGGATCGACGGTCGAGAGCGCATGGACGCCCATGACGAGACCGGTGATCATGTCGAAGCATCCCGGCCCGCGCAGCACATCCGCCTCGAGGCGGAAGGGGCGGGTCACGAGCGATCCGACCGGCCAGACGGTGTCGTGGTGGGCCAGGAGCAGCAATCGAGTACCGGTCGAGGGGGATCCGACACGCCACCGCAGATGCGTGCAGCCATCGATCACGATGCGCTCGGGCGCGATCCCCAGCCGGTGGGCGCCGACCGCCGCGACCGCGTCGGCCGACCGTGCGACCGCTGCGAGGTCGGAGGAGGGCGACTCGCACTCGACGAGCGTGCGGATGTCGTCGATCATCGCGGGGAGGATCGACTCGGACCACGTCAGGAGGGCGTCGCCGGGCCGGGACGGCATCGTCATCCGGCCTCTCCTCGCAGACCCCGACCCGGGTAGGCGTCCGCGACGATCTCGCCGTCGCGGACGACGAGCTGACCGCTCACGAGCAGCTGCTCGACGCCCGACGACGGCCGGGTGGGGTCGAGATAGGTCGCCTGATCCGTGACACGTCCCGGGTCGATGACGACGACGTCCGCGTCGGATCCCGGCGCCAGATGGCCTTTGCGGCTCGCCGCCGGCGCGATGTCGTCGAGAACGCGCGCGGGCAGCCAGCTGCAGCGGCGGAACGCCTCGGACCACGTCCACAGTGCACGCTCGCGCACCATGACCCGCAACGAACGGGCGAACGTCCCCGCCGTGCGCGGATGTGTGCGTCCGCCGGGCGGCAGCGGCCACTGGCGGGTGTCCACGCGGCCGTCCGGCCATTCGATGTGCATCGCGTCGGAGGCGACGATCCCGTCGGGGTGCGCGAGGGGGCGCCGCAGGAGGGCGGCGTCGGACTCGTCGCGCTCGTCGAGGAACTCCACGATGCACAGTGCACCCGGATCGGCACGGCGCACCTGGCGCAGATGCGCGTCGTCGCGCAGACGCTCCCCCGTGGCGACGAGCACGATGTTCCCTGGCCGGAGGTCCCACGCCGGCAGTGCCTCGGGGGCGAGGAACGCCGCCCCGACGGCCGTGCTGCCGGCACCGTACGGGTACGCCTCCACCGTGATGGCGGCGCCGCCCGCACGTGCCCGCTCGATCGTCGCGAGGGTGCGGTCGACGTGCCGCCGGGAGCTGCTGTTGACGTGGCAGTGGTGGACTCGTCCGCCGAAGTCCATCGCCGCCTGAGCCACCTCGACGGTGCCGTCGACGGGGGTCGTGGGGTCGGACTCGATGATCTCGCGCACGTGCGTGAAGGTCGGCGCGCCCGCCGCGGCCGCGAGCCGGGCGACGGCACGGTACTCGGCGGGATCCGTGCGGGGCGCGTAGCCCATCAGCACGCCGATGCCGAGCGCTCCCCCGGCCAGCTCCGTCTCGAGCCTGCCGAGCCATGAGCGCAGCTGCGTCGCAGAGGAGTCCGCCTGCCACGCCGGATCGCCGAGAAGGTCGAGGGAGCCGAACGGATCGCCGTCGAAGACGCGACCGGACAGCGTCTCACCCCGCGCCATGGTCCAGGACGCCGAGAAGCCGTAGTTGAGCGGGCGTCCCTCGGCCGCCGCCCGCTCATAGGCCCGCTCGATCGGGAGCAGTCCCGACTCCAGGTCGAGGGCGGTGGTCACCCCGTCGAGCGCCTGCAGCCGCTGACCCGCGATGGAGTGCACGTGGCTGTGCAGATCGACGAAGCCGGGGCCGACGATGCGACCGGTCGCGTCGATGACCAGTGCGCCGTCGGGAGCGGCCGAGCCGGCCTGGCGCACCTTGGCGATGCGATCGCCGCGGATCAGCACGTCGGCGACGCCGTCGTGCCCCGTCCCGGGATCGATGACCCGGCCTCCGGCGAGCAGCACGGTCCGCACGGCGGTCACGAGGCCTTCTTGGGGGTGGCGCGCGCGCCGAAGTGCACGTACTCCTCCCCCGTTTCCAGCCGGTAGAAGGTGGCGGCCATCCACGTCTCGGTCCCGGGGGCGCGGGTCGCGAAGAGCCCCTCCGAGACGGGGTGCAGCTCGTACTCCTCGATCGGGTCCTCCACCATGTCGGCGATGATCCCGGTCGCGGTCGTGCGCAGCACCGCACGCGCCCCCTCGGACGCGGGCGGCAGCACCTCCATCCGCACCGATGCCCGCTCGTAGGTGCCGAGATAGGGCGTCACGTCGGCGTCGGCGTCCGCAGGGGGCACGAGCGGATGCTGCATCTCGACGCCGGCGAGGTCGGCGAAGATCTCGCGGTAGAGGTCCTCGTAGAGGTCGCGGGCGTGACCTCCGTTGGTCAGCAGCGACACGATGAGCCCCTGCTCGGGGAGCAGACGCAGGAATCCGGCCTGTCCGATGGTGTTGCCGTCGTGGCCGAGGAGGCGATGGCCGTCCCAGCCGTACCGGATCCACCCGACGCCCCACGAGTCGCCGAGCGAGTGCACGTCGGGCAGCTCGGCCTGCAGCGAGGCCATCTCGGCGGCCGCGTCGGCGGAGAGCACGCGCATGCCGTCCTCCGCCACACCGCCCACGAGATGCATCCGCGCGAACGAGAGCAGGTCGTCCGCCGTGCAGGTGATGAGCCCGGCCGGTCCGAGCGGTCGCGGCAGGCCCCAGACCGGCGCCACCGCCGGTCCGTCGGGCCCGTCGACGTGCCCGACGGCGGCCGGATGGAGAAGGGCCTCCTCCGGCAGCGTGACGGTCGCCGTCAGCCCGAGCGGGGTGACCAGGCGTTCGCGGAGCGCCTGGTCCCACGTCATGCCGGTGAGGACCTCGATCACCCGGCCCGCGAGCGTGAATCCGGCGTTGCAGTACGACCAGGTCGCACCGATCGGGTGGTTCTGCGTCTGGTCGCGCAGGAGGGCGACGTACTTCTCGATGTTGTCGTCGCCGCGTCCGGTGTCGGTGAACACGTCGCCGTCGATGCCGCTCGTGTGCACGAGGAGGTGGCGAAGCGTCACCTGACGTGCGGCATCCATGTCGGCCAGCACGAAGTCTGGCAGCACCTCGATGATCGGCGTGTCGAGGCCGACGACCCCCTCGTCGACCAGCTGCATGACCAGCGTGGCCGTCCACACCTTCGAGATGGAGCCGATCTGGAACACCGACTCCCGCGACGCCGGGAGCTTCGCGGGCGCGTTGAGAAAGCCGTGCACGGCGACCGCACGCTCGTCGCGTGGGCCGTTGCCGAGCCCGGCCCCGCCGACGCGGAGAATGCCGAGCTGCGCGCCCGGCACGCCGTGCTTGGCGGCGAGCTCGGACAGACGGCGCTGCCAGTGCTCGTCGTCGATCGCCGGCCGGCGCACGAGTCCGGCGGTGCCCGCGAAGCGCTCGACCCAATCGACGACCCGGCGGTTGTAGTCGATGCGCTGGGAGGGCGGCCCGTCGAGGACGAAGAGGTGTCCGGCGCCGGGGTAGAGCACGAGCTCGGTGGGGATCTCCCGCTCGCGCAGGGCGGTGAACCACTGTTGCGCCTGCCCGGCCGGGCAGGTCTGGTCCTGCGCCCCGTGCAGCAGGAGCGTCGGCGTCTCCACGTCGCCGATGCCGGTCCAGGGATTCTGCGGCGACACGGCGACGGCGTCCCGCCACGGCGCGTGCTCCAGCTCCCACCGGGCGAGCAGCGGCCCACTGTCGGAGGTGCCCGCGAGCGAGGTCAGGTCGGCGACCGCGCCGCCGGCGACGGCGGCCGCGAACCGCCGGTCGCGACCGGTGAGGTAACAGGTGGCGAAGCCGCCGTAGGAGTAGCCGGTGATCGCCAGCCGCTCCGGATCGGCGATGCCCTCCGCCACGAGCTCGTCGATCGGCTCGAGGAGGTCGGCGCGGTCGCTGACCCCCCATCCGCCCGCGACCGCGGTGTAGAAGGCCTCGCCGTACCCGTCGCTGCCGCGGGGGTTGAGCAGCAGCACCGTCCAGCCGCGGGCGACGAGCTCCTGATGGTAGAGGTGCACGTCGTCGGCCGCACCGTTCCACGCGTTGTGCGGGCCGCCATGCACGTCGAGGAGCAGCGGAGCGGCGCCTTCGGCGTCCGGGTCGCGCAGGAGCCATCCCTCGACGACGGTGCCGTCGCCGATCGTGAAGCGGCGGGCGATCCGTGGGAACGGCGTGAGGTGCCCGCGCCCGTGCGCGGTGAGGTCGGTCGCGCCGGCCTCCGGCGATCCCTCGTCGAGGTCGACGCGGGCGATCTCGCCGTAGGAGGCGGGTGTCGCGAGTGTCACGACGGCCATGCCCGCGCTGATCGACAGGCCGGAGACGACTCGGCCCGCGCCGGTGATCACCGCTCGCGCGCTCCCGCCGGCGATCGGCGCGGCGTAGAGATGCGTGCACCCGCCGTCGCGGATGGCGAAGAACACGTCGTCGCCGACGATCGTGGGCTCTGCCCCGGGGTAGCCGGGACCGCCGACCATGACGTTGCGGTCGAGGCCCGGGTCGAGCTCGACCGCTGAGCCGTCGGCGAGCGACAGCCGGTACAGCCGCGTGTGGCTCGCCAGTCCTCCCGAGGCGATGCCCGCGACGACGAGCTCGTCCCCGGAGGGGATCCACGCCACGGCGGAGGCGGACCCCTCGGCGAGTCCGACCACGTGTACTCGCGCGCGCTCGTCCTCGACGTCGACGGTGGCCACGGGTGTCCGGAAGGTCAGGTCGTTTCCGGGTCCGACATGCCACGGGAACGCGAGCGTCGCACCGTCCGGCGACCACGCGGGCATGCCGGCGTGGGCGTCGCCCCCGGTGACACGACGCACCCGGCCGGTGGCCGCCTCCACGACGTGGACATGCGTGCGCACGGTTCCGAGGAAGTCCCCGCCGTCGAGGAGGTAGTCCGTGCGGCGCGTCACGTACGGTTCGTTCGCCGTGCGGGTCCCGGCGATGTCGACGGGCGCGGAGAAGGCGATCCGCGCGCCGTCGGGGCTCCACACGGCCGCGCCGGCGCCCAGCGGGAGATCGGTCACCGTGGTCAGCGGCGTCGGCTCTCCCCCGGCAGCGGGCAGGAGCCACAGCTGCGCGGGGCCGTCGGCGGCGCGCAGGAACGCCAGGCAGGAGCCGTCCGGAGCCCACCGCGGCGCCGCATCGGCGGGCCCGGAGGTGAGCCGCCGCGGCTCGATTCCGTCGCCCGCCATCCACAGCGCATGCACGTTGCGGTCGGTGTCGCCGTCGAGCTCCGCGGTGCGCAACACGTAGGCGACCCTGCCGTCCGGGGAGAGCGCGGGCTGACCGGGCACGGCGAGCAGCGGGATGTCGTCGATCGTCGGCCGACGGACGGGGGTTGGGTTCGTGTCGCTCACGGGGCGCTCCTCAGGGGCTCGGGGACCGCGGCCAGCAGCTCGCGGGTGTAGGGGTGGGT
>NZ_CACSKB010000007.1 GCF_902706225.1 Microbacterium sp. 18062
GGAGGGCGGCGGGACGGGTCACCAGCATGTCGTCGAGCCGGTGGGGGGCGACGCCCATCCGCCGGAGCGCGGGTGCGATCCGGCGCACGACGTGCGCGTAGCCCATGCCGCCGTGCCGGGCGAGCTGCCCCTTCGTCCAGATCGAGCACGACAGCGTGACCCGCGCGTCCGGCCGCTCCGCCAGCATCCGCACGAGGAAGGCGAGACGGTCGCCGTCGCTCGCGTCGCGCGCGCCGTCGGCGAAGTAGTGCTCGCTGCCGAAGGCGAACTCCACCACCGCGCCGGTGTCGACGACCTCGCCGACGTACTCCTCGTCGAGCACCTTGTCGATGTTGCAGAACAGGATGCGCTCGGCGGCCAGCCCCTCGCCGGTGAGGATCGCCGCGACCTCGGGGCCGCGCCGCGCCGCCGCATCGAGCCGGATGCTGACGGCGGCGCCCGCCGCGTGCGCCGCCCTCGCGGCGGCCCGCAGGGCGCGCCGCTCGGCCGGGGTGATCTCCGCGCTCGTGCCGAGGAGCCCCAGCAGGCCCGCGCGGAAGTCCGTGCCGGGGATCGCCTCGGTGAGCGCGGCGGTGAAGTCCCGCTCCATCTCGCTCTCGCTGCGGTCGCGCCACCACGGGGGAAGGGTCTTGTCGATGTAGCTGCCGTAGGCGGCGACGATGTGCACACCGCTGCGCCGCGAGATCTCGAGGAGGTCGGCGTGGCGCGGGCCCATCCCCCAGGAGGTCGCCTCGACGATCGTGTCGAGACCCGCGGCGCGGCCGAGCGCGAGCTCGTCCACGGCGGTGTCGGGGTCGTCGAGGGTGAGGTTGTCGGGCAGCGACAGCCAGCTCCACCGCAGGTCGCCCATGATCTCGGGCCGCAGCTCCCCCTCGAGGGCGCCGCCCTCCCGCGTCGGGCGCAGCAGGTGGCGGGAGTCGGTCAGGACATGCTCGTTGGTGGAGACGGTGCCCGCCGCCTCGACGGGGATCCGGCCTCGGACGGTCTCGATCATTCGCGTTCCCCTCGGTGACGTTTTGTATCCGAAACAGTCTAGAATGGATCCCTAACCCCCGCGTCCTTCGAAGGAGCCGCCGCATGATCATCGACGCCTACAACACGACGCAGGACGTGCGCGGCAGGTCCGACTACCTGACCGGCGCGCGGCCGGGGGAGGAGCCCCCCGCCTACACGCCGTTCGATCCTGCCCGCATCCTCACGCGGATGGATGCGGCGGGCGTCGACATGGCGATGGTGTGCTCGCTCGCGCAGCGCATCGAGAACGACTTCATCATCGGGCTGCAGGACGCCTACCCCGATCGGCTGATCGGCTTCGGGCAGGTGCGTCCCCAGGACGACGACGCGATCGATGAGATCCGGCGCCTCGCGGAGGCCGGCATCCGGGGCCTCAAGCTCCACCCCAGCATGCACGGCTACCACGTGGCCGACCACGGCCTGCTCGATCCGGTCTTCCGGGAGTGCGCCCGTCACGGCATGGCCGTCATCATCAACGCGCTCGACGACGCGTTCTGCGCGCCGTTCTCGATCGAGGAGATCGTGAAGGACCACCCCGACGTGCCGACGATCATCGCCCACATGGGGGCGGTCTGGAACGTGCCGGAGGCGATCATCGTCGCCGAACGCCGCGACAACGTCTATCTCGAGACATCGGCGACCCTCATGGCCGACGTCAAGCGCGCCTACGCGCGCGTGGGCGCCGAGAAGATCCTGATGGGATCCGAATGGCCGGGATCCGACTTCGACCTCGAGCGGATGAAGATCGCCAAGGCTATCCCGGACGAAGCCGACCGCGCACTCGTCGAAGGCGCGAACTACGCCCGCATCCTGCGTCTGCCGGCGTCGTGAGCGACCGCCCGTCGCTCGCGCGGCCGGCCGGGATGGACGATGCCGACGCGGAGCTCCTCACCCGCGCGCGCGACCTGCTCGACGCCGTCTACCGCGAAGGGCGTCACGAGGTCGTCGCGGCGTTCCGCCTGTCGGACGGGGCGATCGTCACCGGCGTCCACGTCGACGGATCCGCGCGGCGCAGCGCCGTGTGCGCGGAGGGCGTGGCCGCGGGCAACGCGATCGCGCAGGGCGCCTCGGCGCCCGTCGTCGCGGCGGTGAGCGTGCTGCGCCGTCCCGGCGGCACGTGGCACCTCATCGAGCCGTGCGGGGTGTGCGCCGAGATGCTCTCGGACTACTGGCCCGACGCCCGCGTCTGGGTGACGGCGGGGTCCGAGGGCGTGCCGACGACGTTCGCCGGGCTGCTGCCGGCCAAGCGCCGCCGCGTGTGGTGACCGCTACGCCGCCGGATCCCGCGGCTCGTCCGCGACGGCGCGGCTGCGCGGCGTCTCGTCGCGGGTGAACGCGGTCAGCACCGCGAGTGCGACGAGCTGGAGCCCCGCGACGATCAGGAAGGCGAGGGTCGAGGACGCCACCGAGATCACGAAGCCGCCGAGCAGTGCGCCGCCGCCGTAGCCGATGCTCGTGAAGCTCGAGAACAGCCCGAGTCCGAGCGCGCGGTTGCGCGAGGTCAGGCCGCGCGTGGCGAGCATCGTGAGCGAGGGGTAGAGCGGCGCGAACCCGACGCCGATGAAGGCCGCGCCGAGGCTCGCGAGCCAGAAGTCCCGTGAGAGCGCGAGAACGGTGAGCCCGACCGTGAGGCACGAGAGCGAGATCGCCGTCGCGCGGAGCGGGCCGATGCGATCGGGGAGCGAGGCGAGCACCAGACGGGCGCCGATCACGCTGACGGCGAAGACGGCGTAGACGGATGCGGCGCCGCCGAAGCCGCCCGAGGGGACCCCCGCGCCCACGAGATGGACGATGAGGAACGCGATCATGATGCCCTCGCCGCACCAGGCGGCGGCGGCCACGACGCCCGGTGTCCACACCGAGCGGAAGGCCTGCCAGAGCTCGCGCGCGGCTCCGCGCGGCAACGCGATGGGCCCGGTCGCCGTCGAGACCGGAAGCACCGTGCGCGGCCGGGGGAGCGCGAGGATCGTGAACACCGTGGCGAGCTCCAGCGCCGCGCAGACGAGGAACACGGTGGCCGCCCCGCCGATCAGCTCGACCGCCGTGCCGAGCTGCGGTCCGATCGCGAGCCCGATCCATACGCTCAGGCCGAAGTAGCTGAGGGCGCGCCCGCGCTGCTCGGCGGGGGCGATCGCGACGAGCCACGCCATGACGATGGTCATTGCGGTGGCGTTGCCGAGCCCGAACAGCACGCGGCTGAGGCTCGCGCCCCAGAGCGTCGGGAGGGCGGCGAGGATCAGCATCCCGACGACCGCGATGCAGCCGCCCGCGATCGCGATCATGCGGTATCCGCGCCGGTCCGCCAGGGCGCCCGCCACGGGCATCGCGACCATGGAGGCGACCGCCGCGATGGCCACGACGATGCCGGCGAGGGCGCTGTCTCCCCCCAGCACCTGCTCGACGTACCCCGGGATGATGGGGGTGCTCGCCGAGTTGGTGATGCCGCCGAGCGTGGAGGCGGCGAAGATCAGCCAGAAGGGGAGGGTGCGGACGATGTCGCGGGGTGCGGCGGCGGCCGCACCGGTCACGGGGCCGGCTCCGGCCGGCACTCGAGGCTGAGCCAGAGCTCGAAGCAGTTGTTGCGCGAGAGCGTGGTCGCCCCGATCGAGGCGCGCCCCATGCTGCCGGCCTCCTCGCCGAAGACGTCGAGGAAGAGGTCGGTGGCGCCGTTCGAGACCTCGTGGAGGAGGTCGAACCCGGGTGGGCAGACGACGAAGCAGAGCGCACGCGACAGGCTCTTCACGTTGTCGAGCGAGCCGAGGGCGTACCGGATCATGCCGAGCGTGTGCACCGCGGTGAGCCGCGCCGCAGCCTGCCCCTGCTCGACGGTGACGTCGACGCCGACGACTCCGGGATGGAGGCGGTCTCCCGCGCGGTTCTCGGGGGTGAGGCCGCTGAGCTCGAGCAGGTCGCCGATGCGGTGGAACGGCTTCATCCGCCCGTATCGTCTGCCGTAGGGCGGGTTGGCGTAGTCGGGGATCTCGAGACCGAGCTCCCGCACTCGTTCCTCAGCACTCGCCATCGTCCCGACCTCGCCAATCTGTATCCGAAAGAGCATATAATGGATCCATTCTAGTGTCCCTCGAGGAGGACCGCCCATGGCATGGAGCGCAGAAGAGCGGGTGAGGGAGCTGGGGCTGGTCATCCCGGACTACGCGGATCCGCCGTATGGCGAGCGGTACGCGACGATGAAGGCCTTTCATCACCTGGGCCGGCAGCTCACGATCAGCGGCATGACCCCCGAGGACCGCCAGGGGAACAGGGTCTTCCCCGGCCGGGTGGGGGAGACGGTCACCCTCGAGCAGGGGTACGCTGCGGCGCGCTACGCGGCCGTCAACGTGCTCGGCCTCATCCGGTACGCCGTCGGCTCGCTCGACGAGGTGACCGGCTTCATCCGCACCCTGACCTTCGTCTGCGTCTCACCCGGCTTCACGGACGTCAACCTCGTCACCAACGGCGCCGCGGACCTCTTCATCGAGGTCTTCGGCGACCGGATCGGCCGGTCGACATCCGCGGGCATCGGCGTCACGAGCCTCTCCGGGAACAACGTGTTCGAGATGGTGACGGTCGTGGAGACCCGCAGCCCCGCGCCCGAGGAGGACGCATGAGGATCGACACCCACCTGCACATCTACGCCGACCCGGCTCGGGGGCTCTTCGAGATCGAGAACTTCCCGATCGTCGAGTACGGCGAGAAGGCGCACATCCCGCTCGCGGGCGTGGGCGGATCGGTCGACGAGGCCCTCGCGGCGCTCGATGCCGCCGGCTTCGACTACGCCACCGTGCTCGGCAGCTACGAGGTGCCCGGGTATCCCGACCTCCCGCCGGGTCGCGACCACTGGCCGACCGAGCCGGTGCACGGCCGGTACCGCGACGACCTCGTCGCCTACAACCGGTGGGTGTGCCGGATGACCGCGCCGCATGAGCGGCTCATCCCGTTCGTCAGCGCGAACCCGGCCGTCATGACCTCCGACGACGCCCGCGAGCATCTCGGCGAGGCATTCTCGGACTGGGGCGCACGCGGTCTGAAGCTGCATCCGATCGGCATCCGGGCGTTCCCGGACGACCCGGGTTTCGAGGGCGTCTACGACGCCTGCATCGAGGCGGACGTGCCGATCGTGTTCCACAGCGGCCCCGACACGCGTGGCCGCGGCTTCTCCGAGCCGCGCGTGTTCGCCGACCTCGCCGCCCGGCGCCCCGACCTGAGGCTGGTGCTCGCGCATCTCGGCGGCGGCTCGTGGCGTGACACGCTCGCGCTCGCCGAGGCGCGCCCGCAGCTCATGTTCGACCTCTCCGAGATCGTGATCTGGATCGGTGCGACCGCGGGTCCCACGGCCGAGGAGGTGGCCGGTCTCATCCGCGGCATCGGCGTCGAGCGGGTCGTGACCGGCTCGGACTTCCCGTGGTACACGCCCGCCGTGACGGCCGCGATCGTCGAGCGCCTCCCCGGCTTCTCGGATGCGGAATGCGACCTCCTGCTCGGCGAGAACGCCGCGCGCCTGCTCAAGCTCGGCTGAACGGGAGCGAGGCGTTCACGCCCGGGCGTGCTCTCGGATCGCGCGAGCGGTCCGTCACGGCGCAGCCCGGTGGTGCACCTGCCCCGGAGGATCGGGGATCTCCGGGGCAGGTGGATCTTCAGATCGCGGCGCGCAGTCCGCGTTCGGTCAGGAGCGGGAGCACATCGTCGGCGAACCGGGACATGCCGTCCTCCCAGAGCGGCCAGCCGAGGAGGCACCCGTCGATGCCGACGTCGGCGAGCCATTCCAGGCCGTCGGCGACCTGGGCGGCGGTGCCGATGAGCGGCACGCCGCCGTCGCCGGCGACCCAGCTGAACCTGCGGGCGGCGGTCGAGTTGTCGCCGGCGACCTCGGCCTCGACGCCCATGATGCGGAGGGCGTTGATCGCGGCGTCGTGCATGCCGTTCTCCTGCGCGTAGTAGTGCAGGAAGTCGCGTGCGGCCTGCTCGGTGGGGCCGTCGACGACGTAGCCGAACGTCCACACCTCGATCTCGCGCCCGTAGCGCTCGCGGGCCTGGCGCTTGGCGTTCTCCACCTGAGCGGTCGCCTGCTCGCGCTCGTCGCTGAGCTTCACGTACAGCTTGTCGGCGTGCTGCAGGGCGAACTCGAGCCCGCGCCCCGACATGGCCGCGTTCATGATCTGCGGACGCTCGCCGACAGGCTTGGGCGCGGAGGAGGCGCCGGTGAGGTGGAAGAAGTCGCCGTCGAGGTCGAACTCCTCCGTCTCCGACCACAGCCGCTCCACGATCTCGATCCACTCGTCGGCGAGGTCGTAGCGGCGGTCGTGGGCCAGGAGGTCCGCGCCGAACATCTCCATCTCGGGGCGGTACCAGCCCGCGAGCACGTTGATGCCCGCCCGGCCGCCCGTGACGTGATCGATCGTCGCCATCTGCTTCGCGGCCATCACGGGATGCACCACCGGCATCGAGACGGTCGCGAAGACGCGGGCGCTCCGGGTCACGGCGCCGACGGCGGCCGCCCAGGTGAGGGTGTCGTAGGAGTCGGAGTGCGGGTTGTGGGCTCCGCCGTAGCCCTTCCACCGCGAGATGGGCACGATCGCCTCGAAGCCCATGTCCTCGGCGCGCAGGGCGAGGTCCGTGACCCGCGACCAGTCGGTCGTGAGCGCCCCCGGGATCGTCGTGAAGGTGATGCCCGGGGCGAGGTTGGTGCCGAAGGTGCCCAGCTGCAGGCGGCTCGCTGCCATGGCCGGCTACTTGAAGACCACGTAGAACTTGCGCACCGGCTCGATGACCGTCCACTCGCCGGTCCAGCCGATCGGGAAGAACGCGGCGCTCCCCGCGGTGAGCAGGACCGCCTCCTCGCCGTCCCGCTTCACGCTCATCCGGCCCTCGACGATGTGCACGATCTCGCCGCGGGTGAGGAACTCCCAGCGCGACACGCCGGGGTCGCTCTCCCAGACGCCGGAGACGATGGTGCGGTCCTCGTTCGCGAACTCGACCTTGCCCCGCACGATGATCTCGCCCGACAGGGGCTCGGCGCTGGGCGGTGCGAGGGGCTTGGCCTCGAGGTCGGCGGCGTCCACGTCGAGAGGACGGATCACATGAGTCATAATTGGATCCTAAATTGTGATTAATGGATCCGCAAGTGAGCGAGTGAGAGGGCGTGCGGGGTGATCGAGACCGTCTTGGGCCAGCGGGATGCGGCGGAGCTCGGGCCGACCAGCATGCACGACCACGTGCTGAGCGACTCGTCCCGCCTGTGCCGGCCGGGGACCGACCCCGCTCCGGCCGGGGAGCGGGTGGGCGTGGAGGTGCTCGGATACCTGCGCTGGAACGCGCTCGCGCTCGCCGACAACCTGCGGCTCGACGATGCCGACCTCGCGGCCGCAGAGCTCGCGCTGGCGGTCGGCCGGGGCCAGCGTGCGCTCGTCGAGTGCTCCTCATGGGGTCTCGGTCCCGACCACGCCTCGTTCCCGGCCGTCGCCGCCGCCTCCGGGATGACGATCGTCAGCTCCTACGGCGCGTACATCCCGCGGACGGTTCCCGGCTGGATCGCGAACCTCACCGAGGCACAGCTCGAGGACCACCTCTTCGAGGCGCTGACGGTCGGCATCCCGGGCGCGACCTTCCGTGCGGGGATGCTCGGGATCATGGGCACGACCGGCGACCTCGAACGGCGGGAGCGCGAGCAGCTGCGCGCCGCCGCCCGTGCCGCGTCGCGGGCGGGAGCGAGCGTGTCGGTGCGGCTCGAGCCCGACGCCCGCCGCGGGCTCGAGGTGCTCGAGATCACCGCCGGTGAGGGCCTCGCGAACGACCGGGTGGTGTTCACCAACGCCGACGAGTACATGGATCACGGATACTGGGCCGAGCTCGCCGATGCGGGGGCGGTGCTGGAGATGTGCTTCGGCACCGAGGCCGTGCACGTCGGACGGATGGACAACCCCTCCGATCGCGAGCGGCTCGCCTTCTTCCCCGAGTTCGCCGCTGCCCGTCCCGGCGCACGGCACGTGCTGGGCGAGTCCGTGTGGACGAAGGCGCAGCTGCGTGCCTACGGCGGCCACGGCTACTCCTACCTGATGGCGCGGATCGTGCCCGAGCTCGTGTCCCGCGGCGTCGCAGCCGAACGGATCGACGGGATGCTGGTGACGGAGCCCCGGCGCCTGCTCGACCGACCGTCCGTCGCCTGAGCGCCGCTCACGCCGCCGCGTCGTGCATCACGCGGCCGCCCACGACCGTGCGGCGCACGGCGGCGGCCGCGAGCCCGCCCGCGACGGAGCCGGCCGCATCCATGGTCAGGATGTGTCCGAGGACGAGGCGGGGGCGAACAAATGGATCCATGTATCCTACTTTAGGATCCATACCTCTCGATCGAGGACAGGAGGAGCCGTGCCGCAGTCGGTCGTCGTGGTCGGAGCCGGTGTCGTGGGCCTCAGCTGTGCCACGGAGCTCGTCGAGCGCGGGAATCGTGTGCGCGTGGTCGCGGCCGACCCGACCGGCGAGGTCTCCCGCGTCGCCGCCTCGCTGTGGGCGCCGTCGTTCGTCGAGCACAGTGAGCGGGTACGCGGCTGGGCCTACGAGACGCTCGCGCGGATCCGTCGCGACGCCGCCCCCGACGCCGGTGTGCGCGAGCAGCTCTCGCGCACGATCGGCACGGGCCCGTGGTCGCCCGATCCGTGGATGCGCGGGTTCGCGCCGGCGCTCCGCGACGAACCGGGCGCGGCGCTGCCCGACGGATACGCGGCGGCGACGCTCGCGGTCGTGCCGCTGATCGACACGACGCGCTACCTGCCGTGGCTACGTGCCCGGCTGGCGGAATCCGGCGTGCAGGTCGAGCAGCGCACCCTCGGCGCGCTCGACGAGGCGGGCGACGCCGACGTCGTCGTGCTCGCCGCCGGCTGGGGCTCGGGGGCTCTCGCGCGGGATGCGGCGCTGTACCCGGTGCGCACCGAGACCCTGACGCTCACCGGCGTCGACCTCACGCACGCCACGATCGTGCGCGACGGGCCGCTGGCCCCCCTGTTCGTCGTGCCGAGGTTCGACGACGTGGTGATCGGCGGCGGCGCCGAGCGCGTGGCCGCGACGACGACGGCCCCCGACCCGTCGTCCGGCGCGGACCTGCTGGCTCGCGCGATCGCGGTCGAGCCCACGCTCGCCGGAGCGCGGGTGTCGGCACGCGCCGTCGGCCTCCGTCCCGCCCGCGACACCGTGCGCGTGGAGCGCGAACGGATCGCGGGGCGGCGCGTCGTGCACTGCTACGGACACGGAGGCGCGGGGATCGCTCTCTCCTGGGGGACCGCGCGCGTCGCGGCGGATCTGGTGGAGGCGACATGACGGGTCCGCACGTGATCGCGGTCGACATCGGCGGGACGCACACGGATGCGGCGCTCGTCACCGCGGACGGCGAGCTCCACGTGCACAAGGTGAGATCGACGCCGTCCGATCCGGGCATCGCGCTCCTCGACGCGATCGACGGGCTCCTCGAGGCGTCGGGGCTCTCGATCGGCGACATCGCCGCCGTCGTCCACGGCACGACCGTCGCGACCAACGCGGTCATCATGTCCGACTACGCCCGGGTCGGGCTGCTGGTCACCGCGGGGTTCGAGGACATCCTCGACATCGGCACCCAGCAGCGCGTCGACCTCTACGACCCGTGGCGGCCTCGACCGGCGCCGCTCGTGCCCCGTGCGCTCGTGCGGGGCGTGCGCGAGCGCACGGGCTCCGACGGCTCCGTCGTCACTCCGCTCGACGAGGACGACGTGCGCCGAGCGGCGCGCGCCTGGCGGGACGAGGTCGACGCGGTGGCCGTCGCCTTCCTCTTCTCCTTCGCCGACGCCGCGCACGAGCGGCGCGCGGCGCGCATCCTCGAAGAGACCCTTCCCGGGGTTCCGGTCACGGTGTCGTCGGTCGTCGCGCCGGAGTTCCGCGAGTACCCGCGCACCGCCACGACGGCGCTGAACGCGGCGCTGCTGCCCCGCAGCGGCGGCTACATCGAGCGCCTCGACGCCCGGCTGCGCGCCCGCGGGTTCGCGGGCGCCTTCCAGCTCATGACCTCGACCGGCGGAGTGGTGCCGGCGACGCTCGCTGCCCGCGCCCCCGTGACCCTTCTCGTCTCTGGCCCCGCGGCCGGTGCGGTCGCAGCGGCCGCGCTCGGCCGCCGGCTCGGCGAGCCCGACATCGTGATGCTCGACGTCGGCGGCACGAGTGCGGACGTCGCCGTCATCACCGACGGCGAGCCGCAGCGCCGCTACCGCGGCGAGGTCGGCGGGATGCCCGTGGCGCTCCCGCAGATAGACGTGCTGCCCATCGGCGCGGGCGGCGGATCCCTCGCCCGCGTCGACGTCCACGGCTTGCTCGCGGTCGGCCCCGAGAGCGCGGGAGCCGACCCCGGGCCCGCCGCATACGGCACCGGCGAGCGTCCCACGGTGACCGACGCGCACCTCGTGCGCGGCTCCCTCGATCCCGGCGGCTTCCTCGGCGGCGCGCTGCCGCTTCATCCCGGTCGTGCGGCGGCGGCGATCCGCGATCACGTCGGGAAGCCGCTCGGGCTCCCTCTCGAGGCCGCGGCGGGCAGCGTCATCCGCATCGCCGACGGCCGCATGGCCGACGCGATCCGGGCGCTCACGGTCGCCAGGGGCGTGGACGTCCGCAGGCTCGCGCTCATGGCGTTCGGCGGCGCAGGCCCGCTGCACGCGTGCGCCATCGCGGAGGATCTCGGCATCGACCGCGTCCTCGTGCCGCGATACCCGGGCCTGACGTCCGCTCTGGGACTCCTCATGGGCGACGGCCGCTACGACCTGGCCCGTACGCACGTCGGAGTGCTCCGGTCGCTCGACGCGGCGCGTGTGGCCGAGATCGTCGCCGAGCTCGTGGACGAGGCTGCCCGGATGCTGCGGGCGGCGGGCGTCGCGGGCGAGCCGACGATCGGCCTCGACGCGGATCTGCGGTACGCGGGCCAGGCGTATGAGCTCACGGTCGCCGTCTCCGACGACGCCGGTGGCGGCATCGCCGACGTGGCCGCCCTCGAACGGCGCTTCCGTCTCGCCCACGAGTCGGCGTACGGCCACGCCTGGGAGCACGCGCCGGTCGAGCTCGTGACGCTGCGGGTGCGTGTCCGGGTGCCGAGGCTCGCCGCCGACTGGCTCGGCGCGCCCTCCGGCGCCGGTGCGGCGGCACCGCGCCGGCGCACCGGCTTCGACGCGGAGGGCGTGCCGGTCGACTACGCCGTCCTCGACCGGCGCGACGTGCGCACGGGGCTCGCGGGGCCCGCGCTCGTCTCTCAGACCGACACGACCACGCTGATCCCCCGGGGCTGGCGCGTCGACCGCGTCGACGGGATCGGGATGGTGCTGCGGCGCGATGACGGAGGACGATCATGAGAGTCGCCGACCCGGTGGTGCGGGAGCTGCTGTGGAACGGGTTCGAGGCGGTGGTCGGGGAGATGTCGCTGCTGCTCCAGCGCAGCTCGTTCTCGCCGATGATCCGGGAGATGCTCGACTTCTCGTGCGGCTTCCTGGACGCCGACGGCAGGCTCGTCGCGGACTCCCACCTCATCCCCGCCCAGGCGGGCACGCTCGAGTTCGCGCTGGCCGGGGCGCTCGCCCGCACGGGTCCCCTGGCCGACGGGGACGTCGTGGTGACGAACGACCCCTACCAGGGTGCGACCCATCTGCCCGACCTCGAGGTGTTCGCCCCTGTGTACGCGGAGGGGCGGCTGCTCGGATACGTCGCCGCCGTGGCGCACCACGTCGACATCGGCGGGATCGCCGCGCGCAACCGCGGTGCGTCGCCGGGGTCGGCCGCGTCGCGCGACCTGTTCGAGGAGGGCCTGCAGCTCCCGCCGGTGAAGCTGGTCGACCGGGGGGTGCGCAACGACGCCCTCTGGGACGTGCTGCTGCGCAACGTCCGTGATCCGGAGTCGGTCGCCGGCGACGTCACCGCCCAGCTGTCGGCCTGTGCGCGCGGCATCGACCGCATCCGGGCGCTCGCGACGAGGTACGGTCCCCATCGGGTCGTGGACGCGGCGGCCGACCTCATCGACGACACGACGGCGCGCGCCGCGGCGATCATGCGCGCGTGGCCGTCGCGCACCGTGCGGGCGACGGGGCTCCTCGACGGCGACGGGCTGCGCTACGAGGAGCCGCTGCGGGTCGAGGTGGCCGTCACCGTGCGCGACGGCCGCATGATCGTCGATCTGGCGGGCTCCGCCGATCAGACGACCGGAACCTTCAACGTGCCCTGGTCGAGCACCTGCTCGGGGCTCGCCTACGCGTTGCGCTGCTTCCTCGGCACGGACGTCCGCCAGAACCACGGCTACATGTCCCGCATCGAGGCGCGGGCCCCCGAGGGGTCGCTCTTCCGCCCGCGCCGACCGGCGGCCGTGGTCTCGCGGCACATGGCCGTGCAGGTGCTGACGGACGCCGTGTTCCGCGCCCTCGGCGAGCTGCTGCCGGACCGTGCGGTGGCGGCGAGCCACGTGTCGTTCCCGACGCTCCTGATGCGCGCCGTGGATCCGCGCACCGGAGCGCAGAAGACGCTGATGGACACGGTCGGCGGCGGAGGCGGCGCCCGGCCGGGGGTACCCGGCGACGACGGCATCGACTCGTACACCTCCAACTGTGCTCTGATCCCGGCCGAGGTCATCGAGCTCGAGTACCCCTGGCGCGTTCAGGCGTGCGAGCTCGTCGACGACAGCGCGGGGAAGGGCCGCTGGCGCGGGGGGCGCGCCGTGCGCCGCGACTACGAGCTGCTCGCCGACGAGGCCACCGGCCGCGTCGCGGCGGAGCAGCGTCGCGAGGGGCACGGCGCGCGCGGTGTCGCGGGGGGCGGTGACGGTGCTCCGGCCGGCGTCGCGGTGCGCCGCCGGGGCGGGACCGGCTGGGAGCCCGTTCCCGTCGAGGTCACGACGCTGAGCGTCTGCCGCGGCGACGTGGTGCGGCTGACCGCCGCGGGCGGGGGCGGATACGGCCCACCCGACGTGTAATCCAATCGAAATCTATATGGATGCATACTTGGAACGATTGGATCCATGCCCGGTCGCCCGGTCACCCGCTCCGTGGACCCACCCGTTCCATCGATCGTGCACCATCCCCCAACGCCCGTAGAGGAGATCACGTGATCAACAAGAAGGCCATCGTCGTCGTAGCGCTCGTCAGCGCAGCGGGGCTCGTGCTGACCGCCTGCGCCGGTGAAGGGTCGTCCACGCAGACGACGTCCACCGCCGACGGTGTCATCAACACCGAGCTCTGGTACGCCCCCACGAACTTCGACCCCGCGCTCGCCTCCGGCTCCTCCGACGTCTCGGTGGCCCGGCTCGGGTTCGACACCCTGCTGCGCAAGGGCGAGACCGAGGGCTTCATCGGCGGCCTCGCCACCGACTGGGAGGCCGCGTCGGGTGCGGAGTACACGTTCACGATCCGTGACGATGCGACCTGCGCCGACGGCACCGTGATCACCCCGTCGATCGTCGCCGCCTCCCTCGAGTACTTCGCGGCCTCGGAGGACTCGGCGGCGCAGGCCTCGAAGGCATCGGTCTTCGGCCCCGGAGAGGTCACGATCACCGCGGACGACGACGCGGGCACCGTGGCGATCGATCTGTCCGAGGCGTACTCGGAGGTCTTCAACGGTCTCACCTCGGAGGTCACCGGCATCATCTGCCCCGCAGGTCTCGAGGATCCCGAGGGGCTCGCGGCCGGGACCGTCGACGGCGCCTGGTCGGGCCCGTACACGCTCGAGAGCTTCTCTGCGGGCGTCAGCGCGACCTACACCCTTCGCGACGACTACGACGCGTGGCCGGACTGGTCGGGCGTCGACGGGACCCCGGCGGGCACGATCAACATCACGGTCTCCTCCGACTCGAACACGAGCGCCAACCTCGTCGCCTCCGGCGGTGTCGACATCACACGCTTCTACGACGCGAACGCGGAGCGTTTCGTCGACGACGACGCCTACTCGTACGTGACGCTGCCGAGCTCGGCCTACACGCTGATCTTCAATCAGAACGCGGGCAGCGGCTCGGTCTTCATCGATCGTCCCGACCTGCGGGTCGCGGTCTCCGAGGCGATCGACAAGGAAGGCTTCAACGCCGCCGGCCTCGACGGACTCGGCACCGCGCTCACCACCGTCACCGCCTCGACGGTGCCGAACACGATCGACGGCTCCGACCTGCTGCCGGAGCTCGATGCGGCCGCGGCATCCGACGCGCTCACCGGAACGACGATCCGCCTGCTGGCGATGTCGAACTGGGACTCGGCGATCGACTTCCTCGCCGAGTCGCTGCGCGCGGCCGGTGCGACCGTCGAGCTCTCTGTGCTGGACCCGGCCGACTGGCAGTCGCAGATGCGCACCCAGCCCGAGAAGTGGGACATCGCCCTGAACGCGACGAACGTGAGCAACCCGCTCAGCCAGGCGATCGCCACCTACGTCGGGCCGTCGGCGGCAGACGGCGGCCGCAACATCGGCGGCGCCGACAATGCGGAGGGCTACGCGTTCCTGCAGGCGGGTCTCGCCGCCGGCGACCCCGAGGAGCAGGCGGCCAACTTCGAGGCGGCGCAGACCACGATCCTCGAGGACGTGTCGATGACCCCGCTCATCACGGACACCCACTTCGTGATCGCCCGCGAGGGCTTCGCGTCGAGCGTGTTCTCGGGCTACTGGGACATCTCGTCGATGCGGATCACCGGCTGAGGCGACACGCGATGCCGAGCGAGACCGCTCGGATGAACCGGACGAACGAGGAGACCACGAGGTGAGCGACACCATCGTCGATCGGCGGGACGACTCGTCCTCCGGTCCACCGCCTGCGAGCCGGCCCCGCCCGGACGGCTCGCAGGCGGTGAAGGCGAGCAGCCTCGCGGGGGCGTGGCGGCGGTTCGCCATGCGCCGCGGCATCGCGCTGGTCGTCAACATCGTGCTGCTCGTGCTCGTCACGTTCTTCATCGTGCAGCTGATCCCGGGCGACCCGGCCGCCGCGATCGCGGGAGAGGATGCGAGCCAGACCGAGGTCGACCAGATCCGGGTCGAGCTCGGACTCGACCAGCCCTGGCCGGTGCAGCTCGGCACCTACCTCGTGCAGGTCGCCCAAGGCGACTTCGGCACCTCGTTCCAGTACAAGGTGCCGGCGATGCAGATCGTGGGAGCCGCCGCGCCCTACACGTTCGCGATCGCCTTCACCTCGCTGATCATCTTCCTCGTGGTGGGGCTCGCCCTCGGCATGGCGGTGGGCATCATCACGCGCGGCGACCGTCACCGATGGCTCGACCACTCGTTCAACATCGGTGCGGGAATCGTCTCCTCCATCCCCGCGTACGTGCAGGCGACCATCCTGGTCACCGTGTTCGCGGTGTGGCTGGCCATCCTGCCGCCCGCCTACTCGCCGGCGTACAACGTGGTGCAGTCCGCGATCCTGCCGATCGCGGCGCTGAGCATCGGCTGCATCGCGAGCGTCGCCCGCATCGTGCGACGGGAGGCCGCCGTCATCCTCGAGCAGGACTACATGCGCACCGCGCGCGGATGGCGGCTCCGGCCCGCGACGCTGTACGCGAAGCACCTGCTCCCCAACCTGCTCACCACGGCGCTCACGCTCTCCGGGATCATCCTCACGGCGCTGCTCGGCTCGACGCTGATCGTGGAGGCGGTCTTCGCGTGGCCCGGGCTCGGCAGCGTCGTCGTGCAGGCGATCTCGGAGTACAAGGACTACCCGGTCATCCGGGCATCCGTGTTCGTGATCGGGGCGATCTCGCTCATGTTCAACCTGGCGATCGACGTGGTCCTCGGTCTCATCGACCCGCGAACCCTGGGAGACGACCGTGGCTAGTCTCGCGACCCCGCCGTTCGCGGCCGTCCGTCGACGGCGCCTCGGCTCCTCGCCGATGCTCTACATCGGCTACGGCATGCTCGGCGTGCTGATCCTGGTCGCGATCCTCGCGCCGATCCTCTACGGCGACAGCGCCGCCACCCTCACCGGGGTCCCCAACTCCGGCCCGACGGCGCAGTTCCCGATGGGAACCGACAGTCTCGGCCGCGACATGCTCGCTCGCACGCTGGTCGCCACCCGCGTGACGATGGTGGCGGCCGCCGCGGCGACCCTGCTGGCGGCGGTGGCGGGCATCGGCATCGGCGTCGCGGTCTGGCTCTCGCCCCGTCGCGTGCGCGAGGCGTCGCTCCGCGTGATCGACTTCTGGGTCTCGTACCCGGCGATGCTCGTCGCGATCGTCGTCGCCGCGATCCTCGGACGCGGGATCGTGACCGCGGTGCTCGCGATCGCGGTCGCGAACACCGCCGGCTTCGCACGCCTCACCGCGAACCTCGCGGCCGGCATCGCGTCGCGCGACTACGTCGTCACCGCGCGGCTCATGGGCGTCCCGACCGGACGCATCGCCACCCGGCACGTCATCCCGAACATGTCGGAGCCGCTCCTGATCCTGATCGCACAGGCGTTCGCCGGGACGCTCGTCGAGCTCTCCGGCCTGTCGTTCATCGGCCTCGGCGCGCAGAGCCCGGCCTTCGACTGGGGGTCGCTGCTGAACGAGGGCGTGAAGAAGATCTACACCAACCCGATCCTCGTCCTCGCGCCGGCGGTCGCGCTCGTCTTCGCGTCCCTGTCGGCGCTGTTCATCGGCGACGGACTGGCCGCGGCAGCCAACCCGCGCTCGAACGTGAGCCGCGCACGGATGCTGCGGGAGGACGCCCCCTCGACGGTCGACGGGGCGTCCTCCGACGCGCTGCTCGTCGTCGAGGGACTCACGGTGCACCACAACGAGAGCGGTCGGGAGCTCGTCTCGAACGTGTCGTTCACGATCGATCGCGGTGAGGTCGTCGGCATCGTCGGCGAGTCGGGCTCGGGCAAGTCCGTGACCGCATCCGTCGTCGCGAAGCTCCTGTCGGAGGGACTCACCGCGTCGGCGGGCACGCTGTCGCTCGCCGGCGCCGACCTGTTCGGCAGCGCGTCGGGCAAGGAGCTCGCCCGTCGCGTCGCACTCGTCTATCAAGACCCCGGCACGGCCCTCAACCCGGCGCTCACGCTCGGATCGCAGCTGTCGGACGTGCTGGTCGGAGTGCTCGGGCAGCGGCGTCGACAGGCGCGCGAGAACCTGGTGGGCCGCTTCGCCGACGTGCTGCTCTCCGATCCCGAGGGCCGTCTGCGGCAGTATCCCCATCAGCTCTCCGGCGGCATGAAGCAGCGCGCCATGATCGCGTCCGCCATGAGCACGAACGCGCAGCTGCTCGTGGCCGACGAGCCGACGACCGCGCTCGATGTCACGGTGCAGCGCGAGGTGCTCTCGCTCATCAAACGGATGAACTCGGAGATGGGCGCCTCGGTGCTGTTCATCTCCCACGACCTCGGCGTCGTGCGGGCGCTCTGCGACCGCGTGCTGGTGATGAAGGACGGCGAGATCGTGGAGCGGATCGAGGACGTGGCACACCTCACGCCCGAGTCGGTGTCGCACCCGTACACGAAGCAGCTGCTCGCGGCGACCCCCGTGGTGCGCCTGTCGGAGCCGGTGCTGACCGAGGGGGACGGGCGATGAGCGCAGTGCTCGATGCGAGCGACGAGACGGTCACCGCGATGGTGAGCGTCCGCGACCTCGATGTGTCGTTCGGCTCGACCCGGGTGCTCCACGGGGTGTCGCTCAGCATCGAGACGGGGCGGACGGTCGGCGTGGTCGGGGAGTCCGGTTCGGGCAAGTCGACGCTCGCGAAGGTGCTGGTGGGCACGGTCCGCCCCGAGAACGGGCAGGTCACGGTCGACGCGATCGATGTGAACGGGCTGAGCCACAGCCAGCGCGGTGCGTTCGCCTATCGCCGCCGCGTGCAGATGATCCCGCAGGACCCGTTCTCGTCGCTCTCACCCCGCCGCACGATCGGGCAGACGCTCGCCGAGGCGCTCGACCCGGTGCACGCGAACGTCCGGCGGTTCTCCGACCAGATCGCGTTCTGGCTGGAGCGCGTCGGACTCTCGGCCGACATGATGCGCCGCTTCCCGCACGAGTTCTCGGGCGGCCAGCGTCAGCGCGTGGCCATCGCCCGCAGCCTCATCCTGGAGCCCTCGTTCGTGATCGCGGACGAGATCACCTCTGCGCTCGACGTGTCCGTGCAGGCGCAGATCCTCGACATGCTCGCCGAGATCAAGGAGGCGCTCGGCGTGACGATGATGTTCATCTCCCACAACCTGGCCGTCGTGCAGAACGTGAGCGACGAGGTCGTCGTGATGTACCGCGGTGAGGTCGTCGAGGCCGGCAGCGTCGCGCAGATCTACGCGGACCCGCAGCACTGGTACACCCGCAGACTGCTCGACGCCGATCCGGGCGCGCCCGGCTTCTCGCTCGACCTGTGATGGCGAGACTGCCCGCGACACCGTTCGCGAGCGAGCATCGACGGATCGTCGGCGCGACGCTCGTGGACGGCACGCTGGCCGATCCGGTGGCGGATGCCGAGGTCGAGATCGCCGATGCGCGCATCGTCTACGTCGGCTCTCGACGAGATCGCGACATCGCCGGTGCGCGCGTCATCGACGCACGCGGCGGCTTCCTCCTGCCGGGGTTCGTCGACGCGCACGTGCACCTCGTCATGAGCACGGACGCCTCGGTCGAGGCGCAGCGCGCGTGGTTCCCCGAGGAGGGGGTCGTCGCGACGCTCGGCAACCTGCGCGCCACGGTCGACGCCGGTGTGACGACGGCGCGGGACCTCAGCGGGCTGACGCCCGGCTACCGTGCCGCGGTCGCACGGGGACAGATCGTCGGCCCGCGGCTCCACCTGGCGATCGCCATGCTCTCCCCGACCGGAGGGCACGCCGACCCGGTCCTGGCCAACGGCTCGCGCCCGCTCTGGGCGGAGCGCGCGACGACGCCGGGATGGGCGGTCGTCGACACCGAGGAGGAGGTCGTGAAGACGGTCCGGGCGCTTGTGCGCACGGGTGCCGACGTCATCAAGGTGTGCACCTCCGGCGGCATGAGCACGCCCCACGACGAGCCGTCGGACCGCGGCCTTCCGCGGGAGCACGTCGCCGTGATCGTGCGCGAGATGCAGGCGCGCCAGGGGCAGCCGGTCACCGCGCACGCGCAGAACGACGACGGCGCGCGGGCGGCGGTGCTCGGCGGGGTCGCGAGCATCGAGCACGGCTACGACCTGTCGGCCGACACGATCGAGGCGATGATCGAGCGCGGCACCGTGCTCGTGCCGACGCTGAGCACCCTGCTCCGCTCGCCCGCCGCCGGCGGCGCCGACGGGGCGGCGAGGCGGGCACGTGCATCGGAGTCGATCCGCTCCGCGATCGCCGCGGGAGTGGGCGTCGCGCTCGGCACCGACGCGGGCATCCATCTCCAGGGCCGGAACCTCACCGAGCTCGGGCATCTGACGCGTGCCGGCCTCACGCCGATGGAGGCGATCCACGCGGGCACGCTCGCCGGGGCGCGGCTGCTGCGTCTCGCGTCGGATCTCGGCTCGATCGAGACCGGGAAGCTCGCCGATCTCGTGCTGACCTCGGCCGACCCGCTCGGCGACGTCGATGCGCTCGGAGACCCGGCATCCGTCCGCCTCGTCGCGCAGGGCGGCGTGATCGTGAAGGATCTCGACGCCCTGCGCGACGCGCGGTGATCGCTCAGGCGGTCGGGGAGGAGAGCTCCGCCAGGGCGGATCCGATGAGATCGGCGACGCGCTCCGGAGCGGCGTGGGGCACGGCATGGCTCGTGCCGACCTCGCTGATCCGCGCGCCCGCGCGGGTCGCCATGTCGCGCTGCGCCTCGACGCGGATGTGCCTGTCGTTCGTGGCGAGGAGATACCAGGCCGGCCGGGCCGCCCATGCGGGCTCGCCGGTGGTCTCGGTGAAGATCGCGTCGGCGGAGACGCGGGCGTCCTCCTCCCGTCTCTCCCAGATCTCGTCCGGGACGTCCCAGGCGAGCTCGCGGCGCGCCTCGGGGCGGCCGTCGGGGATCCACTCGCCGCCGGGGCCGCGCGTCATGAACGAGTTCACCAGTGCCGCGGGGTAGCTGTTGACGATCCCCTGCACCGACTCGCCGCCCGCGGGCGCGAAGGCTGCGACGTAGACGAGGCCCCGCACACGCTCGTGGCGCCCCGCGTTCGTGATCACGGCGCCCCCGTAGGAGTGCCCGACGAGGAGGACGTCGTCGTTCGCCGCGTCGATCATGGCGCGCACCGTCGCGACGTCGTCGTGCAGCGACTGCGAAGGGTTGTCGGCGACCGAGAACGCGATGCCGCGGGACTCCAGCAACGGCGCGACGAGCGACCAGCTCGCCGAGGAGCCGCCGGCGCCGTGGACGAGGACGACGTGCATCGTCTATCCCTTCGATGAGGCTTCGAGGCTGAGCCACAGCCCGAAGCGGTTGCTGCGGGACAGGCCGCCCGCGCCGGTCATGCGGGCAACTGCAGCAGGACGGCCGGCGCAGGTGCGGCTTCCCGGCCCTCGAACGGGACGGGCTGGCACACCAGGTAGTAGTCGCCGGCCTCGGCGGCCGCGAGGTTCGCGTTCTCGAGGATGGCGACGCCCGCGTTGCAGAGGATCACGTGCGTCGGCCAGTGCTCGGTGTGATCCGGCGCCTCCATCGTCATGTAGTCGTTCGCGGCGAAGACGACTCCGTGGTCGACGAGCCATTGCGCACCGGCCGGGCCGAGGCCCACCCAGGTCGCGCTCCGCTCGGCGCGGGTGAGGGCGTCCGTCGAGTTGCGCGTCTTGAACAGCACACGGGTGGCACCTTCTGCGCCCGCGCCGATCAGGTCCTCCGCGGTGATCTCCTTCTCGACGTCGCGGAGGTCGAGGACGCGAGCGGGGCCGACGGTGTGCTCGAGCGGGATGCGGTCGACCGTCGTGCCTCCCTTGACGAAGTGGCTCGGGGCGTCGACGTGGGTGCCGGTGTGGGCGCCGATGAGCCACCGTGACACCTCGCTCGGGCTGGTCTCGTCGATCTCCTCGACCATCTCGTACGTCGGGCGACGGCCCCAGTGCAGCATCTCCGGATGGACGGGGATGCTCAGGTCGATGGGATCGCTCGCATCGACGGGACGACTCAAGGGGACCATGATTGGATCCTAAACTCTACAGAATGGATCCGCAAGGAAGATTGCCGACGGATGATCCGCGGGCAGGCGGCCGATCCGGCGAGGACGTGCGCGCGAGTTAACACGATCGTTTCACGGCAGAAAACCACGGCCCGGCCGGGCGGGGCACCCTGTTCCTGTCAATCGATAGAAACACTCGGCGCACCACCCAGCCCCAGGAGTGCTCATGATCATCTTCGGAGTGGGGATCACGGTTCTCGTGGTCCTCGTCGTTGGCATCGCCGTCGCCCGCAAGATCGACGGCGACAGCGCCAACTACCTCGTGGCGGGCCGCCGACTCGGCGTCCCGCTCGTCGCCGTCTCGCTCACCGCCGCCGCGGTCGACTCGAACGCCACGGTCGGCAACACCGACCTCACCTCGCAGTTCGGCTTCTGGGCCGGCGCCTCTCTGGCGCTCGGACTCGCCCTCTGCCTGCTCATCACCGGTCTGTTCCTCGCGAAGCCGATGAACGGCATGAGGCTGTTCACCCTCGCCGACTTCTTCCGGGTCCGGTACGGGCGCGGGACCGAGGTCGTCGCATCGGTCCTCATGATCCTGGCCTTCACGATCCTGCTCGCCGGAAATCTCGTGGCGTGCGGCTTCCTGCTCGAGCGATTCGCGAACATCCCCTACGCCTGGGGCGTGATCCTGTCGGTCATGCTCGTGCTCGCCTACACGATCGCGGGAGGCCTGTACTCCGACGCCTACACGGCGGCGGTCCAGACCGCGATCACGGTCGTCGCCGCGATCGCGCTGCTCATCTGGGTCGCCCTGAGCTACGGCATCGTCATCCCCGAGGGGATGGGGCCGTTCGATCTCGAGCAGCTCACCGATCCCGAGATGGGCGCGCCGGTGAACTGGGCCACGCTCATCGCGCTCGGCATCGGGGATCTCGTCGCGATCGACTTCATGCAGCGCATCTTCGGCGCGAAGTCGCCGGAGGTCGCCCGCCGCGCGTGCTTCGTGGGAGCCGCCGGCGTCGCGGTGATCGGCACGGTCTTCGCCCTCGTCGCGCTGACCGCGACGGCGGTGCTCGGCATCTCCGCCGCGGACGGCCCGGTGCTCTTCACACTGCTCGACGACTACGCGCCGCCCCTCATCGCCATCCTCGTGCTCTCCGGCGTGGTCGCGGCCTCGTTCTCGACGGCCTCCGGTGCGATCCTCGCGACCTCCGCGATCGCCGTCCGCAACATCTTCTCGGTGCGCCGGCGAGGCGACGGGATCGATCCGCTGCTGCGATGGACGAGGATCGCGATGATCCCGATCGTCGTCACCGGCTCGTTCCTCGCCATCCGGGTGAGCCAGACCGGCATCCTCCTGACGCTCGCGTTCGACCTGATGCTCGCCTGCCTCGCCGCGCCCTTCCTGATCGGGATCTTCTGGAAGCGTCCCGGTGTCGTGGCGGCGCTCGCCGCCGCGCTGGTCGGCTTCGCCGTGCGCATGGTCTTCCTCGTGCTCACGCCCACGCTCTACGGGGTGCCCAACGACATCCTCTACCTGCCGAACGACCTCATCGGCGTCGAGTTCGACGGCTGGGCGACGATCGTCGCGGGGCTCGTCGGGTTCGGCACCTACGCGCTCGTCGGTGCGCTCTCGCCGCGGACGATCGAGGAGCGGGCGAACGAGGATGCGGCGAAGAAGGCGCTCGAACGCGAGCAGGAGGGCGCTTTCGAGCCGGTGCCCTCCTGACCGCTCCGGGTCGGCGACGGGTCTCCCGCGCCGACCCGGACGAAACATCGCCGAAACGCCCGTCTGATCTCATACCTATCGAACGACAGGAAAGGAGTCCGCGATGAGTGGTCGGATCGATGAGCTGGACAGCGTCGAGCGCGCCAGGGCGGACGCGCGCTCTCGATCGACCCGATCCGAGTGGATGCCGTACCTCCCGCCGCACACCGCCCCGTTCGCCCCGGCGGACGTGGATCCCGGCGTCCTCCGCTGGGCCGAGACGGTGGCGCCCGGCGGCTACGCCCACCTGCGCGTCGCACGGGGCACCCGCATCCGTCTCGAGGACGTCACCGGCGACGCCTGCGCGCACGTGCTCGTCTTCAACGCCGTGGAGCCGGGGGAGCGGCTGAACGTCGCCGACACGCAGAAGATCCCGTGGCAGGCCTACCTCGGCGCGGGGCACCCGCTGCTCTCCGGCGACGGGCGGGTGCTCGCGACGATCGTCGCCGACACCTCGGGACACCACGATGCCTTCTGCGGCACGTCGAGCGACGCGTGGAACGAGCAGAGGTACGGCGACGCCCACCCGGAGGGCGCCTCGCCGTCGGGCCACGCTCTGCTGCGGCTGGCCGGCGCCAAGCACGGGCTCACCGTGCGCGACCTGCCACCGGCGGTCACGCTGTTCCAGGGGGTGCGGGTGGACGCAGACGGCTCCCTCGCCTGGCGGGGGTCGGCGGGGCCGGGGGCCTCGGTCGACCTCCGCGCCGAGCTGCCGCTCATCGTGCTGGTCGCGAACGTGCCGCACCCCCTCGACCCGAGGGACGACTACGTGGTCGGCCCGCTGCGGGTGACGGCGTGGGCGGAACGCCCCACCGACGAGCGCGACGACGTCTTCGCCCTCTCTCCCGAGCGCGAGCGCGCCTACCGCAACACGATCGCCTACGCCGAGCTCGCCGGGCTCTGAGAGGAACGCCATCATGATCACCACGGTCCCCGAGCGTCCCGTGCACGCCGACGGCGTCGCCCTCGACTGGTCGACGCCTCTCGCGGACGGTGCGATCGTGCTCGACGAGCACGTGCCGCCCCGCGCGGCCTGGTCGGCGATCGTCGCCGCCGGCGACGTGCTCACGATCGTCGACGTCGGCGGCAACCAGTCGGCCGACTTCCTCGTCTACGCCGCCGCGGACACCGCCGAGCGGTACAGTGCGGCCGACACGATCGCCTGGCAGCGCAACGCCTACGTCGGCACGGGCACGGTGCTGCGCAGCAACCTCGGCCGGCCGCTCATGACGGTCACCGCCAACGAGATCGACCGGCAGGACACGATCGGCGGCGCCTGCGGCAAGGAGTCCAACACGCTCCGCTACGGCCACCACACGCTCTACCAGCACGGCTGCCGCGAGAACTTCCTGGCCGAGGCGGGCCGGCACGGCCTCGGCGCGCGCGACCTCGTGTCGAACCTCAACTGGTTCATGAACGTGCCGGTCGAGCCCGACGGCTCGCTCGGCATCGTCGACGGCATGTCGGCCCCGGGCAAGCGCGTGGCCCTGCGGGCCGAGCGTGACGTGCTCGTGATCGTCTCCAACTGTCCGCAGATGAACAACCCGTGCAACGACTTCAGCTGCACGCCGCTGCGGATGATCGTCACGCGCGCGTGACCGGCATCGGGACCCTGCTCGTCGCGAACCGCGGCGAGATCGCCCGCCGGATCCTGCGGACCGCCCGTGACCGGGGCATCCGCACCGTCGCGGTGTACTCCGACGCGGACCGCGCGGCACCGCACGTGCGCGAGGCGGACGCCGCGGTACGTCTCGGGCCCGCGCCCGCGGCGGAGTCGTACCTCCGCCTCGACGCGGTGCTGGCCGCCGCCGAGGAGAGCGGAGCGGAGGCGGTCCACCCGGGCTACGGCTTCCTCGCCGAGAGCTCCGCCGCCGCGCGCGCGGTCGAGGCCGCGGGGCTCGCCTGGGTCGGGCCGACCCCCGGGCAGCTCGACGCGTTCGGCCTCAAGCACACCGCCCGCGCCCTCGCCGCGGCCGCCGGCGTGCCGCTGCTGCCGGGAACCGACGTGCTCGCGTCGCGGGACGAGGCGGTCGCCGCCGCATCCGCCATCGGGTTCCCGGTCATGCTCAAGGCGACGGGCGGCGGAGGCGGGATCGGCATGCGCGTCTGCGCGGATGGGGACTCCGTCGCGGAGGCCTTCGACGCCGTGACACGACAGGCCGCGGCGAGCTTCGGCTCGGCGGGGGTGTTCCTCGAGAAGTACGTGCGCCCGGCGCGCCACGTCGAGGTGCAGCTGTTCGGCGACGGCGAGGGACGTGTCGCGGTGCTCGGCGACCGCGACTGCTCGCTGCAGCGCCGCAACCAGAAGGTCGTCGAGGAGGCACCGGCTCCCCGGCTCCCCGACGCCGTGCGGACGCACCTGCACGAGAGCGCCGCGGCCCTCGCGAGCAGCATCCGCTACCGCTCCGCGGGCACCGCGGAGTTCGTCTACGATCCGGCCGAGGAGCGCGCCTACTTCCTCGAGGTGAACGCCCGTCTGCAGGTCGAGCACCCGGTGACCGAGGCCGTGTTCGGCATCGACCTCGTCGGGCTCATGCTCGACCTCGCCTCCGGCGGTCCCGCGGCGCTCCCCGACGCGCTGTTCGCCGCGGCGCCGGCGCCGGAGGGCCACGCGGTCGAGGCGCGCATCTACGCGGAGGACCCCGACCGGCAGAACGCCCCGTCGACGGGGCTCGTCACCGCGGTGCGCCTGCCCTCGGGCGAGGGCGTCCGCGTCGACTCCTGGATCGAGCCCGGCCTCGAGGTCACGTCGTTCTACGACCCGCTGCTTGCCAAGGTCGTCACACACGCCCCGACCCGCGACGAGGCTCTCGACGCGCTGCACGACGCGCTCGCGGGGACCCGCATCGACGGCATCGTGACCGGCGTCGGGATGCTGCGCGAGCTCACGCTCGACCCCCGCGTGCGAGCGGCACGGCACGACACCGGCACGCTCGACGGGGCGCGCGACCCCGACCCGCGCATCGAGGTGGACGAGCCCGGCATGCTCACGACCGTGCAGGATCTGCCCGGCCGCCTCGGGTACTGGCAGGTGGGCGTGCCGCCCTCGGGCCCGATGGACGCGGTCTCGTTCCGCGAGGCGAACCTCGCGGTCGGCAACCCGGCCGAGGCGCCGGGGCTCGAGGTGACGCTCACCGGGCCGACGCTCCGGTTCACCGCGCCCACGACGGCGTGCATCACAGGCGCCCCCGTGGAGGCGACCCTCGACGGCACGCCCGTCGCGGGGTGGGAGCCGTTCGAGGTGCCCGCGGGCGGCGTGCTGCGCATCGGCGCGGCCGCGGGTCCCGGCATCCGCTCCTACGTCGCGGTGCGCGGCGGCGTCGACGTGCCGCGCTACCTCGGCAGCGCCTCGACCTTCACGCTCGGCGGGTTCGGCGGCCACGGCGGGCGCGCGCTCGTCGCGGGCGACGTGCTGCGGCCGGGCGCCGCGCCGGCGGACCCGCTCGCGGGCACGCCGCGGCCCGTCCCCGCCGACCGGCGGCCGCACCTGACGTCGCAGTGGCTGATCGGCGTGACGGAGGGCCCGCACGCGGCCCCCGAGTTCTTCACGCGCGAGGACATCGACCGGCTGTACACGGCCGAGTACACGGTGCAGGTCAACTCCGCCCGCACCGGCATACGCCTGAGCGGACCGCAGCCGGCCTGGGCGCGCACCGACGGCGGCGAGGCGGGGCTCCATCCCTCGAACATCCACGACACCCCCTACGCGGTGGGGGCGCTCGACTTCACCGGCGACACCCCGATCATCCTCGGCCCGGACGGCCCCAGCCTCGGCGGCTTCGTGTGCCCCGCGGTCGTCGCGAGCGGCGACCTCTGGAAGCTCGGTCAGCTGCGCCCGGGCGACACCATCCGCTTCGTTCCGGTGCGCGAGGCGGACGCCGCGCGGCTCGACCCCTCCCGGTCGCTCCGCGCGCCTCTTCTCATCGGCGGCGCGGGCGACGGCGACGACGGTGTCATCGCGCGTCGCGAGGCGGACGCCGGCGACGGGAGCGCGGGACGCCCGAGCGTCACCTATCGCCGCGACGGCGACGACAACCTGCTGATCGAGTTCGGCGAGCAGGTGCTCGATCTGGGCCTGCGGATGCGGGTGCACGCGCTGCAGGCGAGTCTCGCCGAGCACGCGCCCGCCGGCATCCTCGACGTCACCCCGGGCATCCGGTCCCTGCAGGTGCACACCGACGCGTCCGTGCTGCGCGCGTCGCAGCTCGTCGGCCTCGTGCAGGAGCTCGACGACGCGCTGCCCCCGACCGGCGAGCTCGTCGTCCCCTCGCGCGAGGTGCGGCTGCCGCTGTCGTGGGACGACCCGGCGACCCGCCTCGCGATCGAGCGGTACATGGCGGGGGTGCGCGACGACGCCCCGTGGACGCCGTGGAACATCGAGTTCATCCGCCGCATCAACGGTCTCGACTCCGTCGAGGACGTCTACCGCACCGTGTTCGACGCGCAGTACCTCGTGATGGGGCTCGGCGACGTGTACCTGGGCGCGCCGGTCGCGACGCCGCTCGACCCGCGCCACCGGCTCGTCACCACCAAGTACAACCCCGCCCGCACGTGGACGGCTGAGAACTCGGTCGGCATCGGCGGCGCCTACCTCTGCATCTACGGCATGGAGGGTCCCGGCGGATACCAGTTCGTCGGACGCACGGTGCAGGTGTGGAACCGCTTCCGCCGCGGCGGGCTCTTCCGGGAGAACCCCTGGGCGCTGCGCTTCTTCGACCGCATCCGCTGGTACCCGGTCTCCGCCGAGGAGCTGCTCGAGCTGCGCGCCGAGACCGACGCGGGCCGCGGCCGCGTCGAGACCGTCGAGGGGACGTTCGCGCTCGCCGACCACGAGAGGTTCCTCGCCGACAACGCGCAGGGCATCGAGGAGTTTCGGACGCGGCAGCGCACCGCCTTCGACGAGGAACGGGCGCGGTGGCGCGCATCGGGGGAGTTCGACCGCCCGGTCGAGTCGGACTCGGCGCCGCCCGCATCCGCGGAGCACGTGCTGCCGCCCGGCTGCGTCGCGGTGCGGGCGCCGTTCGCGGCGACGGTGTGGAAGACGGAGGCGGCGCCCGGAGCGTCGATCGATGTGGGAGAAAGGGTCATGGTGCTGGAGGCGATGAAGATGGAGACGACCGTGAGCGCGTCGGAGGCGGGGATCGTGCGGGAGCTGTACGCGACGCCGGGTGAGCGGGTCGGGGCGGGACAGCTGCTCGCCGCGATCGAGGTCGAGCGATGAGCGCGTCGCCGCCGAGCGCCGTCGAGCGCGTCGCCGCCGCATACGCGCGAAACGCCGAGGCCGACCGGCCCGAGGCCTGGATCTCGCTGCGGCCGGAGGCCGACGCGCTCGCCGAGGCGGCCGAGATCGACCGCCGGGTCGCGGCCGGCGAGCGGCTGCCGCTGGCCGGCACGGTCGCCGCCGTCAAGGACAACATCGACGTCGCCGGCTTCGCCACGACCGCGGGGAGCCCGGCCTTCGCCTTCGTGCCCGAGGCCGACGCCCCCGCCGTCGCGCGGTTGCGGGCGGCGGGCACCGTCGTGCTGGGCAAGACCAACCTCGACCAGTTCGCGACCGGGCTCGTCGGCACCCGTAGCCCCTACGGCGCGGTGCGCGGCGCCTGGGATCCGACGCGGATCTCCGGCGGGTCGAGCTCGGGCTCCGCGGTGCTCACGGCGCTCGGCGTCGTGGACATCGCCCTCGGCACCGACACGGCGGGCTCCGGGCGCGTGCCTGCGGCGCTGAACGGCATCGTCGGGGTGAAGCCCACCGTCGGTCTCGTGCCGACGACGGGCGTGGTGCCGGCGTGCCGCACGATCGACTGCGTCACCGTGTTCGCGCGCGGCCTCGCGCTCGCGCGCGAGGCCGCCGAGCTCATGAGCGGTCCCGACGGCGTCGACCCGATCGCCCGGGCCGATGTGCCGGCGCCGCCGCCGGCCGCGAGGCCCGTCGTCGCGATCCCGACGCCCGAGCACCTCGAAGGACTCGCCGAGGGGTGGTCGGACGCGTTCCGCGGCGTGGTGGCCCGGCTCGCCGCATCCGGAGTGGACGTCGTCGAGGTCGACATCGCGCCGCTGCTCGAGGCGGCGACCCTGCTCTACGGCGGCGCGTTCGTCGCCGAGCGCACGGCGGCGGTGGGGGAGTTCATCCAGACGCACCGCGGCCTCATCGGAACCGACCTCGACCCGACCGTCGCGGGGATCGTGCTCGCGGGCGCCGAGGCCAAGGCCGTCGACTACTTCCGCGACCGCGAGCGGCTCGAGCGGCTCGGGCTCGAGGGGTTGCGGCGGCTCGAGGGCACGGTGGCTCTCCTGACCCCGACGACCACGTGGCATCCGACCCTCGAGCAGGTCGCGGCCGATCCGGTGGGCGCGAACGCGCGCATGGGGCGGTTCACGAACTTCGCGAACCTGCTCGACCGGAGCGCGCTCGCCGTGCCGGCGGGCGTCGTCGACGGCAAGCCGTTCGGCGTGATGCTGACGGGCGCGCCCTTCGCGGACCGCACGCTCGCGCAGCTCGCCGAGCGCGTCGTCGCGCCCCCCGTCGATCTGCTCGTGGTCGGCGCGCACCTTCGGGGCCAGCCGCTCAACCACCAGCTGGTCGCGGCGGGCGGCACGTTCGTGGCCGAGGTGCGGACCGCATCCGAGTACCGCCTGTTCGCGCTCGCGACGACCCCTCCCAAGCCCGGGCTCGTGCGCGTGGCAGACGGTGGCAGCGCGATCGAGGGAGAGGTGTGGCGCCTGCCCGCCGCCGGCTTCGGCGGCTTCGTGGCGGCGCTGCCCGAGCCCATGGGCATCGGCTCGGCCCGGCTCGCCGACGGGTCGACGGTCGCCGGCTTCCTCTGCGAGTCCGTGGCGCTCGACGGTGCCCGCGACATCACCGAGTTCGGCGGATGGCGGGGGTTCCGCGCCTCGCTGGCATGATGGAGGTCATGGGCGAGCGCGGCACGGCGGGCCGGGCGGGGGCTCCGCGAGCACGTGTGGGGAGACCGCGGGCGACGCCCCGCACCGACGACGGCCGCTCGGCGAAGGCGCAGATCCTCGACGCGGCGGCGGAGCTCTTCACGACGCGCGGCTACGCCGCGACCTCGACGCGCGAGATCGCGGAGCGGGCCGGCATCCGCCAGGCGAGCCTCTACTACCACGTGTCGGCGAAGCCGCAGCTGCTGCTCGAGCTGCTCGACGCCTCGGTGCGCCCGACGCTCGAGGGCCTCGACGATCTGCTCGCCCGGCCCGATGCGCCGGCGGCACTGTACGCGCTTGCGACCCGCGACGTGCAGACGCTGCTGACGGCACCGCACAACCTCGCCGTGCTCTACCTCACGCCCGAGCTCGCCGACCCGGAGTTCGCGTCGCTGCACGAGGCCCGCGGTCGTCTGCGCGCCGCCTACGTCGACCTCGCCCGGCGCATCGGCGGTCCGGGCGGCGCGGACTTCCGCGGCGCCGCGTGCCTGCAGCTCGTCGAGCTCGCGATCGAGCTGCGTCAGCGGGGCGAGGTTCCGCCGGACGCGCCGCACGATATCGCCCTCGCCTGCCTCCGGGTCGTCGAGGCTCACCCGCACGACATCGCGCGGGTGAGCGGGACGGCGCGGTGAGCGTGCCGCGGACGTGGGCGGATGCGGAGCCGTTGCGGCTCGCCGGGCGGCCGCGGCGCCTGGTGCCGCTCGTGGTCGGCTACGAGGCGGTCGCCGAGTCCGTGTCGGTGCACGGCGGCAGCTCGTTCCGGTACCTCATGGAGCCCGTGACCGCGGTCGCCGTCGTGTTCGACGAGGGGTGGGCGCTGATCGACGGCGGGTTCGATCCGGCGCGCGTGCGCGACCGGGATCAGCGGGTGGCGAGCTTCGACTACGAGAACTACGCCCCGATCGTGCCCGCGGGCGACCCGCTCGTCGACCAGGTCGCCGAGGCGGGGCTCGACTGGGCCGACCTCGCGGCGGCGGCGATCACGCACGCGCACTTCGACCACACCGGCGCCGCGCGGCTGCTCGGGCCGAGCCAGCCCCTGCTGATGCAGGCGCGCGAGTGGCGCCACGTGAACGAGGTGGACGACGCGCGCATGGCGTTCCTGTTCATCGACGATCTCGTGCGTCCGGGGCTGTCGATCGTGCTGCTCGACGGCGACACCGACCTCGCGCCCGGGCTCCGCGCGATCGACACGTCGGGCCACACGCCCGGACATCAGTCGTTCGTCGTAGAGCTGCCCGATCGCACGGTCGTACTCGCCGGCGACGCCGCCGACCTCCACCGCAACGTCGTGGAGTGCGTGCGGTGCGGGTCGACCGTCGGCGAGCACGGCGCCGAGCGCGCCGCATCCGCCATCCGGCGTCTCGCCGAGCTCGACGCCCGGCCCGGGGTGGAGGTGTGGCCCGCGCACGATCCGGAGTGGGGCCCGTGGCGCGAGGTGGTGGAGTCGCGGCGGTAGCCGCCCCGCCCGGACCGGCGGCGCGACGCGGGCGCGACCTACCCCCGACCCGCGAGACTGCACGGTGGCGCCGAGACAGCGGGGCAACCCCACGGTCTCGGCGCCACGCTGCAGTCTCGCGGATCGACGGATGGCGGGTCGGTGCTTGGCTAAAGTGGGCCCGTGCCTCGACAGACGAAGGGCGGAAGCTACGCCGTCGGACGAGCCCGCCGTGAGCGCATCCTCGACGTCGCGACGAGGATGTTCGCGACGATCGGCTATTCGCAGGTCTCCCTGACGGAGATCGCCCGCGAGGGGGGACTGACCGCGCCGGGCCTCCGGCATCACTTCCCGACCAAGCAGCATCTGCTCATGGCGATCATCGAGCGGCGGTTCGACCGGACCCTCGATCGGGCCAATCTGCGGCCGCCCGACCAGGACGGCACCGGTCCGTTCCGGATCATGCTGACGATCACCGAGATGATCGCGGCCGATCCGGACCTGACCCAGCTGTTCGTCCTCGTGATGGCGGAGTCGGCCGATGCTCGCAGCCAGACGCACGATCTCTTCGTCTCGCGTCAGGAGGTCATCATCGCCGATCTGGTCGCGCAGTTCCAGGAGGCGGTGACGGCGGGGCACCTGCGCGAGGACGTCGACTACCGCGCACTGGCTCGTCAGTGCATCGCGGTCACCGACGGGCTGCAACTGCAGTGGATCCTCTCCGGTCGCACGCTCGACTTCGTCTCGATGAACGCACGGATCCTCGAGCTGCTGGCCGCCGACGTGCGTGTGGACGGCAGGCGCATCGATCTGCGCACGCCCGCCGCCGCCGCCGCCGAGTGAGTCTCGTCGTCCCGATCTCGGGAGCGTTCAGTCATCCCATCGAACGCGTCCTCGGATGTCGCCGAGTCCGCGCGCCACGAGCAGCGTCCCGCTGCGTTCGAGGTCGGTCCAGTGTCCTGTCCCGCAGTCCCAGCGCCGCCATGCGTGCGGGTCTGCGCTGACGCTGATCTCCGCGGACTCGCCTCCGCCGACCTCGACGGCCGACCAGCCGATCAGCCGCACCGGCAGTTCGGGGTCGTCCGGGGCGAAGTAGAGCTGGACCACTTCGCGTGAGAGCCGGTCGGAGGTGTTGCGGACGGTCACCTGCACGGACGGGAGGTCGCCGTCGGTCGCCGGCTGCACGCGCTCGTACTGCCAGGAGCCGTAGCCGAGACCGTGCCCGAACCAGTACGCGGGCTCCGGCGCCCTGCCCGCGGCGTGTGCGCGGTAGCCCACGAACGGGCCCTCCGTGTAGGTGAGCATGCCGTCCGGTGCGGGATCCACGTCCCACGCCGCAGCGGCGCCGTCCGACCGGGGCCACGTGGTCGTGAGCCGTCCCGTGGGCTCGACGTGGCCGAAGAGCGCGGCGGCGATGGCGCGACCGCCCTCCTGGCCGGGAAGACCCGCCAGAAGGATCGCGTCGACCTCGTCGGCCCAGGGCATCAGCACCGGGCTGGCCGCATTGATCACGACGACGACCCGTTCGGCGACGGCGGCGACGGCGGAGACGAGCCGATCCTGTGCGCCGGGCAGACGCAGCGTCGACCTGTCCTGCGACTCCGTCTCCTCGTGGGCGGTCACGCCGACGACGACGACGGCGACCTCGGCTCCGCGTGCCGCCGCGACCGCGTCCGCGATGGCTGCGTCGTCGCCCGACGGAGCGGGTCGCGCGATCAAGGCCACCTGAGTTCGTGGGAACCCTGCGGGATCGAGCTCCGCTTCGATCGTGACGGGGCCGGTGATCGTCGCCTCGGTCCGAGCACGCGGCGGAGCGAGCAGTCCTTCGCCGGGGATGCCGGTGAGCGGCGCCACGCGGATCGACTCGCGGTGCGGTCCAGCGCTCAGCACCCAGCTGCCGAGGCCCATCACCCCCAACTCCAGCGGTGTCTGCTCCGTGACCCGCGCGAGAAGACGGACGCGCACGCCGGGCTCGTCCGTCTCGCCGGCCAGGCCGATGTATCGCTTGCCGTCGCCCACGTGCTGGTCGCGCACGATCGCGCCGTCGGCCGCGATGAGCTGGAAGCGCATGCCGGGCTCGCCGTCGAGGGGGTCGACGATGAAGCCTGGTCGCGCGCACGGCGGCAGGCCGCTCAGCTCCACACCTCGGACGGCCGCAGGCGGCGTCGCGGCGAACTCGGTGATGCCGTCGATCACGTTGGTGCAGTGCGGTGCGGTCACCTCCGGGGAGCCTCCGCCCATCAGCAGGGTCTCCCACGCGGGCGTGCCGACGATGGTCACTGAGGCGTCGCGCCGCAGTGGCAGTGTGCCGTCGTTCTTCAGCACCGTCATCGCCGAGGCGGCGAGCTCGAGCAGCTCGCCGCGAGAAACCGCGGTCGGATGCGTCGCCGCCGACGACGAGGCGACGGAACCGGGGTCGAGCCGGCCGGTGCGATGCGCCAGCCGCAACAGTCGGCGCACATGGTCATCGATCACGTCTTCCGGGACGAGGCCGGTGCGCACCGCCTCGACGAGGCTCTCACCCCACGGGCCGTCCGGACCGGGGAGGACGACGTCCAGCCCGCCGCGCACCGATTCCACCGTCGTATGCACGGAGAAGAAGTCGGACACGACGAGGCCGTCGAACCCCCACTCGCCTTTCACGACGCCGTTCACGAGGTCGGAATGCTGGGACGCCGGGATGCCGTTGACGCGGTTGTACGCGGTCATCAGAGCCCATGCCCCGCCCTCCTCGACGGCGATCTCGAAGGGCAGCAGATAGACCTCGCGGAGCGTCGTCTCGTCGACACGGACGTCGACGTGGTGGCGGTCGGTCTCGGAGTCGTTGGCGACGAAGTGCTTCACGCACGCGGCGACGCCGCGCTCCTGGAGACCACGGACGTATGCGGCAGCGAGGCGTCCGGTCAGGAGCGGGTCTTCGGAGTAGGCCTCGAAGAGGCGGCCCGCCCGGGGGCTCCGGTGGAGGTTGATCGTCGGCCCCAGCAGCAGATGGGTGTTCTGCCGCAGTGCCTCGTCGGCAAGGAGCGCGCCGACGCGGCGGAGCACGTCCTCGTTCCACGTGGCCGCGAGCAGCGAGGCGTTGGGAAGGGACGCCGTGGGCTCGCCGCCGCTCATCGACAGGCCCTTCACCCCGACGGGTCCGTCCGACATGCCGATCGGCGGCAGTCCGATCCGCTCGTCGCCCGTGAGCGAGAGGAAGGACGAGCCCGTCAACAGCGTCACCTTGGCGGACAGATCGAGTCGGCCGAGCAGGTCCTCGAAGAACTGCTCGTCGGCCGGCCGCGTCATCCCGACGCGATCGGGGTGTGTGAGAGGCGGTCGACCCTGCGTGGTCACACTGGCTCCGTCGGCGCGAACTGGGACGGCTTGGATCCCGTGATCCATCCGACGACGGAGTCGTTGTCGGTGTCCCTCGTGCGCACGTCGGCGACCTTGCGGCCTCGGTTGAGGATCACGATGCGATCGGCGACCGCGAAGCACAGCGGCAGATCGTGGGTGACGATGATGACGGCGATGCCCCTGGCGGCCAGGCGGGCGATGAGATCCTCGACCTGGCGCGTCTGCTGATACCCCAGGGCGGCGGTCGGCTCGTCGAGCAGCAGGATGCCGCCGCGTTCCTCCTCCCCGGTGACGCGCACAGCCGAACGGGCCAATGCCACCACCTGTCGCTGGCCGCCGGAGAGCATCTCGACGGGGCGCGTCATCGGCGCGGTCGTCACGCCGAGCGTCGCCAGCTCCTGCTCGGCGTCGCGACGCATCCGCTTGCGATCGAGCCAGCCGAGCCATCCGAACGGTCCGCGTACGACCGGCTCCTCGCCCAGCGTGATGTTGGTGGCGATGTCGAAGGCGTCGACGAGCGCCAGATCCTGGTAGACCATCTGGATGCCGTGCGCCGCCGCGTCCGACGGGGTGTGGAAGCTCACCGCCTCGCCGTGCACGCGGATCGTTCCCATGGTCGCACGGTGTGCGCCAGACATGACTTTCAGCAGCGTCGACTTCCCGGCGCCGTTGTCGCCGAGCAGAGCGACGATCTCGCCAGGATGCGCGTGGAGGTCCACACCGTCGAGCGCGCGCACGAATCCGTAGTGGAGACTGATGTCGCTGAGATCGAGAGCAGGGGTCGTCTTTTCGGTCATCGTCGTCTCACTTGCCTTGTGCGCGACCGCGGCCCGCAAGGGACGAGGCGTCGGCGATCAGCCGGGAGGACACGAGCCCACCCGTGTACTTGTCGAGGGCGAGAGCGCCGATCAGCAGCGCACCCGTGATCACGTCGGTCCAGTACGGCTGGACGTTCTGGATCACGAGGTAGCTGTTGATGGTCGCTATCACCAGAGCACCCACCAGCACGAGCGGAAGGCTGCCTCGTCCGCCTGTCAAGGCCAGCCCCGACAGGGCGACGGCGGTGAGGGCTTCGAAAAGGATTCCCGGCGAGGCGGCGGGCGACGCCTGGGTGACGATGGCTGCCGTGACGATGCCGCCGAGCGCGGCGCACACCCCGCCGAGCACGAACCCCAGAACTCGGTAGCGGTCGCTCCTCACGCCCGATCGGCGCACAGCCTCCGCGTTGCCTCCGACCGCCAGCATCCGTACTCCTGAGCGCATGCGGGTCAGGAAGAGGGTGCCGATCACGTAGAGGATCACCACGACGTACACGGGTGCGGGAACGCCCAGATAGCGGTCGGTTCCGATGAACCGGAGGCTGGTCAACCCCGTGACCGGAATCCCTTTCGACAGGACGCTCGCGAGCCCGCCGAGGACGGCCAGCATGCCGATCGTCACGACGAGCGGATTCAGCCCACGGAGCACGATGAGCCCGTTGACCGCACCGATCCCGACACCGACCGCCAAGCCGATGGCGATCGCGATCACCGGCGGAACGCCAGCATTCAGGAGAAGGCCGACGGTGACGCCCGCGAAGGCAGCGGTCCCGGGGATGGACAGATCGAGAGCGCCGGACATGACGCCGAAGGCGACGCTCGCGGCGAAGATGGAGGTGACCGCCGCCGCCCCGAGGATCAAGGCGAAGTTGGTCGGCGTGGCGAAGACAGGAGAGGTCGCTGCGAAGACGATCAGCATCACGATCCAGAGCACGATGATGCCGCGGCTGCGCAGGAAGGCGAGGACGCCCACCGTGGTCGTCCTGGCCGGCTTGTCCGCCCGCATCAAGGTGTCCATAGTCCCCGTCGCGGGGGGGGGGGGTGTCGGCGTGGTGTTCATATCCAGCGCTCCGGCTCAGTCGTTGACTGTGATCGTGGCGACGGGCACGTACTTCTGGATGCCGTCCGCGGTCGGGTCGGCCGCCATCTTCTCGATCTGATCGACGCTGTTGACGATGTCCTGGCTGAACTGCAGCGCCACGACGCCGAACAGGTTGCCGCTCTCGACCTCGCCGAGCACCTCGTCGTTGCCACCGGCACCCGTGATGCACACGGATTGCGGGTCCAGGCCTGCCTGCTGCACCGCGCCGAGCGCGCCGAGCGAGGCCTCGTCGTTCTGCCCCACGAAGACGTTCGCGCCCGGGTTGCCCTGGATCGCGCTCAGCGTCGTCGTCTGAGACGCGAGCCGTTCCAGGCCGTTGTCGAGGGTCGAGACGATCTCCGCGTCGGACGCCTTCTCGGCGAGCGTCGCCGAGAAGGCGTCGTTGATCTGCTGCGACCCCGATTGCCCCGGAGGATCCTGCAGGAAGATGACCCGGCCCTCACCGTCCAGACGTTCGTCGATGCAGGCGGCGGTCGCCGTGGCCAGATCGGCGCCGTACGTCTCGTAGTCGATGGTGCTGAAGGTGATGCCCGGCTGGACTCCTGCGAAGCCGTAGTCCTCGGGTGTGCCGAGTGCCAGGACGACGACCCCTCTCTCCTGCGCCTTCTCGAAGACGGGGACCAGAGCGGCCGGGTTCAGCGCCATCGCCCAGACGGCGTCGACCTGCCCGTTCTCGATCCATGAGGTGACCTGCTGAGCCTGGGTCGCGGCATCGTTGTCCGGATCGGCGACGAGCACCTCGTGTCCTCGTTCGCCGGCGAGGGCTTCGAGTCCAGCGGCGAGTCCCGTCAGTGCCGGTGCCGACAGGTTCAGCGGGGAGAAGCCGATCCGAAGTGCGCCCTCGGCCTGCGTCGAGGCGGTCGTTGCGCCGGCGTCGGTTCCGCCGCCTCCCGAGCACCCCGTGAGAACGATGCTCGAGATCGCGAACGCGGCCAGGCCGTTCGCGACCCATCCTCGACGACGATGTTGTGCCATGTTCTTCTCCTCTTTGAGTGGCAGCACACGCCCGGTGCAGGCATGGTGGCGGATTCTCTCCCGCGCGATCCTCACTGAACAGCCCGACGGGGTGACCCGTCAAGAACTTTCCTTCGATAGAAGGTATTTGAGGATGGCGGGCGACCGCAACGGTGCGGTCGGGGCGGCCGGCGCCGACGTTCGCGAGCGTCATGGCCTGCGGCCGGGTTCGATGCGGCGCGTGCGCGACCGGGTCGGCGCGGACGGGTCACCAGTCGTCGGACCGTGGGGTGGGTGATGCCTGCCGAGGCGCGGGGAGGCACCTGCGCCCCTCCACCCCTCGGGCGCGCCGTGGGGCGGGAAGGCGCAGTTCACCTGTCGCGTCCGGTCGCCGAGACCGACCGGACGCGACAGGCGAACCGGGGATCAGTCCTCGGTGACGCGCACCGTGACCTCGATGTTGCCGCGGGTCGCGTTGGAGTACGGGCACACCTGGTGCGCGGCATCCGCGAGTGCCTGCGCCTCGTCCTGCGGCAGCTCGGGGATCACGACCTCGAGCTCGACGGCCAGCTGGAACCCGCCCTCGCCGTTCGGGCCGATCTGCACGCGGGCGCCGACGCTCGTGTCGTGGATCGCGACCTTCTGCGCGCGGGCGACGGACTGGAGGGCGCTGTGGAAGCAGGCCGCGTAGCCCGCCGCGAACAGCAGCTCGGGGTTCGGGGCGCCGCCGGCGCCGCCCATCTCCTTCGGCACGCGCACGTCGATGTCGAGGATTCCGTCGGGCGTGACGACGTGGCCGTTGCGGCCGCCTCCGGTCGCGAGGGCCTCGGCGGTGTAGAGGACGTCCATGGGGGTCACCTTTCTTCAGGGGTGTTGTCGGGGGTGTTCGGGGTTCGTCGCGGTGCGTCGGTCAGGACGCGTTGGCGGTCTGCACGCTCGCGGTGAGCGTGTGCAGGGAGTCGAGGAGGGCCTGGGCCGACTCCATCGACAGGCTCATGCAGGCGAACAGCTGCGCGGGCACGTCGGCCATCTCTTCACGGAGGGCCTGGCCGCGCGAGGTGAGCGCGACCGTCACGACCCGGCCGTCGGCCTCGCCGCGCGTGCGGGTGACGATGCCGGCGTTCTCGAGGCGCTTCAGCAGCGGTGAGAGCGTGCCCGAGTCGAGGGCGAGGTCGTCGCCGAGGGCTCGCACGGGGAGGGGGCCGCGGGTCCACAGCTGTACGAGCACCAGATACTGCGGGTAGGTGAGGCCCCACGGATCGAGCAGGCGTCGGTACGCCTGCGTCGTCGCCCGGCTCGCCGTGTAGAGCGAGAAGCACACCATCTCGTCGAGTGCGGTACTCATCCCCAAAGCATTGCACACAACCAAATAGCGCACAACTTATCCGTCTCTCCGTCTCTCCCTCTCTCGAACCGCGAGACTGCACGGGGGCGCCGAGACAGCGGGGTAACCCCACGGTCTCGGCGCCCCGCTGCAGTCTCGCGGCCCAGGGGGCTCGAGCCGAGGCGAGCCGGGAGCGGGCAGGGGCAGCGCCGGGAGCGGGCAGGGGGGCAGCGCCGGGAGCGCGGGGACGGAAGCGTGTGACCCAGGATGACGGCGGGTGACGCGGTGTGTCGTGGCGTCCTGGCAGCGTGCGAGCGGCGGAGGCAGGCTCGAAGGGTGACCTCCGCGCCCGCCCCGAGCCCCGTGATCGGCATCGCCGACATCGTGGCCGAGCGCGATCGCGGCCGGACCGTTCGGCTGCTTGACGTGCGGTGGCGGCTCGACCTGCCCGAGGGGCGCCCGGCGTATCTCTCCGGCCACCTGCCGGGCGCCGTCTATGTCGACCTCGAGCAGGAGCTGAGTCGTCCGGGCCATCCGGAGGAGGGGCGCCACCCCCTCCCGACACTCGCCGCGCTCGAGCAGGCGGCACGCCGGTGGGGCGTGGACCGGGGAGACCTGGTCGTCGCCTACGACGACAACGACGGCGTCGCGGCCTCGCGCGCGTGGTGGCTGCTGCGTCGTCGAGGCGTCGACATCCGTGTGCTCGACGGGGGCCTGCGCGCCTGGATCGAGGCGGGACAGCTGCTCGACGGCGGCGACGTGCTCCCCGCGCCCGGGGACGTCGTGCTGCACGACGTCGACCCCGGCACGGCCACGATCGACGACACGGCGCAGGCCCCGCGCAGCGGCGTGCTCATCGACGTGCGCTCACCGCTGCACTACCGCGGGGCGGTGCCGACCCCCGATCCGACCGCGGGGCACATCCCGGGCGCGGTCAACATCCCGACCCTCGCGCACGTCGCCCCCGACGGCACGCTGCGCGACCCGGACCAGGTGCGTCGCACGCTGGCGGATGCAGGCGGCGACCCCTCCGCGCCGATCGTCGTGTACTGCAGCTCGGGGATCGCCGCGACCCACACCGCGCTCGCCCTCGAGCACGCCGGCATCGACGCGCGCGTGTTCCCCGGCTCGTGGAGCCGCTGGTCGCGCACCCGGGGGCGCCCCGTCGCGGTCGGCCCGACCCCCTGGGGCGACGTCTTCGCCCACTGAAGCGAAAGCCTCCCCGGAGAGGGGAGATCTCGCATCCTTCGCTGGTCGTCAGCGACTCAGGCCGCTGATCCGGAAGTCCTCATGCTTCGTCTCGCTGCGCTCGCTCGGCGACCGGCTTCGCCCGGCGACACCCGACCCGGACCCGGAGGACTTCGCCACGCCTCACCCGACGCGAAGGCCCCACCGGCTCACCTGTCGCGACCCGTCGGCCTCGGCGACCGGACGCGACAGGCGAACCGCACGTTCCACCTCACGCACCGCCCCGAAGGAGCACGCAGCACCCTGCAGGCCGACGGAGCAGCCGACTCGAAGCTCGCTCCCGGCATCCGGGCCCTCCGCACTCAGGCGGGCTGCGAGAAGCGCAGCGGCGTGCGCGGCACGTCGAGGTTGGCCCCTCCGTGGTACCGGCGGGCGACGTGTGTCTCGGGCAGGGCCGGCCCGCGGCCGAACAGGCGCTCCCGCAGGGTCGCCGGCTCGCCGTCGCGGATGCGGCCGCGCCGCCGGAGCTCGGGGACCACCAGCTCGGCGAAGTCGCGCGCCGTGTCGAACGAGTGGTACTGGCGCAGGTTGATGCCGTCGATGCCGTCCTCGTCGAGCCACCGGCAGATCTCGTCGGCGACGACCTCGGGCGTGCCCGCCACGAAGTAGCGCTCCTCCCGTCCGCGGCGGAAATCGGCGAGGGTCTCGGCGACCGTGCGGTCGAGGGGGAGCGCGAGCAGATCCGGGTCGAGACCGTCGCGCCGCGCCGCCTCCCGCACGGTGATCCCGCCCGGGTGGGCGAGCAGGTCCAGCGGCACGCTCGCGTGCGCGAGGATGCCGGCGAGACTCGTGCGCTCCTGGTACAGCCGCCACTTGGCGGCGGCCTCGGCCTCGGTGCGCCCGACGACCACGCCCGCCTGCACGAGGAAGCGGATGTCGTCGGCGTCCCGTCCGTTCGCGACCGCGGCGTTGCGCATGGTCGCCGCGTTCCGGCGGAAGTCGTCGGCGGTGCGTCCGCCGGTGAAGACGACCTCGGCGTGACGTCCGGCGAAGGCGGTGCCGGCGGGGGAGCCGGTCGCCTGGAAGAGCACCGGGGTGCGCTGGGGCGTGGGCGCGCACAGGTGCGGGCCGGCGACGCGGAAGCTCTCGCCCACGTGGTGGATGTAGCGCACCTTCGCCGGGTCGGCGTATACCCCGCCCGCCCGGTCCACGCGCACCGCGTCGTCGTCCCAGGATCCCTCCCACAGCTTGTAGACCACGTCGAGGAACTCGTCGGCGATCTCGTAGCGACGGTCGTGGGGGATCTCGTCGGCGAGGCCGAAGTTGCGGGCGGCGTTCGGCAGGTATGACGTCACGATGTTCCAGCCCACGCGCCCGCCGGTGAGCTGATCGAGCGTCGACATGCGCCGTGCGAACGAGAACGGCGGCTCGTAGCTGGTCGAGAAGGTCATCCCGAAGCCGATGCGCCTCGTCACGGCCGCCATCGCCGGAACGACCAGCATCGGGTCGTTCGAGGGGATCTGCAGGCCCTCGGCGACGGCCGTCTCCGGCCCGTCGCGGAACGTGTCGTAGGCGCCCACGACGTCGGCGAGGAACACGCCGTCGAACCCGCCGTCCTCCAGGATGCCGGCGAGCTCCGTCCAGTACGACAGCTCGCCGTAGCGGTGCCGGTTGTTGCCGGGCAGGGTCCACAGGCCGTGCGTGATGTGGCTCACCGTGTTCATCTCGAAGAGGTTGAGGATGAGCTTCTTCGGTTCGGTCATCGGGCTCCTTGCCGGCGCGGGGCGGCGCGCGTCGTGTTCGGTACGGATTCTCCCGCATCCGTCCGGTCGTGCGTCCTTCTGTGCCGTTGAGCGTCCACGACACGCGGGATCCGTGCCCGCCCCGTCGGCGAGTCGTGGACATCCGACGCCAGAGGGGATCACCCGATGCCAGAGGGATGGGGACGGCGCCCGGGGCGGGTGGCACACCGCCTGTGTGGGTCTCCGATGCCGCCATCCGGCGAGGAGATGGTAGGGTCGTCGCGTGCTGACCTGTCGCTGTTGTCGCTGAGTGATCCCGTGCGTGCTCTGCGCGCTCTCTCTCCGACCACCGACAGATGCCGCGGCGGCTGAGCCCCCGGCCACCGAATCAGGACCACATCCATGCGTTACGCCCACAGCGTCGTCGACCTCGTCGGCAACACCCCCCTCGTCCGCCTGAACCACGTGACCGACGGTGTCGCCGCCACGGTGCTGGCGAAGGTCGAGTACCTCAACCCCGGCGGGTCCGCGAAGGACCGCATCGCCACCCGCATCATCGACGCGGCCGAGCGCGACGGACTACTGCGTCCCGGGGGCACGATCGTCGAGCCGACCAGCGGCAACACGGGGGTCGGCCTCGCCCTCGTCGCCCTGCAGCGCGGGTACCGGATGGTGTTCGTGGTGCCCGACAAGTTCGCCGGAGAGAAGGTCGCCGTGCTGCGGGCCTACGGGGCCGAGGTGGTCGTCACGCCGACCTCCGTGCCGCCCGAGGACCCGAACTCGTACTACAGCGTCTCCGATCGCCTCGCGCGGGAGATCCCCGGTGCCTACAAGCCCAACCAGTTCGCCAACCTCAACGGCCCGCGCGGCCACTATGAGACGACCGGCCCCGAGATCTGGCGCGACACCGACGGCCGGGTGACGCATTTCGTCGCCGGCATCGGCACCGGGGGCACCATCAGCGGCTCGGGCCGCTACCTCAAGGAGGTCTCCGCGGGCGCCGTGCGCGTGATCGGCGCCGACCCGATCGGTTCGATCTACGCCGGCGGCCCGTTGCACGGCTACCACGTCGAGGGCGTGGGCGAGGACTTCATGCCCGACACGTTCGACGCCTCCGTCGTCGACGAGTACCAGCGGGTGTCGGATGCCGACTCGTTCGCGATGACCCGCCGCCTCGCCCGCGAGGAGGGACTGCTGGTGGGAGGCTCGAGCGGCATGGCCGTCGTCGCGTCGCTCCGCGTCGCTCGGGACCTCCCCTCCAGCGCCGTCGTCGTCGTCGTGCTGCCCGACCACGGTCGCGGCTACCTCAGCAAGGTCTTCGACGACGCCTGGATGCAGGAACGCGGCTTCGACGTCGCGCCCACCGAGCCGATCGTCGCCGAGGCGAACCCCGACACCGCAGGAGCAGAACGATGACCGACCCGACCGCCGCATCCGCCGCCGCCCGCGGCTTCGCCAGCCTCGCCGTGCACGCCGGACAGCAGTTCGACCCGACCACCGGCGCGGTCATCCCGCCGATCCACCTCTCGTCGACCTATGCCCAGGACGGCATCGGGGGACTGCGGAACGGCTACGAGTACGGCCGCAGCGGCAACCCGACCCGCACGGCGCTGGAGACGCAGATCGCCGCGATCGAGGGGGCGACCCACGGGCTCTCGTTCGCCTCCGGCCTCGCCGCCGAGGACGCCCTGCTGCGCGCGACGCTGAAGCCGGGCGACGAGGTGCTGCTCGGCAACGACGTCTACGGCGGCACCCACCGGCTCATCGCGCGGGTGCTGGGCCCCTGGGGCGTCGGCGTGCGCGTGGTCGACATGAGCGATCTGGATGCGGTCGCCGCCGCTCTCGCGAAGCGTCCGGCCACGATCCTCTGGGTCGAGACGCCCTCGAACCCGCTCTTGAAGATCAGCGACATCGCGGCTCTCGCCTGCCTCGGTCACGATGCGGGCGCGCTCGTCGTCGTCGACAACACGTTCGCCTCGCCCGCGCTGCAGCAGCCGCTCGCGCTCGGCGCCGACGTCGTCGTGCACTCGACCACGAAGTACCTCGGCGGGCACTCCGACGTCGTCGGCGGCGCGATCGTCACGAGCGACGACGCGCTCGCGGAGAAGGTGCGCTTCCTGCAGTTCGCCGCCGGCGCCGTGTCGGGCCCGCTCGACGCCTGGCTCACGACCCGCGGCATCAAGACCCTCGCCATCCGCATGCAGCGGCACAGCGAGAACGCGGATGCGGTCGCCCGCTTCCTCGCCGGTCACGACCGGGTCGCCGAGGTCTACTATCCGGGGCTCGAGTCCCACCCCGGTCACGAGATCGCCGCACGGCAGATGCGCGGCTTCGGGGGCATCGTGTCGCTCGCGCTCGCGGACGGCCCCACCGCCCGGCGCCTCGCCGAGTCGACGAGCCTGTTCACGCTCGCCGAGTCCCTCGGCGGTGTGGAGTCGCTCCTGAACTACCCCGACGAGATGACGCACGCCTCGGTGCGCGGCACCGAGCTCGCGGTCCCGGTCGAGGTGGTCCGGCTCTCGGTCGGCATCGAGGACGCCGACGACCTGATCGCCGATCTCGACGCGGCGCTCGCGTCTCTGTAGCACGCCGCTCGTCCGTCGGCGTGGACGCGTGAGTCGGGATCGTCGTCGGTAACGACGTCAATCGGGGTCGATCCGGCGGTTCATGGCTAGACTCCCACCCTGAGGGTCGTGCCCGAACGCGAGCCGGGGGAGCCGAAGATGGTCGTCGTGCGCGGGGAGAACGCCGCGTCGGGAACCGCATGAGTCCGTTCCGCGCATACGCGGACCTGCGGGGCGTCCGGCCTCGTCAGGTGCTGCGCATGATCGTCGGCGTGTGGTGGGCCGCCGCCACGAGCGGGCGCTTCTTCACGTGGTGGTCGGCTGGGGTCTCCTTCGTCGTCTCCGTCACGATCCTCGGCGCCTATGTCCGCATCGACCGGGTCAGCGAGTACTTCCCCGCCATCGGCGTCTCGGCGATCTCGTGGGTGCTGCTGCTGATCGCGATGCTCCCGGTCGCGTGGGGCGAGCGGCGCCTGCGCAGTGCCACGGCGCGCGGAGTGCTCGTCGTCGCCGCGCTCGTCGCGGTGTCGGTGGTCCGGCCCCTGCTGAACGACAGCATCGGCCAGCTGCTCGTCCCCGGCATCACCGGCGGAGGATGGCCGCAGCGGATCGTCACGAACCTCCTCGTCTGGACGCTGCTGCTCTCGCTCGTGGCGATCGCCACGGTCGGCTACGGGTCGACGCAGGCCGTGAACGTGCGACTGCGCGCCGCGCTGATCTCCCTCGCCGCCGCCGAGCATCGTGCCGAGGCGTTCGACCGAGATGCGCGGGTCGCTCTGCAGACGGCCGTCGACGAGCTGCGGCTGCGGCTGCGGGGGCTGACCTCCTCGCCCCTCGGCTTCGACGATGTGCGCATCTTCTCGGAGGCGGTGCGCGCGGCCAGCCACGACCTGGACGATGTCGCGCACGACCGACTCGGCGACGTCGTCGCGGACGCCCCGGCGGTCGTCGCGTCGCCCGAGCCGGCGCCCCGCCCGTTCCTCACGAGACTGCGTCCGCCGCCGGTCCTCTCGGTCGCGCTCATGTACATCCTGGCGAGCCTGCCCTACACGCTGCAGGCCGCCCCGTTGCCGCTCGTCCTCGTCTCCACGGCGCTCGCGCTCGTCCTGGGATCCGCCGCCGACATCGTCAGTCGCCGCGTCGCCCGGCGTCGCCCCGCCGTGCGCGGAGCGGTGCTGGTCATCGCCTGGATCGTCGTGGGGATCCTCTTCTCGATCGCGGCACACCTCCTGCTGCCGAGCTCGGGAATGATCGCGCTCATCCCGCTGATCGCCTTCCCCGGCGCGGCGGTCGTCACCGCCCTCAGCGCGGATGCGATCCGCCGGTCCATCGTGCAGGCGCGAAAGCTCACCCGCGCGCTGGCCGACGAGGCCGGCGCCCTCTCGACGCGCACGGCGCGGACGCGGGAGCTGTTGCGGGACGCGGCGGACCAGCTCCACGGTCATGTGCAGGGGCGGTGCGTCGTCTTCGCCGCGGCGCTCGACGAGCGCGATGCGACGGCCGAGGAGGCGCGGGAGTTCGGGATCACGATCGAGCGCGCCCTGGACACGGTGCTCGCCCCGCCGCCGCACGTCGTGGAGGCCTCGAACGAGCTCGGCGACACTCTGGCGGTCTGGGCGCACGTGCTCGAGATCACCAGCGTCATCGATCCGCGGACGGAGAGCGCCCTCGCCGACGACGACGTCTCGCGGCGCGTCTCGGACATCGCGAGCGAGGGGTTCCTGAACGCGGTCAAGCATTCCGGGGCGCGTCGGGCGGAGCTCCTGATCGGCCCCGGGGCCAGAGCGGGAAGATCGGTGCTGCGCATCGAGGTCGTCTCGCCCGGTGTGCTCGCGAGCGGTCTGCACACCCACGGGCGCGGCATCGCGAACCTCGGCGGCGACGCCCGCGTCTATCAGCGCGGCGGCGACGTCGTGCTCGACGCGTCGGTCGCCGTGCCGTCGTCCGTCTCGCCGCCGCCCTCGGGCCCGCCGTCGGTCGCAGGCGCGGCGTCCCCGTCATCGGCCTGAGCCGCCACATCTCCGCGGGGCAGTCGCAGCTGTGCGGTGAGTCCCCCCGCGGCGCGCGAGCGGAGCGTGATCGTTCCGCCGTTGCGCTCGGCCAGCTCCACCGAGATCGACAGGCCGAGACCCGCGCCGGGTGTGCTCGCGCGCTCCGCCTCCGGCGCGCGGTAGAACCGGTCGAACGCGTGGGTCAGGGCGTCGCGGGTCATTCCCGGGCCGGTGTCGGCGACGGAGATGATCGTGTGGTCGTCGTCGCTCTCCGCGCGGATGCGGATCGTGCCGCCGGTGGGGGTGAACTTGATGGCGTTCGACACGAGGTTGCCGAGGGAGCGGACGATGTCGGCCGGCACCGCGCACACCGTGCTGCGGTCCGGCGTCGCGACGAGCAGCCTGAGCGCCTTCGCATCGGCGGCGGGCCGCTGGGTGAGCACGACGTCGCGGATCAGCTCGTGCGCGTCGATCGTCCGGACCGTGTCCTCCCCGATCGGCGCGGCGCGCGCGCGGCCGAGTGCCAGCAGGTCCTCGACCAGCTGCGACAGACGGGATCCGTTGCGCACGATCACCGAGACCCACCCGCGCTCCGCCGCGGGGAGTGTCTCGGACTCGCTGAGCAGCTCGGCGTACCCGAGGATGCTGGTGATGGGCGTGCGCAGCTCGTGGCTGGTGGTCGCGACGAAGTCCTCACGCTGCCGCTCGAGGTCGAGTCGGGCCGTGCGCGCGGCGTCGCGCTCCGTCTCGGCGTCGAGGCGGGCCTGCATCATCCGCACGGTGCTCGTCACGTCGATCAGCTGTACGGCGAACCTCTCGTCGTCCTCCGCGATGCGGTTCGCGACGAGGCGGATGGTGGTGCCGTCCCGCTCGTAGACGGTCTCCACGCCGTCGGTCAGTGCGGTGCGTGCGCCGCGCTCGATCTCGCCCGACCAGCGCCCCGCGGCGTCCACCTCCCTCGCCAGCAGGCTGCGAGCGGTGCCGTTCGTCCATGCGACGGTCGATACGCCGCCGTGGTCCTCGGCGATGACGAGGCCGACCGCCGCGTCGACGAAGCCCCCGGTCACGAGCTGCGTGGTGGCCGCGGCCGCGTGCGTCGTCCGGCGCAGGTCGTTGCGGGTCGTGATGAGCAGGATGGTGATGGTCGCGAGCGCCATGAGGAACACGTCGACCAGTCCGGAGATCTCGACGGGCGTGAGGGCGGATGCGGCGAACGGCCCCCCGCCGGCGAGGGTGAGTGCGAGCACGGCGACGCCCATCGCGAGCGACTGGACGAGCGTGATCCTCATCGGGAAGCGGAACGCGGTCCAGGTCACGAGCGTCAGCGGCACGAACGTGAGCGGCAGGTGCGCGCCGGGGCGGAACACGAGGGCGACGCACACCGTGACGAACAGGGTGTGCACGAGCACCTCCATCCGCGAGAACCGCTCGGGGATGCGCGGCGGCAGCACCGCGAACGGCGCGATCAGCAGGATCGCGGCCGCGTGCGAGGCCGCGACGAAGCCGATGGTCGACAGGACGTCGTCCTGCGAGGTCAGTGCGATGGTGGCACCGACGACCAGCGCCATCGCGGCTGCGCCGGCACCGACCGACAGCAGGAAGCGCAGCCCGTCGCGCAGCGTGTCGAGCACGAAGCGGCGTGCGCCGAACGACAGCAGCATCGCGATGAGGGCCGGTTCGACCGTGTTCGCGAGGCCGTATCCGACGACGACCGCGAGCTCGCGGCCGAAGGCCAGGTTCGCCAGGGCTGTGGTCACGAAGACGAGGGCGAGGGCGGCCGGGCGACGCCGGGGCGGGTTCGCCAGCACGAACCACACGGACAGGCCGGCGGCCGGCCACCAGGCCGCGACGCTGCCGCCGGACGGAGTGAACAGGATCCCGCCGAGGGCGAGCCCGCCGATGCCGGCGGCGGCCAGCACCCACACCCACCAGGCGGGCACCCAGGGGCGCGAGTCCTGCCGGCCGAGGCTTGTCAGCGCGGTCGCGGGCTCCATACTGTGAACGTACCGTGTGCGAGCATCGCCCCGTTCCGGCGGGCGTGAGGGATCAGCGGGGGAAGGAGCCGTCATGGCCACGATCCTGGTCGTCGAGGACGACGCGGACGTGGCCGGTCTCATCCAGCTGCGTCTGTCCGCATCCGGGCACGACGTCTCGGTCGCGGTCGACGGCCTCGCCGGAGTCAGCGCGGCCTACGCCGTGCGCCCGGACGTCGTGATCCTCGACTGGATGATGCCGCGGCTGAGCGGGATCCAGGTGTGCGAGCGGCTGCGCGCCGACGGTGCGTTCGACGCCATGAAGATCATCATGCTGACCGCGCGGGCGCGGGAGTCCGACATCGAGCGCGCCTACTCCGCGGGGGTGGACGACTACATGACCAAGCCGTTCTCACCGCGCGAGCTCGGCGCCCGCGTGGAGGCGTTGATCGCCGCGACCCCGTGAGGCGTCCGAGCGGGCCCCGCGAACCGGCATCCGCTCGCGTAGCGTGGGACGGGTGAGTGATCCGGCCGCCCCGCGCATCGTGGTGATGGGCGTCTCGGGCGTCGGCAAGTCGACGGTCGGCGCGGCGCTCGCCGCGCGGCTGGGCATCCCCTTCCTCGACGCCGACGACCTGCACACGCCCGAGGCGGTGGCGAGGATGCGCTCGGGCGAACCCCTCACGGACGACGACCGGATGCCGTGGCTCGCGCGGTGCGGTGCCGTGCTCGCCGCCGCGCCCGAGGGGGCGGTGCTCGCGTGCTCGGCGCTCGCCCGCCGGTATCGCGTCGCCATCCTCTCGGCGGCTCCGGAGGCGGTCTTCGTCGCCCTCGAGACCGACGCCTCCCGCGTCGTGGACCGGGCGACGCACCGGCCCGGCCACTTCATGCCCGCGTCGCTCGTGACCTCTCAGTACGCGACGTACGAGCCGCTCGCCCCGGACGAGCCGGGCGTGGCCGTCGACGCCGGAGACGCCGTCGCCGATGTCATCGCCGCGGCGCTCCGGGCGCTCGGGCGCTGACCTGCACGACCCCCGGGCATCGGGGACGCATGCTCAGAGCCGGGTGTTCAGCGCTCCGGACTCTCGTCGGTGGCGGACGCGATGGGCTCTCCCTGCACCGTGTCGCGATCGCCCTTCTGCCGGTCGCCGCGGGTCTTCAGCAGGCTCGCGACGGTGGCGATCGTGATGGTCACGCCGATGAACAGCAGCGAGAACCAGATCGGGATCTCGGGCACCCATTCCACGTGCTGCCCGCCGTTGACGAAGGGCAGCTCGTTCACGTGCAGGGCGTGGAAGACGAGCTTCACCCCGATGAACGCCAGGATGACGGCGAGGCCCTGCGACAGGTACACGAGACGCTCGAGGAGTCCGCCGATGAGGAAGAACAGCTGGCGCAGACCCATCAGCGCGAACGCGTTCGCGGTGAACACGATATACGCCTCATTGGTGAGGCCGTAGATCGCCGGGATCGAGTCGACGGCGAAGACCAGGTCGATGAACCCGATCGCGACGATCGTGAGCAGCATCGGGGTGACGAAGCGTTTGCCGCCCTTCTTGACGGTCAGCTTGTCCTCGTTGTACTCGTCGGAGACGGGGAGGATGCGGCGCACGAACCCCATGAACCTGCCGTTGGCGGGGTCGGACTCGTGGTTCGAGAACGCCTGACGGTAGGCGAGGAACAGCAGCAGCGCGCCGAAGATGTAGAAGATCCAGGAGAGGTTCTCGATGAGCGTCGCGCCGACCGCGATGAATCCGCCGCGCAGGATCAATGCGATCACGATCCCGATCATCAGCACCTTCTGCTGATACGCCTTCGGCACCGCGAACCCGGTCATCACGATCAGGAACACGAAGAGGTTGTCGATCGAGAGGGCCTTCTCGGTGAGGTATCCGGCGAAGTACTCGCCGCCGTACCTCCAGCCCGAGACCAGGCCGATCCCGACGCCGAACAGCAGGGCCAGCCCGATGTAGAACGCCGACCAGCGCGCGGACTCGCCGACCGTCGGGGCGTGGGGCTTGCGCACGTGCGCGAAGAACTCGTAGACGAAGAACGCGATCGTGACCGCGATCGTGATGAGCCAGATGAGGGGGGTGATCTGCACGGAGGTGCTCCAGAGGGGGTCGGCGTGGACGATGACGCCAAGGTCTCCTCCGCCCCGGAACGGGACCGGCGACCCGGGATGCATCAGTGCATCCGTATTGACGAGCCGACCGCAGACGGGAGTACTCCCCTTGCTGTCGTCCAGGGTACGGCATCCGGACCACTCCTGCGGTCGGAGGCTCCGGATGCCACACGGCCGATAGGCTCCTCGCGTGGAGGAATGGGTGGATGACGCCGCCGCGTCGATCGAGAGGCTGACCGGCTCGCCGATGGCGGGGGCGGTGCCGGGCGCGGTGCGCATCGTGTCGATCACCGAGCCCGCTGGGCGCGGACGCTTTCAACAGGCCTCGCTCGAGGTCGCCGTCGAGGGGCCGGGACTCGAGCCCGCCACCGTTCCCGTCGAGGTCGTGCTCGATCGGCGGCACTGGCCCGCGGCCGGCACGGTCCTCCCGGCCCGTATCGCCCCGTCGGGGGCGATGGAGATCGCCTGGGACGCGCTCGCGCGGTAGACGCGCGGCGAGGGGGTCGGTGCCGGCTCCGCGGCCGGCGCACATGAAGCACGGTGACGGCCGGGCGGCGCTCACGGTCGCCGCGCGATAGCGTCGAAGCGCGGATGCGGCGCCGCGAGCCGGTCCGCACCGTCCGACCCGAACGAAGTGCAGGTGCCATGTCCCACCCCTACGACGCGCGCACGCGCGAGGTGCTCGACCGTCCCGAGAGCCGCAAGTGGAGCCTGCACCCCGGGACGATCGGCGCGTGGGTGGCGGAGATGGACTTCGGCACCGCTCCGGAGGTCTCCGCCGCGCTCCACCGCGCCGTCGACGAGGAGAGCCTCGGCTACCTGTCGCCCGCGCTCGCCGCTCGGATGGCGGACGCCACCGCGTCGTGGCTGGCGCACGACCAGGGCTGGGTCATCGACCCGGATCGGGTGCATCCGGTCGCCGACGTCATGGCCGCGCTCGGCGTGGCCGTCACCGAGTACACGCCGGCCGGTTCCGCCGTGATCGTGCCGACGCCCGCCTACATGCCGTTCCTCACCTACCTGCCGAGCATCGGCCACCCGGTGGTCGAGGTGCCCGGCGTCGTGGTCGAGGGCCGGTGGCGCCACGACCTGGAGGCGATCGAGGCCGCCTTCGTGGCCGGTGCGCGCACGCTCGTGCTCTGCAATCCGCACAACCCCACCGGCACGGTGCTGGAACGGACCGAGCTCGAGGCCGTCGCCGCGATCGTCGAGCGTCACGGCGGCCGGGTGTTCGCCGACGAGATCCATGCGCCGATGCGGTACGACGGTCGCGTGCACGTGCCGTACGCGTCGGTGTCGGAGGTCGCGGCCTCGCACACGATCACCGGCACGAGCGCCTCGAAGGCATGGAACATCCCGGGGCTGAAAGCCGCGCAGCTGATCACCTCGAACCCCATCGACGAGGAGCGCTACCGCCGTTTCGGCTTCGCGGTCGTGCACGGTGCGGCGACCCTCGGCGTCGTGGCGACCATCGCGGCCTACGACGAGGGGCGCGCGTGGCTCGCTGAGACGAACGACTACCTCGACGGGAACCGGCATCTGCTGGCCGAGCTGCTCGCGGCCGGGCTGCCCGAGGCGCGCTACACGCCGCCCGAGGCGACCTACCTCGGGTGGATCGACACGTCGAGGCTCGGCATCGAGGGCTCGCCCGCGGCGTTCTTCCGCGAGCGCGGCGGCATCGCCCTCACCGACGGCTCGCTGTGCGGCGCGGGCTACGAGGGGTTCGTCCGCGTCGTGCTGGCGCTGCCCCGTCCGCTGCTGGTCGAGGCCGTGCGCGGCATGGCCGACGCCGTGCGCTCGCTCGGCTGACGGGTGGGGCGGACGCCCGGCGGACGCGGTCCGGGTCGCGGCCGGCCGCCTCTCAGGCCCCGGCGGCGGACTGCAGCGCCTGCAGGGCGGCGTCGCGTCCGGCCTCCAGATGCGCGCGCATGAGCGTCTCGGCGCGCTCGGCGTCCTGGGCGACCACGGCGTCCGTGATCTCGCGGTGCGCCGCGAGCGACGCCCCCCATGCGTCGCCGGATGCAGGCGGCGCCGGCAGCCCGAACAGCTGGGCGGAGAGCCGGTTCAGCACCGCGACGAGGCTGGGGTTGCGGCAGGCGTCCCAGAGGGCGATGTGCCAGTCGTCCATGAGTCGTACCGGGTCGCCCGCGCCGATCACGGCGGCGGCGTCCTCGAGCAGTCGCTGCAGGACCAGCACGTCGCGCTGAGTGCGCCGGAGGGCCGCCAGTCGGGTGGCCGCGGGTTCGACGATCAGGCACGACTCGTAGACGGCGACGATGTCGTCGATGCCGAACTGCCGCACGCGCAGGCCCCGTGGGGTGCGCTCGAGCAGCTCCTCGTGCTCGAGCCGGGCGAGTGCCTCGCGGATCGGGGTGCGCGAGTGCCCGAGCTCGTTCGAGAGCGTCACCTCGCGCAGCAGCGTGCCCGGCGGGTAGGCGGACTCGAGGATCCTGGCTCGGATGACGTCGTACGGGCGGTGGGCGCCGTCGATCGTGGACGGCGGTGTCGCGGGCATGGGACCTCCTCCTCGCGGGCGCGGGCGCGGGCGATGACGAACTGTGACACAGTTATGTATACAGAAAACTTCTACTGCATACTCTGAACGCGTCACATCGACATAGCACGAGACTAGCGTTCCGGCCGGCTCCCGACCGGCGGACACCATCCAGAAGGCACCATCATGTCCCGTTCCCCTCGCCCGGCGCTCGCCGGCGCCGTCCTGCTGACCGTCGGCGCCCTGGCGCTCACCGCGTGCGCCCCCGCCCCCTCCGACGACCCCACCGGGGGTGCCGGATCGGATCTCCAGAAGGTGACGATCGCGCTCGACTGGACCCCCAACACGAACCACCTCGGCCTCTACGCCGCCGAGGCGGAGGGATACTTCGCCGACGCCGGCCTCGACGTCGAGATCCTGCCCTACGCCTCCGCGCCGACGATCGACCTGGTCGCCAGCGGCGCCGCCGACTTCGGCGTCTCGACCCAGGCGAGCGTTCAGCAGGCCCGCACCGCCGGCACCGACGTCACGGCCGTGTACGCGGTGACGCAGAAGGAGACCGGCGCGCTCGTCACCCTCGACAGCCGCACCGACATCGCCTCGCCGCGCGACCTCGACGGCAAGGTCTACGGCGGATTCGGCATCCCCCTCTACTCGGCGCTGGCCCGTCAGGCGATCATCGCGGACGGCGGCACCGGCGACATCCAGGACGTCACCCTCGCCACCGGCGCCTACGAAGCGCTCACGAGCGGCGCGATCGACGTCACCGCGTCGATCGTCACGTGGGAGAACGTCGCGCAGGAGCTCGCCGGTGAGCCGTACAAGACGTTCTCGTACACGGACTACGGCCTGCCCGCCGAGCAGACGATCCAGGTCGTCTCGAGCGACGCCTACCTCGACGCCGAGCCCGGGACGGCCGCCGCCTTCGTGAAGGCCCTGCAGCGCGGCCACACGTTCGCCGCGGAGAACCCGCAGGCCGCCGCGCAGGAGCTGATCGACGCGAACGGCGACGTGCTCGCCGGCTCCGAGGACCTCGTGTTCTCGAGCGCCCAGCTGCTCGCGGACGGCGGCTACCTCGTCGCCGAGGGGGTCCCGGCCGGCACCAACTCGGCTGAGATCTGGACCGGCTTCGGCGGGTTCCTCGTCGAGAACGGCCTGCTGACCGACGCCGACGGCGAGACGGTGACCGAGGCGGACGCCCCCGACTGGGACGCCTACTTCAGCAACGACCTGCTCGGCTGACGGGCCCGATGACCTCGCTCGTCGGAACCCCCGCCGGCCGCACACGCGCCGCCCGACCCCGCACCGCGGGGCGGGCGGCGCTGCTGAGGGTGCTGCTGCCGTTCTCCCTGCTCGCCGTCCTCGCCCTCGCGTGGGAGCTCGCCGCCCGCACGGGCGCGGTCGCCCCGAACCTGCTCCCTGCGCCCTCGCGCATCCTCGAGCAGGCGTTCCTGCATGGCGACGTGCTGTGGAGCCACACCTTCCCCACCCTCACGGCGACGGTCGTGGGATTCTCCAGCGCCGTCGTCGTCGCCTTCCTGCTCGCGACCGCCCTCGACTTCTCCGGCATCCTGCGCCTGTCGGTGCTGCCGCTGCTCGTGGTCAGCCAGACGCTCCCGATCGTCGCGCTCGCCCCGCTGGTCGTCCTCTGGTTCGGCTTCGGGCTGCTCCCGAAGGTGCTGCTGGTCGCGCTCGTGACGTTCTTCCCGATGACGATCGCGTTCCTGCAGGGCTTCGCCTCGACGGACGCCGACGCCACGAGGCTGCTGCGCTCGCTCGGCGCCGGCCGGATGCGGGAGTTCGTCACGCTGCGGCTGCCCTCGGCCGTCCCCTCGTTCTTCGCCGGTCTGCGCATCTCGATCACCTATGCCGTGGTCGGCGCCATCTTCGCCGAGTACGCGGGCGCGACGAGCGGTCTCGGCGTCTTCATGCAGAGCTCGAAGAGCGCGTTCCGCACCGATCTCGTGTTGAGCGCCGTGCTCGTGTGCTCGGTGCTCACTCTGCTGCTCTACGGGCTGGTGCTGGTCATCGAGCACCTGAGCACCCCGTGGCTGCGCGTGTCGAGAGGAGCCGGCCGATGACCGCGCCCGCGTTGAGCATAGCGGGCCTGCGGGTGGCCTACGGCCCGCAGGTCGTCCTCGACGACGTGTCGTTCGACGTGGCCGACGGCGAGTTCGTGAGCGTGCTCGGGCCCAGCGGCAGCGGCAAGAGCACGCTGCTGGGCGTGCTGACCGGCGGTGTCGCCGCGCAGGCGGGCGCGCTCGCCGTGCGCGGCGAGCCGGTCCACCGCCTCGACCCCGCCGCGTTCGCCTACATGCCCCAGACCGACGTGCTGCTGCCGTGGCGCCGGGTCATCGACAACGCGACCCTCGGTCTCGAGGCGCGGGGCGTCCGGCGGGCCCGTGCGCGCGAGACCGTCGCGCCCATGTTCGCCGAGTTCGGCATCGCGGGAACCGAGCGGCTCTATCCGGCACAGCTGTCGGGCGGGATGCGGCAGCGCGTGGCGCTCCTGCGCACCGTGGCCCAGCACCGCGGGCTGCTGCTGCTCGACGAGCCGTTCGGTGCGCTCGACGCGATCACCCGGGCGGAGCTGCAGCGCTGGATCGTGGGGATGTGGGAGCGGCACCGCTGGACGGTCGTGCTCATCACGCACGACATCCGCGAGGCGATCCTCCTGTCCGACCGCGTGCTGGTGCTCTCGCAGAAGCCGGCGCGGGTCCTGGAGGACATCCGGGTGCCGCGCGAGGGTCACCGCACCGAGGAGTTCCTGCACCGCCCCGACATCGCCGCCATCGAGTCCCGGCTGCTGGGCGCCCTGCTACCCGCAGCATCGACGACCGGAACCGGCCCGGCGCCCTGCTGACACGGCGTCCGAACCCCCGCACGATCCCGGCGCTCCGGCGCCCCGTACGAAAGAGAGGCCCCCGTGGCACGCTTCCCCCTTCTGATCACCGCAGACGACCTCGCCGGCGCGCTCGGCGACGACTCGGTCGTGATCGCCGACGTCCGCACCCGCTACATCGGCCAGGACGTCGCGCCCGACCATGACCGCTACCTCGCCGGGCACATTCCGGGTGCGGTGTTCGCGGACCTCGCCGGCGCGTTCTCGACGACCGCCCCCGACGGCCGGCAGTTCGTTCTGCCGGACGCGGAGCTGTTCGCCGCGGCCGCCGGCGCGCTCGGGGCGGGCGCCGGAAGGCACCTCGTCGTGTACACCGAGGGATGGCAGATCTGGGCGACGCGCCTGTGGTGGCTCTTTCGCTATTTCGGCTTCGACGACGTGAGCGTGCTCGACGGCGGGTATCAGAGCTGGGTCGCCGAGCAGCGTCCGGTCGAGCGCGGCGAGACGGCGCCGCATCCGGTCGTCTTCACGGCGCGGCCCCGTCCGGAGCTCGTCGCCGATCTCGCCGACGTCGAGCGGATCAGCACGGGCGCCGCCGACGGTCAGCTGGTCAACGCCCTGCCCGAGAAGCTCTTCACCGGCGAGGTGCCGACGCACGGCACGGTGTCCGGCCGCATCCCGCGCAGCGTCAACATCCCGTGGCCGGTGACGGCGGCGCTCGACACGGCCCGGTACGCGCCGGTCGCCGAGATCCGCGCCGCAGCCGACGCGACCCTCCAGCCCGACGGCGACGTCGTCGCCTACTGCGGCGCGGGCGTCTCGGCCACCGGACTCGTCTTCGGCCTCGCCCTCGCCGGCCGAGACGACATCAGGCTGTACGACGGCTCGCTCGACGAGTGGGGCGCGCTCGGCAAGCCGCTGGCCACCGGCGCGCCGTCGCCTCAGGAGTAGCGCCGCGCCGCCGAGGGGTGGTTGCCGGGCCGGGTGCGGGCGTTGCCCGGCCCCTGCAGCCGTTCACGGAGCGTCAGCGGCGCGGCGGACCGGTCGACCGGGTCGACGAGACCGCGGCGGCGCAGCTCCGGCACCACATCGTCGACGAGCATGTCGAGCGTGAGCGGCGGTACCGGGTCGGCGAGGTTGAACCCGTCGACGCCCGTCGCCTCGATCCACGCCTCGAGTCCGTCGACGACGGTCGTGGGGCTGCCGACGAACAGCGGTCCGGCGCCGGCGAGGTTGTTGAGCTCCGCGATCTCGCGGGTGGTCCACCGCTTGTCGGCGTCCCGCTTCGTGTAGATCTCGAGCATGCCGCGGATGGCGTCGGTCTCGGCGTGCTCGAGCGGCAGGTCGGGGTCGACCTGCGAGAGGTCGATTCCGAACAGCGCGCTCAGCTGCGCGAGCTCCGCCTCGTGGTCGAAGTACGAGCGGAACTCGTCGGCGAGGGCGGCGGCGGCCGCATCCGTCGGCGCGGTGACGACCGTCGCCATCGAGAGGATCTTCACGTCGCGCGGGTCGCGGCTGTTCTCGGCTGCTATGCGCCGGATGTCGGCGACGGCGCGCGCGGTGGCCACCGGGTCGTCGTGCACGAGGAAGATCGCCTCGGCGTGGGCGGCGGCGAACGCCCGGCCCCGGGTCGAGGCGCCGGCCTGGAAGACGACCGGCGTGCGCTGCGGGGTGGGCTCGGTCAGCGCGATGCTGTCGGTGCGGAAGTAGCGTCCCTCGTTGCGGATGCGTCGCACCTTCGTCGGGTCGGTGTAGACGCCGGCCTCGCGATCGCGGACGACCGCGTCGTCGGCCCAGCTGCCCTCCCAGTAGTCGTAGGCGATCTCGAGGAACTCGTCGGCCATGTCGTAGCGCTCGTCGTGGGGGAAGGGGCGTTCGAGGCCGTAGCCGCGCGCCGCCGAGGCCAGCGCGCTCGTGACCACGTTGAAACCGATGCGCCCACGGGTGACGAGATCGAGGGTGGCGAACTTGCGGGCGAGGAGGAACGGGTTCTCGTAGGTCGTCGACCCCGTCACGGCGAACCCGAGCCGTTCGGTGCTCTGGGCCAGCGCGCTGATGATGAGGAGCGGGTCGATCATGGGGAGCTCGACCGCGCGCTCGAGAGCCGCGTCGGGTGTGCCGCGGTAGTCCTCGAGGGCGCCGACGACGTCGGCGAAGAAGAGGAAGTCGACGCCGGCGCGATCGAGCTTGCCGGCCACGTCGCTCCAGTAGCCCAGCTCGGCGTAGCGGTGCGCCTGGGCGGCGGGATGCCGCCAGAATCCCTGCGAGGTGTGGCCGACGGTGGTCTGGTGGAGCGAGCCCAGGATGATGCGGTTCGTCATGTTCCCTCGTTGATCGGTGGTTCGTATGCATTATCTCTGTTCTGCATACAATCCGCCGACGCCTTCGTCACATTCGAACGACGAAGCGCCCGCCGGCTCGGCGGGCGCTTCGCTGACGCGCTACAGATCGACCTTGGCGTTCTCGCCCTCGACCCTGCGGTGGGTGAGCGACGCGAAGGCCCGCACGATGGTGCCGCCGGGGGAGTGCCAGTACTCGGCACCGTCCGCGGCGAAGTGCAGGAGTCCCACGTTCGGGTCCTCCTTGCCGTTCGGGAACCATGCCTCGACCGACGGGCTCCACAGCTCGTCGAGCTTGGCGCGGTCCTCCACGAGCCGCGCGGTGCCCGACAGTGACACCCAGGCGTCGTTCGAGCTCAACGAGATGCCGGCGTGGGCGTCACGCTCGAGGTTGAGCGCGGCGGGAGCGTCCTTGGCGATGATGAACCACAGGTCGCCGTCGAACTCGGCCTCCTGCACGGTCAGCGGGTGGGCGACGAGGGTCCCGTCGGTCTGGACCGTCGTCAGGAACGCAAATCGGAACCGCTCGATCAGCGTCGTCAGTGTCTGGTGGGTGTCGTCGGTCATGACTCCTCCTCGGGGTCCGTGCGGGGGTGTGCCGGAAGTCTTCCACCGGGGAGCGCCGCCGCCGGACGCTTGCGCTCGGCGGCGGACTGTGCAACCCGCGGGGCCGGGCGGGCCGTCGGCCCCGCCCGACGTCGCCGTGTCTCGCGACCGTCACGGGATCGAAAAGACTCCCGGCTACGGTGGCAGGATGCCGGGGACCCGATCCGATGCGCGAGCGCGACGCGTCGCGACGATACTGCTGGTCGTCTACGCGGTCGCCGCGGTGCTGATCGCCTTCTGGCCCGAGCCCGTCGACCGGGGCGCGACGGGCCTGCTCGACCGGATCGAGCGAGTGCTGCCGTGGGCGACGTACGGCCGGATCGAGTTCGCCGCCAACGTGGTCTTCTTCATCCCGCTCGGATGGCTGCTCAGCATCCTGCTCGACCGCTCGCGTTCTCTCGTCCTGCCGATCGGGATCGTGGCGACCGTGTTGATCGAGGCCGCGCAGGGCGAGCTGCTCGCCCAGCGCACCGCGAGCATCTACGATGTGCTCGCGAACACCACGGGGACGTGCGTCGGGATGCTGCTCGCCGCGCTCTTCGGACGCCGCCGGGCCGCCGCCGACCGCCCTCCCGGCTAGGAGACGCCGCATAGGTGCTTTCCGTCCGCCGCGCAAGTCCCTCGGCGGACGGGGACGGGCCACGTAGCCTGAGGGCTTCCGTACGGTGTCGTGACGAACTCCGATTCGCCGCATCCGCGGCGGACGTTCCGCTGCATCGTCGAGGCGCAGGCGCCGACGACGGGACCCGCGGCGCCGAACGCCGGTACGCGAGCAAAGGACGCCCCATGGATGACCTGATCACAGACGACCTCCGCGACGAGGCCGATGACTTCGAGGACGCGGCGGCCGCCGACTTCATCCGCCGGTTCGGGAGTCCGCCGCTGTGAACGACCCCGACCCGACCCAGCCCTCGAGCAAACCGATCCCGATCCCGAGCTTCCGGCCCTCACAGGTCTTCCGCCGCCGCCGCGGCGGCGCGACCGACCAGACCGATGCGCCGATGCCGGATGCGGCGCACAGCAAGCGCCGGCGCGATCGCTCGGCCTGACCGATCGTCTCCGCGGTTCGCCTGCTCAGGAACAGGTGGTGTTCGCGCGCGCCGGCGGTCCCCAGGTCATCGCGTTGTCGCAGCCGACCTCGGTCGCCGCCCGTGCCGTCGTGCCGACGACGTCGATCACGAGCTCCTCGGCGGATCCGCCGAACGTGTTGCCGACGACGCTGTTGCCGAGACCCCACTCGGGCAGGACGCTGTGCACCTGCACGCCCGGGCCCGCGGCGTCTCCGACCTCGTTGTGCGCGAACGTCCATCCGTTCCCCTTGAGGTCGACGACGGCGTCGGTGCTCGTGCCGTCGCCCCGCGCCAGCCGGTTGTCGCGCACGACGCCCGACGAGGTGCCCTCCTCGGCGCTGATCGCCTCGCCGGCGGTGTGGTCGACGGTGGTGCCGACGATGACGTTGCCGTCGCTGGCGTCCGGCTCGCACCGCGAGTAGCGGCACCAGGTGGACTCGGTCGAGCCGATCGCGATGCCCTCGCCCAGATCCCGGTCGACCACTCCGGTGTCGCGGACGACCGAGTCGACGATCAGGTTCTGCGAGCTCGCGGAGCGCAGCCGGATGCCCTGGCCTCCGGTGTCGGAGACCTCGAGCTCGCGCAGTTCGTTGTGCGAGGCCTCGTCGAGCACGATGCCGGTCGGAGCGTCCGCGACGGAGAAGCCCGTGAGCACCCAGTGCTCGGCCCCGGCGAGACGCAGCGCTGCGGAGGCGCGGTCGATCCCGCCCCCGTCGAGGACGGAAGCGCCGGTGCCGCACAGCACGATCGGGTCGTCGGCCGTGCCGGAGCGGGTGATGGTGAACGCGCCGACGTACGTCGTGTCGGCCAGCTGCAGCACGTCGCCGGGGGTCGCCGCGTCCAGCGCTCGCTGCAGGTCGCGGGAGCTCGGTCCCACGGGTTCCGCACCGGGCGCGCAGGTCGCGTCCGCGGCCGGCACGGCGGACGCGGACGTCGATCCCTGATCGGCGGGTGCGCCGGCGGAGCATCCGGCGAACAGGAGGGAGAGGACGACGAGGGCCGGCGCGAGTGCGCGCAGCCTCGGGGCGGGTCCGGTCATGCGAGGCCTTGCTCGTGGGGATGACGATCTCCCCGCACTCTACGGGATCCGACCCGGCGCGGACCTGCGAGCTCCTGCGAGACTGCCGGTACGCCTGCGAGACTGCCGGGTATGGATGTCGCGCAGCCTCCGGTCGTCGCCGTGCAGCGGCGGTCGGACGCGGACGTGCCGCGCAAGGGGTGGCCGGTCGGCATCCCGGCGGTCGCGCAGCTGCTCGACGAGGGCCTGGAACTGCGCCCCGGCGTCACATTCCTGGTGGGGGAGAACGGCAGCGGCAAGTCGACCATCCTCGAGGGGGTGGCCCTGGCATACGGATTCTCGCCGGAGGGCGGGTCCGTGAACGCGCGTCATCGCACGCGGGCCAGCGAGTCGCCGCTGTCGGACTGGCTGCAGGTGCGACGCGGCCTCGGCAGCAGCCGGTGGGGGTTCTTCCTGCGGGCCGAGACGATGCACTCGTTCTACACGTACCTCGAGCAGAACCCGTCGTGGGGCCCAGAGCCGGTGTTCCACGAGATGAGTCACGGCGAGTCGTTCCTCGCGATCCTCGAGACCCGGTTCGACGCTCCCGGCTTCTACTGCCTCGACGAGCCCGAGGCGGCGCTGTCGTTCCTATCGACCCTGACGCTCATCTCCACCCTGAACCGCATCGCCGCAAGCGGCGGACAGGTGCTGTGCGCAACGCACTCGCCGGTGCTCGCGGCGCTGCCCGGCGCGGACATCCTCGAGGTCGGCGAGTGGGGCATGCGTCGGGCGGCATGGGAGGATCTCGAGCTCGTGCAGCACTGGCGGTCGTATCTCGCGGCGCCCGGCCGATATCTGCGGTACCTGATCGACTGAGTCGACGCCCTCACTCCTCGTCTCGCTGCGCGGCGGCCGGCCGTGCCGGGCAGAGGCCGTCCCCTCTCCTGGCCTAGGGGAGAGGGGACGGTCGGAGCGGCGGAGCGACATCGCTGCGCCTGCTCGGATATGTCTGGCGTCCGGCCTTCGCGGGGAGCGGACGCACTTGTGATTGAACCATACGGAGCGCTCCGCGCGTAGGATTCCCGCCCCTGTTCCCTCGGCATGTCGGGGGAACAGGGGAGAACGTCGGGGCGGGTGCCGTCAGACCGCGTCGCGCCAGGAGTGCCGGGGCTCATAGCCGAGCAGGCGCCGGGCCTTGGAGATCGAGAGCAGGGTGTCGTTCACGCCGAGGTCGGATCGCACCTCGACGCCCGGGAAGACCTCGGCGACGAGCTCGGCGTTCGGGCGGCTCATGACGGTGTCGGCGGCGGCGATGATGAAGCGGTCGAACCCGGCCGGGGCGACCTCGAGGGCGCGGGCCACGGCCTGCGCCCCGTCGCGGGCGTCGATGTAGCCCCACAGGTTCCATTTGCGTGCACGGGGGTCGGCATCGAACGAGGGGACCTCCGCGTAGTCCTCCGGGGTGAAGACGTTGGAGAACCGGAGTGCCGTGATGGAGAGGTCGGGATGCCAGCGCACGAGCTCGATCGCGAGCTGCTCCTCGAGGTGCTTGACGAGCGAGTAGGTCGACTCGGGGCGGGCGGGATACTCCTCGTCGACCGGGATGTACGGCGGCGGCACGTCGAAGGGGAGCCCCAGCACGGTCTCGCTGGAGGCGTACACGATGCGGCGGATGCCGAGACGGGTGGCCGCCCAGAACACGTTGAACGTCGCGTCGATGTTGTGGTGGAACGTGGCCACGTCGCCGCGGATGCCGGGCGCCGGGATCGCCCCCAGGTGCACGAGCGCGTCGACGCCGTCGTGCCGGTCGCCGACGCCGCCGAGGACGTCGATCACCTGCCCGTAGTCGGTCAGATCGACCTGGACGAAGCCGGGGCCGCGGGTGCCGACGACGTCGAGCCCGATGACGTCGTGTCCGGCGGCTCGGAGCTCACGGGCGACGACCGCGCCGAGCTTTCCCGAGGATCCTGTCAGTGCGATACGCATCGTCCCAGCGTGGCACGCCGGCGGCGTTCGCAGGGCCGCATCGCAGGTGCGTCCGCGGGCGGCAGGGCCGGTCGTCGCGGAGCGTCTGTCCGTCCCGTCGGTCCGTCCCGTCCGTTTCCGCGTCCCGCCGATGATGCACAACGGTCCGCGCGCCCGCAAGGGGGACGCGATCGGCGTGTGCGGGTGGTGTGCTGGGAGATGAGCGGGGACGGCGGCGCATCCGGCTCCGGCCGCATGGCCCGCATCCGATCGAAGGGAGACACCATGAGTGAGAACCAGAACGGTGCCGCGCAGGCGAAGGAGAGCGTCGACGAGGCGGTCGAGACCGCCGCGGACGCGGCCTCCGAAGGAGTGGAAGACGCGAAGGACGCCGCAGACTCCGCGGTCCAGGCGGGCGAGGCGGCGGCCTCGGACGGAGTGGAGCGCGCGAAGGACGCGGCGCACACCACGATCGATGCCGTGGGCGAGCACCTCGACGACGGCGCTGCGGATGCGGCGCACGGCACGGCCGACGACCTCGCGGACTCCGCGAAGGACCTGATCGCGCAGGGCGTAGCGGCGGGCAAGCAGGCGGCCGACGCCGTGCACGATGCCGCGAGCGCCGCGATCGGCGGCGCGCAGGACGCCTATCGCGCGAACCCCGCGCGTGTCCTGGCGGTGGCGGCTGCGGCCGTGGTCGGGATCGTCGTGCTGGTCGCGTTGATCGTGAAGAAGAAGTAGAGAAGCAGAGACAGAGGAGACGTCCATGAGTGATCCCCAGAGCAGTTCCGACGCCGGCACCCCCGGATCGAACCCCGAGACCGGCGAGCCTCTCGGGGACGACGGCACCATCCCGCAGACCCGGAAGGGGGTGTCGGTGGGCCACAGCGACGACGCGTCGAACTTCAACCCCGAAGAGGACGAGGACGCGCCGAGCGAGGGGTGAGCCCGCTCGGATTGGCGCACTCCTCGCGCGGCGGCGATAGTGGATGTCGTACGTAGATCTGAGTAGGGGGGGCGCGCGGTGGGTTCGACGGTGACGGCGATCGCGCTCGTCAGCGTCAGCGTGCTCGCGATGCTCGCGGTGCTGTCGGCACTCGTCTGGGCGCGGAGTCTCACGCCCCGCCAGGGGCCCTTCCTGAGCTGGGGGACCGTGGCCGCGACGGCGGCGGTCTTCTCGAGCTTCATCTACCTGCTCTGGTCGTTCCATCCGAACGTCTGGGGGCTCGCGATCGGGGACGTCGCCATGATCTGGGGCCCCGGCTTCCTGTGGGTCGCGGTCGCCTCGTTGAACGGACGCGACAGATGGCCGCGGTGGTCGGTGCTCGCTGCCGGTGCGGCGATGTTCGTCGTGACGATGTCGCTCCCGGAGGACCTGTCCACGTCGGTCAAGGTCGCGGTGCTCATCGTCTTCTGCATCGCCGCGGCCGCCGAGGCGCTCCGCCGGCCGACGCGCGCGCGGAGCGGCGCCGTCGTGATCGCCGTCACCACGATCGCCTATGCCCTCTACTGCGGGGGACGACTCGTGTCGGCGGCGATCGGGGGCATGGAGACCGGCCCCTATGCGACGTACTTCTCGATGGGGCCCACCACGATGGTCGGCGTGATCGCGGTGATGCTGATCTCGTTCGGGGTGCTGCGCATCTCGCAGGACGCGCGTCCCGAACTCGAGGCGCAACGCCAGACCGTGCGCGAGCGTCTCGTCGAGCATGCGGGCGGGATCCTCGCCGCGGGGTCGGCCGTCACCTGGCAGATCGTGTCGATCGACGAGCTCGCCCTGGTGCGCGAGTCGTTCGGCGAGGACTATGTCGAGCAGGCCCACATCGCACTGCTGACGGCCTGCCGCGATGCGGCGCCCGCGGGAGCGGAGGTCGGCGCCGTCGCCCTGACGCGGATCGTGGTCGTCGGACCCGTGGACGGCGTCGAGCTCGTTGGCTCGGAGTTGCGCACCCGGCTGGCGCAGGCGTCGCCGACGCTCACCGACATCTACGTGCCGGATGTGCTCGTCAGCTCGGTCAGGGTCGAGACGGACGATGCGCTCGCGCAGGTGGCCGCCGGCTCCTGAGCGGTGTCGGGGGTGTCGGGGCCGATGACGGCTCGGTCAGATCAGGGTAGCCGCATCCGTATCCGCACCCGCATCGTTGCCCGCATCCGCGCTGGCGGGGTCGAGCCACCGGTCGGCGATCTCGGCGAAGCCGTGCTCGCGCAGCCACGGCCCGTCGTACTCGGCGGATGTGTAGTCCCGGGCGTGGTCGGCCGAGAACGCGACGATCACATCGCCCGGGCGGGCTGCGACGGCGAGCTCGAGCGCGATCTTCACGCTCAGCACCGAGCTCGGACCGAGCAGCAGACCCTCTGCGCGGGCGAGCCGGAAGGCGAAGTCGATGATCTCGCCCTTTTCGCGGGCCTCGAGCCGGGTGAGGGTCTCGAGGTCGATGTTGTCGGCCCAGTCCCGCTCGAGCTGTTCGTAGCCGGGGCGGCGATGGAACGTCTGGTTCAGGTGGTTCTCGGCCCACGGCTTCTCGGGCAGGTCGAAGCTCGTTCCGACGACCTCGATGTCCGGGTTCTGCTCGCGCAGGAACCGCCCGGTGCCGCTGACGGTGCCGCCGGTGGCGATCGCCGTGACGAAGTGGGTGATCCGGCCGCCGGTCTGCGCCCAGATCTCCGGCCCGGTCGAGAGGTAATGGGCCTCGGGATTGCTCTCGATGGACTGCTGCCGTGACCACCACGTGCGCGGGTCGTCACGTTCGTGCTCCTCGGCGATGACCCAGGCGTGCTCGGGGTCGTCCTTCGGGACGTCGAGGCGGCCCGGGACGATGTCGGCGCCGAGGGCGCGAAGCAGCGCGAGCTTCTGCGGCGACAGATCGGGCTTGGCGATGACCGTCGACGCGTAGCCGGCGAGGAGCCCGGCGAGCGCGAGCGATACGGACGTGTTCCCCTGCCCTGTCTCGATGATGCGGTCGTGCCCCTCGAGCGCGCCGGACTCGATCGCCCGCCGCACGATGTGCAGACCGATCCGGTCCTTCGAGGAGCCGCCGATGTTCAGATGGTCGAGCTTCACGTACACGGTCGCGGGGAGGTCGGCGGTCAGGACGTTCAGGCGCACGAGAGGCGTGTTGCCGATCAGCTGCAGCACGCTGTCGTACACGCCGGCAGCGGACGGATCGGGGAAAGCCGGGGGAAGAGCGGTCACGCGTCGGTCCTTTCGGAGAGGGTTCGCCGCGACACTATGCCTGTGACCCAGTGGAGCGCGCCGATCGAGGCAATCTCCCGTCACGGTCGGCCCCGATCGCGTTCCCGGGGCGCGACGGCGTCGGCGCTCGTCGTCGCGATCCGTATCGACGGGTTGCGGGAGATGACGTGCACGGAGGCGGCCGGCGCGGCCGGGCCCTAGCCTCGGTGTCATCGTCCGCGAAGGAATGTTCCGCGAGACGCACACGGACATCGCACGGAGGAGGGCACATGTCTACGACGAGCACGGCCCCGAGGGGCCACGGGGTGGACCACGAGCTGTTGCGCGGCGCGCAGCAGACGTTCCGCGAGGCGCAGCGCGCGTTCGAGGAGGCGCGCGAGCGTCTGCTGGCGATCCACGTGCAGAGCGAGCGCGCCGCCGGCATCGAGGAACGCGGGTCGCTCCGGCACTGACGCGGGCCGTTCCCGCACCGATGCGTGCGTCTCCTGCCTCCGGGCCTCTCGGTCACCGTCGGTTCGCGTCACCGCCGTCGATTCGCGGCCTGCCGTCGGTCAGAACGGCGGCGGATCGCTCGGCGGCGGACCGCCGTCGGGGACGAAGCGCACACGGGTCGGGCCGACTTGTGGCGGCGTGTCGATGTAGACGTGTCCGAGGGGCGAGGTCCATTCGAGGACCCCGCCGGACCGCTGTCTGACCGTCCAAGGCGTGCCGTGTTTCAGCACATGATGCCGTCGGCATAGGTGACAGAGATTGCTGACGCAGGTCTCTCCGCCGTCGGCGTGGTCGATGGTGTGGTCTGCGTCGCATCGAACGGCGGGCATGCGGCAACCCGGGAACCGGCAGTGCTGATCTCGCGCGCGGAGCATGCGTCTCATGGCGTCGGTCGGTCGGTATCGATCGACGCTGAGGACGGCCCCCGTGATGGGGTGCGTGAGGATTCGGTCCCATCCGGTGCATCCGCCGGCGAGCCGTCGGGCCGTGTCGGCGTCGATCGGCGATCGGCCGGCGAGGTCGGCGGGGTCTTCGCTCTCCCCGGCGAGAGCGAGGACCGGGACGGTGATCTGCACGACGGCGCGGATCGCGCCGAGCTCGCCCGGTCCGTCGCCCGTCACGCTGGGATCGGTGTCGGGAGCTCCGGTGAGGAGCAGGTCGGCGAGGATGTCGGCCCGGATCTGATCGAGGGTCCGCTCGTCGGACGCGATGATCTCCGCCTGGGAGAGCTCGGCGGCGCATTCGTTCGGCGCATCGATCTCGCCCGTGGCGCCGGCCACCGTGACTCCCTCGTCGCAGGCACCCGCACTCGCACCCGCAGCACCCGCACCGGCATCCTCGCTCGCGTCGCCCTCGTACGCGGTGCCGTCCTTCTTCGCGTCAGGCGTTCGCTCCGCGACGTCCGCGCGTGCGCGTTCGCGGATGTTCTTCACGGCTCGTCCTTGCTGGGTGAGACGGTCGAGGATGGCGTGTGCGAGGACGACGGGAAGGATGACGGTGAGCTCCGCCATGCCGTCGGGCAGCGGCAGAACGCGCACGGCGCGGGTCTCGCGGGCGTCGCGGTGGCGTTCGGTCAGGGTGCGCGGATTGAGCTCCTCGGCGAGCAGATCGAGCAGTCGTTTCGCGCGGCCGGAGGTCTCGGTCGCGCAGATGTGGACGGCGGCCTGATCGAACAACACCCGATCGTCTGCATCCAGAGGAAGCCCTGCGTCGGTGATCGCTCGCACATGGTTCTGTGAGATGTGGCCCTCCGCCAGGGCGGCCATCGTCTCGGGGTAGGTCGTGACGGTCGCGTGGGCGTCGTTCATGCGGTGCTGCACGGTGCGGTCCGAGAGCCGCCCGGCGCAGCCGATCTCCGCGGCGAGGGCGCGGGTCGCCATGTCGCGGTCGCGGGCAGGCCTCGATGCGGTCAGTCTCTCGGCGTGGGCGGCGGCCTTCGCGTACGCGTGCACGGCAGCGGCCTGGGCGACGGCGACGGCACGCTCGGCGGACACGACCGCTGCGACGATGGACGCACGCTCTGCGTAGTCGGCGTCGCTGTGACCGGCCGGGACCTTCGAAGACATGTTCCCATTCTGGGCCAGGCCTCCGACATCCCGACCCCGGGCCGGATCCCGAGCAGGATCCGTGGATAAGACGACCTCGCTCGAGCCTGTGGGGGATGGGTCGAGTCCGAGGATCCGCCGACGATGCCCACAGATGACCATCTGCGGCCCCCATGCACAGTGCGCCGTCCGCGCGACCTGCGTGTCGCTGACGGGCCTGCGGCGGTGTCGCCGGCGTGCGACGCACCCCGTGGTGCTCAGTGCTCGGCGGGATCCTCGACGATGCTCCCGTCCTCTTCGATCACAGGATGGCTCTCCTCGGGCTCGGCATCTACACCGGGCTCATCGGGCGTCGCGGCGGAGCTCGTGTCGGGCTCCGGCCCGGGTGTCGTGGGTGCGTTCCGCTTGTCGTCCATCTCCACAGTCCACACGATCCTGCCGGGATCCGCGGGGGATTGACACGTTTCGTCCGCCACCGAGCGCCCGTCGGCGGAGCCGAGATACGCCGCCGAGCATGACGCATTCGTCGGCCGCCCGAGCGTCCCGCGGTGTCCGGGAGTAGTCTCGGACGCGATGGCGAACGACAGCGGAACCGCGTGGCACTGGTCCGAAGAGGGCATCAACTTCCACACCCGGAAGTGGGTGCGTCCGGAGGATCTCAATGCCAATGGCACGCTCTTCGGCGGCAGCCTGCTGAAGTGGATCGACGAGGAGGCCGCGATCTACGCCATCCTCCAGCTCGGCAACTACCGCGTCGTGACGAAGCTGATCTCGGAGATCAACTTCGAGGCGTCGGCGCTGCAGGGGGATCTGATCGAGATGGGTCTCACGGCGACCCACTTCGGCCGGACGTCGCTGACGATGCGCGCGGTCGTGCGCAACATGATCACGCGCAAGCGCATCCTGACGATAGAGCGACTCGTCTTCGTCAGCCTCGGCGAGGACGGCCATCCGACCCCGCATGGATTCTCCAGCATCACCTACGACCGCGATCGGATGCCGACCGAGCACCCCGGCACCGGAACGGTGCGCCTGCCCAGCGCCTGAGCCGCCCCCCTTCCCGCGGAGCGCCACGCAGGCAAAGGACCTTCCGCGCGCTATCTGCGCGTGATGTTGCTCTCGATGTGGATGCGGTCGATGAGGCCGTCCACGAGGGTGAAGGCGATGCGCGAGCGTCCGCGCTGCAGGCGCCCGTCGAGCGGGCTGACACTGGTCCAGGCCACGTCGATGACGGGCGTGGCCTCGTCCGAGGACGCCATGAGCGGTGCCGCCGTGTAGATCGCGCTGAGGAAGGAGTAGCGCATATAGCCGGCGATCTCCTCGCGTCCGGTGGCGATGATCGTCGTCGCTCCCGTCTCCTCGGCGAACGAGAGCACCGCCGAGGCGGTGAGGGGCTCGACGGCGGCATCGAAGTCGCGTGCGCTGAACGCGTCGTAGTGGCGGCGGATCGCATCGGGGATGCCGACCCCGCTCTCGAACGCTCGCTTCTCCGTCATGCTTCCTCGCATCGGGAAAGAACCACTCGTCTGGTCGCTGCCCACACGTTATCCCTCCCGCCGCTCACGGGCGAGCCCGGATGCGCCGTACGTGCCGTGCTCCTGCGTCGGCCGCCGGCTCGGTCGACGCGACATCCGGGCGTCATATGGGCCTGCGGCGGGCTGCGGGATGAATAGCCTGAGGGTATGACGCGGCCCGACAAGCACGAGACCCGCACGCTCTCCGACCTCTCGCTCGCCGTGCACGCGGGCAACGACATCGACCCCGGCACCCGGGCGCTGCGGACGCCCCTCGTGATGGCCAACTCCTACGCGCTGCCCGACGACCCCTCGGCGATCAGCTGGTCGTCGACCGAGGGCGGGCTGTACACGCGCAACACAGGGGCGAACCAGGTGGCGCTGCAGCGCAAGCTCGCCGCACTGGACGAGGGCGAGGACGCCGTCGCGCTCGCCTCGGGTGTCGCGGCGCTGCACGCGGTCTTCTTCACGCATCTGCGCTCGGGCGATCACGTGGTCGTGGCCGACGCGACCTACGAGGCGACCTACAAGCTGTTCACCGATCTGCTGCCGCGCAAGTACGGCGTCGAGGCGACGTTCGTCGACATCGCGGATGCGGATGCGGTGCGCGCGGCCGTGCGGCCCGCCACGCGTCTGGTGGTGACCGAGGCGATCGCGAACCCGACCACGAAGGTCTCGGACGTGGCGGCGCTGGCCGAGATCGCGCACGCTGCGGGTGCGCTGCTGGTGGTGGACTCGACGTTCACGCCGCCGCCCTTCTACCGCCCGCTGCGCGACGGGGCGGACCTCGTGGTGCATTCGCTCACGAAATACGTCAACGGTCACGGCGATGCGATGGGCGGGGCCGTCGTCGGCCGGCGCGAGCTCGTGCAGCCCATCAAGGACGAGGCGATGGTGGACGTCGGCGGGGTGATCTCGCCGTTCAACGCGTGGCAGATCACGCGCGGCTCGGTCACCCTGCCGCTGCGGCTGCGTCAGCACCTGGCGACCGCGCCCGTGCTGGCCGAGACGCTCGAGGCCGACCCGCGGGTCGCGTTCGTCGCGTTCCCGGGGCTCGCGTCGCATCCGCAGCACGAGGTCGCCGAGCGCCAGTTCGGCGGGCGCGGGTTCGGGGCGATGATGGCGTTCGCCGTCGATGGCGACGCGGACGCGCAGAACAGGTTCGTGGCGAACCTGCGACTGATCACCTCGGCGGTCTCGCTCGGACACGACGAGTCGCTGATCGTGCACGTCGGGGCCGAGGGGCCGCGCGTGCGGGCGTACCCCGAGCCGTTCCGCCGGTACGGCCACCTGCGGTTCTCGGTGGGCCTGGAGGATGTCGAGGACCTCCGCGCCGACCTGCTCGCCGCGCTCGACGCGACCTTCGACGCTCGATGAGGTGAACGGCGTCGTGAGCCTTCGACGCGAAGGCCGCGACGTCGTCGTGCTCCCTCGTCGGATGGAGGGACGGGCCCTCAGTCGTCGGATGGAGCGCCGGTCCGGTGCCTCGTCGTGCCTCAGCAGGCGTCATCCGCACCACGGATCCGACGACTGGTGACTCATCCGCGACGACGCCGGCGGGACGGCGCTGGCTACACCCGGTCGAAGCGCGATCCGGCGGGGCTGCTCGGCAGCACCGCGAAGATCAGGAGCAGGATGCTCCCGAGGCTCGGGATGAGACCGAGCAGCAGGAACCATCCGGCGAGGTTGGCGTCGTGCAGGCGGCGGACGCCGAGCGAGAGGGCCGGGATGATGGTGCCCAGCACGAAGAGCACCATCAGGACCCCGGCGATCGCGAAGAGCGGCCCCGGCTCGCTTCCGCCGCTCGCACGGGGTGTCGCGCCGATCCCGCCCAGAAGGACGCCGCCGACGATGAGCACGATGAACACGATCGCGTTGAACAGCGCCACCCACCAGTACTCGCTGCGGCTGGCGCGCCCCGAGAACACGGCGTAGTTGCGGAAGTACCGTGACACGGCGGCGCCGAAGGACGCCTTGTACAGGGGGAGGTTCAGTGGTGCGCTCATCGCGGTCGATTCCCTTCTTCGTCGTGTGTCGCGCCGCCGGGATGGGGCCGTAGCTACGACCTTAAGGGACGAACGGCCGGCGGCTCAGCCGCGTCCGGCCGATGCGGAGTCGGGCTCGGTGAGCTCGGCCGACATGCGCACGATGAGCTGGCTGATGCGGGTGTCCCGGTCCCGGGCGCTGTGCTCGAGGATCGCGGTGCGCGCGCCGACGGAGTCTCCCGCGCGGATGGCGTCGAGGACGGCGCGGTGCTCGGCGTAGCTGTCGTCGAAGACGTGGTCGTCGACAGCCGTGGTCCAGGGGGCGCTGACCTTGACCTGTGCCTCGAGGTTGCGCAGGAGGGTCGTGATCGTCGCGTTGTGCGCCGCGCCGCGCACCGCGTCGTGGAAGTGGTTGAACAGGCGGCGGACCCGGGCGGGGTCGTCCGTCTCCTGTGATCGCTCGTGCAGGTCGGCGAGGCGGGCGATGTCGATGGAGGTGGCGCGCACGGCGGCGGCGTAGGCGGCCGCCGACTCGAGCACGGCCCTGACCTCGAAGAGCTCGAGGATCTCCTCGTCGGTGCGCCGGCGCACCTCGTAGCCGCGCCGCGTCGACGCCAGCAGGCCGTCGCGCTCGAGCAGCGCCAGGGCCTCCCGCACGGGCGTGCGCGACACCTGGAACTCCTCGCTCAGCGCCTGGGGGATGAGCGACGCGTCGGCGGGGTAGCGGCCGTGGGTCAGTCGGTCCCGGAGGGTGTCGTACACGGTGTCGCGCGCGTTCGCGGTCATCCGGCACCCGGTCCCGTCTGGAGCGGCGCCGCAGGATCGGCGCGCCACTCGCTGAGCGATCCGTCGTAGATCCGCGCGCCCTCGATGCCGACCGCCTCCAGGGCGAGCGAGAGGCCGGCGGCGTTGATCCCGCCGCCGCAGTAGAGCACGACGTTCTCACCGCCGTCGATCCCGAGCGCGCGCGCCCGCTCGCGCACCCGGTCTCGATCGAGCGTGCCGTCGTCGCGGAGCAGCTCGGGGTAGGGCAGGCTGACGCTCCCCGGGATGTGACCGCTGCGGGGCCCCTCGTCCGTGCCCTCGAACTCCGTCCGCCGCAGGCCGCAGACGAGGAGCCCCCCGGTGTCGCCGAGGGAGATGCTCGCGACCTCGTCGCGCTCGGCGGTGACGGGGCCCGGGTCGCGCGCGGTGAAGTCCCCGCGCGGCACGGGCGCGGCGTCGCCGGATGCGGTGGGCAGCCCCGCCGCGATCCACGCGCCGAGCCCGCCGTCGAGCACGCGCACGTCGCGATGCCCGTGCGTGCGCAGCAGCCAGCGCACGCGCGCCGCCCAGGCGCCGCCGTTCCGGTCGTACACGACGACCGTGGACCGGTCGTCGACGCCGACCGCGCGGGCGGCCTCCTGCAGCCGCGCAGGCGTGGGCAGGGTGAACGGGAACGCCCCGCCGGGGTCGGAGAAGGCCGCGAGGACGTCGGCGAACCGTGCACCGGGGATGCGCTCCGCGGCGAAGGCGTCGAGGCCGGGGCCGAAGACGCCGCGCCCGTGCTCGTCCTGCGTCCGCTGGATCGAGGCGTCGAGGATGACGACGGCATCGGCGTCGGCGTGCAGCCGGCCGGCGTCGACCAGGGGCGCCGGGCCGCCGGTCACGCGCGGTCCTTCGCGCGGCGGTGCCGCCATTCGCCGCGCTCGGGGCGACGCAGGCCGAGGTTCTCCCGCAGTGTGTCGCCCTCGTACTCGGTGCGGAAGAGCCCGCGGCGCTGCAGCTCGGGCACCACCTGGTCGACGACGTCCTCGAACGCCCCGGGCACGTGGGTGGCCTGCACCATGAATCCGTCGGCGGCGCCGGCATCGACCCACTGCTCCATGGTGTCGACGATGTCGGAGGCCGAGCCGATCATGCTGCCCTCCGTGCGTGCACCGTACCAGCGCCCGATCTCGCCGATCGTGAGTCCCTCGCGCTCGGCGAACTCCACGACCTCGCGGTAGTGGCCCTCGACCCCGACCTCCTCGAGCGGCGGGAGAGGGCCGTCGACGTCGTAGGCGGTGAGGTCGACGTTGACGTGGTAGGCGAGGCGCGACAGCCCGGCCTCGACCGACACGAGATCCGCGAACGCATCGTGCTTCGCGAGGGCGTCCTTCGCGTCGCGCCCGACGACCGGGGTGGCGGCGGGGAGGATCTTCAGCTGCGACGGATCGCGGTCGTGCGCGTCGGCGCGGTCCCGGATGTCGGACGCGAAGGCGACGGCCGAGTCGAGGGACTCATGGCTGCAGAAGATCACGTCCGCCCATCGCGCGGCGAAGTCGCGGCCCGACTCGCTCGCCCCGGCCTGGATCACCACGGGGTATCCCTGCGGCGGTCGCGGCACGCTGAGCGGGCCCTGCACGGCGAAGTGCTCGCCGCGGTGGTCGAGCGACTCGACGGACTCGGGCGTGCCGAACACGCCGCTCGTCCTGTCGGCGAGGATCGTGTCGTCTCCCCAGCTGTCCCAGAGGCGCGTCACGACCTCCAGGAACTCCTCGGCGCGGGCGTACCGCTCGGTGCGCGGGGGGAGCGACCGCTGCCCGAAGTTCTGCGCCTCCGCATCCTGGAAGCTGGTCACCACGTTCCATCCGGCCCGTCCGCCGCTCAGGTGGTCGATCGTCGCGAACTCGCGGGCGAGGTTGTAGGGCTCGTGGTATCCGGTCGACACGGTCGCGGCGACGCCGAGCCGCGTGGTCGCCGCCGCCATGATCGTGATGACCGGCACCGGGTCGAGCCGGGGCGTGCCCGATCCCCACCGCACGGCCGGGTCGAACGTGCCGCCGAGGCTGCGGGGCACGCTCAGCGCGTCGGGCACGAAGGCGAGGTCGAACAGCCCGCGCTCCAGCACGCGCGCGATGTGCGCATAGTGGCCGGCGGTGAGGAACGCATCGGATGCGTCGGGGTGGCGCCATCCGGCGGTGCCCTGCACTCCGGCGTTGAGGAACGCGGCGAGGTGGATGCGGCGGCCGCCGCTCATGCGTTCGCCTCGCGGCGGCCCAGCAGCGAGAGCTCGTCGACGAAGGCGACGGCGAAGGATCCGGTGCCCGCGGTGCGCGCGCCCGCGCGCTCCGCCGCGGCGGCGTAGGCGGTGTGCGAGACGACCGCGCCCTGCAGGGCGTCGCCGGTGGCGAACACGGCGGCGGCGGTGAGGGCGCCGAGCGCGCAGCCCGCGCCGGTGACCCGGGTCAGGCGCGCGTCTCCGCCGGGCACCTCGACGGTCCGCGTGCCGTCGGTGATGTAGTCGACGGGCCCGCTGACGGCGACGACGGCGCGCGTGCGGGTCGCCAGGCCCGCCGCGTGGGCGACGGCATCCGCGGACGATGCGGTCGTCTCGACGCCCTTGCCGGTCGCGTCGCCGCCGGCGAGGGCGATGAGCTCGCTCGCGTTGCCGCGGATCACGGCGGGCCGGAACTCCAGCAGGGAGCGCACGAACTCGTCGTACTGCGCCGCGCCCGCCCCGACGGCGACGGGGTCGAGCACCCACGGCGTGCCGGCCTCGTGCGCCGTGCGGGCGACCTGGCGCAGCGACTGCTCGTCGCTGCTCATCAGCGACGCGGTGTTGATCCACACCGCGCCCGCGCCGGCGGGGAAGGTGGTGGTCCAGTCGGATGCGGCGCCGATCGCGGGTCCCGCGCCGGCGGCGAGCAGCACGTTCGCACTGAGGTTCGCCGCGATGTAGTTCGTCAGTCCATAGACGAACGGGGAGTGCTTCGCGATCGCCGCGAACCCGTCGCGCACGGATGCATCCTGCCAGGTCGACACCGTCATCTGCCTTGCCTCTCTCCGGGGCGCGGGGCGCGCCCCCGCCGATCTCTGTATTTCGCTGCATACAGTACGCGCGGGCGAGGCGCCGCCGGCCGTGCGACGACACAGAACGTCACGTCCACCGCGGCCCGCCGCCGGTTCGGCTCCTCCGGCCCCGGCGAGGCGCCGCGTGGGGCGGGAACGTGCGGCTCCCCTGTCGCGTCCGGTCGCCGAGGCCGACGGGTGACGACAGGCGGGCCGGTCGGGGGTTCCGCGCCGCTTCGTCTCGGAGCCTGCGCTCCTCGCTCACGGACCGGAAGCGGGAGACGCGCGCATCAGCTCACCGGGCCCGCGATGAGCGTGACGGATGCCGAGTGCGTCGTGCCCGCGGCGTCGGTCCAGGCGATCGTCACGGTGTCGCCGGGGTCGTATCCGCCGAGCATCTCCGACAGCGCCTCGGCGTCGGTCACCGCTGCCCCGTCGACGGCGGTGATCGTGTCGCCGGCGCCGAGGCCCGCATCCGCGGCCGGGGCGCCGTCGATCACGCTCGAGATCGTCGCGCCCGTCGTGGTCGATGCGGTGCCGGTGCCGGCCGTCGCGCCGGGGGAGCGGAAGCCCGTGCTCTGCCCCGTCGCGTTCTGTGACAGCTGGATGCCGAGGAAGGCCGGGTAGCCGAGGGCCACGCCGTCCGACTCGTCGCCGTCGAGGATCAGCTGGGCGATCGCGAGGGCGTCCTCGATCGGGATGGCGTAGGCGACGGTGGTGGCGGTGCCGCTCGACGCCGCGGTCGTGATGCCGACGACCTCGCCCTCGTCGTCGAGCAGGGCTCCGCCCGAGTCGCCGGAGACGACATCGGCGACGATCTGGATCATCCCGTCGAGGGTCTCGCTCGCGACCGTGCCCGACGCCGACGTGGTGACGGTGGTCTCCAGCCCGGTGACCACGCCGTCGGCGGCCATGAGCACGCCGCCGCCGTCGGCGTTGCCCACCGCTGTGACGGTGTCGCCGGTCGCCACGCCGTCGTCGTCGATCGTGGTGGTCGCCAGGCCCGACGCGTCCTGGAGCTGCAGCAGGGCCACGTCGTCCTCGTCGTCGGTGCCGAGGAGGGTCGCGGTGTACGTCTCGCCGGTGTCGGCGACGGTCACCGAGATCTCGGTCGCACCCTCGATGACGTGATTGTTCGTGAGCACGAGGCCGTCCTCGGTGAGCACGACCCCGGTGCCTGCTGCGGCCGACTGCTGGTAGCCGAGCACGGTCTCGATGATGACCACGCCCGCGGACTCGTCGGCGTCCGCCTCGGTCGCCTCGGCGACCGTCGAGGTGGACTGTCCGTCGCCCTGGCCGCCGGGGGCGCCTCGTCCGTTCGCCGAGCCCGGTGTCGTTCCGGGCGCGGTGGGCGTCGCGATCGCGACGGTCGCGGCATCCGTCGTGGGCGCCGCCGCGGCCGCGAGAGGCACGGCGAAGGCGAGCGTGCCGGCGACGACGACGGATGCGGCCGCGCATGCCAGGGGAACTCGCCGCCGGTACCACGGGCGTGCCGCCGTGTGCTCGTCCTGCTCCCGATCCTTCGTGTCACCGCGCATGCGCTCCTCGTTTCTCTCGAGGTCGATGTCAGCAGTCGTGTCGATGAGGAGGCGATCCGTCGCCTTGGATTCCGCTATGTGCCTCCGGGAGCCGGTCTCGTGCGCGTCCGCGGATCCGGAGGGCGGCCATCTCGATTTTATTTGTTTGATTGATCATCTATTGGTTAGTGTAAAACAACATCAAAATACGGGGCATGGGGATGGAGCAGGACGCGCGAGCAGCCGGCCCTCCCCGCGGGCGCGTCTCGCGGCGACCACGGGGCCCGGCCCACGCCGCCGCCGCGAGAGTCCGATCGACTCCGGCACGGACGCCGGTGACCCCTCCCCGTCAACGAAGGAGCGCCCGATGAACGAGACCCTCACCGCCACCGCGGCCACATGCGCCCGATCGCCGTTTCTCGTGTGGTGGTTCCGCATCGTCGGCGGCGTCAACATCGTGCTCGGCGCGATGTGGCTGCCGTTTCTCAACGCCCCCCGGCTCGAACTGTCGATCCCGGGCTTCGACGCCCCCATCGGCGGCACCGCCTACCGGGGGTTCCTGGACTTCACGATGCTGTTCGGCCTCGACCTGCTGATCCTCGGAGCCTTCCTGATCATCGCGTCGTTCCGACCGGGGAAGAGCCGCATCCTCGCCTGGCTCACGATCACCCTCTCGGTGATCCGAGGCGTCCTCGACGACATCTACATGATCGCGGCCGGGTATCCGGTGGCCGCGATGCTGCTGTTCATCGCCCTGCACCTGGCCATCATCGTGACGGGGCTGCTCGCGCTACGGCACGACGCCCGGATCGTCCGATGACGACACCCGCTCACCGGTGTGCCACTGGTACTGGAGCGGTGCTCCGCCCCGGTCACGACGTCGGCCCGACCAAGGGGACGGGCTCGCGGTGGATCGGGGAAGGGCCGAGTTCGCGCACCAGCTGCACGAGCCGGCTGTAGGCCTCGCTGCGGTAGGCCACCAGATCGAGTACCTGCTCCTCGGTGTAATCCGCGGTGAGCCCCTTGCCGTTCTTCACGCCGTGCCTGCCCTCTCCGACGGCGCGGGCGAGGATGCCCGGGAGGGCGAACCTCTCTCCGAACGCCTTCTCGAACGTCGCGAAGCAGTTCGCGTAGACGTCGAGACCCGCCATGTCCGCGATCTGGAACGGCCCGAAGAAGGCCAGGCGGAACCCGAACGTGGTGCTGACGATCGTGTCGACGTCCTCCGGGGCGGCGATGCCCTCCTCGACGATGTTCATGGCCTCTTTCAGCAGTACGTATTGCAGTCGGTTCAGGACGAAGCCGGGTGTGTCGGCCACTTGCGCGCCGGAGCGGCCGGCACGCTCGAGCATGTCCTTCACGACCGGCACGATCGCGGGATCTGTCGCCGCGCCCGCGACGATCTCGATGCCGGGCACGAAGGGCGCCGGGTTGCTCCAGTGCACGGTGAGGAACCGCTCCGGGCCGACCACCGCCGGCGCGAGCGTCGCGACGGGGAGCGTGGAGGTGTTGCTGCCGATGATCGTGTCGGGACGACACGCGGCCGAGATCCGCGCCAGCACGTCGTGCTTGATCGCGGGCTCCTCCGGCACGGCTTCCTCGACGAAGTCGACGTCGGCGACAGCCTGTTCGATCGAGGCTCCGACGCTCAGGTTGTCGCGCACACGGCCGGCGGCGCCCGGCGTGAGCAGCCCCTGCCGCTCGAACTGCTCGCTCTCCGCGATCAGGCGCTCGCGGGCGGCCACGGCGGCATCCGCCGAGACATCGGCGATGACGACCTGGAAGCCCGCGTCCGCCAGCGACTGCGCGATGCCGCCGCCCATGTAGCCGGCGCCGACGACCGCCGCGGTTCGGATGATCTGGAGCATGGATGCGCTCATTCCCTGGGTGTCGATGCCGAGGCGACCTCGGCGATGGTGGATGTGAGGTTGCGGACGTGATGGGCGAACCGCCCGAGGAACAGGCCGTGGACGGCACCGCCCAGCCGGCCGAAGAGACCCGGCCCGGCGCTGCCCCCATAGACCACCCGTGCGCCCGGATGGGGGGCGAGGGCGTCGGTCAGCGTCGTACCGACCGTGCGGATGTGCTCGACGGGCGCGGGCTCGCGTCGGCCGATCGCCCACACCGGCTCATAGGCCACGACGAACGGCACCCCGGCGGCGGCCTCCGCCAGCGGGGCCAGCTGACGGAGGCACTCCTCGGCCGCGGCCGCCGCACCGACCCGCTCCTGCTCGCCGACGCACACGAGCGGGATGAGGCCGGCCGCGGCCGCTGCCGCGACCTTGCGGGCGGTCCCCCGGGGAGTCTCTCCGAGGTGGCGCCGGCGCTCGGCGTGCCCGAGCTCGGCGTACCGCAGACCCGCCGCGGCGGCGTGCGCCGCCGCGATCTCGCCGGTGTACGCGCCCGGCCCGAACTCGCTGACGTCCTGCAGGCCGACCCGCACACCGTACGGCGTGAGCATCGCGGCGACCTCGCGGGCCGTCAGCGCGTCGGGGAACACGACGAGGTCGACGACGGCCGGACGGCTCCGGAGCCCCTCCGCGAGCTCGCGGGCCCAGTCGAGGGTTCGCCCGGGCGACAGGTATGCCTTGAGGCTGACGGCGACGAGCCGCGTCATCAGGCGCTCGTCTCGTACCCGCAGATCGAGCGCACCTTCTCCGCCGACGCGGACGCCTGGTCGAAGCGGTAGCCGAGCCACTCCCGCGCGAGCCGGCGGGCGAGCTCGAGGCCGATCACGCGCTGTCCCATACAGAGCACCTGCGCGTCGTTGCTGAGCACCGACCGCTCCACCGAGAACGAGTCGTGGGCGGTCACGGCGCGGATGCCGGGGACCTTGTTCGCGCTGATCGCCACGCCGAGCCCCGTGCCGCAGATGAGCAGGGCTCGATCCGCATCGCCCGCGGCGACACGGCGCGCGGCCTCGACGGCCACGTGCGGGTAGGCCGTGTGCTCGTCGTCGCCGACGCCGACGTCGACGACGGAGGCGACGCGCGGATCGGCCTCGAGATCCGCGCGCAGCACGCGTTTGTAGTCGACGCCGGCGTCGTCGCTGCCGATCACGATGCGAAGGAGGGTCATCCGTCTTGCCTTTCGTCGAGGAACCGGCCGATGGTCGTCATCACGAGCGCGAGCGACACGGCGCCGGCGTCCACGTGGCCGACGTTGCGCGATCCGGCCGTGCGCGCACGACCGCGTCGAGGCACGAGCTCCGCGGTCCGGTCTGCGGCGGCGCTCGCCTCGGCGGCGGCGGCGCGCCAGGCCCCGGGAAGCGGCTCGCCGCGTCCGATCCCGTCCGCGAGGGCGTGTGCGAACGGCACGAGCGCGTCGACGAGCGTCTTGTCGCCCAGGGCGGCTCCGCCCCGGGCGACGATCGTGTCGAGGGCTGCCGTGACACCGGCGGAGACCGTCGCGGGCGCGAGCGCGGCCGTGTCGCCGAGCCGATGACCGGCTGCGGCGAGGCCGGCGCCCCAGAGCGCGCCGGAGGTGCCGCCGGCGCGATCGGCCCAGGCATCGCCGGCCGCTGTCAGGACGCTTCCCGCCCCTGCGCCGGCGGCGGTCGCGTCCGCGGCGGCCCGGGCCGCCGCCGCGGACCCGCGTGCCATGCCCTGGCCGTGGTCTCCGTCGCCGGACTGCGCGTCGAGCCGGCCGAGGTGCGCCTCCTGCTCGGCGAGCATCGTGGCGACCTCCGCCATCAGCCGGGCGATCCGTCGGCCGTCGGCTCGGGACGACGGGCTTCCCGCCGTGAATCGAGCCTCGTCGGCCACGGCGCGCGCGCTCGTCGTCGGAGCCGCGTACGGCGCACGCCGACGGTGGAAGCCGACCGCCTCGCTCGGGGCGGTCCAGTGCTGCTCGAGCTCGTCACCGAGCCAGGTCACGGTCAGCGAGCAGCCGGCCATGTCGAAGCTCGTGACGAACTCGCTCGCCTCCGGCGCGACCAGCTCCAGCCCGTTCGCCCGCAGCAGCGGCGCGACGGCGCTCCACAGCACGAACAGCTCCTCGTGCTTCGTGCTGCCGAGGCCGTTCAGCACCACGGCGACCCGGGGCGACGAGACGGCCGGAGCCTCGGCGAGGACCGCCTCGACGAGGTGCTCGGCGAGGCGTGGGGCCGGCAGCAGATCGTGGGCGCCGGTGCCGGGCTCGCCGTGGATCCCGATGCCCACCCCCATCCGTCCGGGCCCGATCTCGAAGAGCGGTGTCGTCGAGCCGGGGAGCGTGCACCCCCGGAACGCGACGCCGAGCGACCGGGTGCGCTCGTTCGCCAGCCGTCCGAGGCGTTCGACCTCGTCGAGATCCAGCCCGGCCTCGGCGGCGGCACCGGCGATCTTGAAGACGACGAGGTCGCCTGCGACGCCTCGGCGCTCGGCCGAGCGGTGCGCCGGTGCGCTCGCGAGATCGTCGGTGACCGCGAGGACGCGGACGTCGACCCCCTCGGCCCGCAGCTCGTCGGCGGCCGCGGTGAAGTTCAGCACGTCTCCGGCGTAGTTGCCGAACCCGAGCACGACTCCGCCGCCGCGCTCGGCGTGGCGGACGACGCTGTGCACCCGTTTGGCCGAGGGCGACGCGAACACGTCGCCGCAGACGGCGCCGTCCGCGAACCCGGTGCCGACGAACCCCGCGAACGCGGGGAAGTGCCCCGACCCGCCGCCCACCACGAGCGCGGTCTTTCCGTCCCGCCCCGGTCGTGCACGCACGGCGCCTCCCGGCACCTGCCGCACGATGTCCGGGTACAGGTCGCAGAATCCGGCCAGAGCCTCGTCGGCGAAGGAGTCGGGAGCTCCCACGATCCGGGTCATCGCGGCTCTCCCGGTCCGGCGGCGCCCGTCCGCTCGCGCTGCACCCGGTTGCGGACGGGGAGGACCCGACGCAGGTAGTCCCGGTTGGCGGCGCTGACGCTCAGTCCGTCGCCACCGTAGTGCTCGGCGCAGAAGGCCCCGCGGAATCCGGCGTCGATCGCCTCGCGGACGGCGGTGCGGTAGTCGATCACTCCCAGCTCCAGGGGCGCGGGCGCGGTGAGCACGGCGCCCGTCGCCGGGTCCTCCATCCGCAGATAGTTCTTCACGTGCCAGTAGTTCGTGTGCGGAAGGACCGTGTCGAGCATCGAGCGCCAGTGCTCGATGGGTCGATGCAATCGCACGATGTTGCCGAGATCGGGGTTCAGCCCCACCGCGGGCACGTCGATCTCCTCGATCAGGCGCACCGCGCCGTCGGCCGTGCCGAGATAGGTGTCCTCGTACATCTCGAGGGAGACGAGGACGCCCACCGACTCGGCGTGCCGGCCGAGCTCGCGGAATCCGCCGACCGCCCGGGCCCGCACGGCCGGGTCGTCGGGATCCCGCGGTCCGGGCTCGGTCCAGAACCACAGCGCCTCCTGCTGGGCCGCGGTGAGCGGCTGCATCAGGCCGAAGTTCACGACCTCCAGTCCGAGCGCGGCGGCGGTGTCGACGACCCGGTGGCTGTAGGCCAGGTGCTCGTCTCCCGCTGCGGGGTCCAGGATGCTCCGGCGCGAGGTCGAGAGCGACACCATGCGCAGCCCGGCGTCGGCGACGACGCCGACGAACTCGTCGAGGCGCGAGGGGTCGAGGTCGGCGATCCGCAGCCATGAGTCGGTGGGGTCGAGGTGGTCGAACCCGGCGCGGGCGACCTCGGCGATCGTGTCCGCCCAGCGCTCCGGCGGGTCGTCCTGCACCGCCGAGCCGTCGCGGCGGACGCCGGGGAAGTTGATCATGGCGGCGGCGATCGGCCAGTCGCCCTCGTCGTCGCGCACGCCTCCGAGCGGCGCCTGCAGCGTCATGAGCCCGCTCCCCGGGCGACGGCGCCGACGGTCGCGGCGACGTCGGCGCGCGGCAGCCAGACACGCATGGTCGAGGGGCCGCGGTTCGCCCACAGGTAGTACGGGAGCAGCGCGAGCTCTGCCGCGACCGCGGTCGCGGCGACCGGTGCGTCGTCGTACGGACTGGCCTCGGCGGCGAGGTCGATCACCGCGCCGCGCACGGTCACCGCGGTGACGCCCGGCATCCCCGGGATGGGCGTCGCGGCATCGCGGGGCGCGATCGAGGTGTCGACGACGATCCGGTCGAGGTCGAGGAGCGTGGGATCCAGCGACTCGAGCGCGTAGACGAGCGGTCCGCGCTCCACGGCGACGGAGCCGCGGACTCCGTCGATGCGCGGGTCCGGGTGGACCCAGCGGGGAGCGACGTCGAGGTGCAGCGTGACGACGTCGCCGGCGCGCCATCGGCGGGTGATCGGGATCGCACCGGGCGTCGCCGTGCGCTCCGCGTCGTCCACCACGACCCGCGCGTCGCGGGCCCAGGCCGGCACGCGCACGGTGAGCGCCCACTCGTCGTCGTCGGTGTCGATCACGCGGATCGCGACGACCCCGTCCGTCGGGTACTCCGTCTCGACCTCCAGACGCGCGCGGCGCCCCGCCCCGAACGCGACGTCCACCGTGCCGGCCGCGTACTGGTGCAGCTGCACGCCCGAATCGTCGGTCGTCACCAGGTAGGCGGAGAGGCTCGCGAACGTGCGGGCCAGGTTCGTGGGGCAGCACGACGTCGTGAACCAGTCGGCACGGCGTCCGTCGGTGCGGCGCAGGCTCGGCACCCCGGGCTCCGGATCGATGCCCGGCGACCGGCGCTGCAGCGCGTTGACGTAGAAGAACGAGCGGCCGTCGACCGACGGCGAGGAGATCACGGAGTTGTACAGGGTGCGCTCGATGACGTCGGCGTATCGCTCCTCGCCCGTCGCGAGGAGCAGCCGCCACGCGACGTGCACCGAGGCGACCGCGGCGCACGTCTCGGCATAGGCGCGCTCGCTGGGCAGCTCGAAGTCGTCGCCGTACGTCTCGCCGTGGTGGTTCGACCCCATCCCGCCGGTGAGATAGGTGCGCCGCTGCAGGGTGCGGTCGTACTGGGCCTGCACGGCGCCGAGCAGCTCCTCGTCGCCCGTCTCGACCGCCACGTCGATGGCACCCGCCGCGAGGTAGAGCGCGCGGACCGAATGGCCGACCAGCACCTCGGCCTCGCGCACCGGCACGTTGTCCTGATAGTAGTCGCGGCCCTTGTACATCGTGTCGTCGAGGATGCGGTGGCCGCGTCGTTCGACGAAGAGCCGGGCCTGCTCGAGATAGCTGGCCTCGCCGGTCGCCCGGTACAGCTCGACGAGCGCGGTCTCGATCTCGGGATGGCCGCACAGCGTCTGCCTGCCGTGCTCGCCGAACTCCTCGCACACGTGGTCGGCGAGCCTGCGGGCGATGCCGAGGAACGGCGCGGGTCCGCCGGCGCGGACCACGGCGACGGCCGCCTGCAGCAGGTGCCCGTCGCAGTACAGCTCGTGTCCCCATTCGAAGTCGGTGTAACGCTCGGGGCCGCCCTCGTACCCGTAGTACGTGTTGAGGTAGCCGTCCGGCAGCTGGGCCGCAGCGAGCAGGCCGGTGAGTTCGTCGAGCCGGTCGAGCAGTGCCGGGGAGGGCTCGCGGGCGCTCTCCCATGCCATCGCCTCCATGGTCTTGTAGATCTCGGAGTCGGTGAACAGCCGCCCCACGCGCTCGGTGGCGAGCGTGCCGTTCGCGGCGGCGCGGAAGTTGCCGATCCAGCCGACCCGTTCGAGAGCGTGGTCGCAGTGCGGCAGGATCGCGTCGCGGTTCAGGCGTTGGATCCTGCCCCAGAAGCCCTCGGCGGCGATGCGGACGTCCGTGAGCGAGACGGGCCGGAGGGCGCCGGATGCGACCGGAAGGGCGGGAGCGAGGGGAGTGGACATGGGATCGGTGCTTTCGTCGTTCGGGGATGTCGGGGCGGATGGTGCGGCCGGTGCGCTCATCCGCGCACCGCTCCTGCGGCGAAGCCGCGCACGTAGTGACGCTGCAGCAGGATGAAGATCAGCAGACACGGGATGGCGGTGACGACGATGCCGGCCTGCAGGGCGCCGAGGTCGATCGCCCCCATCTCGCCGCTGCGCAGGCTCACCAGCGCGACCGGCAGTGTGAAGCTCTCGCCCTGGGTGAGGAAGATGAGCGGGGTGAGGAACTCGTTCCAGGCGGCGAGGAAGGCGAACATCCCGACCGTCACCATGGCGGGCACGACCGCGCGCAGCAGGATGCGCCGGAGCGCGCCGAAGCTCGAGCAGCCGTCGAGCAGCGCGGCCTCCTCGATCTCCTTCGGCAGCGCCTCGAAGGCGTTCCGCATCATGAAGAGCCCGAACGGCAGCTGGAACATGACGAGCACGAGCCCGACGCTGATCAGGGAGTTCTGCATCCCCACCCACCCGAGCATCGTGTAGAGCGGGACGAGGATCGTGGGATGCGGGATCATGAGGATCGCGAGCGCCCCGAGGAAGATCAGGTTCTTGCCCGGGAACCGGAACCGGGCGAAGGCGTACCCGCCGAGCACGCTCACGAGCAGCGTGCCGGCGACGGCGACGAACGACACGACGATGCTGTTCCACGAGTACTGCCAGAGCCCGGCGCCGTAGTCGACGAGGCGCGCGTAGTTGTCGCCGCCGAACCCCGGTTCGCCGCCGGTCGCGCGCGACCCGTACACGGAGGTGAAGAAGGACCAGGCGAGCGGGCTGATGAACAGCACGGCCAGCACGGTGGAGGTGCTGTAGAACGCGGTGTCGCCGATGCGCCGGCGGGCGGTCGCGGTGATGCCGAGGGCGGTCACTTCGAGTCCTTCTCTCTGAAGAAGTACATCTGCGCGGCGTTGATGGCCACGAGGGCGACGAGGAGCACCATCGCGATGGCGGCGGCGCTGCCGAGGTCGAACAGGGTGAACGCCTCGCGGAACATCGCGATCACCATGGTCACGGTGCTGTTGCTCGGACCGCCCGCGGTGAGTACGTAGAAGGGCTCGAACGCGAGCAGCGACCCGGTGATGCCGAGCACGAGGACGAGCATCAGCGTGGGCTTGAGCAGCGGCAGCGTCACGTGCCGGAGGGTCTGCCACCATCCGGCGCCGTCGGTGCGCGCGGCCTCGTAGACCTCGAGGGGGATCGCCTGCAGCCCGGTGAGCAGGATGATCATGTTGAAGCCGGCGAACCGCCAGGTGACCATGACGACCGTGGACAGGAACGCCGCCTCGGGCGTGCCGAGGAAGTCGGCCTGCCCCTGCACCAGGCCGAGCCATCGCAGGATGTCGTCGAGGGGCCCGAAGTCGTTGTTGTAGAGCGCGTAGAACAGCAGCGACGACGAGGCGAGACCGACGGCGGCCGGCAGCAGGAAGGCCGTCCGGAAGAACCCGACGCCCGGCCGGGCGTTCTGCACGAGGAGCGCGAGCGCGAGGCCCAGCACGACGAAGATGACCGTCACCACGGCGGTGTACGTGATCGTGAACCAGATCGAGTTGACGAACAGCTCGTTCTGCGCGATGGCCGTGTAGTTGTCGGGGGCGTTGACGCTCGGCGTGCCGATCAGAGGCCAGTCGTTCAGCGACATCCAGAACGCCAGCGCGAGCGGCACGAGGAACAGGACGACGATCACGAGCGCCGCGGGCAGCACGTAGAGCAGGCCCGCGAGGGCCTCGCGGCGCCGACGTCGCGGCGCCGGCGCTCCTGCCCGCGCGGCCTGCACGGCGGGAGCGATCGTGGGGACGGCCATGGCGGCTCTCTCTTGTCGGGATGGGGACGGACGCCCGATCGGGATGGCGGGTGCCCGGAGGGTACGGCGGCGGACGTCTACCGGGCCGAGAGGGAGTCCGTGATCGACGGGTTGCCGGTCGTCAGCGCGGACGTCGGGTCGGCGCCGAAGAGCGCGTCGCGCAGCACCGACAGGGCGGGACCGTTCGGGTCGTTGAAGGTCTGGCCGTAGTTCAGGGCCTTCGGGGTGTCGCCGATGCCGACGAGCTCGCCCAGCTGCACGATCCGCGGGTCCGACTGCGCGAACTCGTTGTCGGCCAGGTCGCTGCGCACGGTGAGCTGGTTCATCTGCGCGAAGACGTCGATCTGACCCTCCTCGCCGAGGCTCCACTCCAGGAAGTCCCAGGCGCCGTCGACGTCGCTGCACGAGGAGGTGATGCCGATCACGTCGCCACCGACGTAGGCGCTCTGGCCGCCGCCGGCGCCGGGGATCGCCTGCACACCGATCTTCAGCCCGTCGTTCTCGGCGACGGTCTCGAGCACCGAGTTGCTCGCGAGCAGGTACCCGACGTTCCCGCCGGAGAACACCTCGTTGCGGGTCGCTCCGCTCTCGTTCGGCACGGACTCGGGCACCGAGCCGGCCGTGAACATGTCGTTGAAGATCTGGAAGACCTCGATCGCCTCCGGCGAGTCGAGGAGCGACTCGGTGCCGTCCTCGTTCAGCGCCTCGCCGCCCGAGGCCCAGATGGCCGGGAAGTGGGTGAACGAGATGCTGCCGGCGTTGTTGCCGGTGAAGTACAGCCCGCTGATGTCGGGACCGAGCGCCGCGACCTTCGCCGCGTTGTCGGCGAGCTCCTCGAGGCTGTCGAGCGGCTTCGCGGGGTCGATGCCGGCCTGCTCCAGGAGCACGTCGTTCTGGAAGATCGCCGAGACCGACACGTTGTGGGGAACGCCGTAGAGGACGCCGTCCTGGGTCGCGAGCTTGAGGTGTCCGTGCGCGAGGTCGTCGGCGAAGTCGAGCGCCTCGACCCGGTCGGTGATGTCCTGGTAGAGGTTCTTCGCCACGAAGTTCGGCATGTACACCGCGTCGGACGCCATGAGGCAGGGCAGCTGGCCGCCGCCGGCGGCGACGCCGACCTTCTGCAGGTAGTTGTCCGTCGGCACGACCGTGAGCTCGATCCGCCGGTCGTGACTCGCGTTGTACGCGTCGACGAGCGCTTGGCTCTGGGAGGCGGTGGAGGCCCGCGCCCACATCGTGATGGGCTCGTCCGACCCGCCGTCGCCGGTCGAGCCGCTCGAACAGCCCGCCAGGGCGAGGGCTCCGAGCACGAGCCCTGAGACGGCCAGCGTTGCTGTCCTGGTGCATCGAGTACGCATGATCTTCCGTTTCCTCCGACCCGGCGTCCTCGCCGGGGACCGGCTCTGGAGGGCGGTCCGCGGTGGTCGGCGGCAGGCCCTCGTGGTGTCCTCTCGGGCCGAGATGCCTGAAGCAGCATCGCGACCCGCACAAGCTAACAGATCAGATCTCTATTGAGCAACAGGTTGAACCGAAACATCGCGAGCCAGCGGCGCCAGATCCTTAAAAAGCTGCGATTATCCTGCGATAGGACAGGCGATTGCGACTCCATTTGCGAAGAAGCCTCGCATACTCCTCAGATGAGTTGAGGAAGAGATGGCTTGTGATGGAGAGGGCGCTCTGCCAGAGTTGGGGACATGCCGACCAACGAGAGCGCCGCGACCACGGCCACCGCGACGACGACCGTCGTCGAGCACGTCGAGCATCTCGTCTTCGGCGGCGACCTCGAGCCCGGCGACACGCTGCCGTCGGAGTCCGAGCTGGCCGCGACCCTCGGCGTCAGCCGTCTCACGGTGCGTGAGGCGTTCCGCTCCCTGCAGGCCAGAGGGCTCGTCGAGATCAGTCACGGTCGCCGGCCCGTCGTCGCGCACCCGAACGCGTTGCCGCTCGGGGACTTCTTCTCGGCATCCGTCCGGCGCGACGCGCGCGGGCTGCTCGAGCTGCTCGAGGTGCGGCTGGCCGTCGAGGTGCACGCCACGCAGCTCGCGGCGACGCACGCGACGAGCTCGGATCTCAACATGCTGGCGATGGTGCTCGACCTCATGCGCCGCTCGGTCGAGGACGAGCAGGCGTTCAACGACGCCGACGTGCGGTTCCATGCCGCGGTCGGTGCCGCGAGCGGCAATCGCATGCTCGGCTTCCTGATCGAGGGGATGGACGAGCCGTTGCACCACAGCCGGCTCAACAGCATCCGCGGATACCAGCGCAAGAACCACTCGCTGCAGTCGCTGGTCGACCAGCACGAGGAGATCTATCGTCGGATCGCCGCGCATGACGGACGGGGCGCGGCGACCGCGATGCGCAAGCACCTGCAGCAGACCCGCAACGACCTGCGTACCGCCTTCGCCATCGACGCGCCGGGCCGGACGGATCCCGATGCCGGCTCGAAGGCGCCGTCGCGCCTCACCTGACACGCCGGCGCCGACAGCCGCGCCGGCATGCCGACACCGAGGGCGGGCAGCTGCGGGTGCTCCACGACGGCGCCTCGATCCTCGAATGGCGGCAGAACCTTCTGGCGCCGTTTCAGGAAACCGGCGCCACCGCGAGGGATGGGGCTTCTCAGCCCTCGGCCTCCGCCTCGGACGGGGCTCCTGCATCCGCCGCGGCATCTCCCGCGTCCGGCCTGTCGGCGCCCGCCGCACCCGCGCCGTCCGCTCCCGCGGAGTCCGTCGTGCCGCGCAGCACGCCCTCCGGCCGGATCAGCTCGCGCACCTCGGCCATGAAGCTGGTGAGCTGCTGCTGCTGCCAGCGCAACTGGCGCGTGCGGTCCTCGGCGTCGCGCAGCACGCCGGTGGAGTGCTCCATCACGGTGGTGACGATCTTCTGCGCCTTGATCCGGGCGCGGTCGAGGTTCTCCTGGGCGCGCACCTGCGCGTCGGCCTCGATCTGCGCCGCCTGGGCGCGCATGAGCTTCTCGTAGCCGTCGGCCTTCGCCGAGATGCGCTGCGCGTGCTCTAGCGACGACGCCACCTGCTCGTTGGCGTCCGCCGTGATGCGCTCGGCGTGGGCCACGGCCTGGTTGTGCAGCACGAGGAACTCCTGCTGCGCGTCGTCCTGGCGCCGGGTCAGGGTCTCCTCGAACTCCAGCACGCGGGCGTTCATCTCGCGCACGTCGCGTTCGGTGTCGGCGCGCAGCTGGGTGGTCTCGCGGGTGACCAGGGCGCGAAGGGCGGCGGCGCCCTTCTCGGCCTCGGTGCGGATGGCGTCGGCCTCGCGCTCGGCCTGCGCCACCTTCTCGGCCGCGTGCGTCGCCTCGCGCTCGATGCGCGCCTCGTGGGCGGTGTACTCGGTCTCGATCCGCAGCCGCACCTGGTCGGCGTCGTGCTGGGCCTGGGTCGTGATGCGGTGGATGTCGGCCTGGGCGTCGGCGCGCTGGGTGTTGATCTCCTCGCGCGCGCTCTCGAGCAGGCGCTCGGCCTGGGCGGCGGCGTTCTGGATGATGAGGTTCGCCTGCTCCTCGGCGACCCGCAGCACGGCCTCGAACTGCTCGCGCGTCGACGGGTCGTCGGCGACCGAGGTCTCGCCATCCGAGGACTCGCCCTTCGGTCCGTCGACGAGCTCGGCGCTGAGGGCGGCGATGCGCTGCTCGGACTCGGCGACCCGCGCGGTCGCGGCGGCGAGATCGGCCTCGAGTCGGTCGGTGACGGCGCGATGGGCGTCACGGGCGTCGTCGAGAGCCGCGGTGTTCGCGGCGATGACCTGCTCGATCTCGGCCTGCTGATCGGCGCGCAGCTGGTCGATCGTCTCGCGCCGGCGCGTCTCGGCCGCGGCCAGGTCGTCGCTCGAACGCTGCAGACGCGAGGTCAGCTCGGCGATCGTGGAGTCGACCTCGCCCCGGTCGTAGCCGCGGAATCCGACCGTGAACACCCCGCCCTCGGTCGGCGATCCCTGCATGAGCTCGTCGAACGGGGATGCCGCGCGGCCGTCGTTCTCGGCGGCGTCGGGGCGCGAATCGGTCATGGCGGGCCTTCCGGTCGGAGCGTGACGCCGATCGCCGTGTGCGGGGCGGATCGACGAGGACGAGCCCAGTCTTCCCGATCCACCTGTGGAGTCGCCAGCACGGATGCTGGCCGCTCCGTCAACCCTGCGTGTCTCACTTGTGCAGGTCTCGCGGCTCGTCCGTCTGCACAACTGAGACACGGATGCTGAGCCGATCCCTGGGCGCCTCGGTTGTGCAGCTCGCTCAGCGACTCGACGTTCCCTGCTCCGCGAAGGCACTGGATCGCTGGTCCGTCACGCCGAGGTGGGAGCGGAGGGTGACGCCTTCGTAGTCCGCGGGGTACGAGCCCCGGGCACGGAGGGCGGGGACGACCTCGTCGACGAAGCGGTCGAGCCCGGTCGGGGTGAGCGACGGGATGACGACGAACCCGTCGGTGGCGCCGCTCTGCACGACCGCGTCGATCTGCGCGGCGATGCTCTCGCCGGTGCCGACGAACCGGGGCGGTGCCGCCTGCGCGATCGCCAGCTCGTGCACGCTGAGGCCCTCGTCCGCCGCCCGGCGGGCCCACTCGCGTGCGGTCGCCTCGCGGTCGCCGAGGAGCAGCGCGCGGCCTTTGCTGAGGGCGGCATCCGGCTCCGCCTCCGCGGGGTCGGGGAGCGGGCCGTCGGGGTCGAGCTCGGGGAACGTACGACCCCAGACCGCTTCGACGGCGCGCACGGCCGTCGCCGCGCTCACCTGCGCGCGCACCTCGGCGCGGGCGAGACGGGCGGCGTCCGCCTCGTCGTCGCCGATGACGAAGGTCGCCGCCGGCAGGATCCGGAGGTCGTCGCGCGACCTGCCGGCACGGACGAGGCGGTCGGTCATGTCGGCGGCGAACTCCGCGGCGGCGTCCTGCTCGGAGAAGGGGGAGAAGATCGCGTCGGCGTGACGCGCGGCCATGTCGCGACCCTCGTCGGACACCCCGGCCTGCACGACGACGGGCCGCCCCTGGGGACTCGCCGGGATGCGCGCCGGCGCGACGACGTCGAAGAACCTCGACGCGTGTCGCACCGTGTCGCCCGTCTCCGCCGCCGTCCACACCCGGTTCGCGAGCGCGATGAAGTCGGACGCCCGCTCGTAGCGGTCGGCGTGCGCGAGGTATCCGCCGCGACGGAAGTTCGCGCCGGTGAACGCGTCGGAGCTCGTCACGACGTTCCAGCCCGCCCTGCCTCCCGACACGGCATCCAGCGACAGCAGCTGCCGCGCCAGCTCGAACGGCTCGTTGTAGGTGGAGTTGAGCGTCGCGACCAGCCCGAGGCGCGAGGTCACCGCCGCGACCGATGCGAGGACGGTGAGCGAGTCGGGGCGTCCGACGACGTCGAGGTCGTGGATGAGGCCGGCGTGCTCGCGCAGGCGCAACCCCTCGGCGAGGAACAGGAAGTCGAAGGCGCCGCGCTCGGCGGTGCGCGCGAAGTGCTCGAACGACGAGAAGTCCGTCTGGCTGCCCGAACGGGGATCCGACCAGATCGTGGTGCTGTTGACGCCGGGGAAGTGGGCGGCGAGGTGCACCCGGCGGGTCATGCGTCCACCCGGCTCTCGGCCTCGCGCGCGTATCGGCTCGCCGGACGCGGCAGTCCCAGTCGTTCGCGGAAGGATGCGGCCGGCGCGGCGGTCGCGAAGGGGGCGAGCGCCGCGGCCCACTCGTCGGGCGCGGCCGGGATGCGGTCGAACACGAGCACGGCGCCGTCCGCGCCGGCGTCGTGCCGGAGCGTCGCGAGCGTCTCCCGCACGCAACCGGGGGTGGTGGTGCAGGCGTCGACGTCGACGAGGACGGTCGGCGCCCGTCCGGCGTCGGCGGCGGCGTCGCGCGCCCGGGCGAGGTCCTCCGGGTGCACGCGGAGGACCTCGGCCGTCGCCGATCCCGCCGCGAGGGCCGCGGCATCGCCCCGTCCCACCTGCACGACGACCGGCGGCAGTCCCTGGACCGACCGCGGCACGATGGACGGCCCGACGACGCGGAAGTGCTCGCCGACGAAGTCGATGCGGTGCACGCGCGCACGGTCGATGTATCGGCCCGTGGCCACGTCGCGGATGATCGCGTCATCCTCCCAGCTGTCCCAGAGCCGGCGCGACACCTCGATCGCCTCCAGGGCCTCGGCCCAGGCGTCGTCGGGGCCGGGGGCGGCGCGGCGTCCGAACAGGGCGGCATCCGACTCGGATATGGAGACCGTGGGCTGCCATCCGGCTCGCCCGAGAGAGGTGAGGTCGAGGGTCTGAACGGCCTTGGACAGGTGGAACGGCTCGGTGTGGGTGACGGCGACGGCGGGGACGAGCGCGATCCGGGTGGTCGCCGGGGCGATCACGGCGGCGAGCGTCACTGCGTCGATCGCCACCTCGCCCTCGGCGGGGACGGGCACGTCCCGGACGACGAGCAGGTCCGCGCCGGCACGATCGAACGCGCGGGCGGCGACCGCCGCCTGCGTCGCGAGGGCGGCGCCCCGTGCGGCGGCGGCGGGCAGCTCCACGCCGACCAGCAGCGGCTCGAGCGGCTTCGCGAAGTATCGCCCGAGGCCGCGCGCGTTCGTGTAGTGGCCGAAGGGCGGGATCGGCAGCCAGCCTTCGCGCGCATAGAGGGCGATGGCCTCCGGCTGCCGTTCGCCGGTCTCGAGCACGATGTCGCGGTATCCCTCTTCGCGAGCGATCGCTTCGACCTCGGCGAGCACGAGCGCCGCGAGCCCGCGGCGGCGGTGGCCGGGCGCGACGAACACCCGCTTGATCTCCGCGTGCCCGTGGGTGCGCTTGAGCGCCGCGGTGGCGACGGCCGCGCCGTCGACGTACGCGACGACGACCGCGATGATCTCGGCCGGGTCGACGGCCACGGCGTCGGCCGGGTCGAGCACGTCGGCGTACCGCGGTCGCAGCTCGGTGTCCATGCGCGCTCGCAGCGCGGTCGGTGCGGCATCCGTCCACGCCTCGCGGCGGACGCTCGGCCGCGTCACGCGGTCACCCGGGCGTAGGCCCGCCCGATCCGTGTCGCCGCCTCGCCCAGCTGCCCGACGGTCGCCTGACCGAACGACACGCGCGCGTGCCGGCGGCTCGCGGCGGCGTCCCCGACGACGGAGAACTGGCTGCCGGGCAGGAACACGACCCCCTCCTCGGCGGCGGCTGCCGCCAGCGCGTCGACGTCGACGGCGGGATCGGTGAAGCGCGGCCAGGCGAACACGCCGCCCTCGGGCACGTCGACGTCGACGGCGTCGCCGAGCTCTGCCCGCAGGCCCCCGACGAGGGCGAGCGCGCGCTCCCGGTAGAGGACGGATGCGGCGGCGACCGTGCGGTCGAAGAGGCCGTCGCTCGTGACCAGGCGCCCCACGACCTCCTGGAGCAGGCTCGACGCGTGCTGGTCCTGCCGCGACCGCAGGTCGAGCAGGCCGGGGACGAGCCACTCCGGCGCCACCGTCCAGCCGAGACGCAGGCCCGGGCCGAGCGTCTTCGAGAACGTGTTCACCCGCACGACGCGGTCGCTGTCGAGATCGAGGTCGGCGACGGGGGCGCCGTCGCCTCGCAGCGCGGAGTACGGGTTGTCGGAGACGACGACGAAGCCGTACAGCTCGGCGAGCTCGACGAGGCGCGTGCGGCGATCGGCGGCCAGCACGCTGCCGGTGGGGTTCTGGAAGTCCGGCACGACGTACAGCGCGCGCGGGCGCGCACCGGCACGGAGGAGGTCCGCGAGCGCATCGACGTCGAGGCCCTCGGCGTCGACCGGCACGGCGTCCACCCGTGCGCCGGTGAGCTGGAGCGTCTTGACCGCGAGCGGGTAGACCGGGTTCTCGACCAGGACGAGATCGCCGGGGTCGACGACGGCCAGGAGCGTGAGCGACAGACCGTGCAACGCCCCGTTGGTGATCACCACGCGCGCGGCGTCCGCGCCCTCGCGCGCGCCGGCCCACGCCCTCAGCCCGGCGTCGCCCTGGTGCCCGGTGTAGTCCAGCGCGCGCGCCGCGGTCTCGGGGTCGGCGAGCACGGCCTCGGTGAGGCGGGCGAGCTCCGCTCGGGGAAGCGGCTCGATCGCGGGGGAGCCGCCGGTGAGGTGGATCGCGTCGTCGGCGACGCGGCCGAGCACAGCCCCGAAGCTGCTCGGGGCGACCAGTCCGCTCACTCGCTCGGCGAGGAAGGTCTGCGTAGTCATGCGTTCTCCTGTCGTGATCGCCCGGGTCGGCGGTCCACGGGTCCAGCCCTCCGGAGCGACTCGGGAGGCCCTCCTCGGGGGCTTCGAGTCAACCGCGCCGTGCGCGCCGCGTCCTTCCGGGCGTCATCCGGCGTAGCAGTCGGTGCGCCCCGCGCACGGCGGATCGGCCGCCGGCGCGTCGGACGACGGATGACGGCAGATGACGAGGGGTCGTTCGACCCTCCGCGGGACGCACGTAGCGTGCTGCTGTCGATGAGGGGAGATCGCGATGACCGCTTCCGTTCCGGTCGATCGGGTGTGGGCGATCGATGCACATGATCGACACGACTGCGCGCCCGCGGACTTCTTCGCCGAGTGGCCGGAGCTTCGTGCGTACGCGGTCGCCGCGCGGGGGCTCGAACGCGGCGCGATCGCCTTCACCCATCTGGCCGGCTCGACCTGGTACCGCGTGACGGTGCGCGAGAGCACGACCGGCGTGATCGAGCTCGTCGGCGAACGGCGCGCCGCCCCGAACGGGCTCACGGCGCGCGAGCTCGACGTGCTGACGCTCGTGGCCTGCGGTCTGGGCAACACCGAGATCGCCCGGGCGCTCGGGATCGGGGCGACCACGGTGCGCACGCGTGTCGAGCGCATCCTCGCCCGCCTGTCGGTGACCAGCCGCACCGCGGCCGCGGCACTCGCGGTCGACTCCGGCATCCTTCGGCTCCCCCTGCCCGCGCCCGTCTCGGGGTCCTCCGATCTCGGGGTCGTGGCGCTCGAGCGGGCGCGGCTGGGCGACGAGCCGGCCGTGCCGCTGCGGAGGGCCTGGCGGCACGGCGCGCCCGCCGCGCGCCGCCCCTTCCGGCTGGTGAGCGTGCTGCCCTCGACGCCCGACGGCGAGGCCCGTCGACGCGGGAGCGACCTCGCGGTGCGGGCGGTCAACGCCCGCGGCGGCGTGCACGGCCGCGGGATCGAGCACGTCGTGATCCGCGGCGACGATCCCGGCGTCGACGGGGATGCGGCGCTCTCGGCCGCCGTCGACGCCGGCGCCGACGCCGTGAGCTGGGCGATCCGCGACGACGTGCTCGACCCGGTCGCCCTCGTCCGGCAGGCGGGCCGGATCGGGCGCCCGTTCCTCCATTCTCTGGGGAGTGCGGAAGCCGTCGAGGCCGTCCGCGGCACCGACCGCCTGAACAACGTCTTCCAGACGTGTCCCGGCCTGAACGTGTACGCGCGCGGGTTCGCCGGCGTCGTGCAGGACGCGCATCGCCGTGGCATCGTCGGTGGCGGCGACCGGCGCATCGTGGTCATCGGCGAGGACCCCACCCGGGTCGGCAGCGTCGCACCCGGGGCGACCGGGGTCGACCTGGTCGTCGTGCGCTCGCCCGAGGACTGGGCGGACGAGGTCGCCCGCATCCGCTCCTCGCCGCCGTGGGGGATCCTCGTCGCGACCTGGGATCCCGTCTCCCTGGACCGCTTCCTGGACGCCTTCTTCGCCGATCCGTTCCCCTCCCTCGTGCAGGCGGTGTGGGTGCCCGGCACCGAGGCGTTCGAGCGGCCTCTCGAGGACGGCGTGATCTGGGCGTCGAACATCGGGCGCTACCGCGACGGCATCGCCGTGCGGTTCGAGCGGGCGTACCGGGAGGTCTACGGGGCACAGCCCTCGACGCCGGCGGGCGTCGGCTACGACGTCGTGCAGATCATGGCGCGGGCATGGCGCGACGCGTGGCGTCCGGACTCGGCGACGTCCGTCGTCGACGCCGTGCACGACGACGTCTACCGGGGGGTCAATGGACCCTACTTCTTCGGCTCCCCCGGGCAGGCGTCGTTGTCGTATCCGCACGAGACGCCGGACGGCTCGCTCGGGCACGCCCGCTTCACGTATCAGGTGCAGAACGGGGAGCACCGGGTGGTCGGTCCGTCGAGCCTCGCGACGTCGCGCGTCGAGACCCCGTGGTGGTTCGCACGCGATAACCGCGTGTTACGCCGGGCGGGGTGAGCTCGGACGGGCCTGCTCAAGATGGGGGACCTCGTCCCCGACCCTGGAGTGAGCCCGTGACCTCCCCCTTCATCCTCAACGCGGTGCTGCGTGGGCAGCTCGGCGGCCACACGGCCGCGTGGCGCGTGTCGCGGGCCCGCATCGAGGACAACACGACCCTCGAGTACTGGACGGAGCTCGCCGGCATCCTCGAGGGCGCGCGCTTCGACACGCTCTTCCTCGCCGACACGCTCGCGGTGCCGGACGACCCCGCGACACCCCTGCAGTGGCCGCTCGACCCCTTCATCCTCATCGCCGCGCTCGCCGCATCCACGCGGTCGATAGGCCTCGTCGCCACGCACTCGACGACCTTCAACGACCCGTTCACCACGGCGCGCCAGCTCGCGTCGATCGATCACCTCACCGGCGGCCGCGCCGGGTGGAACGTCGTGACGAGCCTCGACGACAACGCCGCGCTCAACTACGGCCGCGACCGGCTGCCCGAGCACGACCTGCGGTACGACATCGCGCAGGACTACGTGTCGGCGGTCGTCGAGCTGCTCCACGGCTGGGAGCCCGACGCGCTCGTGGCCGACCGCGAGTCCGGAGAGCTCGTGCGCCGCGACGCCGTTCGCACGGTCGATCACGTGGGCCCGTTCCATCGGGTGCGCGGTCCGCTTCTGACGACCCGCACGCCGCAGACCGTTCCGCTCATCGCCCAGGCGGGAGGATCGCCCGCGGGGATCGACCTCGCCGGCCGCCATGCGGACATCGTCTACACGCGTCAGCTCGACCTCGACGCGTCGATCGACTACCGCAGGCGGGCGCGGGCGGCAGCGGTCGAGCACGGCCGCGCGGCGGATGCGGTCCGCATCCTGCCCGGCGTCGTTCCGGTGGTGGCGTCGTCGCGGGATGCCGCATGGCAGCGCGTACGGGACCTGCGCGCCTCGGACGATGCCGCCCGTGCGCGGTTCGGCTACGCGCCGGGCGGGCCCGCCGCGGAGAGCTCCGGTCATCGCGTGCTCGCCGGCACCGCCGTCGAGATCGCCGACGACATCTCGCGCTGGCACGAGGCGGGCGCCTTGGACGGGATCAGCGTGCACGTGAACGTCCTCCCCGACGACCTCGAGGTGTTCGTCGACGCCGTCGTGCCGATCCTCCGCGACCGCGGACTCGCGTCATCGGACTACGCCCCGGGCACGGTTCGGGAGCGCCTTGGACTCTCGGCACCGGCGCCCGACGAGTCGGCCTTCTCGCCGCGGTGGCAGCCCGAGGCGCTCGGGACGGGGCGGTGATCGCGTGCTGAGGTACCTCGGCGGCCGTGCCGCCCAGGCGATCTTCGTGGTCTGGGCCGCCTACACGGTGACGTTCGTCATCCTCTACGTGCTGCCCAGTGACCCGGTGGAGATCAAGCTCAGCCAGGGCGAGGGCGGGATCGCGTCGCCCGAGAAGCTTGCCGAGCTGCGCGCCCAGTACGGGCTCGACCAGCCGCTGTGGGTGCAGTACTTCGCCCAGCTCGGCCGCCTCGTGACCGGTGATCTCGGCACGTCGATCGCGACCGGCGCGCCCGTGACGGAGTCGATCGTCCAGGCGCTGCCGCACACGATCGCGCTCGCGGGCTTCGCGCTCGCGCTGTCGTTGATCGCCGGCGGCGGGATCGCGCTCCTGGCGAGCTATCTGCGCTGGCGGCCCGCGCAGAACCTGCTGCTGGCGCTCCCGCCCCTCGGCGTCTCGGTGCCGACGTTCTGGAGCGCGCTCGTGCTCCTGCAGGTCTTCTCCTTCCAGCTCGCGTGGTTCCCCGCGACCGGCACCAGCGGGTTCGTGTCGCTCGTGCTCCCCGCCGTCGCGCTCGCCCTGCCGAACTCCGCGTTCATCGCCCAGGTGCTCTCGCGGAGCCTGCGCAGCACCCTCGCGCAGCCCTACATCGAGACGGCCCGTGCGCGCGGGGCGGGCAGGGCCCGGGTGCAGCTCGGTCATGCGCTGCGCAACGCGATCATCCCCGCCGTGACGATCGTCGGCATCACGGTCGGCAACCTGCTCGGCGGCGCCGTGGTGGTCGAGACGGTCTTCGCCCGCCAGGGGATCGGCCGCCTCACCCAGAACGCCGTGGCGACCCAGGACATCCCGATGGTGCAGGCGCTCGTCGTGCTCGCCGCCGTCATCTTCGTCGTGGTGAACCTGATCGTCGATCTGCTGTACCCGCTGATCGACCCGCGCATCGCCCGCGCCGGGGCTGCGCCCCGCGCCGCACGCCGAAGGAGGGCCGCCCTTGTCTGATCTGCTCGCCGTCGCCGAGGTCCCCGCGCTCGCCGACGCGCCCGAGAACGCCGAGGCCCCGCGCCGCCCGGGTCGGCGCCGTCGTGCGCGCCCCCGGATCTCGGCCGGGGTCGTGGTCGCGGGCGCGGTCCTTCTCCTCGCCGTCGGGTTCGCGCTCTTCCCGCAGCTGTTCACGTCGCAGAGCCCGATCGACGGGGTGCCGCGCGACACGCTGCAGCCGCCCTCGGCCGCGCACTGGTTCGGCACGGACCAGCTCGGACGCGACGTCTACACGCGGGTCGTCCACGGATCGGCGCTCACGCTGCAGGCGAGCGTGATCGCCGTCGCACTGGGACTCGTCGTCGGCTCGGTGCTCGGAACCGCCGCCGGTTTCGTGGGCGGCCACACGGATGCGGTGCTCATGCGCGTCGTCGACGTGCTGCTCGCGGTGCCCGGTCTGCTCCTGTCGCTCACCGTCGTCGTCGCTCTCGGGTTCGGCACCGTCAACGTCGCCATCGCGGTGGGTATCGGGTCGATCGCCTCGTTCGCGCGGCTCATGCGCGCCGAGGTGCTCCGCATCCGGCGCAGCGACTACGTCGAGGCGTCGATCGCGATGGGACGACGCTGGCCGGGGGTCGTGGCCGAACACGTGCTGCCCAACGCGTCGGGCCCGGTGCTCGTGCTGGCCACCCTCGAGTTCGGCATGGCGATCCTCGCGGTCTCGGCGCTGAGCTTCCTCGGCTTCGGCGCCGAGCCGCCGGCACCCGAATGGGGGGCGCTGGTGGCCGAGGGTCGCAACTTCCTGGCCACGTCGTGGTGGCTGACGACGCTTCCGGGACTCGTGGTGGTCGCCGTCGTCCTCGCGACCAACCGCATCGGTCGCGCGCTCGAGCGCGACGCCGGAGCTGCACGATGACCGACGCCCTGCGCATCGAGGACCTCCGGGTCGCATACGGCCGTGGCGCGAACGCCGGCGAGGTGGTGCACGGCGTGAGCCTCACCGTCGCGCCGGGGGAGTTCGTCTCCCTCGTCGGCGAGTCCGGGTCGGGCAAGTCGACCACCGCGCACGCGGTGCTCGGCCTCCTGCCCGGCGAGGGCCGCGTCACGGGCGGGCGCATCGCGATCGGCGAGCTCGACGTCACCGGCTGGCCCGACAAGCGGTTCGAGCGCATCCGCGGATCACGGGTGGGACTCATCCCGCAGGATCCGATGACCTCGCTCAACCCGGTCAAGCGGATCGGCGACCAGGTCGCCGAGACGATCCGGCTGCACCGGCGGGTCGATCGTCGCGGGGCGTTCGCCGACGCGGTCGACGCGCTGCGGGACGCCGGGCTGTCGACGCCGGAGACGCGCGCCCGGCAGTACCCGCACGAGCTGTCGGGCGGGATGCGGCAGCGCGCGCTCATCGCGAACGCGTGGGCGTGCCATCCGTCTCTCGTGATCGCCGACGAGCCGACGAGCGCGCTCGATGTCACGGTGCAGAAGATCGTGCTCGACCGCTTCGACGCCTTGCGCGGAGAGCAGGGCACGGCGGTGCTGTTCATCACGCACGATCTCGCCGTGGCCCTGGAGCGCAGCGACCGGATCGTCGTGATGCGCGACGGCCGCGTCGTGGACGAGGGCACGCCCGCCGAGCTCGTGACCCGTCCCGGGGGCACCTACACCCGTGCGCTCCTCGACGCGTCGCCGAGCGTGCGCCGGCACGCGCTGGCGGCCTCGCCGGGCGTCGTGCGCGCCGACGGTGCCGCGGCCCCGGGCACGGTCGTCGAGGCCGCCGGGCTCACGAAGTCGTTCCGGCTGCCCGACGGCTCGCGGGTGGTCGCCGTCGACGATGTGGGCCTGAGCCTGGAGCGGGGCGAGACGCTCGCGCTGGTGGGCGAATCCGGCTCGGGCAAGTCGACCACGGCGCGCATCATCGCGCGGCTGACCACCCCGGATGCCGGAACGCTGCTGCTGGAGGGCACGGACTCGGCGTCCGCCGACCGCGCATGGGTGAGCCGCTGGCGCCGGCGGGCGTCGTTCGTCCACCAGAGCCCGTACGCGTCGCTCGACCCGCGCAGCACGGTGGCGCGGATCGTCTCGGAGCCGCTGCGCGCGCACGGGATCGGTGACCGGGCGCAGCGCGCCGCGCGCGTGCTCGACCTGCTCGATCGCGTCGCGCTGCCCCGCGAGATCGCCGAGCGCCGGCCCGGCGCGCTGTCGGGCGGGCAGCGGCAACGCGTCGCGATCGCGCGCGCCCTGGCGCTCCAGCCGGAGCTGCTGATCCTGGACGAACCGGTGTCGGCCCTCGACGCGTCCGTGCAGGCGCAGATCCTGCAGCTGCTCGTCGATCTGCGCGCCGAGTTCGGCCTCACCTATCTGTTCATCTCCCACGATCTCGCGGTCGTGCGCCAGATCAGCGACCGTGTCGCGGTCATGACCGAGGGGCGCGTCGTCGAGCAGGGCGTCACCGATCGTGTGTTCGATTCGCCGCAGCACGAGTACACCCGGCGCCTGCTCGCGTCGATCCCGCAGCCCGGGGCGCGCGCGTCCGCGTGAGCCCGAACCCCTGTGCAGGCGCATCCCGAGCGCCGCACGACGCATCACAGAAACAGGAACGGAGCATCCATGGCATCCCCGATCATCTCCCCGGCAGGCGCGAGGTCGCGTCGGTGGGCGGGTGGAGCGCTCGTCGCCGCGCTCGCCCTCACCGGATGCGGCGCCGCCGCGACCGACGCCGAGACCGACCCGGCAGGCGACCCCGTCGCGGGCGGCTCGGTGACCCTCGCCCTCGACGGCGACCCGTCGTGCATCGACCCGGCGCAGACGTCGCTGACCAACACGCTCTCGCTCGGTGCGCAGTTCACCGACACGCTCGTCGACCAGGACTTCGAGACCGGTGAGATCGTGCCCGCCCTCGCAGAGTCGTGGGAGGTCGACGACGACGCGACCGAGTTCACGTTCCACCTGCGCGACGGGGTGACCTTCAGCGACGGCACGCCGTTGGACGCCGCCGCGGTGAAGACGAACTTCGACGCCGTCATCGACCTCGGCGCCGCGTCGTTCCTCGGCTCGACCTACCTCGCGGGGTATGTGGAGACCCGCGTCGTCGACGACTCCACGGTGACCGTCGTCTTCTCCGAGGGCAACGTGCCGTTCCTGCAGGCCGCGGCGACCGCGACGCTCGGCATCCTCTCGCCCGCCACGAACGCGCTGAGCGCGGAGGAGCGCTGCCGCGGCGAGCTCGTCGGCTCCGGTCCGTTCGTGCTGAGCGAGTACGAGCTGACCTCGCGCGTCGTGCTCACCAAGCGCGAGGGATACGACTGGCCGTCGGCGGCCGCCGGGCACGACGGCGAGGCGTACCTCGACGAGGTCGTGCTGCCGATCGTCGCGGAGTCGAGCGTGCGCTCCGGCGGTCTGCAGTCGGGTGAGTTCGACGGCATCTTCCAGGTCGCGATCCAGGACCAGGACGTCTTGGCCGCGGCCGGTCTCGGCGTCGTCGAGCGCCCGAACCCGGGCAACGTCTCGGCGCTGTTCGCCAACACGTATCGTCCGCTCGTCGCCGAGAAGGCCGTGCGTCAGGCGGTGCAGAAGTCGATCGATCGCGAGGAGTTCCAGATAGCGCTCGGCAACGAGCGCTACGCGATCCCGACCAGCGTGCTCTCGGAGACGACGCCGGGACACGTCGACCTGAGCGACGAGCTCGTCTATGACCCGGACGGCGCGGCCGACCTCCTCGAGGAGGCCGGCTGGGTCCTGGGCGACGACGGGATCCGCGAGCGCGACGGGGAGCGCCTGTCGCTCACCCTGTTCGCCGGGTCGTGGTCGCAGGCGGCTGCGGAGCTGACCCAGACCCAGCTCAAGCGCGTCGGCATCGACAGCGAGATCATCGTGCCGGAGCTGTCGCAGTCGTTCCAGCTGCGGTCCGAGGGGGACTGGGACTACTCCTTCTCGGGTCTCACACGGGCCGACCCGGACACGCTCCGCCGCGACTACTGGTCGGGCGGGCAGCCGAACAGCGCCGCGCACATCGCGCCGAACCCGATCGACGACCTCCTCCTGGCGCAGAAGGCGGCGGCCGACGTCGATGAGCGACTCGAGATCGTCGCCGAGGCCCAGCGCGCCCTGCTCGAAGAGGGCTACAGCGTGCCGTACCAGACCAACCTGCAGATCTACGGCGTCGCCGACACGCTGCACGGTCTGCGCCTGGACGCGTCCTCGCGTCTGCGTCTGTACGACACCTGGACCAGCGCGCAGTCCTGATCCCGGGCGGGGGCGGGCCCGGACGGCCCGCCCCCGCCCCCTTCCTTCTTCCGATCATCCGAGGAGTCCTCGTGTCCCGTCCCCGTCAGCTTCACTTCGGCGTCTCCGCCGGAGGATCCGGTCTGCACCGCGCCGCATGGCGTCGCCCCGACAGCGACATCGAGGGCTTCCCGGGGGTCGAGTCGCTGCAGCGGCTCGCGCAGATCGCCGAGTCGGGCAGGTTCGACACCTTCTTCCTCGCCGACGGGGTCGCGCTCGACACCGGCACCCTCGCGTACGCGCCGCCCTTCGGCACTCTCGAGCCCCTCGTCGTGCTGAGCGCCATCTCGCAGGTCACCGACCGGATCGGCCTCATCGGCACGGCGTCCACCACGTTCAGCCAGCCCTACACGCTCGCCCGTCAGCTGTCGACCCTCGACCATGTGAGCCGAGGGCGCGCGGGCTGGAACATCGTCACCTCGAGCGCCGGGGCGGACAACTACGGCGACGAGCCGCTTCCCGATCACCTCACCCGCTATCGCCGCGCGGCCGAGTTCGCCGAGGTCGTCACCGGACTGTGGAGCGGCTGGGATCCGGATGCGGTCGCCGCCGACCGTGCGACCGGTCGCTTCGCCGACCCGGCCAGGGTGCACGAGCTCGACCACCGCGGCGAGTTCTTCCGGGTGAGGGGTCCGCTGAACGTGCCGCGTTCGCCGCAGGGCCGTCCGGTGCTGGTGCAGGCGGGCTCGTCGAGCGACGGCCAGGCCGTCGGCGCGAAGGTCGCCGACGCGATCTTCACCGCGCAGTCCGAGTCGCGGCCGGCGCGGGACTTCTACGCCGCGATCAAGGCGCAGGCCGCCGCGTACGGCCGCGATCCCGATCACCTGCTCATCCTGCCCGGGCTCGTCCCGGTCGTGGGGGACTCGGAGACGGCCGCCTGGGAGATCCAGGAGGAGCTGGACTCCCTGATCGACGTCGACCACGGCCGCCGGGTGCTGGGCGTTCAGCTGGGCGGCGCCGATCTCACCGGGCTCGACCTCGACGCACCGATCCCCGAGGAGCTGCTGCCGCATCCGGACCTCATCGAGGGGCGTCGCAGCCGATACGCGATCTATCGCGAGCTGGCCGTGGAACGGAGGTGGTCCCTGCGCCGGCTCATCTCGCGCGAGCTCTCCGGCAACGGGCACTGGCACGTGGTCGGGGCTCCCGAGCAGGTGGCGGACGCCCTCATCACGCGCTTTGAGGAGCGCGGGGCCGACGGGTTCAACGTCATCCCGCCGTTCTCGCCGCGGTCGCTCGAGCTGTTCGTCGAGCACGTGATCCCGATCCTGCAGCGCCGCGGACACTTCCGCACGGAGTACGAGGGGACGACGCTGCGCGACCACTTCGATCTGCCGGCGATCCCCGGTCTGCGGGTGGGGGCGGAGGGCCTCGTCGACGTGTGACGCCCGCATACGCGGGACCGGATGCTGCAGAGCGCGGCACAGGGCCGGTTCTGTTCAGCTCGCGGAAACATGGGCGCGGTACGCTACCGCGGTCGTACCTCGATGACCGATTCCTATCCCTTCGGAGGGCGTGTGGAGAACGAGCAGTCGCGCACAGAGATCCGGGCGAAGCAGGCCGCCGACGAGGCGCATGCGCGTACCGCGTCGAGGCGCAGGAAGGCGCAGCAGGCGCGCGTTCGCCGGCAGCTGTCGCAGCGCACGCACTGGACGGCGTACGTCGGTGTGTCGATGCTGGCTCTGGGGGTCGTCGCGCTGGTCGCGGCGGCGCTGCTCACCCGCTGAAGACGCGATGCCCTCTCTCATGGCCTTATGAGAGAGGGCATCGGAACTGCAGAGCCTAGGCCCCCAGTTTTCGGGTTTCGATCGCCCGAGCCTTCGCGGGGAGCGGACGATCGGCTCATCCAATCACATGGATCTCGCCGGGCGCCAGCGACAATCCGACACGTGTCGTATTTACGTCGAGACAGAGACGCCGAGACCGCCGAACGGTCAGGTGCAGACCCGGTCACGGAACGAGCACGGTGACCCCGGCGGTCGCCAGCGCGGCGGCGAGCTCGGGGTCGGGGGCTCGTCGGTGATGAGGTAGTCGGCGCCCTCGAGCGGTACGACCTGCGCGAACAGGCGCCGTCCGAGCTTCGTCGAGTCGGCGAGGGCGGGTTCCTCGCGGTGCATGCGCCCGAGGGGATAGCTCCCCTCGAAGCACGGGCGTGATGCTGCGGCGTCGGGGACGGCGGGTCGCCGGGGCGTCCGGAAGCAGATCGGTTGTTCGGCGTCGAGCGAGGCGCTCTGTGGGACCGAGGAATCCGATCGCTGCCCTTCGTCCGGGAGCTTCGCTCCTCGCTCAGGGACCGAGAGCGGAGACTTTCGGGTCAGCTGCTCAGCGCCCCTGCGGGGCGCTCCGTGGGGTGGGGAAAGTCCAGGCAATGCGCCTGCTCAACAGAACCGGGGCGCGGAGACTTTCGGGTCAGAGGCTCACGGCCTGTCCAGGGCACTCCGGAGGGATCGGCTTCTCAGGGCGCGACGCAGGCGACCGCCCCGTCGGGCAGCGCGGTCGCGCCCGGCGTGCCGGTGAGGGCGTCGACGACGCGGGTGGCGCGGTCCCAGTAGCGGGCGTAGTGCTGGGGATCGGCGTTGATCTGCACGCGGTGCGCGACGAGCGTGGGATCGATCGTGTCGCGGTCGGGTACGCGTCGTTCCATCGCCCGGTAGAAGAGGACGGCCGAGGTGTAGGGGTCCATGCGCTCCTCGAGCGTTCCCCAGTTCTCCTGCTGCTGGAAGAGACCGAGTGAGGTGGTGCGACTGCCGTCGGGGTTGGTGACGCCGTTCGTCTCCCAGTCGCCGTAGTCGAGGTTGCGCAGCGACGACTCGCCCATCGCGGTCATCACGGCGATCGTCTGGTCGCGTGCGCCGAATCCGAGGTCGCGGCCCGCGGTGAGGATGGTGCACGCGTTCGCGAGCTGTTCGGGGCCGTATCCGAGACCCGGCGGAGGCGGGGATGCGGCGGGCTCGACGCCGAGTCGGATGTCGCCGAGGGGTTCCGAGAACGCCCGGACGGCGACGACGCCGGCGGCGATCACCGCCGAGAGGGCGAGGCACACGACGACGATTCCGGCGGTGACGCCGAACACCCGCAGGCGCTGCCGGCGACGGCGCACGGACCGGCGCCGGCCTCGCTGCGTGCGCCGACGGCGGCGGGTCGATGCGGCGGTGCGGGCGTTCATCGGGCGTGACCCTCCGGGATCGTCGCGGGCCGGCGCCCAGCGAGGACGCCGCTCAGCTTAGGCAGATCGGCTGAGGGATTCCCTCACCCGGCACCGCGCCGCCGCAGGCCGTCCGGCCCAGGACCGACGGCACATGCAGGACAGCCGCGCGGCACGGCTGTCCTGCATCGCCGTATCCGCGATCCGCGGCGTCGATGGAGCGATCGTCGGGCGAACGGCTCCACCGGTCGTCAGTCGTCGTCGCGCAGAGATCCTCGAAAGGACGATGGACAGGTCGGTCGACGCCCGCGATTGCGCCATCCATCGGACCGGCACCGCCGATGTCGAGGAGTTGTGCACTCCTGTCGCCCGCCAATGTCGACAGGCCTCGCAATGTCGGTCCCGCAATGTCGGCGGAGTCCGCAATGTCGACGAGTCCCGCAATGTCGGCGGAGTCCGCAATGTCGACGAGAGTTGTGCGCCTATCGGGGTGATCTCTCACGCGCCGGCGACACCATCGAGAGCCGCGTCGTCTTCGTCATTGCGACGGCGCTGCTTTCTTTTCCGGAACGGATGCCCGTGCTCCGGGATGCCGGCGTGCGGTGTCATCTCCGCCATGCGTCGAAACGCGGGGTCTCGACTAGTGCGCGGCTTCGTAGGCTTCGAGCACGACCGCGGGGATTCGGCCGCGGTCGCTGACCGAATGCCCGTTCTCGCGTGCCCAGGCCCGCACGTCGGCGAGATCGAGCTTCGCCTGGCCGGAGCGCTCGCGAGCGGGTCGTCCGGTGATCTTCGGCCGACTCACCGAACGACCCGCCGAGACGAACGGCGCAAACGCGTCGCGGAGCTTCTGCGCGTTGTCGTCGGAGAGATCGATCTCGTAGGCGCGGCCGTCGAGGGAGAAAAGGATGGTCTCTCCACCTTCGTCGATGGGAGTGCTGTCGAGGTCGTCGATGAGCTGTGTGAATTGTTTGCGTGCCATTCAATAGACACTAATACGAATTCCCCCATCAAACGTCACGATTGCGTGATTCGGGGGTCCTATTGCGAAACTCACCGGTGCGCGATAGTGCTCCGGGAATGCTCCGGTCCCCGGCTCGCGCCGCGTGGTGTGCATCCGCCGAGACCGCGTCGGGGAAATCAGTGTGCGGCAGCATATGCCGTGGCGGCCCTTCGATACGGGTGACCGCGATCATGACCTCGACCAATTCGCGTTCGACCCCGCCGATGACGATCGCGACCGTGTCGACGCCGAGAGCGACACTAGGCTGCGCAGGTGTCCACCATCCGGTCCCTCGCCGTGCCGATCGCGTGCGTGCTCGTCGTCGTGGTCGCGGGCTGTGTCGCCTCCGTCGACACGCAGGCACCGGCCGATGCTCCGCGCGTGGTCCTGCCGCCGTCCGGCGCATTGCCCGACTACCAGCTCGGCGGCGCCTACGACCCGGACCCGCGCGCGGGCATCGTGGTGCGCGATCGCACCGAGCGGCCCGTCCCCGACGTGTACTCGATCTGCTACGTGAACGGGTTCCAGACGCAGCCAGGCGAGCGTGACGACTGGCCCGACGACCTGGTGCTCCGCCGCGACGGAGCCGACGTCGTCGATCCGGAATGGCCGGACGAGGCGCTTCTCGACACGGGGACGGATGCGGCGCGCGCCGCGATAGCGCAGCGCGTGGGCGGCTGGATCCAGGGCTGCGCGCAGGCGGGCTTCGATGGTGTCGAGTTCGACAACCTCGACTCGTACACGCGGTCCGAGGGTGCGCTCTCGTTGGAGGACAACCTCGAGCTCGCCCGCCTCCTCGTGCAGGTGGCGCACACGGAGGGCCTTGCCGCCGCGCAGAAGAACGCCGCCGAGGACGCGGCGCGGCTTCACCGTGATGCGGGCTTCGACGTCGCGATCGCCGAGGAATGCGCGGCCTACGAGGAGTGCCCGGCCTACACGCAGGTGTACGGCGAGCAGGTCGTCGCGATCGAGTACACCGACAACGAACGGCGTCCGTTCGAGGCCGTCTGCGCCGACGATGCCACGCCACGTTCCGTTGTGCTGCGCGATCGCGACCTGGTCACGCCCGCCGACGAGGACTACGTGCTCGAGTGGTGCTGAGCGGTGCGGTCAGGAGGAGGCGACTGCTCGCACCAGGTCGCCGTGCGAGGTCCCCTCGAGGTAGCGGGCGACGGTGTCACGACTGCGGGTGAGGCAGCCGATCCGCGACTCGAGCGCGGCGAGCTCGTCGGCGAGCTCCTCGGCCAGCGACCTCGAGCACTCCACCGGCAGCGCGCGGTCGCACTGCTCCTCGAGGTCGAGCACGATCTTCGCCATGCGGGTCGACAGGCCCGACTGGATCAGGCCTTTCACGCGCGTCGCGCGATCGACATCGACGTCGGTGTAGCTGCGGTAGCCGTTCGCCGAGCGCTCCGACGACAGCAGATCCTGCTGCTCGTAATAGCGCAGCATCCGCGTGGGGATGCCGGTGCGCGCCGACAGCTCGCCGATCTTCATCCGCTCTCTCCCCGCGCTTGACATTGACACTGATGTCAAAGTTTACGCTCGCGTCATGACTCTCTCAACGACCTCTCCATCGGCCGATGCCGCGACCGCGCGCTTTCCCCTGCGCGCCTTGCTGCTGCTCTCGACCGCGGTGCTCGTCACCGTCACCGCGGAGTCCCTCCCGGCCGGTCTCCTGCCGGAGATGGCCGCCGATCTGCGGGTGTCGCCGGAACGGATCGGCACCCTCATCTCGGTGTGGGCGCTGACCGTGATCGTCACGAGCGTGCCGCTCTCGCGAGCGCTCCTGTCGGTGGATCGACGCCTGAGCGTCGTGATCTCCCTCGTGATGTTCGCGCTCGCCAACCTGGTGACCGCGATCGCGCCCGACTACGGCGTCGTGCTCGCCGCGCGCGTGCTCGCCGCGGTCGCCCACGGCGTCTTCTGGTCGATCGTGATCGTGTACGCGACGTCGTTGCTGTCGCCCGGACACCTCGGACGAGGTCTCGCGATCGTCACCGCGGGCGGCACGGCCGCCACCGCGATCGGCCTGCCGGCCGCGACGCTGCTCGCACAGGGCCTCGGATGGCGGGCCGTCTTCGTCGTGCTCGGAGCGACCGCGCTCGTGCTCGCGGTCGTCGTGCTGCGCGCCATGCCCCGCTCGCTCGCCCCGACCGTCGCCCGGGGGCGATCGTCCCGCGGGTTCTGGGGCGACCGGTCGTTGCCGGCCGTGGCGACGTTCGGTCTGGTCGCGGTCCTGATCGCGACGGCCCAGTTCGGGTCGTTCACCTACATCCGCCCCTATCTGTCGGAGTCCGCATCCGTGGCGCCGGAGTGGAGCGCCGTCCTGCTGCTCGTCTACGGCGCCGCGGGCCTGCTCGGCGTCGTCGTCGCGGGGGTGCTCGCCGATCGCTTCCCGCGCGGATCGTTGATCGCCGTGCTCGTCGTGTTCGCGGCGTCGTTCGCGGCGCTCTCCCTCGTCTCGGCCAGCATCGTCGCCGTCGTTGCGTCGCTCGTCGTGTGGGGCGTCGCGTTCGGCGCGGTGTTCCCGCTGCTGCAGACGATCCTCATGCGCATCGCGAGCGAGCGCACCCGTCCGCTCGCGAGCGCGGGGATCGTCGTCTTCTTCAACGTCGGCATCGCCGCGGGGCCGTGGCTGGGAGCCGCGGCCGGCGGGGCGTCGACGCCGACGACAGCCATGGCGGTGTCGGCGTGCGCCATGGTGCTCGCCGCGGTGCTTGGAACCCTCGGCGTGCTTCTGGCCGGTCTTCGCCGCGCGGGCTGACCGGGGGCCGTCCGTGCGCAACCCTCCCGGCCGACACGGCGGGCGTGCCAGGATGACAGGGCGGGCATCCGCCCGCGGAGGGAGCATCGACATGACCGTGCCCGACACCACCCCCGCCGCCGAACCGGAGACCCTGCGCAGCGCCCGTCTCGTGCGCGCCGCGATCTGGGTCGCCATCGGCGCACTCATCGCCGCGGCGATCGTCAGCGTCGTCTGGGTGCTGGTCGGCACGCAGAACGGGATCGTCGGTCGCGCCTTCCTGACGATCCTGCTGCTTGCGGCGTTCGCCGGCGTCGCCATCCTCGATGCACACCTCGCCCCGCGCCGTCCCGCCTGGTTCGCGCTGGTGAGCATGGCCGGGTGGGTGGTGGCGCTGCTCGTCGGCGCATTCCTCATCTGGATGCCGGAGCGCTCCGTCGTCAGCGGCTTCGGCGACCTGTACTCGCCGAGCCCGCTCACCGGCATCTCGCGCTTCCTGTCGTTCCTGCTCATCGTGCTGATCATCCAGCTCGCGATCCTGCACGTGCGTCTATACACGAAGGCCGTCGCCCGCGTGCCGTCGACGTTCAACCGGATCACCGGATACATCACGATCGCCCTCGTGGTGGGGCTCGCGTTCATGCTGATCCTGCCGCTGATGCTGAACGAGTGGGTCCGCTTCTACGAGCTCTACTGGCGTCTGGTCGTCGCCGTGACGATCCTCGCCGCGGTCGGCACGGCGCTCGTCCCGCTCGTGAACCTGCTGTTCGCGCCGCGGCGCCCGCGAGAGGCCGCGCCGCAGTCCGCCCCGGCGTGGCCGACCTACGCCGACGGCGTGACGCCGCTGCCGGTGCTGCAGGACGGCTCACCCGACTGGAACGCGTACTACACCGGCTACCCGACCGGGTACGTGCACCCCGCGGCGCCGGCGACGTCGCCGACGGCGGCTGCGGCGTACGCCCCGCAGCCGACGGTCGGCGAGCCGGCGATCACCCCGTCCGAGCCGCCCGTCGCGCCTCCCACGCAGCCGTCGGCCGGATA
>NZ_CACSKB010000008.1 GCF_902706225.1 Microbacterium sp. 18062
GACCCGCCGCCTGCGGAGCCGCCGGACGTGCTCGACGACGACATCGCACTGGCCGAGAGCGAGCCGATCCCGGCCGAGAAGGCGGCCGCGTTGAACGCCGCCGAGCCCGCGTACCAGGCCGGCGACGCACCGTCGCCATACAGGTCGGCGAGGCGCTCGGCCCACTCCTTCTCCTGCCCGAACACGACGGCGTACGGCAGCAGCGGCTCGTAGACCTTCAGCATCTGCGTGGGATCCGAGGTGTCGACAGCCACCCGCTCCGCCCCGCTCGGGGACTGCAGCATCCGGATGCGGTCGGCCTCGGCCCAGGCGATGAACTCCTTGAGCCCCGCGAGGTGGTCGCGGAGCTCGGCGCCGCGCGCGCTCAGCGGACGGTGCGCGACGAGACCCACGAACAGCAGGGCTGCGACGATCGCCGCGACCAGCAGGATCACCGGGATCAGCGGCACGACGAAACCGGTCAGCGCCGCGATCCCGAAGCCGACGGAGCCGGCGAGCCCGATCCCCATGACGATCGCCGGGACGACGCGGGTGCCGGGGCGCACCTCGCGGAAGACGCCAATCTCGGTTAGGTGCTTGCCCGCCCAGGCGAGAATCTTCTGCGCGACCGTCGACAGCCGGGTGTCCGACGAGCCGAACTCGAACGTCGCCCCCGGCTCCGCGCCGGCTCCGAACAGCCCCTCGAGCAGCTGCGCGCCGTCGCCGTCGGCGCGCGAGGGGTCGACGAGCACGGCACGCAGCTTCGCCCCGGTCCATCGTCTGGGCTCGCCCTCTTCGATCCGGATGCTGCCGGCCACCGCCTGCTCCAGCACCTCGGCGGGGATGGCCTTGGAGGTCTTGCCGAGCAGCACGGCGCCGGTCAGCGCGTCGATGCCCGGCGGCGGCTCGTACTCGGCGATCACGACGGAACGCCCCGGGGCGTCGCGCAGCGCTCGGCGCCGCACCGCGATCGCCGCGGCGAGCGCGAGGAGCACGGCGAGGAAAGCGGCCGCCTGCCACCACCCCCACGGGGACGCGAGGTATCCGGTGTCGAAGAGCACGAAGGTGCCCGGCGCGAAGGCGAGGGAGACGGTCACCGTCTCGTGGGGACCGACATCGGTCGCCCGGGCCGTCGCGGTCGCGCCGTCCGGGGTCGCCGAGACGTCGATGCCGCAGGTCTGCTCCGCGCCCTGCTCCCCGACGTAGCAGGCGGCGGCGCCGGTGAGCGATGCGGCGAGCGTCTCGTCGACGTGCACCGTCGCGGTGATCTCGCCGAAGGCCTGCGGCCAGTCCACGCCGTTCACGTCCCAGTAGAACTCGTCGGCGTCGGTGTCGGCGAAGCGCCAGGTCACGTTCTCCAGATCGTATGTGAACACGTACACCTGGGTGCCGTGCACGAAGTCGTCGCCGCGCGAGGTCATCGTGAAGACCTCGTCGTCCTGCTCGACCTCGATCGGGCGGGGCGCGCCGTCGCCGTCGGCGACCGAGACGACCTCGGGATGCAGCGGCTGACCGTTGTACGAATCCGGGATGGAGCGCCGCATCCCGCGGTTCTGATCGGTGTCGGGGAACTCGGCCTCGAACGTCTCGACCACGCGCAGGCGGCTCGTGCCGTCCTCGGCGCGGGAGAGGGTGTAGTCGGCGTCGAGGCGGGAGAACGTGAAGTCGTCCAACGTGTCGTCGCCCTCCGCCGAGACCGCCCCTGCGGGCGGTGCGGACGACGCCCGCGCCCGGTCGTCCGCCACCGCGGCATCCGGGGCGACGACCGCGGCACCCGCGGACAGACCTGCGGCCCCGGCGACGGCGAGCACGCAGGCGAGCAGGACGCACCGGGTCCGTCGCTCAGCCATGGCCCCAGCCTAGGCCGGGGTGCGCGTACGCTATCGACATGACGGACCGCCGCCTGGCCATCGACGCCTGGGAGAGCCTTTTCCGTGCCCAGTACGAGGTCTTCGGCCAGATCAGCGCCGACTTCGAGCGCACGGGACTGCTGCAGGCCGAGTATGACGTCCTGCTGACCGTGACCCGCTCCCCCCATCTGACGGCGCGTCTGCGCGACATCACGCGCAACATGCTCATCAGCCAGCCGAGCGTCTCCCGCCTGGTCGATCGGATGGTGGCGCGCGGGCTCGTGACGAAGTGCGCGGATCCCGACGACGGCCGCGGGTCGCTCGTGACGGCGACGGAGGAGGGCGCGCGCACGTTCCGCGCCATCGCCGCCGTCCACGGCCGGTCGATCGCCGAGCACATGGCCGCGCTCAGCGACGACGAGCTGCGCACGCTCCGCGATCTCACCACGAAGCTCCGCCCCCCGCGGGACTGATCGCTGCGGTGCCCAGCCCCCACCGATCCCGCGCAACAGGAACGGCGCGGGCATGTCGAAGCATCGGGTCGTCGTGCCGAAGGTCACCGCCGGGCCCGGCCTCTATCCGCGAGACTCGGGAGGAGGCTCAGCAGATCATCGCAGGTGTAACCGAACAGAGTCGGCCACACCGCATCCGCGTGTTGTGGAAGAAGGGGGAGATGACACGGTACACCGAGTGTTCGGCATCCGGCGGAGCGCGCCGCCCGCAGGCCGACAGGCGAATCTTCGATCGCGAGACACGCCTCTGGTGGAACGTCCAGTCGGCGCGCCGCCTCCAGATAGGCATCCGGTGCGGGCTTGCCATTCCGGACCTCGTCTCCAGCCACGATGACATCGAATCGACCGATGGGAAGGGCTGCGGTGACCGCGAGGGCATGCGTGCGATACGACATCGTCACCAGCGCGACAGGCACCGCTCGCTCGCACAACTCGGCGAGCATCTCCAAGGCACCGGGCCGCCAAGGCAGTCCTCCGATCTCCGTGAGCTCGGCTACGCGCGAAACCAGGCGCGCGACGATCATGTCGGCATCACGCCGCACCCCGCGCGCCCGCAGATCGGCCGCGACATCGGGCAGGCTCAGCCCGACGTGCGAGTGAGCGCCGATCTCGGCGCGTGGCTGCTCCTCCCGAAGGATCTCTTCAGCCGCCTCGGTCCAGTAGTCCTCGGTGTCGACGAGGGTGCCATCCATATCCCAGAGCACCGCGGCTGCGGGGAGCGGAGTTGCTGGCACAGCGTGCGACGCCGTCATCCCCGTGCAACGGCGGCACGTCGCCGCCGGGTGCGCAGCAGCGCGAGCGCGTTCGGCAGCGTCACGGCCGCGACGAGCACGATCGCTTGCACGAGCAGCTGCACAGAGCTAGGCGCGCCGAGGGCCAGCACGAACTGCGTGAGCATCGTCATGAAGACGGCGCCTCCAAGCGTGGCCAGGATGCTTCCCCGTCCACCGGTGAGGGGCGTGCCGCCGATGACCACCGCCGCGATGGACGCCATCAGATAGTCACCGCCCATCGTCATGCGCGCGTCTCCGATGTAACTGGCAAGCAGCATACCGGCCAGCGAGTAGCAGACGCCGGCACCGACGTACGCGGACAGCGTGTACGTACGCACCGGGATGCCCGCAGCGCTGGCCGTCGTCGAGTTCGAGCCTGCGGCGACGAATCGCCGTCCGACGACAGTGCGGTTGAGGGTCACCATCAGCAGCGCCCCGAAGATCACGGCAAGCAGGAAGATCGTCGAGATACCGAAGATGTTGCCGCGGGCGAAGGACTGCAGATCGGGGGCGACAGCAACGGGGAATCCACCACCGAGCAGCAGTGCGATGCCGAGATAGAGTCCGTTCGCCGCGAGTGTCGCCACCAGCGGCGTCAGATTGAGGAAGACGACCACCAGTCCGTTCACTAGTCCGATAGCCAAGCCGATCACCAGTGTCGTCGCGATCGCGAGGGATGTGTCCCATCCCGCGCTGGTCAGGAATGCCACCACCATCGCGTTCATGATGATCGCGCCGACGACCGAGAAGTCGATGCCGCGCTGCATGACCACGATCGCCTGCCCGAAAGCCGCCAGGGCCAGGATGCCTACATACGGCAGCATCGACGTCAGCGAGGTGAGCGATGCGGCGTTGGGGGTCGCGAACAGCGTCAGCAGATAGATGAGGACCACCCCGCCCCATACCCACATGTAGGGCGACACGCCCCTGCGCCTGCGGTCCACCGATGTGCCGAGGGAGCTCTCGTTCTTCACAGTTGTCATGACGGCTAGCTCCTGGTCCGGCGCCGAGCAATGGAATAGACGAACACCGCTCCGATCGTGACGAGCGCGAGCAGGATGTTCTGCCACGCGTCGCTCAGGGAGAGGAACGTCGTGGCCGAGCGCACCTGTGTGAGAAGGACCGCGGCGACCGCGACCCCGATGAAGCTGCCACGACCGCCGAACAGGCTCATTCCGCCCACCACCGCCGCGGCGACACTCTGCAATGTGTACAGGTCTCCCGCGGTCGGATCTCCGCTGCCGACACGCCCGATGAGAAGGATGCCGGCGACGCCGGCCAACAGCGAACAGCCGACGTACGCGATGAACGCAGTACGCGACACCCCGACTCCCAGCTTTGCGGCCGTGTCCGCGTCATCTCCCGCCGCGAGAAGCTTCGTACCGCTCGTCGTACGGGTGCGCCAGAACTCCAGCCCGGCGATGACGACGATCGCGGCGAGCAGTGCAAGCGGGACGAAGCCGAACCGCTGCGAGAGGAAGCTCACGACAGAACTCGCGATCAGTCCGGACGGGGTCGGGCGGAGGGTGAGCGCGATCGATTCGAGCAGCATCCACGTGGCGAAAGTGGCCAGCACAGGATGCACCTTCAGCCGATCGATGAGCGCCCAGTTGACCACACCGACCGCAGCGCTGACGAGGAGGATCAGCACCCAGCCGAGCGCGTGGAAGGTCACGGGCACGCCGTCAACAATGTAAAAGGAACCGATCACCACGGCGATCGACATCACCGGCCCCACCGACAGGTCGATGCCGCCGCGCAGCATCACGACCGATTGGCCGGCGGCCACCACCATCAGGACGGCGGCGAGGCTCAGAACCGTGCCGATGTTCCGTTCGGAAAGATAGTTCGCGTTCTGGAACTGCGTGAAGATCGACAGCCCCACGACGAGGACTGTGAGCACCGGAACCGGCGCAAGGTCGTGGTCAGCCAGTCGCGCCCACCGTCGCGGCTTGCGACGCACATGCTCGCGCTGCGATTCCGCGCGCAACACCTCGTCGGTGACGTTCTGCTCAGACAGCCGGTGACCCTCGACGGCGGCGACTATGCGACCACGCGACACGACGAGCACACGATCGCAGAGTCCGGCGAGCTCGGTGTTGTCCGATGAAAGGACGAGCACACTGCTACCCCCGTCGGCGATCTCGCGCAGATGCGCGTAGATCTCCGCTTTCGCGCCGACGTCGACGCCCTGCGTGGGCTGATCAGCCACCACAACGTCCGGGTGGGTCAGCAGAGCTCCGCCCATCACGACCTTCTGCTGGTTTCCCCCGGACAACGAGGAGATCGGCGAATCGACCGATGCGGTCTTGACCGAGAACCGGGCGATCGTCTCTTCCGCAGCGACTCGCTCGCGGGAGGACGAGACAAAGCCGAACCGTGCGAGCCGGGAGATCGCGCGGATCGTCATGTTCGTGCGCACCGAGAGTTCGGAGAAGACACCCTCCTTGTGCCGGTCTGCGGGGATGTAGACGATCCCGCCGCGAACTGCGGTGCGTGGGCTGTGTGTACTGACGACGCGGGAGTCGATCGAGACCGTGCCGGTGGACGGCTGCAGTCCGGCGAGCGCTCGCGCGATATCAGCCTGACCGTTGTCGTCGATGCCTGCCAGCCCCACGATCTCGCCCACGCGGATCTCGAAGGAGACGTCGGAGAAGTGCTCGCCATTGAGATCGGTGACCCGCAGATGGGTCGGCCGGGCTGCGAAGGCAACCGGATCGAGCTTGTCCGGGAAAGTGGCGTCGAATGATCGTCCGACGATCAGCCCCACGATCTCGGCTTCGCTCAGTTCAGCGGTGATGCGCGTGCCACGATTGACACCGTCGCGCAGGACCGTGACCCTATCCGAGATCTCCTGGATCTCACGGATGCGATGCGAGATGTACACCACCGCAGTGCCGTCGGCGGCGAGCTTCCGCACGGCGGCGAACAGACGGCCGACCCCCTCCGCGCCGAGATGTTCGGATGGCTCATCCAGCACCAGGACTCCCGGGCGGCGGGACAACGCACGGCTGATCTCGATGACGAACTTCTGTTCGGGGTTCAGCGTAGCCACGCGGACGCTGGGATCGATGTCAGGCCGGTCATCCCATGCGGCGAGGCAATCGCGCGCCCACCGCAACGGGTTGGATATCCGGGAACGCTCCTTCTCATCGAGACCGAACAGCAGATTGTCGGCAACGGTGAGTTCGGGGAGGAGTGCAGGATGCTGGCGCACAATGGCCAGTCCCAGAGACCGGGACAGTGACGGGTCGCCCTCGACGAGATCACCGTCGATCGCCACCGTCCCGGTATCGGGATGAAGAGCACCGGATGCCACGGCCATCAGCGTCGACTTTCCCGCACCGTTCTCACCGATCAGGCCATGGATCTCCCCCGCCGCGACCTCGAAGGTCACGTGGGACAGGGCTTGAACCGGGCCGAACGACTTGCTGACGTCCTGCAGCCGCAGTCGACTGCGAGGAACCGATCCATCGGGCGTGGGCCATGCTCCCGCCTCGACCGTCTGCGTGATGTCCGAAGCGGTCACGTGCTCTTCCTCTCTCCAGGCGATGACTGTCAGCCGATGGCTGCAGCCATCTCCTCTGCGGTCAGACCGCTGAACATGTCCGCATCCGCGGGCAACGAGTCATCGCATGCCGGCGGCTCCATGCCGGCCTCGGTGTCGATGACCTTGGGGAACACGACGGTCAGAGGCTCGGAGTAGTTGATGTCGTTGTAGTCAGCCATGGCCCGGCGCAGCGCGACGCGCACGGTCTGGGTCGCCTGCTCCCAGGCCGCGAACGCGAACTCCTGGTCCGAAGCCTGCACCGTGCAGTAAACCGAGTTCTGCCCCGACGAGATGGCCATCGCGGGCATCGGCTCCCCGGCGGATTCGAAAGCTTTCAATGCCGCCTCGGCAACGACTCCGTAGTCCGACGCCATTCCATCGATCTGGCCGTACTGACTGATCATCCCAGCGACGGCGCGCTCCGCGAGTTCCGGGTTGTAGTCCGTCGCGACGAACGTCTCACCGAGAAGGGTGATGTCGGGATATGCCTCGAGACCGGCCTGCAGTCCGTCGAACATCTCGGTGCAGGACGTGCACGAGGCAAGACCGCCGAGGAGAATGAGGTTCCCCTCTTTCATGTTCTCGCCGTACCAGTCGGCCATCTGCTCACCGATCGCGTGTGTGTCGACGTACACGTTCTCGGTGAAGTCCGTGCCCGCACTGCCCTCGAGGAGGTTGTAGTACGGAACGATCGTGACGCCGGCGGCCAGCGCTTCACGGAACGAAGGCAGCTGAGCTACGCCGAAGTCGGGCAGAGTGACAATGACATCGACGCCCTGAGCGACGAAACCGCTGATGTCGGCGGCCGCCTTCTGCGGGTCGCCGCCCGCATCCGCGTAGTACACGTCGGTGATGTTGTCGCACTTGGCTGCCTCGGCCTCGAACTCGGCGAGGACGATCTTGCGCCAGGTGTGTCCAGCGGATCCGTCGGTCAGCGCCACCTGGATCTCCTCGTCGCCGCACAGTTCTGTGATGTCGAACGTGTCGACGACGGCACCGGAGCCACCGCTGGTGCCGGTGCTTCCTTCCGTGGAGGACGTGGTGTCGGGCGTGGGGGCACATGCTGTGAGCAGGAGCACGGATGCGACAGCGGTTGCTGTCGCTGCTCGGGTAAGGGTTCGCACGTTGTGGACTGCCTTTCGCTTGTCTCGGGTGGCGCGGAGTGGTGCGTGGTCGGGGATCAGGACTGAACGGCCGCGATTCGGTATCGGTCGCCATAGGATTGTCGGATGTCCTCGAGGAGCGCCGCGTCGACTGACCGCGGTGCGCTACCGAAACGTGAGGGACGGTAGTCGGACAGGTCGACTTCCGCGGGTGCGCCGACGAGCTCGCGAGCTACGGCACGACCGATCCCGCCCGCCGCCGCGACGCCATAGCCTTGTCCACCTGCGACGACGGTGAGTGCAGGCACCTGGGTCGGACCGATGATGAATCGCCCGTCAGACGTGGCGGATTCGAACGCAGTGACGGCGTGGCTGAGTCCGGCCTCGGCGAGCGCAGGAATCAGCCTCTCGGCGTCGGGGACCACCCCGCCGAGGTCGGTGATCGCATTCGTGTGTGCACGCCGACCATTCGGCACGTCTTCGGCGAGTGCGAAGACAGGCGCCCGCCGGGTTGCGCCGACCGCAATGCGCGAGTCCGCGGCACGCGCGTAGTATTGCTGATCTGGCACGCGCACAGTGGGCAACGGCCGCAGCCGGTCGTCGGGCACGGAGTTGCTGACGACGTAGTTCGCCTGGCGCGCGTACAACGGCAAGCCGATCCCCGCAGTGGCGATGAGTTGCGGCGTGAACATCCCGGCAGCGACGATGTAGTGGTCGGCGACGATACGGCCAGCCGAGCTCTCCAGTCCAGAAATCGACGCCGCCTTCATATCGAACCGATACGCTTCCACGTCGGCCAGGACCTGAATGCCGGCGGCCGTCGCGCCGGAGGCGAGCATCCGCGCGAGCTTCTCGGGCACGATCGACCCGTCGGTGGGCAGCCAGAGTGCGCTGTCGACCCCATCCAGGTTCAGGGTCGGCGCGATCTCGGCGAGCTCCAGGCCACGCAGGATACTGGTGGGCACGCCGAGCGAGGTGCACTGTTCGGCGAGCAGCGAGAACTCAGCGCTCCGCTCGGACGTGTACGAGATCCGGAGGCTCCCTTCACCTCCCCAGCCGGTGCTGCCGGAGTATGCCGACTCGAGTTCGGCGTAGAGGCCGGCTGAGTACTTGATCAGTTCGACATCGCTGCGACGGTGGCGGACCTGGCCGACAAACCCCGCTGCGGCCCAGCTACTACCGTCGGCGATGTCCCAGCGCTCAACGATCACGACGTCGTCCACGCCGAGGTCGGCGAGGTGATAGGCGATCGAGGTTCCCCAGAGGCCGCCGCCGACGATTGCGAAGCGGCATCGGATGACATCGTTCATTGCGACAACTCCACGCCGTACACATCCAGCGCGGCTTCACGAGACACCTTCGACAGCGCGATGTCGGCGAGGACGAGGTCGCGGTCACGATTCTTCGGATCGCCGTACCCCGCCCCGCCGCCGGCGCGCAGGCTGATGATCTCGTCGGGCTTGAGGAACGTGGTCTCTTTCGGCGGCAATGGGGTCTTCACCCCCTTGGCGTCGATCAGCGCCGATGTCGTCGCGATTCCCGACTGCCCGCCGGCCAAGCCGATCGGCAGGAACTCTTCGACGCTCTGCTCGACCTCGGTGCGCGCATACATGACCGAGGGGGAGATATTGCGGTAGTCGGCGCGGATGCCCAGGCCGCCGCGGAACTCGCCATGGCCGCCCGAGTCACGGATGAGCGAGAACTGCTCCACGCGCAGCATGTACCCGGACTCGACCGCTTCCGCCGAGACCAGCGCACAGTTGGACATGTGTGCATCGAGACCGTCCGCGCCATCGCCGCAATCCTTTGCGCCCGCGCCTCCGGCGACGTTGAGCAAGACGGCGACGCCTTCACCGGTCTTCGGCGACCACGACTCGGCGAACAGGCATGGCCAGCCGACACTCCACTCGGCCGAGGAACGTTCGGGGGCGACCCGCACCAAGGCGCGGGTGACCACAGAAGCCATACGTTCGGTCGTGATGTGTCGCGCACCGACCGCGGAGGGCATCGTCGGGTTGACGAGGCTACCGACGGGCGCCTTCACTGTGAGCGGCACATTCGCGCCCGCGTTGAAGGGGATGTCATCGGGAAGTATGCAGTGCGCGGCGTAGTGCACGACCGACAGGGTCGAGGCATACGGAACGTTCATCCCGCTGCGCATCTGCAGGTCGGTGCCCTCGAAATCGAAGGTCATGGTATCTCCGGCGACCGTGACACGGACGCCGATGCGCACCGGCACGCCCCGCTCTACGCCGTTGTCGTCGAGGTAGCCGACCGCCTCGTAGACGCCGTCAGCGAACCGTTCGATCGCGCGGCGGGTGCGCTGCTCGGTGTAGCCGAGCAGGTCGTCGCACACATCCCACATCCGCTGATTCCCGTACTTGCGGAACAGATCGGCGAAGCGCTGCGCACCGGTGCGCGCGCTGGCCAGCTGGCCGCGGAGGTCACCGAAGTTCTGCGCCGGGTAACGGGTGTTGGCCTCGATGATCTCGTAGATCGTGTCGTTCGGAACGCCGCCGCTCTCGAGCTTGAGAGCCGGGAGGAGCACGCCCTCCTCGAAGACGCTGAGGGCTGCGGACTGAACGGTGCCAGGGACCGTTCCACCCCAGTCCGCGTGGTGCGCGATCGATCCGGTGAAGCCCAGAAGCACGCCGTCGTCATCGAACGCCGGGACGAATACCTGAAGGTCATTGGAGTGCGCCGAACCCTTGTAGGGGTGGTTGGTGATGAGGACGTCGCCCGGATTGATGTTCGATCCCCACTTCTCCAGACACGCGCGCAGAGCGGGCTCCATGGAAGCCAGGAGGTTGGGGATCGTCAGGGCTGCGGCCAGGAGGCTGCCGTCCTTGTGCAGGACGGCGCACGTGTAGTCCCTCATGTCCTTGATCACGACGCTAAGGGCGGTGCGCTTGAGCGAGGTGCCCATCTCGTCGGCGATCGTCTCGAGTGCGTGACGAACGACCTCGGTCGTGATCGCGTCCGTCTTCCAGGGGTAGGCGGTGATGATGGACCGCTCGGAAATCAGGGTCATTTCTCGTTGATCTCTCTTCGTTATCTTTGGAAGGCGATGCTGATGTTGAGGTGTGCGTCGACGCGCGCTGCGGTTCCGGGTGGCACCACAGTCGTGGCTTCGCGCTCCTCGACGACCGCAGGACCTTCGAACTCGGCCCCGGGAAGCAGCCCGCTGCGCTCGAAGACCGGGGTCTGCACCCATCCGACCGTCTCGAAATAGACCGGCCGGACGACGTCGGTCTCGGCGGCGTAGGGGGACGGGTCGATCTCGCTCAGCAGGTCGACTTCGACAAGCACGCCTACCGACTCGATGCCGATGGAGACCAGCTCCACCGTTCCGTCCGGGTCGCTGTGACCGAACTCGAACTGGTGCCGCTCGTGGAACTCCTCGACAGCAGCGTCCAGGCGCGCGTCGGTGATGGCATCCGTCCCCAGCTGCACGAACACATCGTTGTCCTGCCACGCATAGCGCATCCGTGCGGTGCGGTTGTGGACGATCCGCTCGGCGCCTGCAGGCAACAGTCGCTGCTCCGCCTCGGCGATCAGCCGTCCGAACGCCGCGTCCACCGCGGGGATGTCGAGGTATGAGACTGCCTCATCGATGATCTGCGTGTAGTCGTACTTCAGGTCGGCGCCGGCCATGCCGAGCGCCGAGAAGATGCCGGGATGTTGGGGCACGATCACTCCCGCCGCGCCGACGATCTCGGCCACGTTGGCGGCGTGCATTCCGCCGGCTCCGCCGAAAGGGAGCAGCTCGAAGTCTCGCGGGTCGAACCCCCGATTGACGCTGACCACGCGCACGCCCTTGGACATGATCGTGTCGGCCACCTGCAAGATGCCGAAGGCCGCCTCTTCGAGGCTGACCCCCAGCGGCTCGGCGACGTGCTCGCGGATCGCGGTGCGGGCCGCCGCCAGATCCAGCTGCATCTCCCCACCCAGGAAGCGATCGGGATGGATCCGGCCGAGAACGAGCTGCGCGTCGGTGGTCGTGGGACGTGTACCGCCGCGACCATAGCAAGCGGGACCGGGCTGTGCACCGGCACTCTCGGGTCCGACGTGCAGCAGTCCGGACTCGTCGACGTGCGCGATCGAGCCACCACCGGAGCCGATGGTGTGGATGTCGAACTGCGGAACGAGCAACGGCTTGCCATCGAACTCGGTGCGGCGTACAGGTGTGGCCTTCGCGCCGTGGATCAGTGCGATGTCGGTCGAAGTACCGCCCATGTCAAAGGTGATCAGACGATCGTGACCTGAGCTGCTGGCAACCTTCTCGGCGGCGAGGACTCCGCCGGCAGGGCCGGACAACACCATGCGGTGAGCGTTAGAGGCGGCCTCTGAGACCGACATGACGCCGCCGTTGGACTGCATGACGTACACCGGACTGACCAACCCGACGGCCTCGCAGCCCGCGATGATGCGAGACATGTAGCTCGCGATCAGCGGCTGGAGCGCAGCACTCACTGAAACCGTGTTCGCGCGACCGTACTCGCCGAGCTCCGGGGCGACGGCACTGCTGATGGCGACTTCGAGGTGCGGCGCCCGCTCGCGCAGCCGAGCGGCGATGCGCTGCTCGTGCTCCGGGTTGCGAAAGCTGAACAGCAGACAAACGGCGCAGGCCTCGACATCCGCCGCGATGACCTGGTCGACGACCTCCTCGATCGCTGCGTCGGTCAGCTCGGTGACCACTGCACCCAGTCGGTCGATGCGCTCGGTGACCTCGAACACGAGATCGCGAGACACGTAGGGCACGGGCCGGTCCACACGCAGGTCGTAGGTCAGCGGACGCGTCTGGTCACCGATCTCGAGGACGTCGGCGAACCCGCGCGTCATGATCAACGTCGTCTTGGGCAGTTTGAACTCGAGGAGCGCATTCGTGGCGACGGTCGACCCCTGGGCGAAGATCGCGATGTCGGCGGGCACGACGCCTCGTGTGGCTTCGACCTTCCGTACGCCGTCGAAGATTCCGCGAGAAGGATCGGATGGTGTCGACGGCACCTTCTCCACAACGACCGAGCCGTTCTCCTTCACGACGACGACATCCGTGAATGTGCCGCCGACATCGATGCCGAGCCTTTGGGTCATGAGTGATTCCTTGCTTCTTAGATTCAGCCGCGCACGCCGGCGGGGGCCGACGGCGCGATCGGGGCGGAGCGCCCCGCCTCGAGGGAAGAGAGCGCCCAGGAGAACTCGGAGGTCGAGACGTAGGAGCGGACCTGCGCGAACCGGCGCCGTGCGTACGCGGCGTAGTCGGTTCCGTCTTTGCCGCGCGAGAGCATCGGGATCGCCCACATGCCTTCGCGAAGGACGTTGATGTACCGGTAGACGCGCAGCCATGCATGAGCTGCCTCGTCATACTCATCCGCATATGCGGTGATGAAGGCGACTTCTTCATCGACGGTGAGCTCGCACTTTCCCGCGAAGTCGCCAAGGTCCGAGTACGGGTCGCCCAGACCGCAGTACTCCCAGTCGATGAGACGGGTCACGTCACCAACCAGGACGTTGGTCTCGACGAGGTCGTTGTGCACGAGCCGCAGATCGCGCTCCTGGTAACAGGCCTCGATGCGCTCGAGGGGAGCGAGCGCCCACTCGATCTCAGCGACGCCGGCCGGATCCGCGGCGCGGGCGCGCTCGATCAGGAGGCGGTTGCCCGCCATCGGGACCGTGATGTCGTTGAAGAACATTGCCTGCGTCGGCACCGCGTGCAGCGCCCGCAGCGCCCGGGCAACGTCGAGGATGGCGCGCAATCGACGCGGACCAGATGCAGGGAAGGACCCACCCGCGACGAACTCCGACACCACGACGTCGAGATCCTGGTACAGGCCGAGGATGGCGGGCGAGATGCCGAGATCGGCGCCGATCCGGGCAGCCGTGTACTGGAGCTGCCGAACAATTCCGATGTCTTCGGCACGGTCGGCATCGATGAGCACCTGCACGACGACATCGGGACCACCGGTGATGCGGACTCGCCAGACCTGGTTGGTCAGGCCCTCCGCCATCGGCTCTGCACGCCATTCGGCGGTGGGCGCGAAGCGCGCCATCGCCGCGTCCAGACGCGAGTCGGCGGCGCGAGCGGGGTCCGATGCCCTCGGATCCATGCGCTGCTCCTTACTGGTCGAGAGAGGTGTCTCTGCGGACACTCTCTGGACTATAGGAATCGGCGGTCAGGTCGTTTGACGAGAATCGGCACTGTTCACGATGGCGTTACAGGCGAAACAAACCATTCATGCCCGAAGCCACTCCAGTTACTCGCCGGAAACACAGCGCCGAGGTCACACGCTTTCGTCCTGTAACGATGGGAGGACAGACGTCGCCCGACGTTCGTCAGACCATTTCAGAACGGATTCCCCGCTGTGACCCGACGTTCCTCCATCATGGATACCAACAGCTTCCGCGGAGAAGATGAAGCCGCGCTGGACGATGTCACCCGAGGAATGACCGCTCAGCGAGAGCGCATTCTAGGAGCGTCATACCGCCTCTTCTACCGACGTCCGGTGCACCTGGTTCGTGGTGAGGGCGCATATCTGTGGGACGCCGACGGCACGAAGTATCTCGATGTCTACAACAATGTCGCGAGCGTCGGCCATGCCCACCCTCGAGTGATCGAGGCGGTCACCCGGCAGATGTCTGCGTTGAACACGCACACACGGTATCTCCACACCCGCGTCCTGGACTACGCCGAGGATCTGCTGTCGCTGCTGCCGGAACAGATCGATCAGGTGATGTTCATGTGCACCGGCTCGGAGGCGAACGATCTCGCGATCCGCGTGGCGCGCGCATACACCGGTGGGCAGGGCATCATCATCACCTCCGAGTCGTACCACGGCAACACAGAACTGACCTCGGCGCACTCCCCCGCCCTGGGCGGAAACCAGCTGCCCGACCCGGCCTCACGACGCATCGCACCCCCCGACGGCTATCGCCAGGGCATCGCGGCCACCGAGCTGGCCGCGTGGTACGCAGCCGAGATGCAGCGAACGATTGACGCGATGCGCGCCGACGGCGTCGCCTTTGCAGGTCTCCTCGCCGATTCGGCATTCTCCTCAGATGGAGTCTTCCTCGGCGAACCCGGGATGCTGCGCGCAGGCATCGACGTCGTCCACACCAACGGGGGCGTGTTCATCGCGGACGAGGTCCAGCCCGGATTCGCCCGCACCGGAGATACGTTCTGGGGGTTTGCCCGGCACGGAGTCATCCCCGATATCGTCACGATGGGAAAGCCGATGGGCAACGGCATTCCCATCTCCGGTATGGCCGCCCGCCGCGAAGTGCTCGAGGCCTTCAGCCGGCAGATCCCGTACTTCAACACCTTCGGCGGCAATCCGGTGTCGGTGGCCGCCGCTCAGGCGGTGCTCGACATCATCCGCGAGGAAAAGCTTCAGGATCGCGCGCGGATCGTCGGAGCTCAGCTGCGCGAGGGGCTGTCGGATCTGGCGCAGCGCCACGAGCTGATCGGGGATGTGCGCGGCGCCGGACAGTTCACGGGGCTGGAGCTGGTGCTCGACCGCGAGACCAAGAAGCCCGCCGGAAAGATCGCCCTCCAGGTGATCGAGGAGCTGCGCAACCGCGGCGTCCTCACCTCGGTGGCCGGCCCGCATGCCAACGTTCTGAAGCTTCGCCCGACCCTCGCTTTCGCCAGTTCGGACATCGACTGGCTCGTCGGCGCACTCGACGAGAGTCTGCTCGCGGTCCAACCGTGACCACCACGAGGTCGCACGCCGCCCAGTGTCAGGATCAGGACATGGAAGACAGAACAAGGCTCCTCATGGACCGCATCCGTCAGGAGATCCGGCGATTCGAGCTGAGAGTCGGAGAGCGACTCGGAAGCGAGCGCGAACTGGCAGAGCGGCTGGATGCCTCCCGTGCGGCCCTGCGACTGGCGCTCGACGCCCTCGAAACCGAAGGGCGCGTGCGCCGTACGATGGGCAGCACCGGCGGGGTCTTCGTCAGCGACGGGCGGATCGAACGCAACCTGAACACGATCATGGGCGTTCCCGACATGCTGCGTCAGCAGGGCTTCCGCGGCGCCACGTCCGTGATCCGCGCGGCCATCGCCGTCGCGAGTCCCGGCGAGCAGCGGGCGCTCGGCATCGCGGACGGCGTGAACGTGTACCGGATCATCCGTCGCCGAGATGCCGACGACGTGCCCTGGTCGCTGGACACGTCGGTCGTTCCGGCGGAACTCGCGCCCGGACTGCTGTCGCACGATCTTGCCGAGTCGCTCTACGGCATCCTCAAAGAGCACTACGGTGTTGAGCCGCACGAAGCACACGAGACGATCGAAGTGGTCCCCGCTGACTCGTACGACGCGGCCACCCTCGACATCCCGCTCGGCGGACCGATCCTACAGATCTGGCGACACACGACCACCAGCAACGGCACGGTCATGGAATTCGCCCACGATCGCTTCCGCGCCGATCGAACGCGCGTCCACCTGCAGCGCTTCGGTGCACGCTGGAAACGCGCCGCCCCCCGCCCCTCGCCGGAGCGTCTCCGCTCCGTCCGTTCCATGCCCTGACCTCGCACTGCTCAGCCAAGGATCCTCCAATGACTCTGACCCCTCCGCTTCCCCCCGTGCTCAGCACACTCCCCACCGGACTTCTCGTCGACGGCGAATGGCGTGACGCCACGGATGGCGGCCGATTCGATGTGATCGACCCGGCCAACGGGCGGGTGCTGTCCTCGATCGCGGACGCGACGCCCGACGACGCACAGGCAGCGCTCGATGCGGCTGCGGCCGCGCAGCGTTCCTGGGCGGGAACGACATCGTACTCGCGGGCGGACATTCTCCGCCGGGTCTACGAGGTCCTCCTCGAGCGCAGAGAAGAGCTCGCCTGGCTGATCACCCGCGAGATGGGCAAACCCCTGGCAGATGCTCGTGGCGAGGTGCAATACGCGGCCAACTTCTTCCGATGGTTCGCCGAAGAGGCCGTTCGCATCCGCGGCACGCATGCAGTCGCTCCGGACGGGCGGGGTCAGATCCTCACCGTTCGTGAGCCGGTCGGCCCTTGCCTTCTCATCACACCGTGGAATTTCCCACTGGCGATGGGTGCCCGCAAGATCGGACCTGCCCTCGCCGCGGGCTGCACGATCGTGTTCAAGCCTGCGCCGCAGACTCCTCTGTCGACACTCGCCCTCGCGCAGATCCTGCAGGAGGCAGGCCTACCCGACGGCGTACTGAACGTGCTACCGACTACACGTGCCGCCGAGCTCGTCGAGCCCCTCCTTCGCAGCGGAGTCATCCGGAAGCTGTCATTCACCGGCTCCACTCACGTCGGGAAGATCCTCTTGGAGCAGGCGGCGAGCGCCGTGGTGCGCACCTCGATGGAGCTGGGCGGGAACGCCCCGTTCATCGTGTTCGACGACGCCGATCTGGATATCGCGGTCGAGGCGGCCGTGGCCGCCAAGATGCGCAACATGGGCGAGGCATGCACCGCTACCAACCGCCTGTATGTGCACGAGGGCATCGCCGCCGAGTTCACCCGTCGCTTCGCCGCGCGACTCGCGGATATGCCGGCCGGCGACGGCGAGGAGGAGGGCATCCTCGTGGGTCCGCTCATCGATGCGCCCAGCCTCGCGAAGGTCGAACGGCTCGTCGCGGATGCGATCGCCAAGGGAGCACGGGTCGCACTCGGCGGCAACGCCGACGATCTCGCCGGCTACCTCTATCCGCCGACGATCCTCACCCATGTCCCCGTGGATGCCGACCTGCTCACGACAGAGATCTTCGGCCCGGTCGCGCCGATCGTGACCTTCGTGGATGAGAACGACGTCGTCACCCGTGCGAATGCTACGGAATGGGGGCTCGTCGGATACATCATGACTCGCGATCTCGACCGAGCACAGCGGATGGCCGGCGCGCTGGACGTTGGCATGGTCGGCTTGAACACCGGCATCGTTTCGGATGTCGCTGCTCCGTTCGGCGGCGTGAAGGAGTCGGGACTCGGGCGTGAGGGCGGCCACCTGGGAATCGATGAGTTCCTCAACCACAAGTACATCTCTGTCGCCGCGCCGAAAGCCTGACATCCAACATGACCGACAACGTTCAGACTTACACGATCGACCTGATCCCCGGCGACGGCATAGGGATCGAGGTGATCCCACCCGCCGTCGCTGCCGTCAACGCGCTCGGCGACGCACACGGGTTCCGCGTGAACTGGCGCGAACGCCCCTGGGGCTCGGCCTTCTACCGCGCGCATCACATGATGATGCCCGCCGACGGATTGGACCAGATGGCTGACGGTGACGGTATCCTCCTCGGCGCGGTCGGCGATCCCGACATCGCCGACACCGTTACTCTTTGGGGCCTGCTCATCCCGATTCGACGTCGTTTCCAGCAGTACGTCAACTTACGCCCGTCCCGCACTCTGCCGGGAGTGCGCAGCCCCATCGGCGACACCGCCTTCGACATGATGATCGTGCGCGAGAACGTCGAGGGCGAGTACTCCGAGATCGGCGGCCGCTTCAATCAGGGAACCCGCGAAGAGGCTGCCGTCCAGGAGTCGGTCTTCACCCGCAGGGGTGTGTCCCGAGTTGCGCGCTTCGCGGCGCGGCTCGCCGCCGACCGTTCGGGCACAATCGTCTCGGCGACGAAATCCAACGGCATCCTGCACACCATGCCGTTCTGGGATGAGATCGTCGATGAGGTCGGCGCGGAAGAAGGCGTCGCCGTGGACAAGGTGCTGATCGACGCCCTTGCGGCGCGCTTCGTGCTGCGACCGCAGTCGCTGGATGTCGTCGTCGCCTCGAACCTGTTCGGCGACATCCTTTCGGACCTCGCGGCCGCCCTCGCCGGTTCCCTCGGAATCGCACCGAGCGCAAACCTCAATCCGGAGCGCGAGCACCCATCGCTTTTCGAACCGGTGCATGGCTCAGCGCCCGATATCGCCGGTCAGGGCGTCGCGAATCCCGTTGCGGCGATGTGGGCAGCGGCGATGATGCTCGACCACCTGGGGCAGGCCTCGGCGGCGCGAGAGCTCGAGGCCGCTGTCTTCGCCCCGCTCGCGCAGGGCATCTCCACTCGCGATCTGGGCGGAGATTGCACGACCGAGGACTACTCCGCGCACGTGCTCGAACGCCTTCGGCGCGTTTGACGTCCTGCAACCGGTGCGATGTATGCCGAGGCTGATCTGCGGACCCGATTCTCCGTCTTACGCGGAGAGGCGTTCCGGGCGGTCGTCAGATGACGGCGGTCCCCCGATCGACGCAGAGGTTCACGGCTGACACGCCCTGGTTGCGCAGGAGGAACTGCGTCGCGTCCACGACGTCCGCCATCGTCGCGAGGGCGCCGCCGGGCGTGTGGTCCTCGTACGCCTTGAGCACGCCCTCGGGCTTGCTCGCCCAGAACGGGCTGTCGCCGACGATCCCCGGGTGGATGGCGTTGACGCGGATCGGGGCGAGTTCGAGAGCCAGGGTGTTGACCATGCCCGTCACCCCTCCGTTGATCGAGGAGACGGTCGTCGACCCGGGGTACGGAAGGTCCTTCGCTCGGCCCCCGAAGAGCACGATCCCGGTCGCCACCGACGGCTCGAGACGGTCCAGAAGCGTGTGGACCGTCTCCGCGTAGCCGACGAGCTTGAGCGTGACGAGGCGAATGGCACGTTCGATGTCGTAGTCGCGGATGCTGTTCGCATCCCGCTCGATCGCGGCGAGGACCAGGCCGTGGACCTCGCCGACTCCCGCGAGCTGCGCGCGGATCGTCGAGGGCTCGGAGATGTCCAGCGCCACGCCCTGCACCGAGGGGCCGAGGCCCACGGCGATCTCCGTCGTGCGCGCGGCGTCTCGCCCCGTGATGACCACGCGCTCGCCCCGTGCGACGCAGTCCCGCGCGATCTCGAGCCCGATACCGGACGTTCCGCCTACCACGACGACTGTGCGCTCACCCACGACGACTCCTTCTCACGTCTTCCCTATGGCGGTCGATCCGCCGGTCTGCGGCGTGCCGACTCTCTGCATGAAGAGTGAGACTGGACAACGCTGTTCAGCAGTGCTTTATTGGAGTCAAGCCGAATGTCGGCGCGAAAGTCAAGTACGCCCGGGCCGATGGCGGTCGCTCACACCCGACACGACCACCCGCCCGCCCGCGCAGGATCATCAAGGAGGATGAGCGTCAATGCCGCACCCTGTTCCCCAGCCGAAGCAGGCGATCGTGTTCCGCAACGGCATCGTCCTGACGATGGACGATGTGCACACCGTGCTCCCCGAGGGAGACGTCCTTGTCGTCGACGGTCGCATCGCCGCCGTCGGCAACGACCTGGCCGTTCCCGAGGGCACATACGAGATCGACGCCAAGGGCGGCATCGTCATGCCCGGGATGGTCGACACCCACCGGCACATGTGGCAGACCGCGATGCGCGGCTACGGGGCCGACTGGACCCTCACGCAGTACTTCGTCTGGTACTACCTCGAGCACGGCATGAAGTTCCGCCCCCAGGACGTCGCCGCCGGCAACCTCATCTCGGCTCTGGACGCACTCGAGTCCGGCGTCACGACGACCGTCGACTGGTCGCACGGGCTGCGCACCCCCGAGCACGGCGCCGCCGCCTACGAGGCCCTGGCCACGTCGCCGGGACGTTTCGTCCTGGGCTACGGCAACCTCGCGGGCGCCCCGTGGGAATGGGCGCAGGACCCGGAGGTGCGCCGTCTCATCGAGAACGCCCGCGACGACTCCCGGCTGTTCGGTGCGCAGCTGGCCTTCGACGTGCCCGGCGACGAGAGCTTCCCCGAGCGCCCCGCGTTCGAGCTCGCCCGGGAGCTGGGCATCCAGGTGACCACGCACGCCGGAGTCTGGGGCGCGACGAACGACAACGGCATCCGCCTGATGTACGAGAACGGCTTCATGGACCCCGGCACGATCTACGTGCACGCCGCGTCCCTCGGCGAGGAGTCGTATCAGCGCATCGCCGCGACCGGCGGGACGGTCTCGCTGTCGACGGAGAGCGAGCAGACGTGCGGACAGGGCTACCCGCCGGCGCACGCGCTTCGTCGGCACGGCATCCCCGCCTCGCTCTCGGTCGACACGAGCGTGTGGTTCAGCGCCGACATGTTCTCCGCCATGCGCACCACGATCGGCGCGGACCGATCGCTCGAGCACTACATCGCGCACCAGAGCGATCAGACCATCACCCACGCGCTCATCCGCGTCGAGGATGTCGTGGACTGGGCGACGCGCGGCGGCGCCGTCGCCATCGGCAAGCTCGACCAGATCGGCAGCCTCGAGGCGGGGAAGCTCGGCGACGTCCTGCTGATCAAGAACGACGACTCCCCCACGATGTCGCCCATCCTCAACCCCTACGGCCACGTCGTGTACCAGGCGGGTCGCGGAGACGTCGACACGGTCCTCGTCGGCGGGGAGGTCGTGAAATGGGGCGGGAAGCTCGTCGCCGGCGATCTCAAGGGCGTGAAGGCGAGACTCGAGGACACCGTCGCCTACCTCGAGGGCGCACTCGGCGATGAGACCTGGAAAGCGGGGATGAACCCCGAGATCCCCGAAGTGGAGATCCTGCACAACCCGTACCAGTACCGCAAGGAGGGCTCGACCCTCAGCCGCTGAGCGCCCGCACGAGAGAGGCCCGTCCCCGTGGACGGGCCTCTCTCGTTGAGCGCGGCGCGCTCGCGGCTCAGATGAGCATGCTCAGCGGGTTCTCGATGCGGCGGACGAAGGCGCCGAGCCAGCGGGCCGCGACGGCGCCGTCGACCACACGGTGATCCGCCGACAGCGTGACGGTCATGACGCTGCCGACCTGGACCGCGTCATCGACGACCAGAGGCACCCGGCGCGCGGCCCCGACGGCGAGAATGCCCGCGTGCGGCGGGTTGATGATCGCCGAGAACGCCCCCACCCCGAACATCCCGAGGTTCGACACGCTGAAGGCTCCCCCCTCGATCTCGTGCTGACGCAGGCTTCCGGCGCGTGCGCGCTCCGCGAGATCGGCCAGCGCCGTGCTCGTCTGGCTGAGCGAAAGGCGCTCGACCCCTCTGAGCACGGGGGTGACGAGCCCGCCGTCGACCGCGACGGCCACGGCGATGTCCGCCCCCGCGAAACGGCGGATCGTCTTCTCCTGCCAGATCGCGTTCGCCTCCGGGACCTCGATGAGTGCGCCGGCCACGGCCTTGATGACGAAGTCGTTGAGCGAGACGCGCAGGTCGGACCCCTCGTTGACACGGCGGCGCAGCTCGATCAGCTCGTCGACCCGGCATTCCGCCTCCACGAAGAAGTGCGGCACGGTGCTCGTGCTCTCCGTGAGTCGCCGGGCGATCGCTCGACGCATCGAGGTCACCGGTACGTCCTCGTAGCCGGTCTGCGGCTCGATCTCTGCGTGCGCCTGCAAAGACGGAGGCGTCTCGTGCCCGCTGGCCGGCGCGAGGAGCGTGACGTCGCGCTCGACGTGGCGCTCGAGATCACGGCGGACGATACGGCCGCGCGGTCCGCTGCCGACGATCGAGTCGAGCTCCAGGCCGCGCTCGCGGGCGAGGCGATGCACGAGGGGGCTCGCGATGATCCGCGACCCGCGGTCCGTCGTGGCGGCGACAGGCGGGTCGGGCATCGGCCCCTCCCCCTGACGTCTCGGGGCCGCGGCGGCCGTGGACCCGACGGACTCCGCGGATGCGACGTATCCGTCAGGTTCGTGGACCTGTTCGCCGTGCTCACCGATGATGAGGATGGCGTCGCCGATCGCGACCGGATCGCCGGGGGCCACGAGTACCCGGAGGATGACGCCGGCGACTTCCGCGGCGTACTCGACGACCGCCTTGTCGGTCTCGATCTCTGCGAGCGGAGTGCCGACGGCGACGGTCTGGCCCACCTCGACGAGCCAGGACTGGACAGCGGCCTCGGTCACGCCGGTGAGCACCTCGGGCATGTGGACGGTGGTGGCCATCAGCGTCCGCCCATCTCATCGCGCATGCGCGCAATTCCCGCGGCGACCTCTTCGCCGCCGGCGATCGCCGCACGCTCGAGCACCTTGGAGATGCTCGGGCTCGCCTCGCCGCCGGTGACCCGCTGCACCGGCTGGTCGAGCCAGTCGAAGAACCGTCGATGGATCTCGTCGGCGAGCCACGCGCCGTAGGACGTGCCCTGCGCGCCCTGCTCGACGATCAGCACGGCGTTGGTCTTCTTCACGGAGCGCTCGATGCATGCCCAGTCCACCGACGCCCGGTCGAGCCAACGCAGATCGATGACGTCGGCATCCAATCCCGACTCGGCGACCGCATCGAGCACGACGCCGACCATGGAGAGGTAGCTGATGACGGTCGCCTCCGTGCCCTCGCGTCGCAGCGCCGCCCTCCCCAGCGGCAGATGGTAGTCGAGGTCCCCCTCGGGTATCTCGTCTCGGCGGCCGTAGAGATCGATGTGTTCGATGACCAGCACGGGATCCTCCAACGCCAGCGCCGTGTTCATGAGCCCGATGTAGTCCGCGGCGCACGAGGGCGCGATGATGCGCCATCCCGGACTCGTCGCGAAGATCCCGGCGGGATCCATGAGGTGCTGCGAGCCGTACCCGGAGCCCATCGCGACCTTCGTGCGCAACACGAGCGGAACGGGGTTCACACCGCCGAACATGTGCCGCGCCTTGCCGATCTGGTTGAACACCTGGTCCGCGGCGACCCACAGGAAGTCGGGATACATGAACTCCACCACCGGGCGGAAACGTCCGTCCAGCGCCATGCCGCCGGCGAGACCGACGAAGGCGTTCTCGCTGATCGGCGTGCCCAGCACTCGCTCGGGGAACGCGTGCGCCAGACCCTTCGTCGCCCCGTTCGTCCCGCCGGCGAGCCGGTGGACGTCCTCGCCGAGCACGACGATGCGCTCGTCCTGCTCCATCCGACGCTGCATGACGGCGGCGACCGCGTCGACGAACCTGACCTCCTCCGTCGCGCCGCCGTCCGCGTCGCCGCGTATGCGCGCACCGCGGAGCTCGGATGCGTCGCCACGCACGCCGACGTCGACGAATGCCGTGTCCGGCCACAGCTCGGGACGAATGCGACGCTTGCCCGCCCGTTCGGGGTCATCCTCCACCAGCGCCCCCGCCACATCGCGCATGGCCTCCTGCGACTGGTGGCGCACGCCGGCGGCTTCGGCGTCGGTGAGGAGTCCGAGCGTGCGCATCTCGGATGCGACCCGCTCGAGCGGGTCCCGCACGCGCCACTGGGCTTCCTCCTCCTTCGGGCGGTAGCCGAACGCGCTCCCGGGATAGGGCCCGTTCTGGTGGAAGAAGCGGTAGACATCGGCTTCGATGACGGCAGGCCCCTCACCCGCGCGCATGCGCTCCTCGGCCTCGCGCATCGCCAGGTGAACCGCGAGGGGGTCCATCCCGTCCACTCGCCAGGAGGGGATGGAGAACCCCTGGCCGCGCACCGACAGCCGCGTGTCCGCCGAGATCTCCGACACGTGCGTCGACACACCGTACATGTTGTTCTCGATGAAGAAGGCGACGGGAAGCTTCCACACCGCCGCCAGGTTCATGCTCTCGAGCACCGAGCCGATCTGGCTCGCCCCGTCGCCGAAGTAGTTGACGGTGACGTCCGTGGTTCCGGCGTGGCGCTGCGCCCAGGCGTTGCCCGCGGCCATCGGCGCTCCGCCGCCCACGATCGCATTCGTGCCCAGCGCGCCCGCCTCGAACCACTGCAGGTGCATGGACCCACCGCGCCCTCGGCAATAGCCCTGGGCGAGGCCGAGGATCTCGGCGAGCGTCTTCTGCAGCACCTCGCGCACGGCAGGTTTCGCGATCTCGCCCAGGTCGTGGCGCCCGCCCTCGACGTGGGTCAGCGCCTTGGCGAGGAACTGGTGGTGACCACGGTGCGACCCGTTGACCGCATCGGTGGAGCGGAGACCGATGATCGAGCCGACCGCGCCCCCCTCCTGGCCGATGCTCGAGTGCGCGGGGCCGTGGACCAGGCCCTCGCCGGCGAGTTCGAGAACCGTCTCCTCGAAGGCCCGGATCAGATGCAGCTGCACCAGCATGCCGGTGAGCAGGTTCGGATCGGCAGCCTTCCAGTCGGCTGCGGTGCTGCTCAGACTCACCCACGGAACGCCGGTCTCCAGTGATCTCCGCTCAGGCATGGTCCGCTCTCTCTCCATCGACAAGCTGTACGCGCATCCCTGCGCAAGGCCCAGCGTACGCCGTGATTGAATCCAATCTCAAGATATGCAATCGATAATCGCACTGAATCGACGTAGCATCGACACAAGTGGATTCAATCGAGGAGGAGCGCATGGGCATTCCCGGGATGCGCGGCAGCGACCACATCGGGATCACGGTTCCGAACCTGGACGAGGCGGATGCCTTCCTCGTGGAGGTTCTCGGGGCCGACCGGTTCTACGAGTTGGGACCCTTCGCCGACGCCGACGGCACCTGGATGAAGGATCATCTCGGCGTGCATCCACGCACGGTCATGCGGCGCCTACGGTTCTACCGCCTCGGCCACGGCACCAACCTCGAGGTGTTCGAGTACGACAGCGCAGACGACCCGCGCCCCGCCCCCCGCAACAGCGATCCGGGCGGCCACCATCTCGCGATCTACGTCGACGACCTGGATGCCGCGGTGGCCTACCTGCGGCAGCACGGAGTGCGGATCCTCGGCGAGCCGACGGCGAGTCGCTCGGCGAGCGAGGGCCAGCGATGGGTCTACTTCCTGAGCCCCTGGGGCATGCAGTTCGAACTCGTCAGCTTCCCTCAGGGCAAGGCGTACGAGAAGAGCACGGACCGCAGGCTCTGGCACAGTGCCCATCCAGAGGACTGAACGGAGCATCAATCGTTGCGCGACGGGCGATGATGGACGGATGAGCGAGATCCGGACCCGGGTGGGCGATGCCGGCCCGCGCGTGGCCGAGGGGCTTCGCGAGGCGATCCGTCGCGGCGACTACGCACCGGGCACACGGATCCGTCAGGTCGAGGTCGCCGACCGTTTCGGAGCCAGCCGCGTGCCTGTGCGGGAGGCCCTGCGGATCCTCGAGAACGAGGGACTCGTGCGCCTCGTGGCGAACACGGGCGCGTGGGTGTCAACCCTGACGCTCGCCGAGTGCGAGGAGATCTATCGGATGCGGGAGCGGCTCGAGCCCCTCCTGCTCTCCTACGCCGCCCCCATGCTCGATGAGAGCGCACTGGACGAACTGGATGAGCTCGCCCGAGCGATGTCGCGCACGGACGACGTCGACGTCTTCCTGGATCTCGACCGACGGTTCCATCTCGGATCATATCGAGGGACCCGCACACTCCAGCTCGGCGACCTCGTCGAGAAGCTGTGGGACAGCACTCAGCCCTACCGGCGTGCGTACACGCTCTCGATCGGCGAGGAGGCCCGGCGCATCGCGCACGAGGAACATCACCTCCTCATCGCGGCGCTCCGCGATGACGATGTCGACGAGGCGGAGCGCGTGCTCGCCGGGCACATCCGCCGGACCCGACGACGCCTGGCCCGCCATCCGGAGCTCTTCGAGGGACTGGGCCGCGACCGCGTGTGAGGGCGCCCCGCCGGGTCCTCCCGGCGAAGGGTCCTATGGCGGGCCGGCGACCGACCCATAAGAAGACAGCCATAGATGGCGCGGTGCTTCGTCTTTCCCTGGGCATACAGCGCGCTCCTAGCCTGAGTGCTGCATCTCACATCACACCTGTCCGCGACGTCGCGAACGGGCCCCGATGGTGCCGCTGCCGCGAAAGGAGCACCCAGCGATGACCCAAAAGAGCCTTGCCGCTTTCCTCGCCGAATACCAGAGCCCCGTTCAGGCTCTGCGCGAGTTGCCCCGGTACTCGACCACGTACCCCGGCCTCGCCGCGCAGTACTCGAACTGGCGGTCCGAGCAGAAGGCGTGGCGCGAAGACGTCGCGCTGCTGGACCAGTCGTTCCACATGGCGAACCTGTTCGTCGACGGCCCCGATGCGGTCAAGGTCTTCGCCGACCTCGCGATCAACCGCTTCGACAACTTCCGCCCCGGCATGGCGAAGCAGTTCATCGCGACCAACCCCGACGGCCAGCTCCTGGGGGACGGCATCCTCGTCTACCTGGGCGAGAACAGCCTCAACCTCGTGGGCGAGCCACGGTCGATCATCAGCTGGGTCGAGTACAACCTCGAGAAGGGCGACTACGACGTCACCTACGAGTTCGAGACCTCCGCGCAGCGCCAGGACCAGCCGCCGCGCTACTACCGCTACCAGATCCAGGGCCCCAAGGCGACCGCGCTCATCGAAGAGGTGTCCGGGGGCCCTGCCCCGGAGACGAAGTTCTTCCACCTCGCCGACTTCACGATCGCCGGAAAGCGCACGCGCGGCATCCGCCACGGCATGGCGGGGCAGGCGGGCTTCGAGTTCTTCGGCCCGTGGGAGGACGGTCCCGCCGTGCGCGAGGCCTTCCTCGCCGCCGGCGAGAAGTACGGGCTGAAGGTCGTCGGCTCGACGGCCTACTTCACGAACAACATCGAATCCGGCTGGCTCGCCAGCCCCCTCCCCGCGCTCTACAGCGGGGAGTCGACCAGGGAGTTCCGGGAGTGGCTGCCCGCGAGCGCCGCAGGATCGCTCGGCGGCAGCTTCGATGCACCCGACATCGAGGACTACTACGTCACGCCGTTCGACGTGGGCTACGGGCGCTTCATCGCGTCCGATCACGATTTCGTCGGCAGGGAGGCTCTGACGCGGCTGTCGGAGAAGCCCTCGCGCCAGAAGGTCACGCTGATCTGGAACGAGGACGACGTGGCGAAGCTCGTCCACGACCTCCTCGCGCCCGAGAGCGGGCTGCCGCCCCAGTATCTCGAGTTCGCGAGCGCGAAGTACGTCAAGTACCTCTTCGACCGCATCTCGGTGGAGGACCAGACCGTCGGCTTCCTGACGCATACGACCTACCTTGCACACGACCGGCGCCTCGCGTCGCTCGGCCTGGTGGACGCCGCGCACGCGGAGCCCGGCACGAAGGTCGTCATCACCTGGGGCGACAGCCTGGCAACGCCCCGCAACGACGTCGAGCCGCATCAGCAGGTGCAGATCCGTGCGACCGTCGCCCCTGTGCCCTTCAGCGCATACGCCCGCGAGACCTACCGCAAGTAGGCGATCCCACGTGAACGGTTCCCGACCCCTCGGAGTCGGGAACCGTTCACGTGCGCACGCATGCGCGGCATGACGCCCGCGCCGTCAGCAGGGATCGTGCGGGTGCAGCGGGGTCGTCAGCGTCGCGGCGATGCGGCGGTCAGTCGCCGGAGGAGAGAGACATCCGGCTCGAGCTCTCCCCGTTCGATCGCCAGGGCCAGTGCCAGGGCGGCGTCGTTGACCGGTGTCGGGATCGAGTGGATGCGCCCCCGCTCGACGACGGCGCCGTTGAGGTCCACGGCCTCCGAACGGCGGCCCTTCCGCCAGTCCTGGAGGACCGTGGTCGTCGCGCCCGGGACGACGAATCCGGCGAACAGTTTGTCCGTCATCGTCGCCACCACGGTTCGACGGTCGGAGATCTCCTCGTCGGAGAGACCGAAGATCGGAAGCACCGAATACCCCTCCGCGCCGCCCACCGCGAGCGCCTCATCGCCTGCCGCGATCATGACGTCGCGGAACCCCGGCGTGTGGAGCGCATCGAGCATGGAGAGCCCCAGGGCCGCCGAGGTCACGAGCAGCGTCGCATTGCTGACGAGCTTCATCCACTTCGCTGAGAGGATGTCGTCGGATCGGGCGACCGTTCCGGAGTGCTCGAGCAGTCGCGAGACCTCCTCGACGCGGCCGGTCGGCCCGCCGGGGAGCGCCCCCAACGCGAACCAGGAGCGGGCGGGCGGGGTGTGCCGATGGACGATACCCGGCTCCTCCATCGTGGCGGAGCACTCGATGACGCAGCCGACCGTGCGTGCCGGGCCGACGACCGATGCGACGGTCTCCGCCGTCATCCCGTTCTGGACGCCGACCATGAGCCCCTGCGGTGCCAGCAGCGGCTCCAGCAGATGCGCCGCCCACCGCGTGTCGTACGCCTTCATGAGCACGAGGACGACATCGAAACCGTGCCGGAGCTCGGCGACCTCGCAGAGGTGGAGCACGCGCGGCCGGACGTGGAGGTCCCCGTCGGGGGAGAGGACCCGCAGACCACCGGCGCGCATCGCCTCGACGTGCGCCGGCCACTGCTCGACGAGGACGACGTCGTGTCCCGCCGCGATGAGGTCGGCGCCGATCGATGATCCGTTCGCCCCCGATCCCAGTACGGCGATCCGCGGTCCACTCATCCGACACCTCCGACGCTGGCTCTTTTGTGCAGGGTCACACTACAGTAAGGGTGTACGAAACCTTCACTTGGAGCTGAATTTCTCCCAGTTTCCCCTTCGCACAACAGGAATGCACAGTCAGACTGTACAACGCTCGATGAGGAGTACACCCGCCATGATCCTTCACACCGTCTCCTTCCGCTGGCGGGAAGGAGTCACCGACGACGACGTCGCGGCCCTCACCGACGCGCTCGGCGAGATGGCGACGAGGATCCCCCATCTGCGCTCCTACGTCGCGGCGCCGAACCTCCGTCTGCGTCCCGGCGGTGCCGACTACGGCGTCGTCGCGATCGTCGACGATGCGGCCGCGCTCGACGCGTACCTCGACCACCCCGCACACATCGCCGTCTTCAAGAGCCGTATCGAGCGGATGCTCGGCGAGCGCACGGCGACGCAACTGCCCATCGAGACGGGCTCGCTGACGTGATCGAGACGACCGCCGCCGTTCTCCATGGCGTCGGCGACCTCCGCATCGAGACGCGCCTCGTGCCTCCTCCCGGACCGCACGAAGTGCTCATCCGGGTCGCGGCGTGCGGCGTCTGCGGAAGCGACGCGATCGAGGCAGGCCGCGGTCGCGTGCTCGCAGATCCGCCCGTGACGCTCGGGCACGAGTTCGCGGGCACCGTCGAGGCCGTGGGCGACGCCGTGCGTGACCTGCCGGTCGGAGGCGTCGTCGTCAGCGGTGCCGGCATCGCGTGCGGCACGTGCCGCCCGTGCCGCGCACGGCGAACGAACCTGTGCGAGAGCTACCACACGATCGGATTCCACCGCGACGGAGCCCTGGCCGGGCACGTCGTCGTGCCCGCCTCCACCGTCTACGACGCCTCGCACGTGGGACTGGCCTGGGACACCCTGGCCCTCGCCCAGCCGATGGCGATCGCCGTCCACGCGGTCCGGCGAAGCGGTCTGCGCGCGGGAGACAAGGCGGTCGTCCTCGGCGTGGGGGGCATCGGCGCGTTCATCACGCATGTCGCCGCCGCCCTCGGCGCGGAGGTTCTCGCCGTCGCGCGCCACCAGGACAAGATCGACCTCGCTCGAGGGCTGGGCGCGGCGCGCGGGGTCCTCTCCGGAGAGGCGGAGCTGGCCGCTCACCTGGCGGAGATCGGCTGGGAGCCGGCCGTCTTCTTCGAGACCAGCGGCTCGGCCGCCGGTCTCGCGTCGATCATCGATGCAGCCGGCCGCGGCTCGACGATCGTGCCTGTCGGCATCCAGCGAGAGCCGTCGACGCTGAGCCTCGGAGCGATCTCGCTGAATGAGATCGCGATCATCGGAACCGTGGCGCACGTGTTCGCACAGGACGTCCCCGAGGCCGTCCGTCTCCTGGCCGCTCGTGCCGACTGGTCCGACGTCGCGGGGACGGTCCTCCCCCTGAGCGAGGTCGCCGATGGCGCGCTCGCCCCGTTGCTGGAGGGACGCGCGACCCAGACCAAGTCGATCGTCGACCCGTGGGCGTCGGCCCCGCGGCCCGCGATACACGGACGCGTCCGATGACCTCTCCGACCGCGGGTCAGAGGCTCTCGAGCGCCCGGAGGACGTCGACGGCCGAAAGGGGAGGACCGGTGCGTTCGGGCTCTGTCGAATGCACCGGCATCGCCTTGCCGGGGGCGAGCGGCTGGCGGCGGCCCACGACGAACCACACGCCCTTCGCGGGCACCTCCCCCGGGTTGGCGAACATGTGGGGGCGGACGGAGTCGAACTGCACCGAGTCACCGGAGCGGAGCAGGTGCGTGTCGAACTCCAGGTGAAGCGTCAGCTCGCCCTCGATGATGTACGCGTACTCGAATCCCGCGTGGCGCATCATCTTGCCCTCGACCGAGCTGCTCGCCCCGGGCTCATAGGTCACCAGAAGCGCATCAGCGGGTCCCCCGGCGCCCGCGGCGAGCCTCTCCCAGCGCACCCCGTTCTCCATCTCGATGACCGGGTTGTCGGCCGCGGCCTGTACATCGGGGAGAGCGGGACCGGCGTGACCGAAGATCGGCGCGCGAGGGGAGTGCGCGTTCTCGATGCCGAGCATCTCGTCGAGGGACACACCGAGATGAGTCGCCAGCGCGAACAGCGTCGACACCGACGGCTGCGTCTTGCCGATCTCGACCTGCGAGATGAGGCTCGCCGAGACGCCGAGCTCCTGCGCGACGCTGCGCAGACTCAACCCGCGCGTCACCCTCGCCTGCCGCAGGCGCGTACCCAGATCATCCGGCATCGCACTCTCCTCTCCGCTGGCCGCGACGGTCGCGTGCACGACATTGTGGCACGTTCCTTGGCATCGCACGCAGACCGACTGTTAAGCTTCACTTTACGCATGACGCGTGATTCTGGACACGACGGAAGAAGAACTCGATGAAGAGCACCGGCACGACCGGCACCAACGGCGTCGACTGGGAGGAACGCGTCGACTTCGATCGGCTGCGCGATGCACGACTCGCCCGTCTCAAGGCGGAGCTCGAACGCTCGGACCTCGGTGCGGTCCTCGCCTTCGACTTCTCCAACATCCGCTACATGAGCGCGACCCACATCGGCACGTGGGCCATGGACAAGCTGATCCGGTTCGCGCTCATCACTCGCAACACCGATCCGATCGTGTGGGACTTCGGCTCGGCGGCCAAGCACCACGCACTGTACAACCCGTGGCTCGACCTCACGACCGCCGAGATGGATGCCGACCCGAACGCGCCGCACGAGGGTGCGAAGCGCCCCCGTCTGGAGTCGGGCGCCCGCGCAGGCATCTCGACGCTCCGCGGCGCCTTCCCGCCGGACGCCGAGATCGCCGAGGGCGTGGCCAAGAAGATCAAGCGGGAACTGCAGAAGTTCGGCGTCGCGGACCAGCCGCTGGGAGTCGATGTGATCGAGCTTCCGATCCTGTTCGCGCTCCAGAAGGAGGGCATCTCGGTCGTCGACGGCCAGCAGGTGTTCATGGAGGCACGTCGGGTCAAAACGCCGGATGAGATCCGTCTCCTCACACAGGCGGCGACCATGGTCGATGCCGCGTACGAGGAGCTCTATCGATTCCTGCGCCCCGGCGTCCGCGAGAACGAGGCGGTCGGGCTGGTCGCCAAGACCCTCTACGACCTCGGATCCGAGTACGTCGAGGGCGTCAACGCGATCTCCGGCGAGCGGTGCTCACCGCACCCGCATGTCTTCTCCGACCGGATCATCCGCCCCGGCGACCCCGCGTTCTTCGACATCCTGCACAGCTGGAACGGCTATCGCACCTGCTACTACCGCACTTTCGCCGTCGGCTCGGCGTCGGCCGCGCAGCGCGATGCGTACACGCGGTGCCGCGAGTACATGGATCAGGCGATCGCTCTCGTGAAGCCTGGCGCGACAACGGCGGACATCGTCTCGGTCTGGCCGACGGCCCAGGAGTTCGGCTTCCCCGACGAGGAGGCAGCATTCGCGCTGCAGTACGGACACGGTGTCGGACTCTCGATCTGGGAGAAGCCGATCTTCTCGCGCCTCACCTCCCTGGAGCACCCCGAAGTCCTGCAGGAGGGCAATGTCTTCGCACTCGAGACCTATTGGCCCTCCGCCGACGGCTGGGGCGCCGCGCGCATCGAGGAGGAGCTCGTCGTGACGGCCGACGGCTGCGAGGTGATCACCAAGTTCCCCGCAGAGGAGCTGCTTGTCGCCGGCTCACGATACATCGCGGTGGGTGGTCCGCTCAGCCTCGAGCGCGACTCGCAGTCGCACCGCAACACGGCGGCAGGGCGCAGCGAATCGTGACGACCCTCGGCTTCCTCGGGCTCGGGTCGATGGGACGGGCGATGGCGCGCCGTCTCGTCGATGCCGGCCACGACGTCGTCGTCTGGAACCGCTCGCCAGCGGCGGTGGATGAGCTGGTGGCGGCCGGCGCTCGAGCCGCGCGCACGCCCGAGGGGCCGCTCGGCGCACCGGTCTCGTTCTCGATGCTCGCCAACGACGACGCCGTCCGGGCAGTCCTCGACCCCGACGCCGTGGCCGCGGCGAGGGGATGCACCCACGTCGTGATGGCGTCCATCAGCCCTGCCCTCGGCGCAGAGCTCACCACCGCCTTCGCGGATCGCGGCGTGGCGTTCGTCGGCGCCCCGGTGCTCGGTCGGCCGGATGTCGCCGCCGCGGGCAAGCTCAACATCCTCGCTGCGGGGGACTCCGCCGACATCGACGCCGTGGAGCCGTTGCTGTCGGTGCTCAGCGCTCGCGTGTGGCGGATGGGGTCGGATCCCGCTGTATCGTACGCCGTGAAGGCGTCGGTCAACTACAACATCATCCACGCGATGCAGGCCATCGGCGAGTCGGTCGCGATGACCGAGCGGCTCGGTGTCGACCCGTCCACGTTCGTGGACCTGCTGAGCTCCACGCTCTTCAGCGGCGTCGTCTACACAGGCTACGGGCGGATCATCGCAGACCAGGCGTACGATCCCCCGGGCTTCCACATCGCCCTCGGTCGCAAGGATCTGCTTCTCGCCGAGCAGATCGCGGCGACCACCGGCGTCTCCCCCGCGACGATGCCGGCACTCGTGAGGGTGTTCGAGCGCGCACTCGCCGATCCGCAGTTGAAGGATGCCGACTGGAGCGCGATCGCCGAGGTCAGCCGGCGCGATCTCCTCTGACGAGCGATCCCGGCCGGCGCGGCTTCACTCGGCGACCGTCGCGCGGCCCGTCCTGAGCACGTCGAGCTTGCGAGTCAGATAGGAACGCGCCGCCTCGGGCTCCTGGCCCGTCAGATCGCGTACCGCGGAGGTCACGATGGCATGGTGGCCTCCGCGGGCCCAGACGTCGAAGCCCAGCGCCGACTCGGGGAAGCCCGCGGGAAGACCAGATGCGATGTAGGCGGCAAGCGCCTTCTCGTCGGTGGTGCGCACGTGCGCGACCGCGCGGCCCGTCAGCTCCTCGGCGATCGAGAGCACGTCATCGATCGACAGCGCCTCGGGCCCGCCGATGTCGTAGATCCGGTGATCGGTCCACCTGCTCGCGAGCGCCGCGGCGTCGGCTGCGGCGCAGTCCGCCCGCGTGACGTAGGCACGGGCGGCATCGCCGAGAGACGTGCGCAGCTCGCACGCCTCCAACGCCGCCGGCAGGAAGAGCAGCAGGTGCTCCGCGTACATGTTGTGGCGCAGGATCGTCCACGGCATGCCACCGCCGAAGATCGCGAGCTCCGTCCAGAAGTGATCGGAGACGATCGGGCTCAACGGCGTCGGGGCGGGAGAGGTGGCCGACGTGTAGAGCAGATGCCCCACCCCCGCCGCGGCTGCGGCACGGACCACCTTCCCGTGCTGCTCCGGCCGGCGCCCGACGGCGTGAGTGCTTACCAGGAGCATCCGATCGGCGCCCTCGAGGGCACGCGCGATCGTCGTCTCGTCCTCGTCGAAGTCCAGCGCGCGCACCTCCACGCCCCGCGCCGCCAGGTCCGCCGCCTGCTCCGGAGAACGCGTCGTCGTGACGATCCGGTCCTCGCCCCTGTCGAGCAGGTGCTCGATGATGCCTCTGGCGAGTCGGCCGCTCCCGCCCGTCACCAGCAGCGTCCGTGCGGTCACAGCGCCGTTTCGGCGTAACGGAAGCCGCGCGCATCCTGCTCGAGCAGGCCGATCCCGGACCCGGGGAAGTGGGTCCCGAGCAGCAGCACGTCTCTGCGGCGCCAGCGCTCGAGAAGGGCGATCCGGGTGCGCGCCGCCTCATCCGAGTCCTCTTCGAACAGCGAGCAGAGCCCCGGCTCGAACAGCTGGATCGGATGATGCATCATGTCACCGGTGATCACCGCCGAGCCCGCGTCGGTGGTCACCTCGACGCTCACGTGGCCCGGTGTGTGCCCAGGCGTGGGCAGCAGCGCGATCTCGTCGGTGACGCGGTGGTCCATGCTCACGAGCCGTCCACGTCCTGCCTCCAGCAGAGGCGCGACGGCGCGGTCCACGCGGCCGCACGACGGGTTCCCCGCTGCGGCGGACTGCTGCGCCCACTCCCACTCGGTGTCGACGAAAAGGTACTCGGCGTTCGGGAAGGTCGCGACGACCGATCCGTCGGCGGCCTCGTGAGTGTTGCATCCGACGTGGTCGAGGTGCAGGTGGGTGTTGACCACGACGTGGATGTCCTCGGGGGCGAGCCCGGCCGCACGCAGGCGCCCCACGAAGGGACTCGCCTCCGGCTGCGGCGGGAGGCCCGCCACGGGCCAATCGCCGTTGCACGTGTCGACGAGCACGTTGACTCCGCCGGTGGAGAGCACGAACCCCGACATCCCGAGCAGCGGCGCGCCGTCGCTGTCGTACCACCGCGGGTCGATCGAATCGCTGTACCGGCGGTACGTATCCAGCGTCGTTCCCGCGGGGAACCCGGGTGTCGGTACGGGATCGGCCTCCTCGATGCGGATGATCGAGACGTGTCCCACGCGCGAGGCGGGGATGTGCGACCTGGTGAGCATGTAACAGACTCCTTCGTTTGTTACGTCAGTGCGGGAGGATTCAGGCGCGCGTGGCTCCCAGGACCCGCCCGCTGTCGGCCGCCTCGGGAAACTTCATGTCCATCCCGAGCCCGAACTGCGCACGCAGTCCGGAGTCGCGGAATGCCCGACCGGTCGCGGTCGCCTGCGCGCGCTCCTGCGCGAGGTCGCGGAAGTAGCGCTGGATCCGCTCGCCCTGCTTCAGCGGCGAGGTCCCCATCTGGCGGAACGCAAGCAACCCCGCATCCCAAGCCATCGTGTTCGCGAGCTGGAACATGTTGGCGATGCGCCAGAGCTCCTCCTGCTCGGGCAGACGGTGCGTGCGCGCCCACTCCTCCTGGAGCGCCGCCCCCATCTCCGCACCGTGGATCAGGATCGCCTCCGCCCCGTCGACGAGCTTGGTCGCCTCGGCGAAGTCGCCCTGCGTCGCCGGATTGTTGCCGTACAGTCCGCGCGGGCCCATCTTGGTGCGCATCATCCCCTCGACCTCGTCGAGCATGGCGCGCGCGGTGCCGACCTGCACCGCCGTGATCTCGCCGGTGAGGAAGAACTCGAGGTAGCCGAGGTACATCGGGTTGCCGTGCAGCCGCGTGCCGACGGTGCCGTTCTCAGCGTCGCGCAGCGGGTCGCGGAGGTGACCCACGTCGGGCATCGTGAACGCGGCGGGGACGAAAGCGTCCTCGACGCGCACCGAGAACGAGCCGCTGCCGTTCATGCCGAGTGTCCGACCGTCGCCCCAGTCGTCGAGGACCTCGTAGCTGCCCCGGGGAAGAATGAACTCGACCAGGTTCGACTTCTTGTCGGCCGACCAGGTCGACACCCGGTCGGCCGAGTCGCCCTCCGTGACCGGTGCGGTCCCGAGAAGGTGGTTGGAGTACGGAACGCCCGAGCAGTAGTTGAAGGTTCCGTTGATGATGTAGCCGCCCTCGACGGGGCGCGCGGTCGACTTGCCCGGCCCGTAGGCGCCGTGCACCACGCCCACTCTCTCGTGGATGTCGCGCTGCACCTCCTCGGGGTAGAACGACGAGACCATGAGAGTCTTGCCCACACCCAGCGCGTAGCACCATGCGGTCGACGGGCAGCCGCGAGCGATCTCGACGATCACCTGGTAGTAGTCGGCGATGGACGACTCCATGCCGCCGAAGGTGCGCGGCTGGATGACCGCGAAGAAGCCGGCGTCGTTGAGCGCGTCGCGGATCTCCGTCGAGTAATAGCCGCGCCGCTCGGTCTCAGCCTGCTGCTCACGAAGCAGCGGGCGCAGCTCGATCGCCTTCTGGCGAAGCGTCTGCGGGGTGGCGCCCTCCGGTGCCGTCTTGACCGAGTAGTCCTCTAGTTGTCCAACGCTCATGCGTGCCGTCCTTCGTTCTGTCTGCGTTCGGTTCAGGAGTAGGTGTTGCCGAAGACGATCGCTTTGGTCTGCGTCCACTCCAAGGGCGAGTCGGCCGCGGAGATGCGTCCGAACCCGCTGTGCTTGAACCCGCCCGAGGGCACGCCGACGGCGCCGAATCCGAGCGAGGTGTTGATCGAGACGAGCCCCGCCTCGATGCGTCGTGAGAAATGCACGGCGCGACCGACGTCGCGCGTCCAGACCGTCGAGACGAGCCCGTAGTCGGTGTCGTTCGCGATCTCGAGCGCCTCGTCCTCGGTGTCAAAGGCCATGACCGTCAGCACGGGGCCGAAGATCTCCTCCTGCTCGATCCGCATGCCGGGCCGGACGTCGGTGAACAGTGTGGGCTGCACGTAGGCACCCCCGTCGTACGCGCCGCCGGTGAGCGGCTCGCCGCCGAAGGCGAGCGTCGCCCCCTCCTCCTTGCCGATCTCGACGTAGTCGAGCACCCGCCTCAGCTGGACCTGATTCATCAGCGGCCCCATCTGGGGGTCCTCGTACCAGGGACCGACGGTCACCTTCTCGAAGCCCGACTTCAGACCCTTGATCACCTGGGCCTCGAGCGACCTGTGCACGATCACACGGGATCCAGCGGCGCAGGCCTGCCCGGAGTTCGACACGATGCCGCGCACGAGGTGCGGGATCGCGAGGTCGAGGTCGGCGTCCTCCAGCACGATCTGCGGCGACTTGCCGCCGAGCTCGAGGATGACGGGGATCTGGTGTCCCGCGGCGAGCTCCATGATCCGGGTGCCGGTGCTCGTGGATCCCGTGAAGCTCACGCGCTTGATGCCCGGGTGCGCGACGAGGCTCTCTCCGATCTCTCGGCCCGTTCCCGTCACGACGTTCACGACCCCCGCGGGGATCCCCGCCTCCATGGCGAGCTTGGCCAGCAGCAGCACAGTCAGCGGCGCCTCGGCGGCGGGCTTGATGACGACGGTGTTGCCGGCGACGAGTGGACCCACGACGCGCTTGGGCGTCGCCCACCCCGGCCCGTTCCAGGGCACGATGATGCCGACGGGACCGAAGGGGTCACGCACGGTCAGCGCCAGCTGGTCGAGGTTCGCGGTCGGTAGCGAGAGACCGCCGAGCTTGTCGGCGACACCCGCGATGAAGCGGATGCTCGGCGCGATCGGGCTCGGCAGGAATCGCGGACGCCCGTTCTCCAGGTTCTCGAGGATCTCGAGCTCCTCGGCATGCTCCTCGCACAGATCCGCCCAGCGGCTGACGAGTGCTCCCCGAACGCTCGGGTGGGTGTCGCGCCAGGCGGTATAGGCGCGATCGGCCGCCGCCACGGCGGCGTCGACGTCCGCTGCTGTGCCTCGCGGCACTTCTGCGAGCACCTCCTGCGTCGCGGGGTTGCGGACCTCGATGACGGAGTCGCCGGTGCCGCGAACCCACTCGCCGTCGATCAGCATGGTCCTCGGCTCCAGCAGTGCCGCGGGATCGACGACGTATCGGGTCGGGATGTCGGAACCGTGGAGCGCCGTGCGCCCACCTGCCACGGCGCTCATCGGACAGAAAGCCCGAGCAGCGACGGAATGACCTCGTCGAGCGACTCGATCGACCAGCGCTCGCTCCCGCGGAGGAGCGTCGGCCGGTTCGCCAGGGTGAGCGGAAGGTCGTAGAACGCGATGTCGTTGCCCGCCGCATACACCCAACGGCCCGTGATGGGCGCGCCGTCGGGGCTGGCGAGGAAGACCACGATGGGCGCGATGCCCGCCGGGTCGATGTCGGGAACGAACGGGGTACCGCCTGCGATCGGACGCGACGAGGCATCTCCGGGGAACAGGCCCGTCTGGGCGCTCGGGAAGATCGCGTTGACATTGATCCCGTGTGCGCCGAGCTCGATCGCCGCGGCGCTGGTGAGCCCCAGCACACCCGCCTTCGCGGCCGCATACGCCGGCGCAGGAGCGAAGAAGGCGGCCCGCGACGAGAAGGTGAGGATGCTGCCTCCCTCGCCCTGGGCGATCATCTGACGCGCCGCAGCCTGCAGGACGCTGACCTGGCCCTTCATGTGGACGTCGTTGATCGAGTCCCACTCGTCCTCTGTGATGTCCACGAGCGACGAGACGGCGAGGTTGCCGGCCGCGGTGACGACGGCGTCGATCCGGCCGAACGCCTCGACGGCGCGATCGATCAGCTTCTGACCCGAAGCCCACTCGCCGATCACCTCGTGGGTGGCGACGGCGTCGCCGCCGGCCTCCCGGATCTGTGCGACGACCTTCTCGGCCGCCGACGGCGTATCGGGCTCCCGCGCGGGGAGATCGGCGACGACGACCGACGTCCCCTCCGCCGCGAACAGGCGCGCGATCGCACTTCCGATTCCGCCGCCACCACCGGTGACGAGGGCGACCTTTCCATTCAGCTTTCCCACGATGCTCCTCTACTCGCTCTCGATGTCTTCATTCCGCGGCGTCGGCGCCAGCCCGCGCGAGGGCCGAAGCCGCCGCGATCCGGCCGCTCACCAGCGCCTCGGACACGTTCCCGCCGCCCGGGTAGAGCCGGCTCCAGATGGAGCCGAGCTCGCCCGCGGAGTACAGACCGGGGATCGGGCGACCGTTCGGGTCGAGCACCTCGGACCGCGCATTGCGCCGAGGGCCGCCCTGCGTGTTCAGCAGCGCCGGATACACGGGTACGCCGTAGAAGGGGGCGGTCTCCAGGGGAAGCGTCTCGGATGCCGGACGGCCGAACTCGTCGGTCTCGCCCTGGATGCTCGCGGCGTTGTACCGTTCGACCGTGGTCGTGAGCTGCTCGGCGGGCAGTCCCAGGAGCTCGGCCAGCTCGGCGATGGTGTCGGCCTTCACGATCCAACCTCGCTCGATCTCGGCGGAGTTGTCCTCGCTCCAGGGATAGCGCCGGTTGTGCCCCAGGCCCACCGAGGAAAGGGGGCCCGCGAGTCGGGTCGTCTCGTCGAGCACGATGTACGACGGCGTGCGTTCGAACTTCCCGCTCAGCGGGTCCTGATAGAGCATCGGGTGCGTGAAGCTGTGGGTCTCCAGCAGCGTCTCCCGGGAGTATCGGCGTCCGTTCTGATCGACCATGATGAATCCGTTGACGGGCACCTCGCACGCGAGGGCGGCATCGAGTTCGGGGAACTTGTACCCGATCGTCGTGGAGGTCGCGGTCATGTGCCAGAGATCGGCGCCGGCGCTCTGCGCCATCCGCACGCCGTCTCCCGTATTGCGGTCGGGCGGCGACATCGCGGGCAGATCGACGCCGAAGTACTGGCGCTGCATGACCGGGTCCCACGCGAAGCCTCCCGTGGCGAGGATCACACCGGCCCGAGCCGTGACCTCGACGGGTCCGTCGGGCGTCTCGACGACGACGCCGGTCACCGCGCGGCCGGCAGAGCTCTGGACGAGCGAGGTCACCCGCGCACCGGTGACCACCGGCGCGCCCGTCTCGGCGAGGGCCGCACGGAGGAAGTCCCACATGGCGGCGCCCCAGATGCGGTCGGGCCGGCGTGGGACGAGGTGCATCCGCGGCCCCATCGAGGCCGAGTGGGGGAAGCCGGGGAAGGCCGAGCCGAGCCGGGCCGCCGGGAAGACCCGGCGTCGCGCGATGTCACTGCCCTCGCGGGCGACGGCGTACACATCGTCGGTGAGGACACCGCCGTGTTCGCGGATCCAGTCCGGCACGAGGGCGAGCCCGTCGACGAACGCCTGGATGCTCTCCTTGTCGGTGGTCCCCTGAGACAAGGCGAGATAGTGCTCGACCGCACCCTCGGGGTCATCGATGAGCCGGACAGTGCCGCCGGAGACGTGCGTGCTGCCGCCGGGAAAGTCGGCCCGCTCGAGGACGAGCACGGACGCCCCCCGGTCGGAGGCCTCGATCGCGGCTGCGGCGCCGGCACCACCGGCGCCGACGACGATCAGATCGACGTCGCGCTCTGCGATCAGGCTCGACAGCTCGCTCACGGGAATCATCGTGTGAATGCGATCGAAGTCGCCGGTGTCGGGGCCGGCGTCCCATCGTCCGTCGGTGAAAGTCATCATCGTCTCTCTCTGCGTCGCTGCAGAACCGCGGTTGCTACAGCTTATATCCTATGATCTGGGTGAGTCTGATCTGGGTGGGTCGAGTTCGGGTTCAGCCGGTTTCTTCGAGCACCCGCTGCGCCTCGCGTCGTTCCCGTCGCTCTCGCTGGATCTGCGGGTCCGGAAGCGGGATCGCATCGACGAGCCTGCGCGTGTACTCCTCCTTGGGCGCGCGGATCACCTGGTCGGGAGTTCCCTCTTCCACCAGATGGCCGTGATTCATGACGACGATCCGGCTCGAGAGCGAGTCGACGACGGCGAGGTCGTGACTGACGAACAGGCATGCGAACCCCATCTCGCGCTGAAGCCCCCGGAAGATCTCCAGCACGCGCTGCTGCACCGAGACATCCAGTGCGGAGGTCGGTTCGTCGGCGATCAGCAGGCTCGGTCGCATGATGATCGCGCGCGCGATGCCCACGCGCTGCCGCTGGCCGCCCGAGAGCTCGTGCGGATAGCGATCAGCGGCGTCCGAGGGGAGCTGGACCGCCTCGAGCACCTCGGCGACGCGTGCGCGGATGCTGGCGCTGGAGAATCCGCCCGCGACGCGCATGGGCTCGCCGACGGAGTCCCCGACCTTCCGGCGCGGATTCAGCGAGGATCCCGGATCCTGGAACACGAAGCCGATCCGCCGGCGCGCCTCGCGGAGCCTCCGTCCGCGCGCGCCGACGAGATCGCCGCCGGCGAAGGTCACCGACCCGCCGCTGAAGGCCTGGAGCCCGACGATCGCCTTCGCGAGCGTCGTCTTCCCCGAGCCCGACTCGCCGACGACGCCGACGATCTCGCCCTCGCCGATGTCGAAGCTGACGCGCTCGACCGCCGCGAAGCGCCCGCGCCGCCGCGTGCGGTACTCGACCACCGCGTCCTCGATGGCGATGACGGGGGCCGGTCGCTCCGAGGTCCCGTCGTGGTCGCCCCCGCCCGAGCCGAGCGTCGGCACGGCGGCCAGCAGCTGACGGGTGTACGGGTGCGCGGGGCTCGCGAACACCTCGGCGACGGTTCCCACCTCGACGATCTCGCCTCCGCGCATCACGATGATGCGGTCGGCGGTGTCGGCAACGACGCCCAGGTCGTGGGTGATCAGGACGAGCGCGCTGTTCGTCTTGTCCCTGAGGCGACGCAGCAGCTCGAGGATCTCGCGTTGGATCGTCACGTCGAGCGCCGTCGTCGGCTCGTCGGCGAAGATGAGCGACGGATCGCACGAGATCGCGAGCGCGATCATCGCCCGCTGCCGCTGGCCGCCCGAGAGCTGATGGGGATATGCGTCGAAGGCGCGCTTCGGATCGGGCAGCTCGACGAGGTCGAGGAGCTCCATCGCGCGGATCCGCGCGGACGACCGAGTGTGGCCGCCACGCACGCGAAGCACCTCGGTGAGCTGCTGGCCGACCCTGAACACCGGATTCAACGCCGTCATCGGCTCCTGGAAGATCATCGAGACCTCGCGGGCACGCATCGAGCGCAGCCGCGTGTCGGGCGCGTTGAGGATCTCGCGTCCGTTGAGCTTGACCGAGCCGGTCACGCGCGCGTTGCGGCCCAGCAGCCCCAGGATCGCGAGCGAGGAGACGGTCTTCCCCGAGCCGGACTCTCCGACGATCGCGAGCACCTCCCCCGGCGAGACGGTATAGCCGACGTCATGGAGGGTCCGCTTCCATCCGCCTCCGACGTTGAACTCGATGGCCAGGTCGGCGACCTCGAGCACGGGTCCGCCGGCCCGCGACTCCTCAGTCACCGAACACCATCCCGCCGTCGATGTGCAGGTGCTGACCGGTGAAGAAGCGCGCCTCGTGCGAGCAGAGGAAGACGACCAGGCCCGCGAGGTCCTTCGCCGTCGTGAGCTCCTGCAGCACCTGCGCACCGACGACCGCGTCGTAGACCTCCTGCGAGATCCCCGTCTCGGAGAGTCCGGGCGTGTCCACGAGGCTCGGCGCGAGGGCATTGGCGGTGATGTGCGGCCCGAGCTCCCGCGCGAGCGCCCGTGTCAGGCCCAGCACGCCCGCCTTCGATGCGATGTAGTGGACGCCGCCCAGGGGGGCGACGTTCACGACCGAGGACGACATGTTGATGATCCGTCCCCAGCCGTTGGCGTTCATCTGCGTGTAGAACGCCTTGCTCGTGAGGAACATCGCGTCGAGATTGACGCGCATCGTCTTCGACCACAGCTCCCAGCTCGTGTCGGCGAACGACGTCTGATGCGGGTGAAGTCCCGCGTTGTTGACGAGGATGTGCGCGGGGCCGAGCTCGGCCTCGACCGCGACGGCAGCCGCGGCGACGGACTCGGGCGATGAGACGTCGGTGGGGACGCCGACCGCGCGGCGCCCCATCGCGGTGACGGATGCAACGAGCTCGGCGGAATCGGTGAGATCGAGCGAGGCGATGTCTGCGCCGGCAGCGGCAAGGCCCTCTGCCAGAGCGCGTCCGATCCCGCGCGCACCGCCTGTGACGACGGCGACCTTGCCTTCCAGAGACATCCGAACTCCCTCGTTCTGCGGCATCGCACGTTCGTCGTACGGGCCGTGCTCCCACAGTAGGAGGAGGGGCGGAGGGCACCAATACGAAGCCCGCGCGCATCTATGCATGAGATCGATGAATGCGCCGGCCTGACCTCTGGCGCCGTGCCGGACGGCGCGGGACCACAGACGCGCGGGCCCACGAGCGACTCATCACGGAAACCCATGAATAGCGCGCAGGTCCGACTAATTCGCCGGCGGCGGTGCTACCTAAACTGAGCGCGATCCGGCGTGGCCGGTGCCTTCTGCATCGGTGCCGACCTCTCGAGAGACCCAGACAGCGGCACGATCGTGCACGGGACTCGCCGGGCACGACTGCAAGGAGGCAGCACACGTGTTCACCAAGACCCGTACCGCGATCGTGGCGTCGATAACCGTCGCCGTGCTCGCTCTCACCGCCTGCACCGGCGGTAGCACCGACGATGGGAACGGCTCGCCGGGCGATGACATCACGATCGGCCCGTTCGGCGGCGAGCAGCTCGCCATCGGCGACCCCGTCCGCGGCGGCTCGTTCACCTACGGGTTGTCGTTCTCGGTGCCGACCCTCGACTCCGCGGCCGCGATGGGCGGGTCGACCGAGTTCGCGCTGACGGCCGTCTACGACAACCTCATGCGCGTCGAGCCGGACGGTTCCGTGGGCCCCGGCATCGCTGAGGGGATCACGACCGATGACAACCTCGTCTGGACGCTCTCGCTCCGCGACGGCGTCGTCTTCTCCGACGGCGAGCCCTTCGACGCCGACGCGGTCATCGCCCAGATCGAGCGGGTCGCGGCCGAGGACTCCGCCTCTCTCGAGGCCGCCGACGCGCGCTCGATCGCATCCGTCACGGCGCTCGACGCGCAGACCGTCGAGTTCACCCTCGCGGCCGAGAACTCGCAGTTCCCGCTTCTGCTCGCGCAGGGGTCGATGTCGATGATCGCCTCGCCCAAGGCCGTCGAGGAGCTCGGCGCCGACTTCGCTTTCACTCCGGTCGGAGCGGGACCGTTCGTCGTCGACTCCTTCACCCCCGACGGCGACATCGTCCTCTCGCGCAACGACACCTACTGGGACGAGGAGCTCCCGTACCTCGACGCGGCCACCCTCACCCCGGTCCTCGACGAGCAGTCGCGGATCTCCGGCGTGCTCTCCGGTGACCTGGATGCGAGCTCGGTCGCGTCGATCCCCGCGCTCCAATCCGCGCGCGACCAGGGTGCACTCGGCCTCGAGGAGCCGCGCTACAGCGGATACCTCTTCCAGCCCAACATCGAGAACGAGCACCTCTCCGACATCCGCGTGCGCCAGGCGCTCAGCTACGCGATAGACCGGGACGCGATCAACGACGTCCTCTTCGAGGGTCTGCACTCGCCGATGGACAGCTACCTCGTCCCCTCGCAGCCGTTCTATGAGGCCGGGCTCGTCCCCCAATACGACCCCGAGCAGGCCGTGGCGCTGATCGAGGAGTACAAGGCCGACACGGGGGTCACCGAGATCTCGCTCGAGCTGATGGTCAACCAGATCCAGGAGTCCTCGGACCTGGGTGCGCTCCTCCAACAGCAGCTCGGCGAGGTCGGCATCGACCTCCAGCCGACCGTCATGGAGCCCGCGACCCAGATCTCGAACATCGTCGCCGGCACGTTCGACGCGATGCTCATGGACCGCGCCTTCCCCGCCGAGACGACGCAGATCTTCAGCCAGGCGTTCGGAGCGAACTTCCGCAACTTCGGCTCGGGCACCAACCCCGACTTCGACGCGCTCATCGCACAGGCGGTCGCGGCTCCGACGGACGCAGACCGTCAGGCGGTGATCCCGGAGATGCTCGCGGTCCTCTCGGAGTGGATGCCCGTCGTCCCGATCGTCTCCACCGGTCTCGGGCGCGTGCTCGGCCCGGATGTGGCCGGCTTCCCCGACGGCGACCCGAACGCGACCTCGTCGGAGATGTTCGACCTCCGCAAGGTCTGGATGGCTGCGGAGCAGTCGTCCTGACGGCCTCGCGACGCGTCGATCCGACTACCCTCCGGTGGTCGGATCGACGCGTGTGCCGCGAGCGCATCGTCGAGCACGGGGACGCCACGCAGGTCGGCACCGACGACGGGCGGCCTCGCGAGCTATAGGCGGGGCCATATGAGTGCCGCCGGTTTCACTCTCATCCGGCCTTCGCGACTTTCCTAGACTGGCCCAGCCGGGACTTCCTCGCAGGCGCACGGCGTCGAGGATCGGCAGTCCGTCAACGATGACAACGACGCAGGAGAACGATGAAGGACCTCGCATTCAGAGTCGTGCACCTGGTCGTGGTGCTCTTCGGCGTAAGCGTGCTGACGTTCCTGCTGATCCGGCTCATCCCGGGCGACCCGGCGCTCGCGATCGCGGCCACGACCGGCAACGTCGACCGCGAGATGCTCGAGCGGGTGCGCGAGAGCCTAGGGCTGAACCTGCCGCTCTGGGAGCAGTACGGACGATGGATCGGCGGGATCGTCCAAGGCGACTTCGGGACCTCGTTCCGCACGAACCAGGATGTCGCGACGGCCATCGGCGAGCGGCTGCCCGTGACGCTGCACATGGTGATCATGGCGCAGGTCATGAGCCTCGCGATCGCGCTCCCGATCGCTCTCTACGTCGCCCCCCGGCGCGATCGTGCCACCGACCGCATCATCGCGGCGGTGACGTTCGCCCTACAGGCCATCCCCAACTACGTCCTGTCGATCTTCGGCATCCTCGTCTTCGCCGTGACCCTCGGATGGCTCCCGGCCCTCGGCTACGTTCCGCTGAGCGAAGGGCTCTGGGCGAGCACGGTCTCGCTCATGATCCCCGTGTCCGCGATCAGCGCCCTGCTCATCGCGATGTACATCCGGGTGCTGCGCGGCTCGACCATCGAGACCCTGCAGATGGAGTACATGCTCGTGGGCAAGTCCCTGGGCTACTCCCGCCGGCGTCTGCTCTGGCAGTTCGGCCTCAAGCCCTCCCTGCCCCCGCTCGTGACGGTCGTCGGCCTCAACTTCGGCGTCCTCTTCGGCGCGACCGTCGTCGTGGAGGTGATCTGCGGCATCCGCGGGATCGGCACCCTGCTGCTCAGCGCGATCGACAGCCGCGACTACATCGTCGTCCAGAGCGTCGTGCTCGTCTTCGCCGTCGCCTACGTGCTGGCCAACTTCGCGGCCGACCTCTTCCACCTGGCCATCGACCCCCGAGTGCGAGCGACCGCATGACCGACTCCCCCGCCTCCCTGACCACCTCGATCCCCGTCGACACCCGGGGGATCCGCGATCGGCGCATCCCAGGGCTCGTCATCTTCTCGATGATCTGGATGACCATGCTGGTGGTCCTCGTCGTCCTCCAGCCGGTGCTTCCTCTCCCCGGCCCGGCGACTCCGGACTATGCTGCCGTCCGCCTCACCCCGCTCACGGACTGGGTCCATCCCCTGGGGACCGATCAGCTCGGGCGCGACATCCTCTCCCGTGTCATCTCGGGGGCGGGGGTCAGCCTCGCCGTCGGCGTGGGCTCGGTCCTCATCGCGCTCGTGCTGGGCACACTCATCGGCACCCTCGCGGGCTACTTCGGCGGCGGCACCGACCGCGCACTGGGTTGGCTCATCGACATCCTCCTCGCCTTCCCCGCCCTCATCGCGATGATCGCGATCACGACCTTCCTCGGCCCGAGCCTGGTCACCCTGATCGTCGCCCTCGGCGTCGTCTCGTTGCCGATGGTGGCGCGGGTCGCGCGGTCCGCCGCGCGCACCTACGCCCAGCGCGACTTCGTGCAGGCGGCCAAGGCCATGGGCACGAGCGAGGCGCGGATCGTCACCCGCGACATCCTGCCCAACATCGCCATCACCGTGCTGTCGTTCGGCATCACCCTCGTCGCGATCGCGATCGCCGCGGAGGGCGCGCTGAGCTTCCTCGGCCTCGGCGTCCCCCCGCCGCAGGCGAGCTGGGGCGGCATGATGAACGAGGGACGCGCGCAGCTGCGCAACGCGCCATGGATCGTCATGATCCCCGCGGTCGTGATGTGCGTCACCCTGCTGGCGATCAACTTCATCGCCGACTGGCTCGGCCGCGGCTCCGACACCCGCGGCTCGCATGTCTGACCGCGCCGCATCCGCCGAGAGAGTCGTCCGGCTGCTCATCGAGGATGAGTGGGTCGAGGGCACCGGCGAGCGGATCCCCGTCGTCGACCCCTCGACCGGCGCCGCCATCGCGACCCTCGCGACGGCGGATGCGCACGATGTCGACCGCGCAGTGCGGGCGGCACGGATCGCCTTCGACGACGGACCGTGGGCGCGGATGCGTCCGAAGGAGAGAGCCCGGCTGCTCTGGCGCGTCGCGGAGCTGATCGATGCCGACGCCGAGAAGCTGGGCGCCCTAGAGAGCCTCGACACGGGTAAGCCGCTGCACATCGCGCGCGACATCGAGCTGCCGGCGGCCGCAGAGGCCTTCCGCTACTACGCCGGATGGGCGACGAAGCTGTCGGGTCAGACCAAGAACGTCTCGCTTCCCGGCGAGTGGCTCGCCATGACCCTGCGCGAGCCCATCGGTGTGGCAGGTCTCATCGTCCCTTGGAACAGTCCGCTGCTGATGGCCGCGACCAAGCTCGCGCCCGCGCTCGCCGCCGGATGCACGGCCGTGCTGAAACCCGCGGAGCTCACCCCGCTGAGCGCAGAGCGCCTGGGAGAGCTCATCCTCGAGGCGGGCATTCCCCCCGGGGTCGTGAGCATCGTCCCAGGTCTCGGATCCATCGCGGGCCAGACCCTCGCGGAGCATTCCCTGGTCGACAAGATCACCTTCACCGGATCGACCGCGGTCGGCAAGCACCTGCTCGCCACCGTCGCCGGCACGCTCAAGCGGATCACCCTCGAACTCGGCGGCAAGTCGCCGGTCGTCGTCTTCTCCGACGCCGACCTCGGCCGCGCCATCCCGAGCGCGGCGATGGGCGTCTTCGCCAACACCGGCCAGATCTGCGGCGCCGGATCACGCCTCTTCGTCGACGAGTCCGTCGCGGACGAGGTCATCTCCGGGATCGCCGACATCGCACGGGACCTCCGCATCGGCGGCGGACAGGAGCCGGGAGTACAGATCGGACCGGTGATCTCCGACGCGCAGCGCACCCGGGTGCTCTCCTACGTCTACTCCGCGCCTGAGGACGGCGCGGAGGTCGTCGTCGGCGGGAGTCCGATCGAACGACCGGGATTCTTCGTGGAGCCCACGGTCGTGCGGGTCGAGAACCCGATGGCCCGCATCGCGCGCGAAGAGGTGTTCGGCCCAGTCCTCACCGTGCAGACCTTCTCGGCGCGCGAGTCGGTCGAGACCATCGCGCTCCGAGCGAACGACAGCGACTACGGACTCTCCTCGAGCATCTGGACGCGTGACATCACTCGCGCGCACCGCCTCGCCCGGCGCCTCCGGGCCGGCGAGGTGCGCATCAACACCGCGTTCGGGATGGATGAGGACATGCCCTTCGGCGGTACGAAGCAGTCCGGCTGGGGCAAGGAATACGGCGGGGAGGGCGTAGAAGCATACACCCAGCTGAAGTCCGTGACCGTGGACATCACGCCGTGACGCACGTCTATGATCTATAGCGTGTCAGCTGTGGAGTCCCGCCCTCTCCTTCCGGGGCACGCCTCACGCCGGAGTCTCACCAAGGCGGACGCGGCATACGCGGAGATCCGCGAGCGCATCCTGTCGTGCGAGCTTGCGCCGGGTTCGGTGATCGAGCAGGAGTCCCTCGCCGCGTGGCTCGGGTCATCGACCACACCGGTTCGCGAATCGCTGCGCCGCCTCGCAGCCGAGCAGCTGGTCATACTGCCCGCCCACAGCGACGCACGGATCGCGTCGGTCTCTCTCGAGGAGTTCCAGGAGCTGCACACCGTCCGGCTGGGCCTGGAGACCCTCGCCGCGAGCATAGCGGCCACCAAGCTCACCGCCGCCGACGTCAGCCGTCTCCGCGATCTGCTCGCCGCGCCCGAAGGGGTGTCCGATCCCGTGAGCGATGATCGCAGCGGCGCTCTCCACCGCGCGATCTACGCCGCGTCGCTCAACCGCACCATCATCCAGATCCTCGACTCGACGTGGGATCGCATCGGCCGCTATCGCGTTCTGCTCGCCCGCGCAGGTGCGGTACCGTCCTGCCGCACGCGCGAGCACGAAGTCATCATCGACGCGCTCGAGCGGCACGACTCCGACGGGGCGAGCCGGCTCGTGCAGCAGCACCTGGACGACACGTTCCGCGTGATCCTGCCGGCCGCAGCGGACGCACTGCAGCCCTACGCCTGACGATCAGGCGATGGCCGACCGGTGCCAGCGCGAGCTGTCGTCGAATCGGTCACCTATAGATTATAGGCTATAGCAGTGAGCACACCATCGATGATCGAAAAGCGGGCACCTCGTGGGGCGCACGGGCGGCGACTCGCTTCCCGCGGCGGCGGGACAGCCCGTCATCCGGGCGGGATGGTCGCCGCCCTCCTCTCCGCCGGCCTCAGCGCCGCTCTCGTCGCCACGATCCTGCTCCCGATCCAGTCGGTGCTCCCCGAGCTCCTCGACGCACCTCGCGACGCGACGGCCTGGGCTGTCACCATCACTCTGCTGACCAACGCGATCGCGACCCCGATCGCCGGCAAGCTCGGCGACATGTACGGACGCCGCCGCGTGCTGCTGTCGCTGCTCGCGCTGCAGCTGGTCGGCGCCGTCACCGCGGCGCTCGCGGCCACGGTCGGGCAGCTCATCGTCGGCCGAGGGCTCCAGGGCGTCGCGATGGGGGCCATCCCTCTGGGCATCGCGATCATGCGCGACCGCCTCCCGGCCCGCTCGCTCGGGCCCTCCATCGGATTCATGTCCGCGACGATCGGCCTGGGCGGCGCGCTGGGGCTCCCGCTCGCAGGGTTCGTGACGATGCATCTCGACTGGCATGCGCTGTTCTGGATCTCGGGGGCGATGTCGCTGACGAGCATTCTGCTCATCCTCTGGCTCGTTCCTGAAAGCCCCGTTCGTGCGCGGGGCGCGCTCGACGTGCTGGGGGGAGTACTCCTGGCGGGAGCGCTGACCGCCCTCCTGCTGGGAATCACCCAGGGACAGGCGTGGGGCTGGGTCTCGTGGCCGACGCTCGGCGCGCTGGCGGGCGGCAGCATCGTGCTCGGGGTGTGGGTCGCCTGGGAGCTGCGGGTCAGCAACCCGATCGCCGACCTCCGCGTGGCCTTCCGCCCGACCGTGCTGCTCACCAACCTCACCTCGACGGCGCTGTCGTTCGCCGTCTTCGCCGGCAACATCATCTTCCCCCAGCTGCTCGCGGCTCCCGCCGGCCGGGGGATGGGAGCCGGGCTTTCGCTGGAGGCGACCGGGCTCGTGCTCCTGGCCGGATCGGTCGCACTCGTGGTCGCCTCGCCGATCGCGGGACGCCTCCTGCTCTGGGCAGGTCCGCGGATGATGCTCTGCCTCGGCGGCGTGATCAGCGTGGCAGCCTATGTGCTCGCGCTCTGCGCGGGAGGCAGCGCCCTGCTCCTGACCGTCTCGAGCATCCTCGTCGGTCTTGCGGCGGGCACCTCCTACGCCGCCATGCCGACCCTGATCATGCGCGCGGTCCCCATCACCGACACGGGCGCCGCGAACGGGCTCAACGCGCTCATGCGCGCGATCGGCACGACACTCGCCGCAGCCTCGATCGGGACCGTCTACGCCACCGGAGCGGTCTCGATCGCGGGCCAGTCCGTCCCGAGCGACCCGGCGTTCACACTCACCATCGTTCTGGCGCTCGGTGCCGGCGCGATCGGCGCGATCATCGCCCTGATGATCCCCGGCGGGGGCCGGCGGCACACCGGCGAAGCAGCATCCGCTCACGGACGGGCCTGACGCAGCGGCATCCGCTCGCCCCCGGCGCCCCTCGCTCGCAACGCCCGCTCGGCGTATGTCGCGAGGGGCGGCACGGACGACGAACGCAGGATCCGACACCCCGAAGGGGGCGGACCCTGCGCCTCGCGAGGTGGCTCAGCCGACGGCGGGCGCCGATGCTCCGAAGTCCGCCGCCTCGCGGATGTCGTAGTGGTAGATGTCGTCGTGGGCGATTCCCGTCCGGTTCTGCTCGCCGACGGGCTTCGGGTCCCAGCTCTCCTTGAGGTGGTACTTGTCACGTCCTGCACGGGCTCGCGCGACCATCTCGTTCGCCCGGCCGACGCGCAGCGCCTCGTAGCGCGCGAGCGCCGCGGGGATGTCGCCGGGGGTGTAGTCGATCGCCGCAGCGATGGCGTAGGCGTCCTCCACCGACATGCCGGCGCCCTGACCGATGAAGGGCGGCATCGCGTGAGCGGCATCGCCGAGCAGGGTCACGTTCCCGCGCGACCACGAGGGGATCGGGTCCCGGTCGTACAGCGCCCATTTGTAGTAGGTCGTCGACGAGGCGAGCAGCTTCAGCAGCGGTTCGTGCCAGCCCTCGAAGACGTCGAGGATCTCCGACGGGTCTGCCTCCCGGGTCCAGGATTCGCCCAGCCAGCTGTCGGTGTCGACGTGCGCGACGAAGTTCACGACGTCTCCTCGGCGGACCATGTAAGAGATGACGTGGCGCTCGGGACCCACGTACAGCATCCAATCCTTCGTCTGCACGGCGTCGGCGACCTCGTCGAAGGGCACGAGACCGCGGAAGCACACGGTTCCGGTGAAACGGGGCTCGGTCGTCTCCATGATGCTCGATCGCACAGCCGAGCGGACTCCGTCGGCGCCGATGACGAGATCGGCCTCGATCTCGCGGCCGTCATCCAAGCGCAGCACGGCGCCGCCGGCGGTGCTCTCGGCGCCCACCGCGCGGGTGCCGAGGTTCAGGATCCCGTCGGGGAGGTTCTCGGCGAGCACCTCGACGAAGTCGGCGCGGTGAAGCGAGATGTAAGGGGCTCCGAAGATGTCCGCGTACCCGCTCCGATTGACTCGGGAGACCTCGGCACCGTCGTTCCAGCGGCGGACGACCTGCCACTCGGCGTCGAAGCCGATGGCCTCGATCGCATCGCGGACTCCGAGTCCCTCATAGGCCTTGAGGGCGTTGGGCGAGAGGGTGAGCCCAGCGCCGATCTCACCGATCGCGGGCGCCTGCTCGAAGACCTGGACGTCGATTCCTCGCTTGGCCAGCGCGATGCCGGCGGTCAGGCCGCCGATCCCGCCGCCGGCGACGACGACCTTCGGTGTGCGTGTCATTTCTCTGCTCCTTGTTTCAGACGACGACCGAGCTCAGGGTCTCGGATGCGAAGAGGTCCTCCAGCGCGGGTCGCTCGGCGATGAGACCCTGCTCGTGCTCGTATCTGACGAGCGTCTCGAGGTTGTTTCGGTTGGCCGGCAAGCCGTAGGACCAGTAGTCCTCGCCCATCAGCTCGATCGTGTCGAGGATGTCCTGCGACGCGAACGGGAGGCTCGTCACGAGCGCGCCGGGGTACTTCAGCGCTGCGATCGCCTGATCACGCGCCTCCGTGAACGCCTTCACGAGCGACTGGGCGATCCAGCGATCGCGCTCGTACACCTCGCGTCGGATCACGATCGTGTGCATTATCGGGAAGATCCCACTCTCTCGGAAGTAGGCCGTCTCGGCCGCGCGAGTGTCGGCGAACAGCCGCACGACGCGGGGATCGCCGTCGAGGAACTGCTGGGGCGGACGCGGCGAGTAGACGGCATCGACCTCACCGCCCAGCAGCGCTTCGCCCAGGGTGTCGTGCGCGCTGATGGGCTGCAGGTCGATGCCGCGCGGGCGGATGGCGATCTTCTCGGTCCGCCCGCGCGCGTAGAGTCCGCCGTTGCGGTACACCACCGAATCCGCGGGCACACCGTGATAGTCGGAGAGGATGCCGCGGATCCAGACGGCAGCGGTCACCTGGAACTCGGGGATCCCGACCGTGCGGCCGACGAGGTCCTCGGGCCGTTCGATCCCCGCGTCGGCACGAACGTAGATGCCGCTGTGCCGGAAGGATTTCGAGGGGAAGACCGGGATCGCCACGAACGGCTCCCCACGCTCACGAGTGAGCAGGTAGCTGGAGAACGACATCTCCGACACGTCGAACTCCCGGTGGCTCACCATCCGGAAGAAGGTCTCCTCGGGCTGGAGCGCGATGGCGCTGAGGTCCACGCCTTCGATCCGGACATGACCGTTCAGGATGGGCAGAGTCCGGTCGTAGGCTCCGCACGCGAGCGACAGCGAAACCATTCGCGACCTTCCCTTCGCTGCTCGGGGAACGGCTCGTCCATGAGCGTTCCGATCTGCGAATCACGCTACGCAGGGGGATGGATGCAGGGGAAAGAGCAGTTCGGGCCGTATTCATCGGACCCCGTTATGAGCGCCGATCCACACCGCCGACACGGCGACCGCGACGCGGTGCCCTCAGGCGCGCTCGTGCCCGGCGACCAGGCGACGCAGGAGCCGGATCAGCTCGGCGCGCTCGGCGGGCTCGAGCGGCGCCTGCAACTGGTCGGTCATCGCAGTGGCGGCCGCCGCGAGCCGAAGGTAGACCTCTTCGCCCTCCGGCGTCAGCTGCAGCACGTTGCGCCGCCGATCCGCCGACGAGGGCTCCGAACGCAGCCAGCCCCGCTCGGTCAGCCGATAGATGACCGACCCCGCCGTCGAGGTGTCCAGCGACGCCGACCGAGCGATGGTCGCCTGGTCGCACGACCCGAGATGGGCGACGACGCTCAGCACGGCGAACTGGGTCGGCGTCGCGTCCTGCGACGCCTGCGCCACCTGCGACACCCACAGGGCATCGTGGATCTGGTGCGCGCGTCGGATCAGATGGCCGGGGCGGTGCTCCATGGGCGACGGGTCGGCGCCCGTATCCCGCGAGGAGGTGTCCACACCGGGGAGTCTAGCCACGCTGCAGGGCGGTGCGCGGACCGGGGCGGTCGGCGTAGCGGATAGCGCCGTCCGCCGTGACCTCCACCCGCAGGCTGCCGACGCGATCGATACTCACCTCGACGACGTCGCCGTCGACGATCGGCCCGACGCCGGCGGGCGTTCCCGTCGCAATGACGTCTCCGGGCTCGAGGGTCATGACCGAGCTCGCATAGGCGATGAGCTCCGGCACCCCGTATATGAGCTTCGCCGTCGTCGACTCCTGCCGGAGGCCGCCGTTCACGGTCAGCCGCAGGCCGAGGTCGCCGTCGCTCCCGAGCTCGTCCGCCGTCACGACGAGCGGCCCCAGGGGGGTGAACGTGTCGAATGACTTCCGGGTAGATCGGTCCTCGGTCGAGCGCACGGTGATGTCCAGCGCGCACGTGTAGCCGAAGACGTGTGCGCGCGCGCTCTCGAGTGAGATGTCGCGGCCGCCGCGGCCGATCACGACGGCGAGCTCGCCCTCGTGATCGGTCCTCTTGTCGAGGTAGGGCAGTCGGATGGTGCCCCCGGGTGCGAGCACGGACGTGCCCGCCTTCAGGAACACGCCCCACTCGACCACGGTGGACGAGTCCGGCATCTCGTCCACGTGCTCGAAGTAGTTCGCGGGCGCTCCGATGATCTTCCCCGGACGCGGCAGCGGCGCCTCCCACTCGATGCCCTCGAGCGGAAACGCGGGGGCGGCGGCGACATCGTCGGCGTCGAGCGCCGCCCCCGACCGGATGAGGGCGGCGAGCGCCCCTCCGACGCCGGCCGCCTCGATCGGCACGAGAGCCGAGGCGTCGTGGACGAGGTCGCCCACGACGACGCCGAGCCGGCCGCCGCCGAAGAGCCCGAGCCTCACGATCGGCGACCCAGCACGCGCTCGGTCCCGGGGATCGCCTCATACACATCGCGGGAGTCGGGGACCGGCGGGATCGGAAGCGACGCGTCACCGTAGAGCCAGTCGAGGTGGTCGAGCCCGGTGTCGCCGATCGCGCCGAGCATCTGATCTCGGACGGCGGCCTCGGCGGCCTCGACATGCGTGAGCTCGCCCCACCACCGCGACCCGCGTTGGACCGCGGCCGTGCGCGGGTAACGGATCTGCTCGAACCGCTCCAGCGGCTGCGAGAGGTCGTCAGCCTCGGACAGCAGGCCGGCGAGCACGACGGCGTCCTCGAGAGCCTGGCAGGCGCCCTGGGCGAAGTACTGGTGCGCCGAATGCGCCGCGTCGCCGATCAGCAGGAACCGGCCTTGCGTCCAACCCGGACGCGGATCGCGGTCGAACTGCACCCACTTCTTCGTCCGGTCCAGGTTCGCGATCGCGGCCCGCACGACGGGATTCGCAGTCGCGAACACCTCGTCGAGCTCCTCGGCCGTCCCCCACGCGTCGCTGCCCACCGGTCCGCGGACGCTGCGGAAGGAGCAGACGAGGTTCATCTCCTCACCGCCGCGGATCGGATAGTGCATCACGTGGTGGTGCGGACCCGTCTGCAGCGTCACGGCGTTCTCGAACTCGGGAGTGCGTGGGAACGTTCCCCTGTAGATCACGTAGGTGGACGCGAGCGGCGGCGAGTCGTCGCCGAGGATCTCACGCACGCGCGATCGGATGCCATCGGCCCCGACCAGCACCTCGGCGGAGGCCGTGGTCCCGTCGGCGAAGACGGCGGTGACGACGTCGGCGTCCTGCGTCGCCGACACGAGCTCCTTTCCCGGATGCACCGCGACCAGCCCCGTGTCGACGGCCGCCTTCATCAGGCCCGACAGCAGGTCTCCGCGATGCATGACCCGGTAGGGGGACCCGTATCGCTCAGGGAAGCTCGACAGGTCGATCGAGATGATCTCCTCGCCCGAGTCGATCGAGCGCATGACCGCACGCTCCGGGAGGACCGCCTTCACCGTGAGGTGCTCGAGCACTCCGAGATCCGCGAGGATACGTCCGGCGTTGGGGCCCACCTGCAGGCCTGCGCCGACCTCACCGATGTCCGGTGCACGCTCGTAGACGGCGACCGTGATGCCCTTCTTGGCGAGCGCGAGCGCGGTGGCGATGCCACCGATGCCGCATCCGATCACCGCGACCCGCGCGGCCTGCTCCGGTGCGGCGCTCACAGCTGCGGGTACTCGTCGCGGACCTCACGGCGCACGAGGTCGAACGGCTCGTAGATCGGCCAGTCGCTGAGGGAGTACAGGACCGCGTCACCCTGATCGGCGATGTGCTGATACCAGTGCCACGACGGGACGACGAAGAAGTCGTTCTCCTCCCAGTCGAAGCGCTCGCCGTTGATGATCGAGTGGCCGCCGCCCTCGAGCACGCAGAAGATCTTGCTCGGTGTGTGGCGTTCCGGCTTGGATGCGCCGCCCTCGGGGATGTACGAGAGGTACGACGAGATCGTGGGGATGACGGGTCCGCCGGTCAGCGGGTTCACGTACTCGAGGGTCGATCCCGACGTCGGCGATCCCTCTACCTCCCACAGGCGCAGGAGGGCCGGCCGCGTCGTCGAGTAGGCGTACTTGTTCAAGGGCGAGTGCTTGCGCGTCCACGTGCTGTGCGCCGGCACCAGACCGACACCGTATTCCGCGACGCTGGCATCCTGGGGCCGGGTGAGGTCCTGCAGCTGCTCGTTCGGGTACTCCTCCGCGAACTGCGCGTGCTGTCCGCGGACGAACGGCACGTCGAGGCCGTCGAGCCAGATCATCGGCTCGTCGCCCGGGTGACGGTGGTCGTGCCACGACACCGGCGGTGTGAGGACCAGGTCACCGCGCTCCATCCAGACCGGCTCACCCTCGACGGTCGTGATGCCGCCGCCTCGCAGCATGAGGCGGATGGCGCTGGGTGTGTGGCGGTGCGCGGGAGCCGTCTCACCGGGCAGCACCATCTGGTAGCCGGCGACGAGGTTATGGCTTGTACCGAAGACACGCTTCGGGTTGGACGCATTGAACGCGCGACGCTCGGCGTCGTCGGGGCTGATGAACTCCGCGGCCTTCTCCAGGAGCGGCCAGAGGTCGCGCGCGTGCCAGACGTACGGAACCTCGTCGAGGGTCGGCTCCGGCGCGAGCGTCCCGGGAATGGTCCACAGCGCCTTGACGTGCTGGGCGGCGAGCGCCTCGTAGAACTCCGGGTGGGCCGCTTCCGCGTCAGGAATGATGCTGGTGGGGGTGGACATGACGGTCTCCTTCGTCGTCGGTCGCCAGATAGTACGTTGACGGACTATCCGTGCACAAGTAAGTTTGGAAAGGAACACGGCGTCGTGTCAAGAGAAAGGGGAACCGCCGGATGTCGATCGAGGATCTGCCCGAGAATCTCCAGCACCTGCTGACCACCGTCTCGCCGCGACATGACCGCCCCATCGCGGTCCACGATGTGGAGTACCTGCACGGCGCGACCCCTTTGCGCGGATTCATCGCCGAACCCGAGGGCGGGAGCCCGAAGGCGGTGCTCGTCTTCCACGCCTGGATGGGGCCGGGCCCCTACGTCGAGGCCCGAGCCCGGATGATCGCGGGCCTGGGTTACACGGTCTTCGCCGGCGACGTCTACGGAGACGGCGTGCGCCCGGCGACGATCCCCGAGATGCGCGCGGAATCGCAGAAGTACTACGCGGATCTGCCGCTCATGCGCGGCCGCGCGCAGGCGGCCTTCGATGCGCTCACCGATCGAGGGTTCACCCCCGACGACATCCTCGTCATCGGGTACTGCTTCGGCGGTACGGTCGCCCTGGAGCACGCCCGTACGGGCCAGCGATCCGCCGGCGTCGTCTCGTTCCACGGTCGACTCATCACGCAAGATCCACCCGAGGTCCAGGCGATCGCAGCGCCCGTGCTGATCCTCACGGGCGGGTCGGACCCGATCGCCCCCGACGAGGACGTCAAGGCCTTCGCCGACGAGCTGCGCACCGCGCCCGAGGTGGACTGGCAGATCTCGGTGTACTCGGGCGCGCCGCACGCGTTCACGGTCCCCGGAGACATGTACCGCGAGAAGGCGGATGCCCGTAGCTGGCGCGCCTTCGTCGACTTCGCCGACGAGGTGGCGCCGATCGTCTGAGCCCGAACGCGGTACGCCGCGCAGGCAGTCCCCAGCGAGCACGGCTATGCTCGGAGGGACTCAGGCAAAGGCGATGGGTGTGTAGATGAACGTGGAGATACGTCACCTCCGACAGTTCCTTGCTGTCGCGGAGGAACTCCATTTCAGCCGTGCCGCCGACCGACTGCATCTGGCCCAGCCCGCTCTGAGCGCCAACATCCGAAAGCTCGAGGAATCCCTCCAGCTGCGCCTGTTCGCACGCAGCACGCGCCAGGTCGAACTCACCAACGAAGGTCAGGCCTTCGCCGAGCATGCGCGGATCGCCGTCGAGAGCTACGACCGGGCACTGGAGGCCGCCACCCACCTCCGGCGCGGCGGAACCGGGCCCGTGACACTCGGCGTGTACTCGGCGGTGAGCACCGAGGTCAAACGCGCGATCGTCAATCGCCTCCGCGAGATCAACCCCGATATCGAGCTCACCATCGTGGCCGAGAGCTCGAGCAAGCTCGTCGAAGCCGTTCTCGAGCGCCGCATCGACGCGGCACTGTGCGTCGCGCCGACGGGAGCCGCGAATCTGCACCGTCTCCTCATCACCAATGAGGCGATGGTCGTGGCGCTGCCGGAAGATCATCCGCTCGCCGGCAGGTCGTCGGTCGGCCTCAGCGAACTGGCGGAGGAGGCCTGGATCCTCCCGAGCAACCGCGCCTTCCGGGAGGGCTCGGCGCTGCACCGCCTCAGCGCCCAGGCAGGGTTCACGATCCGTGTGGCCGAAGAGGTCTCAGACTTCGACGAGCACTTCACAGGGGTGGCGGCTGGCCACGGGATCGAGGTCGTCCCCGAGAGCTTCGCCGGCCGGCTGCGGGAAGGCGTCGTGATCCTGCCGATCGACAACGTGGTGCTTCCGATCTACCTCATCGGACGCTCGGACGACTCCTCGCCGACCCTGTCGACGGTCTTCGACGCGGTGGTCGACGCCACCGAGGACACGCTCATCCAGATCTGAGTGCGCGCACTCATCATCGATCCCGCATGAATGCCGGGGTGGATTGGTCTTTCCCTCCTCGGGATCCGCGCCCCTAGGCTGACCTCCGTCTGGCAGCACGGGCGCATGGGCGCGCCCGCAGAGAGGGAACCCATGGCACGCGAGCTCGCTCCCGACGTCGACGGCCTCCGGGCGAGTCTCCGGGGAGAGGTGTTCCTTCCCGGAGAGCCCGGGTTCGTCGACAACGTCGGCGGCTTCAACCTTCTCTCCCCCACATCGCCGGAGCTCGTCGTCGTGGTGGCCGATGAGGCCGACGTCCAGACGACCGTGCGCTGGGCCGTGGCGAACGGGCAGACCGTGCACCCGCAGCTGACCGGGCACGGCGCCTATCGGACGCTCGACCACGGGATCCTGCTCAAGACCCAACATCTGAGCCGCCTCGCGATCGATGCGGCTGCCGCCACGTTCACGATCGGCGCGGGCCTGCGCTGGATCGACGTCGTGCCGGAGCTTCACCGTCATGGGCTCGGAGCCGTCACGGGCTCGGCCAAGACGGTGGGCGCTGTGGGGCTGCTCCTGGGCGGCGGCATCGGGCCGCTCGGTCGATCGCTGGGCATGGCCAGCGACTGGATCCGTTCGATCCGCGTGGTCGACGGCCGGGGCGACGTGCTCGTGGCGAGCCCGGTCGAGAACGAGGATCTCTTCTGGGCACTGCGTGGAGGGAAGGTGGGCCTCGGTGTCGTCACCGAGATGACGATCGCCGCGCCGCGGATGCCGCACGTCTACGGCGGCGGGCTCTTCTACGCCGCCGCCGACATCGCCCGCGTCGCCCACGAGTGGGCGGACTGGATCGAGGACGTGCCCGAGTCGACAAACACATCGATCGCGATCCTCCGCCTGCCTCCGGAGGTTCCGCCGCCGCTTGGTGGCGCGCCCGTCCTCCACGTGCGGTTCGCGTATGTCGAGGTCGGGCTCTCCGGCGAGGAGCTGATCTCGGCGGGCGAGGCCGCTCTGACGCGATGGCGCGCACGTGCCGGGACCCCGATACTCGACACGGTGGGGCTGCTTCCCAGCGACCGCATCGCAGAGATCCACGCCGAGCCCGAAGGACCCCTCCCGGTGTGGGAGTGGGGGGACTTCATCGACCGGATCGATCACGACCTCGTCGACGTGCTGCTGCTCCACAGCGGGGGCGACTGCGCCTCCCCGCTGGTCACCGTCGAGGTTCGGATGCTGGGGGGCGCGATCGCGCGGCCCGGCGAGCATCCCGATGCCGTCGGCGGACGCTCGCAGCCCTTCAGCGTCCTCGTGCTCGGGGTCCCCGATGATGCGGCGGCACCATGGGCGGTCGTCGAAGCCGCGGGGCACACGATCCGAGACGCACTGGTGGGCTACAGCGGCCCCGAGGTCAACTACAACTGGGCGAACCATCCGTCCGCCCAGACCTTCCGATCCCGTCTGTGGCCGGCCGCGACCGCTCGACGACTCGCGGAGATCCGAGCACGTCGCGACCCGCACGGCGTCTTCGAACACGGGAACTGAGGCCTCGCGATGACAGGATCACGACGCTGGCTCATCACCGGGGCGGGCAGCGGAATCGGCCGCGCGATCGCCGAGGCCGCCCTCGCACAGGGCGATCGGGTGGCCGCGACCGGGTCGGATGCCGCCGCGGTGCAGCTGTTCGCCGACGCCTACCCCGACCACGCACTGGCACTGCGGCTCGACGTCACCCGCGACGACGACGTGGCGGAGGCGGTGCGCGTCGCCCGCGAGCGCTTTGGCGGCATCGATGTGCTCGTGAACTGCGCGGGCGTGGGCATGCTCGCCGCGGTCGAGGAGGCCACCGACGAAGAGGTGCGGGCGCTCTTCGAGGTGAACTTCTTCGGCACGCTGCGCACCGTCCGCGCGACGGTCCCCCTCATGCGCGCCCAGGGAGGCGGACGCATCGTCAACATCTCCTCGGTGGCCGGCAGGGTGTCGACCTCGCTGGTTGCGCCGTACAGCGCGACCAAGTTCGCCGTCGAGGGGCTCGGGGCCGGGCTCGATGCCGAGACCCGGGGCTTCGGCATCCGTGTCACAACCGTCTCCCCCGGCGCATACGCGACCGGCTTCGCCGCGTCCTCGCGGTCGACCTCGCAGTCGCTGGCCGGCTATGACGGCGTCCGCGAAGCGGCATTCGCCTCGGTCGTCGGCTCGCCGTCGGGCGACCCCGCCGACCTCGCCCGCGCCGTGATGGCCATCGTCGAGTCGGCGAACCCTCCCCTGCGCTTCGCCGCGGGCCAGGACTCCTACGACGCGATCGCGGCGTCCCTGCGCGAGCAGCAGGACGAGCTGAACCGATGGGGCGCGCGCAGCCGTGCCTGCGGCGCCGTCGTCACGGGGTCCCCCGACCGCTGAGGCGCACGAGATCCGCGGCGAACGCCTGCAGGGCGCCTTCGTCCCCGGACGTCTGCTGCGCGGCGATCAGCTCGCCGAGGTGGCTGACCGAAACGATGACCTCCGCCCGCCCGTCGGCCCCGACGATCGGGATCTGCACGGATGATGCCGCCGTCAGCTCCTGCTCCCATCCGGCGGCGGCGGCGCGGACCTCGTCGGCGACGCCGCACCAGAAGCGATCGATGTCGTCGGGCCCGGCAGGTCCCTCGGTGGAGATGCGCTGGAAGGCCTCGAGCGCGGAGGAGTTCAGCCACACGCCGAAGCCACGGGCGCGCGTGGACTGCAGGAGCTCGTCGATGACCCCGCGATCCAGCCCGCCCACGAGGTGGCGCGCGTTCTCTGTCCAGGTGTGCACGGTGTCCTCGTCGCCCCAGGCCGCGAATGCGGCGGCGAGGGGCGCGGCGAACGAGAACGTCGCTCCCACCGGACGTGCCGCCGGCGCGAGGTGGCTGCGCAGGTTCGCCGCGTGCAGCACGAGGACCAGGTCCGCCGCCCTCCCGTAGACCACGCACTCGGCGTTCCACCGTTCGGCGAAAGCGCGCACCTCGGCACGGATCGCATCCACCTGGGCCAGCTGGCGCGACAGCCCTGCGACGTCGTAGTCCAGTGACGAGACCGTGAACGACCCGTATCCACCGCGGAAGTAGATCAGCGGCAGTCCCGCACCAGGCACACCGGCGCCGAACTCTGTCACCTCAGCAAGCACGATGGAGTGGTCGCCCGCCTCGTGCGTGTTCCGGACGCGGCACTCGAACCATGAGACGGCGTCCGCCAGGCGCGGAAGACCGCCGGGCGTGTCCTCCCAGTGCGCCGTGTCCCAGCGATCGGGCGTCTTCCGCGAGAACGCCCGGCACAGCTCTTCGTGCCGCGAGCCGAGCACGCTGACGGCGAACCGCCCCTGCGCTTGGATGCGCGGATAGGTCGAGGAGTCCCGCGCGGGCATGATCGACACCAGAGGAGGGTCCTTCGACACCGCGGCGAAGCTGCCGACCACCATCCCGAGGCGCTCACCGTCCTCGTCGAGCGACGAGACGAGCACCACGCCCGTCGGATACTGACCCAGCACCGCCCGCCACCACTGCGCAGTCGCCGCGGATCGGGCCTGCAGGTCGCTCTGGGTCGTCATCGTTTCCTCCGTCATGCTCGGGTCCTCCCGAAGAGCGCTTCGAGCCGAAGGCGGCGCGAGTGCTCGTGCCGCTGGGCGTCTTCCCTGTCCCGCCGGCCGATCGCGTCGACGACGCCCTCCCGATCGGCCATGTCGTCACCGATCCGCACGAGCGCCGAGGGCCGCAGGCGATGCAGGCATAGCTGCAACTGCAGGGAGTCGACCGTGTCGACGAGGGCCGTGTTCCGTGTCGAACGCGCGATGGTCCGGTCGAGCACGCGATCGAGCACGGCGACGCGTCCCCACAGGGCGAACCGCGCCGCCTGCGCCACCTCACCCACGAGCTCGTTCATCCGCGTCATGTCGCCCGCCGTCCTGGATGTGCAGGCGAGCGCCGCCGCGTGCACCTGCACAGGTGTCAGGAGGGATACCAGGTCGGCGGCGCATGCGCGATCCACCCGGCGCACCTGCGCGCCGCGATATCGCAGCGTCGTGACCAGTCCCGCTTCGTCCAGCCGGAGGATCGCCTCCCGCACCGTCGCGCGCGAGACGTCGAACTGCTCGGCGACCTCGGCCTCGATGAGGCGCTGACCGGGAACGAGCCCTCCCTCTCGCATCGCGATGCGAAGCGCGTCGGCGATGCGCTGCGCGCTGGTGCCCGCATCGCCGCAGTCGACTCCCCCGGCGTCCGCGCCGGTCCGCAGCCAGGAGCTGAGCACCGTCGCATCCGCCATCTTCGCCGCTCCTCGAGATCCACGAAGCACCGCGTGCGACGGTGCGCCGTCAGGCTATGCCTCGCCTCGCGATCAGAGGAAAGAGCAAAGCCCGCCCGATTCATCCATGCCCGTTATGAACACTCCGCCATAGCGCCGGGACCAGTGCGAGCGAATCACTCGTAGAGAGCGTCACCCGCTGCTGTGTCGTGACGGTCCCGGTATCACAAGCGGTGCGATCTGGCGCCCGGAGGCTAACCGAGGTACTGGATGCCGAGTCCGAGGATCATGCTGTGCGAGGGAGGCCGCCCATTCCTGGTCGATGTGGATCATCTGGTACCGCCACGCACCGTCGTCAGGGTTGCAGTCGTGCACGTGGTCAGCGGGGATCAGGACCACGTCTCCCGGGCGGAGGCGGATGACGCCGCCGAGGTGGCCGGCGAGAACGGAGGTGCCCGCGTCGATCAGCCCCACTGAGAACGTGTCGTGAGTGTGCGGGCGATAGCAGGAGTTCTCCTGAGAGGACCGCCTCGCCTCCAGATGCGGAAGATCGTCTCTGCGCCAGAACTCGCTCATACCGCACCCGTCCCGGTGCGGTCACCGCGTGCGAGCGGGCCGGGAAGCGTGAGCGAGCAGGCCAGCCCCGCCAGGTCGTCGGCGAGCTCGGTCGGGTTCTTGCCCTGTTCGGTGAGCCAGTGGGCGATCATCTCGCCGGACAGCGCGGCCAGGAGCGTATCGGCTCGCACATGCGGGACCGGGGCACCTGCGAGGTGGAGGAGGTGGCTTCACTAACCGGAATCTGTTCCGTTTTCTTGGTCCTGTCCACCTGACAGACGGGGCAACTCATGACCCGGCTCTTGCACATCAGCGCCTCCCCACGCGGCGAGGCCTCTGAATCCCTCGCCCACGCGGCCCGGAGACGAAAAATCCCCCGGCTCCGAAGAGCCGGGGGCACTGTCTCAACACAGTGTGCGCCCGAAGGGACTCGAACCCCCAACCTTCTGATCCGTAGTCAGATGCTCTATCCATTGAGCTACGGGCGCCCGTGCTGCGTCCGAATCCGGCGCGCAGGCACTAGGAGAGCCTACCCCACTGCGGGCGCGCTCGCGAATCGAGCAGGCTCGGCTCACTCGAGCTCGCTGAGGTCGATCCCCCTCTGCCGCGGGGCGGGGTCGGCATCGCTCCGCACGGCCGTGTCGTCACGATCGCGGTCCTTCGCCCTGCGGTGGGCGGCGAGCCGCGGCAGGTCGACGAGGCGCAGACTCTGCATCCGCGCGGCGCGCATCATGCCGTAGTCGGGCTCGAGATCGGGCCTGGCCGCCTCGATGCGCAGGGTGCTGTCGATGTTGCGCGCGACCTCCGCCCACGCCGCCTCCCGCGCGGCCTCCACGAGCGTGCGGAGCTCTTCGGGGTCCTCCGCGCGCCCACGCAGCTCCTTCGCGATGCGCTCGGACTGCTTGCGGCGGCGGCGGAGGTTGCGCACGTCGCGACTGCGGTAGTCATGCGTGCCGTCCGAGTCGCTGAAGCGGCGGCGCGCGAGCTTGCGTTCGTGCTCGGCCCGCTCGGCATCGGCCTCGGCCTCGCTCGCGAGCGTCAGCAGCGTCCCTCTCGCCTCGGGCACGAACCGATCGGCGTCGAAGCCCTCGCCGGCCGACAGGATGTCGACGAGGATACGGTTCTTGAGCGTCAGCCGGGTCGCGGCTGCCGCGATGTAGATGCCCTCGGCGACCACGTCGGCGAGCTTGGGGCGGGATACGAGCTTCGCGCGCACGGCACCGAAGCCACCCCGCGAGGCGGACTCGTCCTGTTCTCGTGACACGGCTCTCCCTCGTTCGATTCTACTCGGGAGCCGCGACACCCCTCCCTGCCCGTCCGGCACCGCTCTCGCTCAGAGACCGGATGGACGGGAGACCTCGGCATCAGCTTCTCAGCGCCTCCGACGGGGCGCTCCGTGGGATCGCGAAAGCCGGTCCGCGGGCTCATGTCCGTCCGAACGTGGGCAGAACTCATGACACCCGGCAGACGACACCCGCACCGTCCGCGAGATCCCGGGGAGCATTCACAGCACCCGCCACACATGTCATGAGTGATGAACGGCCCGGCCTCCCCACGCCCTGACGACGCGCCCCTCCGTCTCGACGCTTCCGCTCCTCGCTCAGGGGCCGAACCCGGAGACTCTCGGGTCAGGCGCGGGCGGGGAAGCGGCGGTCGAGCCAGGCGAGCAGGTCGGCGCGCACGTCGGCCTGCACGACCTCGTTGAAGATCTCGTGCCGCGCGCCGGGGTAGACGAGGGTCGTCACGTCGGTGAGCCCGGACCGCTCGCGGTACGCCGCGGCGAGCCGGTGGACGCTGCGGGGACCGCCGACCGTGTCGTCGCGGCCGACCATCAGCAGGAGCGGCAGGTCGCGGCCGAGGTCCTTGCGGGGACGCCCGAACAGGCGCGCGGCGTCGATCGGGCCGAAGAGCGACAGGAGCGAGGCGCTGGTCGTGAGCGGGTCGTCGAGGAACGCCCGGCCGACGCCGTGATCGCTCGAGAGCCACTCGGTGCCCATCGCGGCCTTCGCCTTCCACGGCGCGTTCAGGTCGCCGGCGTTGAGGGTGCCCGGCATCCGCAGCGCCGACCCCGACAGCACGAGCGCGTCGTAGGCCTCCGGATGCCGGTTCACCAGGATCTGCGCGAGGAAGGACCCCCACGAGTGCCCGAGCAGGACGAGGGGGAGGTCGGGATGCTCGCGACGGATCAGCTGCGTGAGCTGCCAGACGGCCTCGACCGCCGCGCGGTGTCCGCCGGGTCCGAGCCGGCCGAGCCGCGCGGCGTCGTTCCACTGCCCCAGCCCGGTGCGACCGTGCCCGCGGTGGTCGTCGGCGTAGACCGTGTAGCCGGCCGCGGTGAGCGCGTCGACGAGGGCCGCGTACCGGCCGGCGTGCTCGCCGACCCCGTGGAGCAGCTGGACGACTGCGCGCGGCGCGGTGCGCGCGACGTGCACGTCGTAGAAGATCGTCACCCCGTGCGCGTCGATTAACTCGGGCATGCGCACGAGTCTAGGGCCCGCGGCCGGGCTGCGCCCGGGTCCGCACGGGCGCAGCCCGGATTTACTTAGCTATACTAATAAGCTATGCTAACGATCGATATGGCGCCTTCCGACGAGCATCCCCCCGGGCTCTCGGACGCCGCATCCGACCTCCGGATGGCGACGTTCAAGCTCTCCCGGCGCCTCCGCGCCGAGCGGGCGGTCGACACCATGAGCGACGGCCAGTACGCGGTGCTGGCGAACCTGAAGGTCCACGGGCCGCACACGCTCGGCGAGCTCGCCGCCCGCGAGCGGGTGACCGCCCCGTCGATGAACCGCACCGTGAACTTCCTGGAGGAGTCCGGCTATCTCGTGCGCACCCCGGACGACGACGACCGCCGCAAGGTGAACGTCTCGCTCACCGACGAGGGGCGCGCGGTCGTCGAGGAGACCGTACGGCGCCGCAACGCCTGGCTCGAAGAGGCCCTCGGCGAGCTCGACGCCGAGCAGCGCAGGACGCTCGCCGTGGCCGCCGGGATCATGCGCGCGGTGGCCGAGCGATGACCACCAGGCCTTCTCCACGCGCCGCCGGCGCGACGCGCGGAGCCGCCGGGCGCGGGGGCCCCGCGATGTTCCGCTCGCTCGGGCTGTTCAACTACCGCGTCTGGTTCCTCGGCGCTCTCGTCTCCAACATCGGCGGATGGATGCAGGCCACCGCCCAGGACTGGGTCGTGCTGACCGAGCTCACCGACAACGATGCGACGGCGATGGGCGTCACGATGGCCCTGCAGTTCGGGCCGCCGCTGCTGCTCGTCGGCGTCACCGGATGGGTCGCCGACCGCTTCGACCGACGGCGACTGCTCATGACCACGCAGTCCACGCTCATGGGCCTCGCGATCGTCGCCGGTGCCCTCCTCCTCTCCGGCGTGATGACCCTGCCGCTCATGTTCGCCTTCGCGCTCGCGTTCGGGGTCGTGAACGCGTTCGACGCCCCCGCCCGCCAGGCGTTCGTCACGGACGTCGTCACGCGGGAGAACGCGGCCAACGCCGTCGCGCTGAACTCCGCCTCCTTCAACGCGGCACGACTGCTCGGCCCCGCCGTCGCCGGATTCCTCATCGTGCTCGTGGGCTCCGGCTGGGTGTTCGTCGTCAACGCCGGCACGTTCCTCGCCATGCTCGTCGCCCTGCTGCTCATCCGTCGCGGCGAGCTCATCCCGCGCGTGAAGGCGCCGGGAGCGGCGCGGCTGGCCGACGGGTTCCGCTACGTCGCCGGCCGCCCCGACCTCGTCGTGACGTTCGTGATGGTCTTCCTGATCGGCGCGTTCGGCATGAACTTCCCGATCTTCGCCTCCACCATGGCGCTGGAGTTCGGGCAGCAGGCCGACGGCTACGGGGTGCTGAGCTCGATCCTGGCGATCGGCTCCCTGGCGGGCGCTCTGCTCGCCGCCCGTCGGGACCGCGCCCGGATGCGGGTCGTCATGGTCGCCGCGGGCGGGTTCGGGGTGTTCTCGCTCGCCTCGTCCGCGATGCCGACCTACGTCCTCTACGCCGTGTCGCTCGTCTTCGTCGGCTTCGCCACCGTGACGGTGCTGACCACCGCGAACGGATACGTGCAGACGACCACCGACCCGGGGCTGCGCGGCCGGGTCCTCGCCCTTTACATGGCGGTCCTGATGGGGGCGACCCCGATCGGCGCCCCCATCGCCGGCTGGGTGGCGAACGTCTGGGGGCCCCGCGCGGCGATCGTCCTGGGGGCGAGTGCGGGCCTGCTCGCCTGCGCGATCGGCATGGCATGGCTGCTCCTGTCTGGCCGGGTGCACCGCGACGCCGCGCGCCGCTTCCGCCTGACGATCGACGAGACGCGCCCACTCCCGATCCTCGCCCCCGAGGAGTTCTCCGACGAGGTCGCGGGCACGACCCCCATCCGCCTGCCGGAGCCGCCGGGCGTCCCCCGCGGGCGCACGACGGCCTCGCACCGCCACCCCTGATGCGAACGTCTCCCCGGAGGGGGAGACTCCGCATCCTTCGTTGATCGTCAGCGACCCAGACCGCTGATCCGGAGCGTTTCCGCGGTCGCCGAGCGCGGGTCGACGAGGCGCGCGGATTGCGTCGGGCTCTCCTGCGCATTACGATTGAAACGTTTTAGCATGCCGTTCATGCTTCCGACGAAGAAAGCAGCCCCATGTCACTTCTCTCTCCTCAGGTTCTGGCGGCTCTCGAGGCGCAGGCGATCGAGCTGCCGAGCTGGGCGTTCGGGAACTCCGGCACCCGGTTCCGCGTGTTCCCGACCGCGGGGACCCCGCGGGACGTCTTCGAGAAGATCGCCGACGCCGCCGAGGTCAACCGCGTCACCGCGCTCGCCCCCTCCGTCGCCCTGCACATCCCCTGGGACCGGGTCGACGACTACGACGCGCTCCGCCGTCACGCCGAGGACCTCGGCGTGACCCTCGGCACGATCAACTCCAACACGTTCCAGGACGAGGACTACAAGTTCGGGGCCCTCACCCACCACGACGACCGCATCCGGCGCAAGGCGATCGACCACCACCTCGCCTGCATCGACATCATGGACCGGACCGGGTCCCGCGACCTGAAGATCTGGCTCGCCGAGGGCTCCAACTACCCCGGCCAGACCGACATGCGCGCCCGCCAGGACCGCCTCCACGACTCGCTGCAGGAGATCTACGCGCGCCTGGGCGACGCGCAGCGCCTCGTCCTCGAGTACAAGTTCTTCGAGCCGTCGTTCTACCACACCGACGTCCCCGACTGGGGCACCTCCTACGCCCAGGTCGCCGCTCTCGGCGACAGGGCGCTCGTCTGCCTCGACACCGGCCACCACGCCCCGGGCACCAACATCGAGTTCATCGTGATGCAGCTCCTCCGCCTCGGAAAGCTCGGCTCGTTCGACTTCAACTCCCGCTTCTACGCCGACGACGACCTCATCGTCGGCGCCGCCGACCCCTTCCAGCTGTTCCGCATCCTCGTCGAGGTGATCCGCGGCGGGGGCCTGAACAACCCCGACGTCGCCTTCATGCTCGACCAGTGCCACAACGTCGAGGCGAAGATCCCCGGACAGATCCGCTCGGTGCTGAACGTGCAGGAGATGACCGCGCGGGCCCTGCTCATCGACCACGATGCCCTCGCGGCGGCCCAGGGCGCGAACGACGTGCTGGGCGCGCAAGCGGTGTTCATGGACGCCTTCTACACCGACGTGCGCCCCGCCCTCGCCGAATGGCGCGAGTCGCGCGGCCTCCCCACCGACCCGATGGCCGCGTACGCCGCATCCGGGTACCAGGAGCGCATCGAGTCCGAGCGCGCGGGCGGCACGCAGGCCGGCTGGGGCGCCTGACGCCACCGGTGCCATGACCACGCGCGCGCGGCCGGCGGATAGCATCTGACGACATGGCTATCGTCTCGACCGTGAGCGGCGAACTCCGCCGCCGAATGGTGCTCGACCTGCTCGACGAGCACGGCCGGGTGCTGCTCGACGACCTGGCGACCCGGCTCGGCGTCTCGGGGATGACGGTCCGGCGCGACCTCGACGAGCTGGAGGCCGCGGGACTCCTCCGTCGCGTGCGCGGCGGCGCCGTGAGCGTCTCGCGGGCGCGCCCGTTCGCCGAGCGGATGGCGGCGGACATCGACGCGAAGCGCACGATCGCGCGGAAGGCCGCGACGCTCGTGCCCCGTACGGGCTACGTCGCCTTCGACGCGTCGTCGACGATCGGGGTGCTGCTGGAGACGATCGCCCCCGACTCGGAGCACATCGCCGTGACCAACTCGATCGACAACTTCCGGCACGCCTCCGCCCGCGCGCCCGAGCGCAGCATCCTCGTCGGCGGCGAGGCCGAGGCGTCGACCGGCAGCCTCGTCGGCCCCCTGGCGTGCCGGATGGCGTCGTCGCTCCAGTACGAGCGGTTCTTCGCCTCGGCGTCCGCCATCGAGACGGCGTGGGGCACCTCCGAGGTCACCCCCCGCGAGGCGCAGGTGAAGCAGGTGTTCGCCGAGCGCGCGGCCTCGACCGTGCTGCTCGCGACGGCGGGCAAGCTGCGGGACTCCGGCGTCGCCCGCACGCTCCCCTGGGACGACATCGACCTCGTCCTCACCGAGCTGCCGCCCGAGGCCACCGAGCTCGACGGGCTCCGCGACGTCGTCGAGCTGTGCTGATGCGCACGCCCCTGGGAGGGACCTCCGCATAGTCCTGGTCGGTCCTCAGGCCGGGGCCGCTGACCCGCACACGGGTTGACGCGAGCATCCTGATATGTGACTGTTTGTGAGTACGAACATAAACGAACACTCGTCTTCGCGAACCAACGAAGGAACACCCATGACGAACCCGACCGCCGCCGAGCTCATCGCGCGCAGCAACCGCCTCGGCGCAGACCCGAAGAACACGAACTACGCCGGCGGCAACACGTCGGCGAAGGGCACCGAGACCGACCCGGTCACGGGCGAGCCGGTGGAGCTGCTGTGGGTGAAGGGCTCCGGCGGCGACCTCGGAACCCTCACCGAGAAGGGACTCGCGGTGCTGCGCCTCGACCGCCTGCGCGCCCTCCAGAACGTGTACCCGGGCGTCGAGCGCGAGGACGAGATGGTCGCCGCGTTCGACTACTGCCTGCACGGAAAGGGCGGAGCCGCCCCTTCGATCGACACCGCCATGCACGGCCTCGTCGACGCCGCGCACGTCGACCACCTGCATCCGGACTCCGGCATCGCGATCGCGACCTCCGCGGACGGCGAGGAGCTGACGAAGAAGGTCTTCGGCGAGAAGGTCGCGTGGGTGCCGTGGCGGCGCCCCGGCTTCCAGCTCGGTCTCGACATCGCGGCCATCAAGGCCGAGAACCCTGCGGCCGTCGGCTGCATCCTGGGCGGACACGGCATCACGGCCTGGGGCGACACCTCGGCCGAGGCCGAGGCGAACTCGCTCTGGATCATCGACACCGCCGCCGCGTACATCGCCGAGCACGGCAAGGCGGAGCCCTTCGGGGCCGTGCGCTCCGGCTACGAGGCGCTGCCGGAGGCCGAGCGCCGGGCCCGTGCGGCCGCCCTCGCGCCCACCATCCGCGGCATCGCGAGCCACGACAAGCCCACCGTCGGCCACTACGACGACAGCGACGTCGTGCTGGACTTCCTCGCCTCCGAGAAGGCACCCGCCCTCGCCGCGCTCGGCACGAGCTGCCCCGACCACTTCCTGCGCACGAAGGTGAAGCCGCTGCTGCTCGACCTGCCCGCGACGGCGACCGTCGAGGAGCAGATCGCGCGGCTCCACGAGCTGCACGAGGAGTACCGCGCCGACTACCAGTCGTACTACGACGCGCACGCCGACTCGTCGAGCCCCGCCATCCGCGGTGCGGACCCGCTCATCGTGCTCGTTCCCGGCGTCGGCCAGTTCAGCTACGGCGCCAACAAGCAGACCGCGCGGGTCGCCGGGGAGTTCTACATCAACGCCATCAACGTCATGCGCGGCGCCGAGGCGCTCTCGGCCTACACCCCGATCTCGGACGCCGAGAAGTTCCGCATCGAGTACTGGGCGCTCGAAGAGGCGAAGCTGCAGCGACTGCCGAAGCCGAAGACCCACCAGGGCCGTATCGCGTTCGTCACGGGCGCCGCATCCGGCATCGGCAAGGCCATCGCCACGCGCCTCGCCGCCGAGGGCGCGTGCGTCGTCGTGGCCGACCTCGACCTGGAGAAGGCGCAGGCGGTGGCCGCCGAGCTCGGCGGGACCGACGTCGCGATCGGCGTCGCCGCGAACGTGGCGGATGCGGATGGCGTGCAGGCCGCGATCGACGCGACCCTCCTCGCCTTCGGCGGCATCGACCTCGTCGTCAACAACGCCGGGCTGTCACTGTCGAAGCCGCTGCTGGAGACCACCGAGAAGGACTGGGACCTGCAGCACGACGTCATGGCGAAGGGCTCGTTCCTCGTCTCGAAGGCCGCGGCCAAGGCGCTCATCGAGCAGAAGCTCGGCGGCGACGTCGTCTACATCTCGTCGAAGAACAGCGTGTTCGCCGGGCCCAACAACATCGCCTACTCGGCGACGAAGGCCGACCAGGCGCACCAGGTGCGCCTCCTCGCGGTCGAGCTCGGCGAGCATGGCGTGCGTGTGAACGGCATCAACCCCGACGGCGTCGTGCGCGGCTCGGGCATCTTCGCCTCCGGATGGGGCGCCAACCGCGCCGCGACCTACGGGGTGAACGAGGAGGACCTCGGCCAGTTCTACGCGAACCGCACGATCCTCAAGCGCGAGGTCGTCCCCGAGAACGTCGCCGACGCGGTGTACGTGCTCACCGGGCCCGAGCTCAGCCGCACCACGGGCCTGCACATCCCGGTCGACTCCGGCGTCGCCGCCGCGTTCCTGCGGTGATGACGGAAGCACCGGGGGCGGTCGCAGCGGTCGACCTCGGCGCCACGAGCGGGCGGGTCATCGTCGGGCACGTCGGCCGCGACACTCTGCGCCTCGAACAGGTCGCGCGCTTCGCGAACGGGCCCCTGCGGCTGGCCTCGGGACTGCATTGGAACCTCACCGGTCTCTACGCGCACGCGCTCGACGGCCTCGCCCGCGCCGTCCGCGCGGAACCGGGCATCGCAAGCGTCGGCATCGACTCGTGGGCGGTCGACTACGCGCTGCTGCGCGGGGACCGGATGCTGGGCGAGCCGTTCCACTACCGCGACGATCGCGCCATGCGCGGCGTCGAGGCGGTGCATGCGGTGAGGCCGTTCGACGAGCTGTACGCGCGCAACGGCCTGCAGTTCCTCGCCTTCAACACGCTCTACCAGCTCGCCGAGGAGCGCCGCGACGGGCTGCTCGACCTCGCCGACACGGCGCTGCTCGTTCCCGACGCGCTCGCGTTCCAGCTCGCCGGCGCCCGGGTCGCGGAGCGCACGAACGCGTCGACGACGGGGCTCGTCCGCGTCGCGGACGGCGAGTGGGACACGGAGCTCATGGCAGACCTGGGGCTTCGCGCATCCCTCTTCCCCGCGCTCGTGGATCCGGGCACCTCGCTCGGCTCGCTGCGGCCCGCGCTGGCCGATCAGGTGGGCGCGGCCCTCGAGGTCGTCGCCGTCGGCTCGCACGACACCGCATCCGCCGTCGTCGCCGTGCCGATGGCCGACCCCGAGACGTCCGCATACATCTCCTGCGGCACGTGGGGGCTCGTAGGCCTCGAGCTCGAGAGCCCCGTGACGACGGATGCGGCGCGGCGCGCGAACGTGACGAACGAGGGCGGCGTCGACGGGCGCGTGCGGTTCCTGCACAACGTCATGGGGCTCTGGCTGCTGAGCGAGTCGGTACGCCGGTGGGAACGCGAGAGCGGTCAGCCGATCGATCTGCCGACGCTGCTCGCGGACGCGGCGGAGGTTCCGCCGGCATCCGTGCCCGTGTTCGACGCGAACGATCCGGTGTTCCTCGCCCCGGGCGACATGCCGGAGCGGATCGCGCGCTGGTACCGCGAGCACGACCTCGCCGTGCCGACGACCCGCGCGTCGTTCGCCCGCGCCATCGTCGAGAGCCTCGCCGATGCGTTCGCGCGGACGGTGCGGACGGTCGCGGAGCTCGCGGGGCGCCGCATCGAGACGATCCACGTCGTCGGCGGCGGCGCGCTCAACACGCTGCTCTGCCAGCGCACGGCGGATCGCTCGGGGCTCACGGTGCTCGCAGGCCCGGTCGAGGCCACCGCGATCGGGAATGTGCTCGTGCAGGCGCGCGCGCAGGGCTGGTTCGGGCGCGACGCGACGCTCGAGGACCTGCGCGCCCTCGTGACGCGGACCCATGAGCCGGTGCGGTACCTGCCGCGCGACTGAGCGGGCGCACTCAGCGAATGATGCGCCGGCGCCAGCCGTCGGAGTCGGCGCGCAGAGAACGCCCCGTCGCGCGGCGGTGCCGACGGCTCCATCGCACCCGCACGATGCCCACGATCAGACCGCCCGACGCCGCCGCCAGAACGAACAGCACCGACAGCAGCAGCCAGGGCGACACCCCGACCGTGCCGACGACCAGGTGCACGACCGTGAACGCCAGCAGGACGAGCGCACCGACTGTGATGAGCGCGCCGGCCACAAGGGCTGCCACCGGATGGCGCACCGGGCGGTAGAACAGACTGCCGGAGGCGTCCCGAGGCACCGCGTACGGCTCCCGGGAACGCTCGCCCGGTAGCCACCGGCTTTGACGCGCGTACATCATGCGGGCGAGTTCGGGCGGCGGGACTCGCAACCGATCAGTGGCACGGCGTCGCTTCTCTTGCTCATGACGCGCTCCCCTCGCCGCGTGCCGTCCCGCGCGGCCGTACGCTCAACAATATCGCTCCGTCACGGAGGCGATCCCTCGGGCCTCACGCCCGGAGACGGCGAGGAAGCCGTTCGCCGGCGCCGTGACGAGCGCGCCGTCGGCGTCCTCGACCAGTCGGCCCAGGCAGACCGACATCCCCGAAGCCTTCTGGCGGGACCTCACCGCCGCAGGCCTGACGTCCTGAGGCGCCGCGCTTCGTCTCGCCGTTCGGCGATGCGAGCCGACCGGGGTCAGCGGCTGGTGTAACCACCGTCGATCGGCAGGGACACGCCCGAGATCATCGCGGCGCCGTCGCCGAGGAGGAAGACGATGGGTGCTGCGATGTCGTCCTCGGTCGCCCAGCGATGCAGGGGCATGGCCTCGAGGAACGGCCCCTCGATCTCGGGACGGCTCTTCGCCGCGGCGATCGCCTCCCACGAGAGCGGTGCCCAGGTCGCCCCGGCGCCTGAGCTCCACACGGTGCGGCGCGCCCGAAGCGACGAGACGAAGGGGCGCGGTGCGCCGGTTCCGGAGGGGCGCTTCGTCTCGCCGCGCTCGCTCAGCGACCGGGGTCCTGCTCTCGATCCCTGAGCGAGGAGCGACGCTCCGAGACGAAGGGCAGCGACCGGGCTCTCGTCACCTCACGGAGTGCACCACAGGGGCGCTGAGACGCGGACCCGAGAATCTCCCGGCGCCGTCAGCCCACCGCATCCACGACGACCGCGTCCTCCTGCCCTGGCGTCGACACCCGCACCGTGATCGGCCCCGGTCCGGTCGGCCGGACGATCGCGAGCGCACGGCCGTCGTAGGTCGTGACCGAGGCGTCGCTGAAGCGCTCCTCGGTGCGCGCCCGCCCCGACCCGATCCCGGCGAGCACTCCCGGCCCCTCGACCATGACCGACACGACGACGTCGCGGTCGCTCGCCACGACGCCCCTCCGGTCCTCGACCGTGATGCCGAGATAGGCCAGATCCTCTCCGCCCGTGCGCACCTCGGCCCGCTCGGCGCGCACCCGCAGGCGAGTCTCCCCCGCCGTCCGCAGCGTCTCCCGACCGATCTCGACTCCGCCCCGCCGTGCGACGGCGGTCAGCTCGCCGGGACGGTAGGCGACCTCGAACCGGGCGACGAACGCCTTGACCGCACCGACCGGGGCCGTCGCCAGCGCGACGCCGTCCAGGAGCAGCTCGACCTCGTCGGCCGCCGCGTACACGTCGACGTCCACCGGGCATCCCGGCGCCGCATCCCACGTCCAGCTCGCGATCGCGTCGTCCCAGGACCACGGCGTCCTCGCGGTGGGGCGGCCGTGATGCCGCGGTCGATGCACCGCGATCCACGGGGCTGCCCGCCGGCCGAAGACGATCTCGCGATAGTAGGAGGGCGCGCGGCGGTGTCCGGTGATGTCGATGTCGCCGCAGGCGGCGAGCAGGTACGGGTACGGACCCGCCGTGCCGGTGTCCTCGTAGCCGGGCTCGTCGGTGAGGTCGACGCGTCCGATCCCCGCCTCGCCGATGTAGTCCCAGCCGGTCCAGGTGAAGTCGCCGATCACGTGCGGGAAGCGCTCGACGAGCGCCCACATCTGGTCGATCCGCTCGGGGAAGGTCTCCGATCCGACGATCACGCGGTTCGGGAACAGCTCGGCGTCCAGCCCGTACCGCGAGTCCGCGTAGTTGAACCCGACCACGTCGAGGACGGCGGCGGACTCCTCGGTGGAGCGGGTCACGAGCTCCGAGGCGTTCATGAGCGCCATCTGCTCCCCCAGGCCCGCCATCATCGTGTTCGGATCGGTCGCCTCGGCCTCGGCCATCGCCTCGCCCATCCGACCGAGGTTGGCGATGATCCCGTTGATCCCGTTCGTCACGAACCGCGTGTCGTCGGCGGCGCGGACCGCCTCGGCGATGCGGCGGCTCCACGCGGACCCGAGGGGGCTGGCGAGCTCCAGGATCTCGTTGCCGATGGAGTAGAGCACGACGCTCGGATGGTTGACGTCCTTCGCCACCATCGCCTCGACGTCGCGTCGCCACCTCTCCGGAAAGGTCAGGGCGTAGTCGAACGCCGTCTTCGACCTCGTCCACACGTCGGTGAGCTCGTCCATGACGTAGACGCCGTGCCGGTCGCAGGCCTCGAGCATGGCGCGGCTCATCGGGTTGTGGGCGCTGCGCACAGCGTTGAACCCGGCCTCCTTCAGCAGACGGATGCGGCGGTCCTCGGCCGCGGCGATCGTCGCAGCCCCCAGCGGCCCGTTGTCGTGGTGCACGCAGGCGCCGCGCAGCTTCACGCCGCGCCCGTTCACCTGGAGCCCCCGCTCCGGGTCGAGCTGCAGGCGCCGGATGCCGAAGCGCACGTGCTCCCGGTCGATGTCCGCGCCCTCGTCCGTGAGCCGTACGTGGAGGTCGTAGAGCGCCGGGACCTCGTCGCTCCACAGGCGCGGTGCGGGCACGGACAGTCGCGCCCGTGCCATCGCCGGCTCGCCGGGGAGAACCGTGACCGGACTGTCGCCGCGCGCGGCGACAGAACCGTCGGGTCCGGTCACCGTCCACGCGATGCGCACGGTGCGCGTGTGCCTCGAGGCGTTCTCGACCCGCGTCCGGACGGCGACGATCGCGCGAGCCGCGTCGATGTCGGGCGTCTCGACGCGCACGCCGTCCGCCGCGATGTGCACGGGATCGGCGACAGCGAGGTGCACCGGCCGGTATATGCCCGCACCGGAATACCACCGGCTGTCCTTGTGCGCGCGGGCCTCGACGGTGAGACGGTTGTGCTGCCCGAACCGCAGGAACGGCTCCAGCCGCGCCACGAAGCCCACATAGCCGTTCGGCTCGTGGACGACCACATCGCCGTTCAGCGCGACGACCGCGTCGCGGTAGACGCCCTCGAACTCGATCGCGACGACGTTCTCCCGCCACGTCTCCGGCGCGAAGAAGGTCTTCGCATACTCGAAGACCCCGCCGGGGTGATAGCCGGCGTGCACGCCCTGCTCGCTGTCAGGGCTTCTCGGGAGGTCCCTCAGCGCGTCGTGAGGAACCGTGACGGGCACCGGGGCGGTGTCGCCCTCGGGCGTCTCGAACGCGCCGAGCTTGGGCCCCACGGTCCAGTCGTCGCCGAAGGGGGTGCGGATCATGATCGAGCCTCCTGCTCAGAAGTCGGCGACGAGGCCTGCGAAGTACTCGCGAAGCGCCTCGGACATGTCGACGACGTCGCGGTTGAGCAGCCACTGCACCTGCAGTCCGTCCATGAGCGCGAGCGTCGCGATCGCCGCGCGCGCCGGGTCGGCGCCCTCGCGCAGACGCCCGTCGCGGGCGATCCTCTCGAACGCGCGGCCGACCATGCCCCGCGCCCAGTCGTACCGGCCCAGGAAGTACCCGTGTGCCGGATGATCCGGCGAGGTCGCCTCCGCCGACAGGGTGCAGTAGAGCTCCACGACCCCCGGCACAGATGCGTTGTGGGCGGCCAGCTCGACGAGGCCGCGCAGCGTCTCGGCGCCGTCCTCGGCATCGACGATGATGTGCACGCGAGACAGGTCGTCGCCGTCGCGTCGATCGAGCACTGCCGCCAACAGCGCCTCCTTGTTGGGGAAGTGGTGCAGCAGGCCCGCCTCACTCATCCCCACCCGTGTCGCGATCTCCCGCAGCGAGCCCGCCCGGTAGCCGGACTCGGCGAACACCCCCAGGGCGGCGGCGAGGATGGCCTCGCGCTTCGCGCCCGTCTTCGCGTACTCGCCCCGCGGCCCGCGGCGAGCGCGTTCGGTCGTCTCCGTCATCGTCTCACCGTATTCCCCTCGCGAACCGTCGTCGGCCCGTTCGCGCAGTCCGTTCTGCGCGCGTCAGTAACGAAAACCTAGCGATGACTCCGTTCGGAGACGAATCCCTAGTGAACGCTCGGGTTTAGTGCTAGCGTACCCCGGCAGAGGCGATCCGCAGTGGTATCGCCCGGAGGAAAGGGACCAAGGATGTTCCGTTGGAAGGCCACAGCAGCAGTAGCCGCCATCGCGATCAGCGCTCTCGCGCTATCGGGATGCGCCGGCGGGGACGACTCCGCCGACGGCGGCTCGGGAGGCACGCTCACGATCGGCGCGGTCCTCTCGCCGACGACGCTCGACCCGGCGGGATCGGAGTGGGGAAACCGCTCGCCGTTCTACCAGGCGGTGTACGACACCCTCCTCCTCGCGACGCCGGACGGCGGGATCGAGCCGTTCCTGGCGACCGACTGGTCGTACAACGACGACAACACCGAGCTCACCCTGACCCTCCGCGACGACGTCGTCTTCAGCGACGGCAGCGCCCTCACCGCCGACGTCGTGGCGGCGAACCTCCAGCGCTTCAAGGACGGCACCTCGCCCGACGCGGGCTACTTCGCGGGCATCGACGCCTTCACCGCCGTCGACGACTCCACCGTCCTGATCACGCTCTCCGCGCCCGACCCGGCCCTGCTCAACTACCTGACGCGCGACCCCGGTCTCATCGCCAGCGGGGAGGCGCTCGAGTCCGATCTGGCGACGACCCCGGTCGGATCGGGGCCGTACCTGCTCGACACGTCCGCGACCGTCACCGGCACCAGCTACGTCTACACGAAGAACCCCGACTACTGGAACCCCGACCTGCAGCACTACGACAAGCTCGTCATCAACGTGCTGTCCGACCCGACCGCGGCGCTCAACGCCATCAAGGCCGGCGAGGCGAACGGCGTCAAGCTCGCCAACAACGACAACCTCGCCGAGGTCGAGGGCGCGGGCTGGACGGTCAACACCAATGAGCTCGACTTCCAGGGCCTGCTCCTGCTCGACCGCGCCGGCACCACCAACCCCGCACTCGGCGACGTCCGCGTCCGGCAGGCGCTGAACTATGCGTTCGACCGCGCGGCGCTGCTCACCGCGCTGCAGAGCGACCACGGCACGGTGACCACGCAGGTCTTCCCCGAGTCGTCGGCCGCCTACGACCCGGCGCTCGACGACTACTACACCTACGACCCGGCCAAGGCCGAGCAGCTCCTCGCCGACGCGGGCCTGGCCGACGGGTTCACGCTCGCGATGCCGAGCACGACACTTCTGGGCGCGACCACGTACACGCTCATCGAACAGCAGCTGAACGACATCGGCGTCACGGTCGAGTACACCGACACCGGCAACAACTTCATCGCCGACCTGCTGGCGCCGAAGTACCCCGCGTCGTTCATGGCGCTCGAGCAGAACCCGGACTGGCAGCTGATCCAGTTCATGATCGCCCCGACGGCCGTCTTCAACCCCTTCGGGTACTCGGACCCGCAGGTCGACGAGTACATCCAGCAGATCCAGGTGGGCGACGAGGACACCCAGGCCGCCGTCGCGAAGGAGCTGAACGCGTACATCGTCGAGCAGGCGTGGTTCGCACCGTTCTACCGCGTGCAGGGCAGCTTCGGGACGGATGCGTCGACGACCGTCGAGATGCTCCCGACCAACGCCTATCCGAACATCTACGACTTCCAGCCGAAGCCGTAGCCACCAGACCCCGGCCCGCCCGCCGCCCGAGGCGGGCGGGCCGGATCTCTGCCACCGGAGCCCTCATGCCCATGTTCATCGTCCGCCGGCTGCTGTCCGGCGTCGTCCTCCTCTTCGTCATCTCGTTCGTGGCGTTCGCGATGCTCTACGCCGGCAGCGGCGACATCGCCCGCCGGATCCTGGGGCAGAGCGCGACCGCCGAGACCGTCGCACGGAAGGCCACGGAGCTGGGCCTGGACCGGCCGCTGCTCGTCCAGTACGGGGACTGGCTCGTCTCGGCGCTCACAGGGGATCTCGGCCGGTCCTGGTTCTCCGCGCAGTTCGTCGCGACGAGCGTGACGAGCCGGCTCGCGGTCACCCTGTCGATCGTGATCGGGGCGACGGTCGTCGCGGCGATCCTCGCCGTCGTCCTGGGCGTCCTCGCCGCCCGCCGGGGCGGCTGGATCGACGCCGTCGTGCAGTTCGTGTCCGTCCTGGGATTCGCCATCCCCGGCTTCCTCATCGCCCTCTTCCTCGTCCTCATCTTCGCCATCAACCTGCACTGGTTCAAAGCCACCGGGTACATACCGATCACGCAGTCCTTCGGCGGCTGGATGACCTCGGTCACGCTGCCGATCGCGGCACTCTCGCTCGGGGTGATAGCGAGCGTCGCACAGCAGGTGCGCGGCTCGGTCATCGACGCGATGTCGCGCGACTACGTGCGCACGCTCCGCAGCCGCGGCATCGGAACCGGCCGGATCGTGTACAAGCACGTGCTGCGCAACGCGGGCGGACCCGCGCTCGCCGTGCTCGCCGTGCAGTTCATCGGGCTGCTGGGCGGCGCGGTCGTCGTGGAGCAGGTGTTCGCGCTTCCGGGCATCGGACAGCTCACGGTGCAGGCCACCGCCCAGGGCGACATCCCCGTCGTCATGGGAGTCGTCATCGCCACCGCCATCATCGTCGTCATCGTCAACCTCCTCATCGACCTCGCGCAGGCCGCCCTGAACCCGAAGGTGCGACTCTCATGACCGCCATCGCCGTCCCGCCCGCCGTCCCGACCCCGCCCGTGCGCACCTCGCTCCTGCGCCGACTGCTGCGCCGCCCGCTCGGCGTCGCCTCGCTCGTGTTCCTCGCCCTCCTCGCGATCGTCGCGCTCGTGGGCCGCTGGATCACTCCGTTCGACCCGAACACCGCCTCGCTCCAGCTGGTGCTCGCACCGCCCAGCGCCGAGCATCTGCTGGGCGCCGACAGCGCGGGACGCGACGTGCTGTCGCGGCTGCTGGCGGCGACCCAGGTCAGCATCGCGGCCGCGCTCCTCGCGCTCGTCACCGCGCTCGTGATCGGCGTCGTCTCGGGGCTCATCGCCGGCTACTACCGCGGCTGGTTCGACGCCGCCGCGTCCTGGGTGACCTCGCTGCTCATGGCGCTTCCCGGCATCGTCGTGCTCCTGGCCGCCCGCGCGGTGCTCGGCCCCTCGGTGTGGCTCGCGATGCTGGTGTTCGGCATCCTGCTCTCGCCGTCGTACTTCAGACTCGTGTACGCCGCCGTCACCGCGGTCCGAGGCGAGCTCTACGTCGACGCCGCGCGCGTCTCGGGGCTCTCGGACGTCCGCATCATCGGCCGCCACATCCTCTCGGTCGTGCGCGCGCCGATCATCATCCAGTCCGCCATCATCGCCGGCATCGCGATCGCCATCCAGTCCGGACTCGAGTTCCTCGGGCTCGGAGACCTGAGCGTGCCGACCTGGGGCGCGATGCTCAACGACGCGTTCCTGAACATCTACAAGGCCCCGACACTGATGATCTGGCCGTCGCTGGCGATCGCGCTCACCTGCATCGCCCTGACGCTGCTGGCCAACACGATGCGCGACGAGCTGGAGCGCACCGTGGTGGTGCGCCGCCGTCGGCGCCGGGCCGTCACGACCGCGACCGGATCGATCGCCGCCGTCACGACATCGGTGCGCACCGGCGGCGGCGACCTGGCCGAGCTCGACGAGCCCGACCCGCTGCCGCCGGGCACCGAGACGATCGTCCACGCCGACGACGACCACGCGTCGCTCACGGCGCCGACGCTGCTACGGGTACGCGATCTCACGGTCGGCTACGACCAGTCCGACGGGTCGACGATCGAGGTCGTCCACGGCGTCTCGTTCGACATCCGCAAGGGAGAGGTGCACGGCCTGATCGGCGAGTCGGGGTCGGGCAAGAGCCAGACCGCCTTCGCGGTGCTCGGGCTGCTGCCCCGGGGCGGACGCGTGGTCGGCGGCAGCATCCTGTTCGACGACATCCAGCTCGCAGATGCCGCGGACCGCACGTACTCCGGCATCCGCGGGGCGCGGATCGGCTACATCCCGCAGGAGCCGATGTCGAACCTCGACCCGTCGTTCACGATCGGCAGCCAGCTCGTCGAGCCGCTCCGGGTCGGGCTTGGCCTCGGCAGGAAAGAGGCGACCGCTCGGGCGCTGGCCCTTCTCGAACGGGTCGGGATCCCGAACCCGAAGCGCACGTTCGCGGCGTATCCGTTCGAGGTCTCCGGCGGCATGGCCCAGCGCGTGCTCATCGCCGGAGCCGTCTCGACCGACCCCGACCTGATCGTCGCCGACGAGCCCACGACCGCCCTCGATGTGACGGTGCAGGCGGAGGTGCTCGATCTGCTCCGCGACCTGCAGCGCGAGCGGGGCATGGCGATGCTCCTGGTCACCCACAACTTCGGCGTGGTCGCCGATCTGTGCGACCGGGTCTCGGTCATGCAGCAGGGCGTGTTCGTCGAGCAGGGGCCGGTGCGCACCATCCTCGGTGCCCCCTCGCACCCGTACACGCAGTCCCTGCTGGACGCGATCCTCGATGAGGGCCCCGCCCGCGCCCCGTTCCCGCAGACCACCGAAGGAGAACGGTCGTGAGCAGCCTGCTCGAGGTCACGGACCTCGTCGTCGAATACCCGGGCAAGGGTCTGCGGGGCAAGCCCTTCCGCGCCCTGAAGGGCGTCTCGCTCGACATCCGCGCCGGCGAGACCGTGGGCCTGGTCGGCGAGTCCGGCTCGGGGAAGACCACGCTCGGCCGCGCGGTGCTCGGGCTCGCGCCGGTCACCGAGGGCTCCATCCGCTTCGAGGGACGGGAGATCGGGCAGCTGGGCCGGCGGGAGCGCCGGAAGCTCAGCCAGGACATCCAGGTCGTCTTCCAGGACCCCTACTCGTCGCTCAACCCGTCGATGACGATCGAGCAGATCCTCGCCGAGCCCCTCACCGCCGGCGGCACGGGCGCCAAGGACGCCGGGGCGCGCGTGCGCGAGCTGCTGGACCGCGTGGGGCTGCCCTCCGACGCCCGCTCGCGCCTCCCGCGCGAGTTCTCCGGCGGTCAGCGGCAGCGGATCGCCATCGCCCGCGCCCTCGCGCTCGACCCGAAGCTCATCGTCTGCGACGAGCCGGTGTCGGCACTGGACCTCTCGACCCAGGCCCGCGTGCTCGACCTGTTCATCGAGATCCAGGAGCGCACCGGCGTCGCCTACCTGTTCATCACGCACGACCTCGCGGTCGTGCGGCACGTGAGCCACCGCGTCGCGGTGATGTACCAGGGCGAGCTCGTCGAGACGGGGGACGGCGACCAGGTCACCGCGCGACCACAGCACCCCTACACCCAGCGCCTGTTCCTCGCGGCCCCCGTGCCGAACCCCGACGAACAGCGCAAGCGCCGCGAGGCGCGCCGCGCACTCGCCGCCTCCCAGAACGTCTGAGAGCCGAACCCCCGTGAAGAAGGATCCCCCTGTGACAACCGACCAGTCCCCCTCGACCGACACGACCGGGCATCTGCGTCCCCTGCTGGAGAAGCTGACGCTCGAGCAGAAGGCGGCGCTCGTGCAGGGCGCGGACTTCTGGACGACCGTGCCGCTGCCCGAGATCGGCCTGCGGGCGATGACCCTCTCGGACGGCCCCGCCGGCGTCCGGGGCCCCCGCTGGGACGAGCGGGAGCCCTCGCTGAACCTTCCCTCGGGCTCCGCCCTGGCGGCGTCCTGGGACATCGACCTCGCCTACCGCTACGGCGCGGCCGCGGCCTCCGAGGCCCGGCGCAAGGGCGTCGACGTGGTCCTCGGCCCGACGATCAACCTCCACCGCTCGCCCCTCGGCGGCCGGCACTTCGAGTGCTTCAGCGAGGACCCGGAGCTTTCCGCCGACCTGGCGGCCGCGTACGTGCGCGGCCTGCAGGAGAACGGCGTGGCCGCGACGCCGAAGCACTACGTCGCCAACGACTCGGAGACCGACCGGTTCACCCTCGACGTGCAGGTCGACGAGCGCGCGCTGCGCGAGCTCTACCTCGCCCCCTTCGAGCGCGCCGTCGAGGCGGGGGCGTGGGCGATCATGAGCGCCTACAACTCCGTCGACGGCGTCACGATGACCGAGAACGACCTGCTCGAGACCCCGCTGAACTCGGAGTGGGGCTTCGACGGCGTCGTCATCAGCGACTGGACCGCGGTGCGCTCGCTCGACGCCGTGACCGCCGCGCAGGACCTCGCCATGCCCGGGCCCGCCCCCGCGTGGGCGGGGCTCGTCGGCGCGATCCGCGACGGCCGCCTGGACGAGGCCGACCTCGACCGCAAGGTGCTGCGCATCCTGCTGCTCGCCGAGCGGGTCGGCGCGCTCGGCGACGCCGCCCCGGCGCAGCCCGCCCCGGTCGACGGCCCCGCCTTCGCCCGCACGGCCGCGATCGAGGGCTCGGTGCTCCTCGCGAACGACGGCATCCTGCCGCTGGATGCCGCCGCCATCGGCTCGATCGCGATCATCGGCCAGAACGCCCGTGACGCCCGCACGCAGGGCGGCGGCAGCGCGACCGTCATCCCGGAGCACGTGACGACCCCGCTCGCGGCGCTGCGCGCCGCCTTCCCCTCCGCCGAGGTCCGCTTCGAGCTGGGCGCGATCGTGCAGGAGGGCGTCGCCGAGCTGCCGCTCGAGCAGACGACCAACCCGGTGACGGGCGAGCCGGGGCTGCGGGTGACGTTCCGGGACGCGGACGGCGCGGAGCTGTTCGCGGAGGACCGCCGCGCCAGCGACCTGGTGTGGTTCGGCGGGGACGCCCCGGTCGCGGCGGCCAGCACGCTCGTGCTCGAGACGCGCTACACGGCCGAGGAGACCGGCGAGATCCTGCTGGGCTTCGCCGGCGCGCACCCCGCCCGGGTGTTCGTGGACGGCGAGCCGGTGCTCGACGACCGCCCCGTCATCACCGGGACCGACCTCGGCGCCGCCTTCCTCAACCCGCCCTCGGTGACGGCGGCCGTCCCGGTCACGGCCGGCGTCGCGGTGGACCTGCGCGCCGAGTTCGCGGTCGGGCAGGACGTCGGGCCGCTCTCCGGAGCGCTCAGCGCACGGCTCGGCATCGCGCCCGACGACAGCGATCCCGACGGCCTCATCACGCGCGCCGTGGCGGCGGCCGCCGCATCCGATGTCGCCGTCGTCGTGGTCGGCACGAACTCGAAGGTCGAGTCGGAGGGATACGACCGCAGCGATCTCGACCTGCCCGGACGCCAGGACGAGCTCGTCCGCGCGGTCGCCGCGGTGAACCCGCGCACGGTCGTCGTCGTCAACGCCGGCTCCCCGGTGCTTCTCCCCTGGGCCGACGAGGTCGGGGCCGTCCTGCAAGGGTACTTCGGCGGCCAGGAGTTCGGCTCGGCGGTCGCCGACGTGCTCACCGGCGCGGCCGAGCCCGGCGGACGCCTTCCGACGACGTGGCCCGCGAGCCTCGCGGAGGTGCCGATCACCGACGTCACCCCCGACGAGGGCGTGCTGCGCTACGCCGAGGGCCTGCACATCGGCTACCGCGCCTGGCTGAAGGCGGGGGCCGAGCCCGCCTTCCCGTTCGGGCACGGGCTCGGCTACACGACCTGGTCCTGGGGGACGGCCGAACGGGTCGGCGACGCGGTCGAGGTGACGCTCGCCAACACCGGCGAGCGCGCCGGCAAGCAGGTCGTGCAGGTCTACGCCGAGCGGGCCGACTCCGCGGTCGAGCGCCCCGAGCGCTGGCTCGTCGGGTTCGCGGTCGTGCGTGCCGAGGCGGGACGGACCGTCACCGCGACGATCCCCGTGCCCGCCCGGCACCTGGCCCACTGGGCGGGGGGCTGGGTGGTCGAGCCCGGCGCGTACACGCTGCGCGCCGGCTCCTCTGTCGCCGATCTCCCCCTCTCGGTCGAATGGACGGTGACGGCATGACCACGCTCCACAATCCGCTCGTGAACGGCTTCCACCCCGACCCGAGCGTCGTCAGGGTCGGGGACGAATGGTTCCTCGCGACCTCGAGCTTCGAGTACCTCCCGGGCATCCCGATCCACCGCTCGCGCGACTTCGAGACGTGGGAGCTCATCGGCCACGTCGCCACGCGCCCCGGCCAGCTCGCGGTCGAGGACGTCCCGACCGCCGGCGGGGCCTGGGCGCCCACCATCCGTCATCGCGACGGCGTCTTCCACCTCGTCATCACCGACGCGATGGGCCGCGGGACGCTGCACTTCACCGCGACCGACCCCGCCGGCCTCTGGAGCGACGGCGACCTCATCCTGAAGCAGGACGGATCGAGCCCGATCGACGGCATCGACCCCGACATCGCGTGGGACGACGAGGGCAACGTCTACATCACCTACTCGGGCCTCATCCTCAGCGGCGATCAGCTGGGACAGCACCTCGGCATCCAGCAGGTGAAGGTCGACCTCGACCGCCACATCGCCCTGGAGGAGCCGCGTTCGCTGTGGTCGGGCACCGGCGGGCAGTTCCCCGAGGCGCCGCACCTGTACGAGGTGGGCGGACGCTGGTACCTCATGATCGCCGAGGGCGGCACCGAACGCGGGCACGGCATCAGCATCGCGCGCGGCGACGGTCCGGAGGGCCCCTTCGAGACGGCTCCGCACAACCCGCTCGTCTCGGCGCGCTCGACGATCCGCCCGATCCAGAACACCGGCCACGGCGATCTGGTGCCCGGGCCCGACGGACAGTGGCTGTGCGTCCTGCTGGGCGTGCGGCCCAGAAGCGGCACGCGCGCGTTCTCGGCGCTCGGCCGCGAGACGTTCGTCACCCCCGTCCGCTGGGAGGACGACGGCTGGCCCGCCATCGACCCGGTGCTGCTGAACCCCCGCCCCGGCACCCGGACGGAGGTCTCGTTCGACGAGCCGCTGGATGCCGAGTGGATCGCGGTGCGGGCGCTCCCCTCCGCCGTCGCCGACCTCGGCTCGCGTCCCGGATGGCTGACGCTCCACGCCGACGGCACGACGCTGGACGATCCCCGCCCCGTCTTCGTCGGGCGCCGCCAGGAGCACCTCACGAACAGCGCGACCGTGCACGTCGACGTCTCGGACGGCGCGGGCGGCCTCGCCGTGCGCTACGACGAGCGCTTCCACGTCGAGGTCGAGGCGGGCGCGGGCTCGGTCACCGCGAGGGCCGTCGTCGGCGGCCTCGTGCAGGAGTGGACCCTGCCGTTCGCCGGAGCGGAGCTCGACCTGCACATCGACTCCCGCAAGCCCGCCTCGTCCGCCGGCTTCGTCACGACGAGCGACGTCTTCCACCTCGCGGCGACGATCGACGGCGAACGCGTCGAGCTCGCCGAGGTCGACGGACGGTTCCTCGCCTCCGAGACGGCGGAGTCGTTCACCGGGCGCGTCATCGGCGTCTACGCCGTGGCCGGCCGGATCGCCGTGCACAGCTGGGTCGCCGAGGGCGACGACGACTGACGGATGCCGCCGCGGCCGCCGCGAAGCGGTGAGCGGCGGCATCCTGACCTCTGACATCGAAGAAGGGACGACCTCGTGTTCGACCGCTCCTCGGTGTTCGGCGACGTGCTCGACAGCCCCGCCGGACGCCGGGTGCTGGAGAGGCACCTGCCCGGCGTCGCGGCCTCGCCGATGGCGGCCCAGTTCCGCGGCATCCGCCTGGGCCAGCTCGTCGCGCTGGTTCCCGAGCTGGAGGACCCCGCCGCGCGGGATCGCCTGTGGACGGCGCTGGCCGAGGTCGGCGACGGCGGCAGCAGGCCTCCGTACGCCCCGCAGATCGCCCCGGACCCCGGGTATGAGGGCTCCGCCGTGCCACGCGGCCGGGCCGGGCTCGCCCTGCCCGGCCCGGTGCCGCGGTGGGACGCGATCGAGATCCGCCTGGACGGCCCCTCGCACGGCAACCCGTTCGTCGACGTCGAGCTCGACGCGGTGTTCACGCGCGGCGGCCAGCAGGTGCGCGTCGGCGGCTTCTACGACGGTGACGGCGTGTACCTGATCCGGGCGCTCGCCGACGTCGAGGGGGAATGGGCGTTCGTCACGCGGTCGACCGCCCGATCTCTCGACGGGGTGACCGGCGTCATCCGGGTGATCGCGCCGCGCGAAGGATCGCACGGTCCGGTGCGGGCTGACGGCTTCCACTTCCGCCATGCGGACGGGACGCGCCACCGCCCGCTCGGCACGACCGCGTACGCGTGGACGCACCAGCCGGAGGCCCTGCAGGAGCAGACGCTGAGAACGCTCGCCGAGGCACCGTTCACGAAGCTGCGGATGTGCGTGTTCCCGAAGTCCTACCTCTACAACGCGAGCGAGCCCGACGACTTCCCGTTCCCCGGCTCGCTCGCGGAGGGGTTCGATCCGACGCGGTTCGACCCCGCGCACTTCCGCCGGCTCGAGCGGCGCATCGCGCAGCTGGCGGAGCTCGGCATCGAGGCCGACCTCATCCTGTTCCACGCTTACGACCGGTGGGGCTTCGCCGACCTCGGGCCCGCAGTCGACGACCGGTACGTGCGCTACGTCGTGCGGCGCCTCGCCGCGTTCTCGAACGTGTGGTGGTCGCTGGCCAACGAGTACGACCTCGTGTGGTCGAAGGACGAGGCCGACTGGGAGCGGCTCGCCGCGATCGTCGGGGAGGAGGACCCGTTCGGGCACCTCGCCTCGATCCACAACTGCCGCCCGTTCTACGACCACTCGAGACCCTGGATCACGCACGTCAGCGCGCAGCGGGTCGACGTCTACCGCACGGCCGAGGAGACCGACCGATGGCGCGAGCGGTGGGGGAAGCCGGTCGTGATCGACGAGTGCGCCTACGAGGGCGACATCGACCAGGGCTGGGGCAGCATCACCGGCGAGGAGATGGTGCGCAGGTTCTGGGAGGGCGCCGTCCGCGGCGGCTATGTCGGCCACGGCGAGACCTACCTGCCCGGCCCGGGCGAGGACGAGGTGCTGTGGTGGTCGAAGGGCGGGGTGCTGCACGGGTCGTCCCCCGACCGCATCGCCTTCCTCGATCGCCTCCTGGCCGAGGCGCCCGACGGCGTCTGGGAACCGCTGCCGTCGGACTGGGACGTGCCGTGGGGCGGCGTCGCCGGGTCGCACCTGGTCGGCTACTTCGGCTTCAACCGGCCGCGCTTTCGCAACCTCGTGCTCCCGGAGGGCGAGTGGCGGGTCGAGGTGATCGACACGTGGAACATGACGGTCGAGCCGGTGCCCGGCATCCACCGCGCAAGCGTGCGGGCCGATCTCCCCGGTCGTCCCTACATGGCCGTCCGCTGCATCCTCTCCCCCACCCCTTCCCCTTCTTTCGCCGAACCCACACTCATCGCCCGAGCCCACACGCTCTGACGCCCGGAAACGGGTGGGTTCGCGCGAAACAGGTGGGCTCGGGCGATGAGTGTGGGTTCGGCGAAAGAAGGGGAAGGGGTGGGGGAGAGGATGCAGC
>NZ_CACSKB010000009.1 GCF_902706225.1 Microbacterium sp. 18062
GACAGCGCGCAGGAGGCTCCGGCATCGCCGAGTCCGGACGCCGCCGCCCCGCAGCCCGGCGGTGCGACCCCGCAACCGCCGCGCCCCGGCGGTTCCCCGCGTCCGGGCAACAATCCGTTCGCGAGCGCGCAGGGCATGGGCCAGCGTCCCGCCGGCCCGCGTCCGGGCAACAACCCGTTCGCGAGCACGCAGGGCATGGGTCAGCGCCCGACGCCCGGCAACATCCCGCGTCCGCAGGCTCCGCGGCCGGGTGCCCCCCGTCCCGGTGCCCCCCGTCCCGGCGGTGCCGGTCGTCCCGGCGGCGGCGGTCGTCCCGGTGCTCCCTTCCAGCAGCGTCCCGGCGGCCCCGGTCGTCCCGGCGGCGCCGGCGGCTTCCAGCGTCCCGGCGCGCCCGGTGGGGCTCCCGGCGGCGGTTTCGCCGGTCGTCCCGGCGGCGGCGGCGGTCGCGGTCGCGGTCCCGGCGGTGGCACCGCGGGTGCATTCGGCAAGGGCGGCGGCAAGTCCAAGCAGCGCAAGTCGCGGCGGGCGAAGCGGCAGGAGTTCGAGATGCGGTCGGCGCCGGTCGTCGGCGGCGTCAACGTCCAGAAGGGCAACGGCCAGATCATCCGGATGCGCCGAGGCGCGTCGATCGCGGACTTCGCCGACAAGATCGAGGCGATCGCCGGCTACACCGTGCAGCCCGGCACGCTCGTGACCATCCTCTTCAACCTCGGCGAGATGGCGACGGCGACCGAGTCGCTCGACGAGGCCACCTTCGAGGTGCTGGGCGCCGAGCTCGGCTACAAGATCCAGATGGTCTCGCCCGAGGACGAGGACAAGGAGCTCCTCGAGGGCTTCGGTCTCAACCTCGACGCCGAGCTCGAGGCCGAGAGCGAAGAGGACCTCGAGATCCGGCCGCCGGTCGTGACCGTCATGGGCCACGTCGACCACGGTAAGACCCGACTGCTCGACGCCATCCGCCAGACCAACGTGGTCGCGGGCGAGGCTGGCGGCATCACCCAGCACATCGGTGCGTACCAGGTCTGGACCGAGCACGACGGCATCGACCGCGCCATCACCTTCATCGACACCCCCGGTCACGAGGCGTTCACCGCCATGCGTGCCCGCGGTGCGCAGGTGACCGACCTGGCGATCCTCGTGGTCGCCGCCGACGACGGCATCATGCCGCAGACGGTCGAGGCGCTGAACCACGCCCAGGCGGCGAACGTGCCGATCGTGGTCGCAGTCAACAAGATCGACAAGCCCGACGCGAACCCCGCCAAGGTGCGTCAGCAGCTGACCGAGTACGGTCTGGTCGCCGAGGAGTACGGCGGCGAGGTCATCTTCGTCGACGTCTCGGCGCGCAACAACATCGGCATCCAGGAGCTTCTGGACGCGGTGCTGCTCACCGCCGACGCGGGACTCGACCTCACGGCGAACCCGAACAAGGCGGCGCGCGGTGTGGCCATCGAGGCGAAGCTCGACAAGGGCCGCGGCTCGGTCGCGACGGTGCTCATCCAGTCCGGGACGCTGCGCGTCGGCGACGCGATCGTCGCCGGCACCGCGTACGGCCGCGTCCGCGCCATGATCGACGAGAACGGCGACGCCGTCGAAGAGGCATGGCCCTCGCGTCCGGTGCAGGTGCAGGGTCTGAACTCCGTGCCGCGCGCCGGCGACGTCTTCATCGTCACCGACGAGGACCGAATGGCGCGTCAGATCGCCGAGAAGCGCGAGGCTGCGGAGCGCAACGCCGCCCTGGCCAAGGCACGCAAGCGCATCTCGCTCGAGGACTTCACCCGCGCTCTCGAAGAGGGCAAGGTCGAGTCGCTCAACCTCATCATCAAGGGCGACGTGTCGGGTGCCGTCGAGGCGCTCGAGGAATCGCTGCTCAAGATCGAGGTCGACGACTCCGTCCAGCTGCGCATCATCCACCGCGGTGTCGGCGCCATCACCGAGTCGGACATCAACCTCGCGACGATCGACAACGCGATCGTCATCGGGTTCAACGTCCGTCCCGACGCGAAGGCGCGCGAGCGCGCGGCTCGCGAGGGTGTGGACGTCCGGTTCTACTCGGTGATCTACAACGCGATCGACGATGTCGAGCAGTCGCTGAAGGGCCTGCTCAAGCCGGAGTACGAAGAGGTCCAGTCGGGTGTGGCCGAGATCCGGGAGGTGTTCCGCTCCTCCAAGTTCGGCAACATCGCCGGCGTCATCGTCCGCAGCGGCACGATCACGCGCAACGCGAAGGCCCGCGTCATCCGCGATGGCGTCGTCATCGCCGATGGCCTGACCATCGAGTCACTGCGTCGCTTCAAGGACGACGTCACCGAGGTCCGCACGGACTTCGAGGCCGGTATCGGACTCGGCAAGTACAACGACATCCGCATCGGCGACGAGATCGAGACGACCGAGCTTGTGGAGAAGCCGCGCGGCTGATCTTGCGCCCGTCGCGTCTCCGGCCGCGGTGACGGATGCCTCTTCGGCAAGAGCGGGGCCTACCCCGATCGCCTCAGAGGCATCCGTCACCTCCGCCTCCACCGTGACCTCCGTCATCATCCTGATGGGAAAGTAGTAAGGAGCAGCCCATGGCCAGCGAACGTCAGGCACGTCTCGCGGACCGCATCCGCGTGCTGATCGCGGAGCGACTCGAGAAGGGGCTGCGCGACCCGCGCCTCGGTTTCGTGACCATCACCGACGTGCGGGTGACCGGCGACCTGCAGCACGCGTCGGTGTTCTACACCGTGCTCGGCACCGAGCAGGAGCGTCTGGACTCCGCCGCGGCCCTCGCAGCGGCGACCGGCATGCTGCGCAGCGACGTCGGGCGCCAGCTCGGCATCCGCCTCACCCCGACGCTCGAGTTCATCCCCGACGGGATCCCCGAGAACGCCGGGCACATCGAGGAGCTCCTCCGAGAGGCGCGCGAACGCGACCAGACCGTGGCGGGTCTCGCGGCGAACGCGAACCATGCGGGCGATGCAGACCCGTACGTCAAGCCGCGCCCCGACGACTCTGAGGCATAGGCCGACGACGGCACGGGGATACTCCCTCAGGGCCGGCGCGAGCATCCGCGTGCTCTGGATCGTCATGTGAGACGCTGCTGTCCGCCGTCGATGAGGATCCGCCGGGGGATCGGATCACGTCGCGCGGCGTGCGCAAATCGTCTCGTCACGTCGCGCAGCAAACAGAAACGGTGTGAAATCGGCTGAGGCGCGGTCTTTCTCGTATGTAAACATGCCTATGTATACATCAAACTGATCGATCGTGACCGAGGACAGCATGACAGGCGTGACCCACCCGACCGGATCGGCGATTCCCCCGGAACGCACGGTGATCGGGGTGCTGGGCGGCATCGGTCCCCAGGCGAGCGCTCGTCTGCACCGCGTGCTCGTCGACAGGGCCACGCTGGCGGTCGCCGAGGGGCGTGCCGACGTTTTCCCCGAGATCGTGCACTTCTCGACGAGGGTCGGCCACTTCACGGAACCCGGGCCCGACCGGGCGGCAGCGGTCGACGCGCTCACGAGGGCGACCCGGGTGCTCGTGGATTCCGGTGCAGTGGTCATCGGACTGGTGTGCAATACGGCTCATCTGCTGCTGCCTGCCGTCGAGGCGGCGACAGATGCGAAAGTCGAGCGAATTCCCGAGCATGTGGCCGAAGTGGTCGTTCGCGACGGCTACCGGCGCGTCGGCCTTCTCGCTACGCAAAGCACGCTCGATCTGGGGCTCTACGATCCCGTCGGCGTGGTGACAGAGCTGATCGCCGCATCCCGCGCACTCACGGCGGAGGTCTCCGAGCACATCGTCGACGTCTACACAGGCAGAGAGACGCCGGCGCGTCAGCAGGAGTTCCGCGACCTTGTGGCGCGCTTTCGCGACGAGGAGCGGCTCGACGCCGTCATCCTGGGCTGCACCGAGCTTCCGGTCGCCTTCGGCGACGCTGACCGTGCCGGTGTCGTGGACAGCATCGACGTGCTGTCCGACGGGCTGCTCGCCCGTTTCCATGCGTTGGCCAGCAGCAGACCGGGTGCCGTGCTCGCTCGGACGGCGTCATGAGTGGACTTCCGCGGTACGCGCTGGGTCGTCTCGGACAAGCGCTCTTCGTGCTCTGGGCGGCGTTCACAGTGAGCTTCATCATCCTGTACGTGCTGCCGGGTGACGCCGTGACGGTGCTCCTGGGCACCGAGACGTACATCGATCCGGCCGAGATCGAGCGGTTGCGTCAGCACTACGGACTCGATCAGCCAGCGCACGTGCAGTACTTCGTGCAGTTGGGGAATGTGCTGCGCGGGGACCTCGGGGTCTCGATCCAGACGGGCGCTTCTGTCGTCGGGACGCTCCTGGGCGCGCTTCCCGAGACCCTGATCCTGACGCTCACGGCACTCACGCTGGCCATCGCGGCCGCTGCGGGGATCGCGTTCGCGGCAGCGTACACGCGCAGCCCGCGGCTGAGGCAGACAATTCTGTCCCTCCCTCCTCTCGGCGTATCGGTGCCGACCTTCTGGATCGGGCTCACTCTGCTGCAGCTGTTCTCCTTCCGGCTTCCGCTCTTCCCGGCCATCGGCAACGCAGGCCTCGCGAGTCTCGTGCTTCCCGCCGTCACGCTTGCCATTCCGACCTCCGCAGCGTTGGCCAAGGTGTTCGCCCAGGGACTCGATCATGCGGGTCGTCAGCCGTTCGTCGACGCGGCGCGTGCGAGGGGCACGCGCCGCGTCGACGTGCTCTTCCGGCATGTGGCCAAGAACGCGTTGCTGCCGAGCGTGACTCTGCTGGCCGTCACCGTCGGCGGTCTCCTCGCCGGCTCCGTCGTCACCGAGACCGTGTTCTCGCGAGTCGGGATCGGGCGGGTGGCATTTACCGCGGTCACGGCGCAGGACCTGCCGGTCGTGCAGGGAGTGGTGATCCTCGCCGCCGGCGTGTTCGCGCTGGCGAATCTCGTCACCGACCTTCTGTATCCGGTGCTCGACCCTCGCGTCTCACTCCGGGCGCCCGCGAGGGAGGTGCTCGCATGACCGCATCCGTGCTGGAGGTGACGACGTCCTCCGAACCGGCCGATGTCCGCAAGGGGGCGAGGCGGCTCCCCGCCCGGCTCCTCGCGCCGGGTTTCGTCGTGTCGGCGCTCATACTGATCGTCGCATTCGCCTGGGCATTCGCCCCCGGCCTGTTCGCGACGTTCCCGCCAAACGAGGGAATCCCCACTGATCGTCTGCTGCCGCCGAGCACGACGTACTGGTTCGGCACCGACTACCTGGGACGCGACCTCTACAGCCGCACGGTCTACGCGGCATCGCTGTCGCTCGTCGCCACGGGGATCGCGGTGGCGATCGCTGTCGTCGTGGGATCGACGCTCGGCATCATCGCGGGCTATGCGCGAGGGATCGCGGACGTGATCATCTCGCGATTCGTGGACGTGCTGCTCGCCATCCCCGGTCTGCTCCTGTCGATGGCGATCATCGCGGCTTTGGGCTTCGGCACGATCAACGTCGCGATCGCGGTCGGTGTCGGCGCCGTGGCGAGCTTCGCGCGTGTGACGAGAGCCGAGGTGCTGCGAATCCGCCACGTGGACTACATCGAGGCCGCGGCCGGGTCGGGCCTGGGTGTTGTGGGAATCCTCGTGCGTCACATCCTGCCGAACTCCTGGGGTCCCGTGTTCGCCATGGCCGTGATCGAGTTCGGTGCGGCGGTGCTCGCGGTGTCGGCGTTGAGCTTCCTCGGGTACGGAGCGCAGCCTCCGACTCCGGAGTGGGGTTCCCTCATCGCGGAAGGGCGCAATCATCTCTCCACGTCATGGTGGCTCATCACGTTGCCCGGTCTGGTCGTGGTGGCGCTCGTGCTCTCCACCAACCGCGTCGCGGCCGCCATCGGAAGCGAGACGCACGGATGAGCGAGGAGATACTGCTCGCGGTGGAGGATCTGACGGTCTCCTACCGCCTGGGTCGATCAGAGGTGCGTGCCGTCGACGAGGTGGCGTTCGAACTGCGACGCGGAGAGGTGCTGGCGCTCGTCGGAGAGTCGGGGTCCGGTAAGAGCACGATCGCTCATGCGATCCTCGGGTTGCTTCACGGTGCTGCGGGGATCGACGGCGGGGCGATCCGATTCGAAGGCCTGGATCTGGCGACGGCATCCGATCGGGTTCTCGAGACGATCCGAGGTCGCCGCATCGGATTCGTGCCACAGGATCCGACCGTCTCGCTCAATCCCGTCAAGCGTGTGGGCGAGCAGGTTGCCGAAGCGCTGCGCAACCACCGTGTGTCGAACCGCGCGCAGGCGCTTCGGCGAGCCGTGGAGCTGCTCGATGAAGCGGGGATCCCGGATGCTGCGCTCCGGGCTCGCCAGTATCCCCACCAGTTCTCCGGCGGGATGCGGCAGCGCGCGTTGATCGCGGCTGCCCTGGCCTGCCGGCCGGCCCTCATCGTCGCCGACGAGCCGACGAGTGCGCTGGATGTCATCGTGCAGAAGCAGATTCTCGATGCTCTCGCCGGGCAGATCGCCGAGCACCGCACCTCTGTGCTGCTCGTCACGCATGATCTGGGGGTCGCCGCCGAACGCGCGGATCGGGTGATAGTCCTGCGCGCCGGACGGATCGTCGAGCAGGGTCCGGCCGCGCAGCTCTTCCGTGAGCCGCGCGAGCCCTACACGCGAGCGCTGCTCGAGGCCGCACCGAGCACGAGCGTGCGCTGGGTGCGCGCCGTCGCGCCCGAGACCGTACGGAGGCAGGAGCCGCTGCCCCCTGCCCTCATCGAGGCCTCCGGGCTGTCCAAGCGATACCGCCTGGGTCGTACACGGGTCATCGATGCGCTGACGGATATCGATCTCACGGTCCGGCGCGGACGCACTGTGGCGGTGGTGGGGGAATCCGGGTCAGGCAAGACGACGCTCTCCCGAGTCGTCGCGGGATGGGTCGCTCCGAGCGCCGGTGAGATCCGGTTCGACGGTCGGCCTCTACAGGAGTGGCGACGTGAGAGGGCCAAGGACCTGCGGCGACGCGTTCAGTACGTCTACCAGAATCCGTACACATCACTTGACCCGCGCTACACCGTGGGGCGCATTCTGGCGGAACCCCTCGAGGCGTTCCGCATCGGCGATCGTGCGGATCGTGGCGATCGCGTCGTCGCGCTCCTGGAGGCTGTGCTGCTGTCTCCCGCGCTGGTCGAACGTCGCCCTGCCGAGCTGTCCGGAGGCCAGCGCCAACGGGTCGCGATCGCCCGCGCCCTGGCAGCCGAACCCGAGCTGCTGCTGCTCGACGAACCGGTGTCGGCTCTCGACGTGTCCGTGCAGGCGCAGATCTTGCATCTGCTGCGCGAGTTGCAGGCGGAGCGAGGACTGACATACCTCTTCGTCACGCACGATCTCGCCGTGGCCGGCGAGATCGCCGACGAGGTCGTCGTCATGCGTGCCGGGCAGGTGGTCGAGAAGGGCGCTCTCGCACAGATCTTCGATGCGCCCGCATCTGAGTACACACGGCGGCTCCTGGCCGCCATCCCCGATCCGGCGCGTTCGCGCTCCGCCCGACCCCCGTTCGAGGAACTTCACCACGAGGAAAGGAAAGTCCCATCCCCATGACACTCCGCACTCGGCGACGCCCCGCGATCGCCCTCACCATTCTGACGGGCGCACTCGCCCTCGGCGGATGCGCCGGCGGGCAGCCCGCGGACGCGCCATCTGCGGGCGATGGCACCGCACCCGTGTCCGGGGGCACCCTCGTGTTCGCGCACGATGTCGATCCCGGCTGTATCGATCCGCAGCAGGCCGCGAGCTGGAGCCTGGACCTCGGCCGGAACATCGTGGACTCCCTGCTGGAGCAGGACGCCGAGACCCTCGAGTTCGCTCCATGGCTCGCCACCGGGTATGAGGCCAACGAGGACGGCACCGAGTTTCGGTTCACGATCCGCGAGGGGGTGACCTTCTCGGACGGCACCGCCCTCACTCCCGAGACCGTGAAGGGCAACTTCGATTCGGTGAAGAACGACCTCGGTGCGAAGGCCGGCTATGTCGTCGGAGTCTTCTCGACGTACGTGGAGTCGATCGTCGAGGGACAGGACGTGGTGGTTCGTTTCAGTGCGCCAAACTTCCCCTTCGTCCAGGCCGTCTCGAGCCCCTCTCTCGGGATCGTTTCCGAATCCACTCTGACCACGGCCCCGGAGGAGCGCTGCCAGGGCGCGGTGGTCGGCACCGGGCCCTTCGTGCTTGACCACTATGCGCCCACGTCCGAGGTGCTCCTGACCAAGCGCGCCGACTACGGATGGGGCGCGCCATACGCCCTGCACGACGGGGAGGCCTACCTGGACGAGGTCCTGGTGCAGATCGTCACCGAGGCCAGCGTTCGGGACGGTGCGCTTTCGAGCGGCCAGGTGGACGGCATCCGTACGCCCTCGGAGGGTCAGGAGGCGACGTTCGGCGCGGACCCGTACTGGACGATCACCCGGCCCAATCCCGCCATCGTCTCCAGCCTCGACTGGAACTACAACTTCGACGTGGTCCGGGACGAGAACGTGCGACTCGCGGTGCTCAAAGGCATCGACCGTCAGGAGTTGCAGGAGACCGTGTTCGGCGAGTACGGCCTCGCGGCGACGTCGATCCTGTCGTCGACGATCCTCGGGTTCGAAGACCTCAGGGATCTCCTGGCCTATGATCCCGACGGCGCGGAGGACCTGCTCGAGGAGTCCGGTTGGGAGCCCGGCGAGGACGGCATCCGGGAGAAGGACGGCGAAAGGCTCGTCATCTCCGGCGTCGTGTTCGACTACCAGAAAGCCACGGCTGAGTTGCAGGCGCAGCAGCTCGCAAAGATCGGAATCGACCTGCAGGTGACGCTCGCCTCGGCGGCGAACATCGGGGAAGAATGGAACTCGGGCGAATACCACTTCTTCCAGCACGCGAACACCGGCGCGGATCCCGATCTGCTGCGGGGCTGGTTCTCCACATCTCTCACGAACCCGACCACACGCAACTTCACCGACACGTCCACGGATCTCGATGAACTGCTCGACCGTCAGCCGGGTGTGCCCAACGGTCCCGAGCGGGACGAGATCCTCGCCGAGACACAGCGGATCATTCTCGAGAATGCCTACGCGGTGCCGATCGAGCAACGCACGTTCGTGTTCTCCTTCCGGGACACGGTGCGAGACGTCCGGCTCGACGCACAGCCTCGACGCGGTTCTACGACGCGTGGAAGACCGCTGCCGAATGAATGCGCTCGCCGCAGGCGAACACCGATGGCGAGCGTCGTCTCGCCCGCGACGAGCAGACGCTGCGTCGGCTGCCGAGCGGAGCCGCGAGTCCCGCGAACGATCATCCGAACACGACTGACGCTGGAGAACGACATGACCGACCACCCCCTCGACATCGACGCGCTGATGGCGGAGCACCCGCTCGTCGACGCGCACAACGACTGGGCGCTCGTGCTGCGCAAACACCATGGGTCCCGTACCGCTGCGCTCGACACCGAACTGCCGGAGCTGCAGACCGATATCCCACGGCTGCACCGCGGCGGCGTCGGCGGGCAGTTCTGGGCGTCGTCCGTGCCTGCAGGACGTTCGGAGGCCGAGGCGACGGTCGACGCCCTTGAACAGCTCGACCTGATCCATCGGTTCGTGGCCGCATACCCGGATGCGTTGGAGCTCGCCTATACGGCCGACGACGTGCGGCGGATCCACGGGGCGGGACGTGTCGCCTCGCTCCTCGCGGTGGAGGGCGGGCACCAGATCGCGACGTCGCTCGGAGTGCTGCGTGTGTTCGCGCGTCTCGGTGTGCGCTATCTGACACTCACACACTTCAGCAGCACATCGTGGGCCGATTCCGCCACCGACGCGCCACGTAGCGACGGGCTGAGCGAGGTTGGGCGTGCGATCGTCGCCGAGTCGAATCGGATCGGCGTGATCGTCGACGTCTCGCACGTGGCCGACACCACGGCGAGGGACGCTCTGGCCTCGAGCACGTCCCCCGTCGTCTTCAGCCATTCATCCGCCCGGAGAGTCACCGACCACGTGCGCAACGCCCCCGATGACGTCTTGGAACTGTTGCCGGCGAATGGCGGCGTCGCGCATGTCACGTTCGTCCCCGGTTTCGTCTCGGCCGACGTCGGGGCGTGGTACGGCCGGGCGGGCGAGGAGCGCCTGCGACTCGGTCTGCCGCCGCGCCGAGGACTCTGGCCGGCGACGCCCGTTCCCGGGGTGAGTGGCGAAGCGCATCGAGAGGCCCACGCTGCCGCGGAGCGCGAAGCGATCGAGGCGCACGCGGCGGCGGAGAGAAGCTTCGACGAATGGGCTCGGTGTAATCCTCGCCCAGTAGCGACGCTCGATGATGTCGTCTGTCATGTATCGCATCTCCGCGAGGTCGTCGGTATTGCGCACGTCGGAATCGGAAGCGACTTCGACGGCAGCCCCGACCAGCCGGTCGGGCTGGAGGACGTCTCGGCCTTCCCGAGGCTGCTGACGGCGTTGCGTGACGCGGGCTGGAGTCGCGAGGACCTCATCGCGTTCGCGGGCGGCAACACGCTGCGCGTACTGCGCGAGAACGAGGACGCGGCCTCCGCACCCCTGTGGCCCTCCCTGTCGGGGCATTGATCGCCGCGAATCGGTCCACGGTCGAACCCCGGCGGCAGGCGCGCCGGGGTTCGGGTCGGGGAGGATCGTCGAAGACCCGTCCCGGTCATCGCGGCAGGCGCAGCATCCCGTCGGACGCCTCGGCGAGGCCGTCCGCGATGAGGGAGTCGATCGCACGGTCGCGTTGTCGCGGATCCGCCCAGTCCGGGATCACCGAGTCCCAGGGCGCCGCGTGGTCCGTCGCATCCCGGAGAACGCGCAGCACCGCGCCTCGCGCCTGGCGGTCGCTGCCCTCGTAGCGCGCCTGTCGGCGACGGGTGTCGCCGGTGTCGGGAAAGCCCGCGGCACGCCACGCGCACGCATGCGCGATCGGGCATGCGTCGCACCTCGGTGCCCGCGCCGTGCACACGAGGGCCCCGAGCTCCATCGCCGCGGCGTTGACGGCGGCGGCCTCGCTCCGGTCCTCGGGCAGAAGCGCCGCCATAGCCTCGAGATCCCGGCGAGAGGGCGGGCCGGGCTGCGAACGCCCGTCCACTGCGCGTGCCAGCACGCGCCGGGTGTTCGTGTCGACGACCGGGTGCCGATCGCCGTAGGCGAAGACGGCCACGGCCCGTGCCGTGTAGTCGCCGATGCCCGTCAGCGCCAGCAGGGCGTCGACGTCGCGCGGCACCGCGCCGGCGTGCCGGTCGCGGATCTCAACGGCGGCCCGATGCAGCCACAGCGCCCGCCGCGGGTATCCGAGGTTCGCCCAGTGCCGCACGGCCTCCGCGGGGGCGGCCGCGGCGAGATCGGTCGGCGTCGGCCATCGCTCCAGCCAGGCCTCCAGAAGCGGGATCACCCGGGCGACCGGCGTCTGCTGCAGCATGAACTCGCTGACCAGGACGCCCCACGCCCCGTACCCCGGCGCACGCCAGGGCAGGTCCCGCGCGTGGACGCGGAACCACGTGGTGAGCGGGGCGACGAGATCGGGCACCCCGACAGCGTATGCGGGCGGGAGCCGCGTCGGCTCCGCCGTAGGCTGGGAGGATGCGTGACAAGAAGGCGGATGCCTCGACCGGCATCCTGCTCGTGGACAAAGCGGGCGGGATGACGAGCCACGACGTCGTGGCTCGTGCGAGGCGGGCGCTCGGAACCCGCAGGGTCGGGCACGCGGGCACCCTCGACCCGATGGCGACGGGCCTGCTGGTTCTGGGCGTCGGCCCTGCGACGCGGCTGCTCACGTACCTGGTGGGTCTCGACAAGACGTATCTCGCCACCATCCGGCTCGGGTCTGCGACCGACACCGACGACGCGGAGGGGACGGTCGTCGACACCGCCGACGCAACGGCGCTCGCCGGTGTCGCGGACGCCGCGATCGAGGCGGGTGTCGGGGCGCTGAGAGGTGACATCTCGCAGGTGCCGAGCACGGTGTCGGCGATCAAGGTCGACGGGCGCCGCGCGTACGACCTCGCGCGTGCGGGGGAGAGCGTCGAGCTGCGGGCTCGCGCGGTGACGGTCTCGAGGTTCGACGTCCTCGCACTCCGGCGCGATCGCACGGCGATCGACCTCGACGTGGTCGTGGACTGCACGAGCGGGACCTACATCCGTGCCCTCGCCCGCGACCTCGGTGCCGCGCTCGGCGTCGGCGGTCATCTGACGGCCCTCCGGCGCACCAGGATCGGCGACTTCGACGTCGCCCGGGCCGCGGCGACCGACGCCATCGCGGAGGCCGCACTGCTCGACCCGGCGACCGCGGCGTCCCGCGTCATGCCGCGTCTGGACGTCGACGCCGCACAGGCCCGCGATCTGCGCCACGGCAAGAGGCTCGTGGGCGCCGCGTCCGGGACCGTCCCCGGCCCCGTCGCGGCCGTCGATCCGGAGGGACGACTCGTCGGCGTGCTGGAGCGGCGCGGCGCGGATCTCAAGAGCGCGATGAACATGCCGGAGTGCGGCGCATGATCCTCTGGCTCACGCTCGTCCAGGTCGCGGTCGCCGCGGCCGCGGCGCTCCTGTGCGTCGTGCTGGGACTCGTGGGCCGTCGTCCCAGCGACCTGTCGGTCGGCTCCCTCGCCCTCGTCCAGGTGCTCCTGATCGTGCAGATCGTCGTGGCGCTGGTCGCCCCGTTCGCCGGCAACCCGCCCAGCGGAAGTCTGCTGGAGTACTGGGTGTATCTCGTCTCGGCGGCGCTCCTGCTGCCCGCCGGGATCGTCTGGGCGCTGCTGGAGCGCAGCAGGTGGAGCACCGTCATCATGGGGATCGCCGCGGCTGCGGTCGCGGTGATGCTCTGGCGCATGCACACCATCTGGACCGTGCAGGTGGCCTGAACGGGCCCGGACGCCCGGTGCCTGCGACCTATGATTGACCTGTCATGCCGTCTGCGAACCGCCCTCGGATCACCGGTCTCGGCCGCGTCCTCGTCGCCGTCTACGGTGTCCTCGCGCTGGCCGCCACCGGGCGGTCGCTCGTGCAGATCGTCGAGCGCTTCGACACCGCTCCGTTGGCGTTCACCCTCTCGGCCGTCTCCGCCGTCGTGTACATCCTGGCGACGCTGGCGCTCGTCTTCTCCGCATCGCGCGGATGGTACGTCGTCGCCTGGGCGGCGATCGTCTTCGAGCTGGCGGGGGTGCTGATCGTGGGCTCCTACAGCCTCTTCCGGCACGATCTGTTCCCCGAGGAGACCGTCTGGTCGTGGTTCGGCTCGGGATACGTGTTCGTGCCGCTCGTGCTGCCGTTCGTCGGCATCTCGTGGCTCCTGTCCCATCGCCCCGGCGCCGATCCCGTCGCACCGGCCCCCGCCCCCGTCGAGAGGTCCGTCTGGTGATCGTCTTCCGCAGTCCCGAAGAGGTCCCGGCCGCCTTCGGGCCGTCGGTCGTCGCGATCGGCAAGTTCGACGGCGTGCACGCCGGTCATCGTGTCGTCCTGGAGCGCGCCAAGGTGGATGCGGCGGCCCGCGGCGCCAAGGTGGTCGCGGTCACGTTCGACCGGAACCCGCTCGCCGTGCTCCGCCCCGATCTGTCGCCCGAGGAGCTCGTCGGCATCACGCAGAAGCTCCGCCTGCTCGCCGAGACCGGCATCGACGCGACCATGGTGCTGACCTTCGACGAGAGCCTCGCCGCGCTCGATCCGCGCGAGTTCGTGGTCGACGTGCTCGTGCGGCCGCTCGGCATGTCGACCGTGCTCGTCGGAACCGACTTCCGGTTCGGCTGCGGCGGCACCGGCACGCCCGAGACGCTTCGTGAGCTCGGTGCCGAGTTCGGATTCCGTGTCGACGTGGTCGACGAGGTCCGCGGCATCCACGAAGGTCGCCGTGTCTCGTCGACCTGGGTGCGCGAGCTCGTCGCGGCGGGCGACGTCCAGTCCGCCGCGCAGCTGCTCGGGCGTCCGCCGTCGGTGTGGGGCGAGGTCGTGCACGGCGCGAAACGGGGGCGCGAGCTCGGCTTCCCGACCGCGAACCTCTCGCCGGCTCTGGAGGGGTTCATCCCCGCTGACGGCGTGTACGCCGGATGGCTGATCGACGAGGCGCCGGGCCTGCGTTCCGGCATCCGCTACCCGGCGGCGATCTCGGTCGGCACCAATCCGACCTTCGGCGACGTCGTCACCCGCCAGGTCGAGGCCTACGTCCTCGACGAGCACGACCTGGACCTCTACGGTCACGAGGTCGAGGTGCAGTTCGTGCGTCGCATCCGGGGGATGGTCGCCTTCGACGACATCGGGACGTTGATGCGGCAGATGACCGACGACGTCGAGCAGGTGCGCAGGGTCCTCGCCTGACGGAGGGCGGGCGACACGCCCTCCGTCGGAGGTAACGAAACGGTAACGCCGGGCGATAGGGTGTCTGGACGTCGATGGTGACGACCAGGAGGCACGATGCGATCGACCCCGGCACCCCATGGGATCCCGACGCTGCTGACGGTGGGAACGCTCGTCGCGGCGTCCCTGGTCGTGGCCGCGCTCGGCTCGACGCCGCGAGCGGTGGGCGCGACCGAGGCGCTGGGAGCCGTGCGCAGTCCCGGCGAGCAGGCGTTCGTCGCGAGCCATCGCGGCGGCGCCGTGGATGCGCCGGAGAACACGCTGCCCGCGGTCGCCGCGGCGTTCGACGCCGGATTCGCCTATGTCGAAGTCGATGTCGCGCTCTCTCGGGACCGGGTGCCGGTGCTGCTGCACGACCCGACGGTCGACCGGACGACCGACGGCACCGGCGCCGTCGCGGATCTCACGTGGGCCGAGCTCGCCCGGCTCGACGCAGGTGCCTGGTTCTCGTCGAGCCACGCCGGGACGAGGATCCCCCGCTTCGAGGAGTTCCTCGACCTCGTGGTCGTCCGGGAGGGCCGCGCGCTCGTCGAGCTGAAAGGGGAGTGGGATGCGGAGGCCGCGGCATCCGTCGTCGGTGCCGTCGAGGCGCGTGGACTCGACCGGAGCATCACGGTCGCGAGCTTCGACGCACGCACGCTCGCCCTGGTGGGCGCGGCATCGACGGTGCTGCCGCGGATGATGATCCTCCGGACGCTGCCGGACGACATCGTCGTGGCGGCGTCGACCGCGGGCGTGCGCGGCGTGATCGCGAGTCGTCGGGCGGTGCTCGATCGGCCCGAGGTCGTCGCCGAGCTGCACGACGCCGGCGTGCGCATCGCCGTCTACACGCTGAACTCCGACGACGAGTGGAGCGAGGTGACCGAGCTCGGCGTGGACGGCATCATCACCGACGACCCGACCGGTCTCGAGCGCTGGCAGCGCACCGCCTGAGCGCCCGGCGACGGTCAGGCGTCGCCGGCGTGCACGGCGGCGGAGATCGTGCCCGGCTCCTCGAGGGGACGTGCCGGGCAGTGGGCGCCGATCCGCCGTGGAATACCCCTGGGGGGTATCATGTTGCGAGACGATGAACGAAGGAGGGACCGTGACCGTCGAAACCCCCGCCACCCGTGAGGCCGTGCTCGAGATCATGGGGATGACCTGCGCGAGCTGCGTCGCGCGGGTGGAGAAGCGCCTGCAGTCGGTCGCGGGCGTCGCGGCCGCGGTGAACCTCGCCACCGAGACGGCACGGGTGACCTTCCCGGCCGAGGTCGACGCCGCACGGCTGGTCGGCGCGGTCGCCGAGGCGGGATACACCGCCCGGATCCGCGACCTCACCCCCGGCCCCTCCGCGGGGCACGATCACGCCTCCGCCGATCACGATCACGAGGCGAGCGACGGCGGGCACGTGCACGAGACGCAGGACGTGCCGGGCGCGACGAGCCTTCGCACCCGGCTGCTCGTGAGCCTCGTGCTCGCCGTTCCGGTCGTTGCGCTGGGAATGGTGCCCGCCTGGCAGTTCCCGGGGTGGCAGTGGGCGTCGCTCGTGCTCACCGCGCCGATCGTGCTGTGGGGCGGATGGCCGTTCCACCGCGCCACGTTCGCGAACCTGCGCCACGGTGCGCTGACCATGGACACCCTCATCACGCTCGGCACGTTCGCCGCGTTCGCGTGGAGCACCTGGGCACTGCTGTTCGGAGCGGCGGGGACGATCGGGATGACCCACGAGGTCGTGCTCTTCGGCCGCGCGCACGATGCGACATCCCTCGTCTACTTCGAGGTCGCGGCCGCGGTCACCGTCTTCCTTCTGCTCGGCAGGTTCGTCGAGCAGCGGTCCCGGCGGCGGGCCGGGGCGGCGCTGCGCGCTCTCGGCGAGCTCGTCGCGCCGGAGGTGCGGCTGGCGGACGGACGGAGCCTCCCGGTCGCCGAGCTGCGGGCGGGGGATGAGTTCGAGGTGCGGCCCGGCGAGACGATCGCGACCGACGGCGTCGTCGTCGCCGGCGCCGCCGCGGTCGACGAGAGCATGCTGACCGGCGAGTCCGCCCCCGTCGACGTGCGCGCGGACTCGGCGGTCACCGGAGGGACCATCGCCCACGGAGGCGCGCTCACCGTGCGGGCGACGGCCGTCGGCGCAGACACCCGGCTGGCACAGATCTCCCGGCTCGTCGAGAACGCGCAGCTGGGCAAGAGCCGCGTGCAGCGGCTCGCGGACCGCATCTCCGGCGTCTTCGTGCCGATCGTGATCGCGCTCGCCGTCGCGACCCTCGTCGGCTGGATCCTCGCCGGACAGTCCGTCGCAGACGGGGTCATCGCGGCGGTCGCCGTGCTGATCATCGCGTGCCCCTGCGCGCTGGGCCTCGCGACGCCGATCGCGGTGCTCGTCGGCACCGGCCGCGGCGCGCAGCTCGGCGTGCTCATCACGGGGCCGGACGCGCTCGAGAACGCGGACCGCATCGACACCCTCGTGCTCGACAAGACCGGCACGGTGACCGCCGGACGGATGACGCTCGCCGAGGTCGTCGTCGCTCCCGGCGTGGACGAGGACGAGGCGCGTCGGATCGTCGGCGCGCTCGAGGCGCGCTCGGAGCATCCGGTCGCGCACGCCCTCGCGATCGCGGATCCGCCCGGGGTCGAGGATTTCCGTGCGGAGCCGGGTCGCGGCGTCAGCGGCGTCGTCGAGGGACGCCGCGCGTTCGCCGGGAGCCCCGCGTACGCCGCGGCCCAGGGCGTCATCCTCCCCTTCGCGCTGACAGCGGCGCTGCGCGAGCACGCGCACGGGGGCACAGCGGTGGTCGGCGGCTGGGCCGAGACCGGGGGATCGCCGCGGGCGCGAGCCGTGTTCGTCGTCGCGGACGCCCTCCGGCCGGACGCCGCCGAGGCCGTGGCGGCGTTCCGCGCCGCCGGGCTGCACGTGCTGCTGGTCACCGGCGACGCCGAACCGGTCGCCCGGCGGGTCGCCGCCGAGGTCGGGATCGACGACGTGATCGCCGGGGTCGCTCCCGAGGGCAAGGTCGCCGAGGTCGCCCGGCTGCAGGCGGGGGACCGCCGGGTCGCCATGGTCGGCGACGGCGTCAACGACGCGGCCGCGCTCGCCACGGCCGACCTCGGGATCGCGATGGGCGGCGGGACGGATGCCGCCCGCCACGCCAGTGACATCACGCTGACCGGTTCGCGTCTGGGGCAGGCGGCGACCGCCATCCGGCTCAGCCGCCGGGTGATGCGCGTCATCCGGGGGAACCTGTTCTGGGCCTTCGCGTACAACGTGGCGGCGCTGCCGCTCGCGGCGCTCGGCCTGCTGAACCCGATGATCGCGGGCGCGGCGATGGCGTTCTCGAGCGTCTTCGTGGTGCTGAACAGCCTTCGCCTGCGTCGCGCGGGCTGACGCTCGCCGACGCCGCGCGCCTCGGTCGTCCGGCACGGGCGACGGTTAGGGTCGAAGGACGACGACCCCCGGAGGACACTGTGACGACGACCCGCGCCCGCATCCGTACGCTGACCGCGGCGGCGGCCCTCGCGGCGGCGGTGCTCGTGCTGGCGGCCTGCGTTCCCGAGCCCGCGTCGACGTCGAGCCCGTCGAGCCCGTCGAGCCCGACGGCGACCGGCGGGGGAGCGCCGACGGCGACCGGCGAGCCGACCGTGGACGCGACCGAGGCGCCGACCGACCGTCCCCAGGTCACCGAGATATCCCTGCCCGCCTCCTGCGAGGCCCTGTACTCCGCTCAGATGCGGGCGACGCTCGACGCGTCGCTGCCGCCCCTGAACGATCCGGGAGTCACCCTGGCATCGACCGACGTGGCCTCCGCGCTGGGGCTCCTCGAGTCCGGCGTGCCCACGCTGCGCTGCTCGTGGGGGACGCCGAGCGAGAACGGACTGTCGACGAACGTGTCGATCCTCGCGGTCGATGACGTGCCGCGCCTGCAGGACGTGCTCGCGGCGGCCGGATTCACGTGCGCGGACGCGGTCGGGGGGATCCTCTGCACATCATCGGGGGGCGACGGCCGAGGCGAGTCGCACTTCCTGCGGGGCAACGGCTGGGTCGCGACCGCGTGGATCGGAGCGCTCCCCGACGGGTACACCGAGGACATCGCCGCGACCCTCTGGGGCTGAGGCGGTGACGACGGGCGTCGCGATGGCGTAAACTGGGCTCGATCGGTCCGGTCGCGCATCGCATCGCGCGCCCCCGATCTTCCCGCGTCCGTCCCGGCACCGAGCCGCCCGCGGGACTCTGACCACCGGTCGCAGGTCCTTTCGGACCCGACGCTCAGGAGGAGCATGCCGACTACGGCTCCCGCCGCGCACACCGCGCAGCGACGCAGGAAGACCTCGTCCGCCCGACGCGACGACGAGGCGCCCGTCATCCCCATCCTCGCCCGCAAGGTGCGCGAGGTCGAGGCGAAGGCCCAGCGCGGCAAGCTCGGCCCGACGAACCGCGTGAAGTTCCAGGTGATCGCCTTCCTGGTGCGCGAGGAGCGCGCCCGGGTCAAGGCCGATGCCGAGCTCACCGACGCCGTCCGCGCCGAGCTGCTCAAGCGTCTCGACGGGGTCGCGACGATCCTCGCGAAGACCGCGGCCCGCGACACCTCCCTCATCCAGCTGCTCGAGGTCGACCAGGCGACGTCGCCGGTCGCGAGGCGCATGCGCCGCGACTGGCTGCTCGAGTCGGGCGCCGAGCTCGCTCCCGACGAGCTGATCATCACGGATGCCGCACCCGTCACCGGCCCGGTCGTCCCCGCCGCCGCATCCGCCCGCCAGGTGCTGCCCCCGCAGGTCGAGGCGCGCCAGCTGTCGAACCCGTTCCTCGCCCCGGACCTCACCGTCCACACGCCCGCGCAGTCCCCACGTCGCCGCCTCGACGGCTGGGAGCTGATGGGCCCGCTGTACAAGGCGTTCGAGACCGGCGCGGGCGGGGGCGCGGCGACGATGGAGCTGCCACCCGTCCCTGAGTTCGACCGTCTGTCGCCCAAGGGGCTCGAGGTCATGCCGCACCAGTCGCGGTTCCTCGAGGCCGTGCGCGCAGGACACCGCAGCTTCCTGCTCGCCGACGAGCCGGGCCTCGGCAAGACGGCGGAGTCGGTGCTCGCCGCATCCGTCGCGGGGGCGTATCCGCTCCTGGTCGTCGTGCCGAACGTCGTGAAGATGAACTGGGCGCGCGAGGTCGAGCGCTGGACCCCGCAGCGCCGGGCCACCGTCATCCAGGGCGACGGCGAGGACATCGACGCCTTCGCCGACGTGTTCATCGTCAACTACGAGGTGCTCGACCGGCACCTGTCGTGGCTGAGCTCGATCGGGCTCGCCGGCATGGTCGTCGACGAGGCGCACTTCATCAAGAACCTCACCTCGCAGCGGTCGCGCAACGTGCTGGCACTCGCCGGCCGCATCCGCGAACGCCTGCGCGACCCGCTCCTGCTCGCCCTCACCGGCACACCGCTGATCAACGACGTCGAGGACTTCGACGCGATCTGGCGGTTCCTCGGCTGGACCAACGGCGAGAAGCCCGGCTCAGAGCTCATGGAGAAGCTCGACGCCACGGGACTCACCCCCGCCGACAAGGCGTTCTATCCCGAGGCGCGCAGCGCGGTCATCTCGATGGGCATCGTGCGGCGGCGCAAGACCGACGTCGCGGCGGATCTGCCCGACAAGCTCATCGCCGATCTGCCGGTCGAGCTCGACGACGAGTACGGCCGCTCGATCCGCCAGGCCGAGCGCGAGCTGGGCGAACGGCTCGCCGCGCGCTACCGCCGCATCCTCGACGCACGCGGCGACCGCGGACTCGCGCCGGGCGACATCGACGAGGACATCGTGCGTCTCGTCGCCCAGCACGAGCTCGACGAGTCGAAGGCCGCCGGATCCGGCAGCGAGAACGTGTTCACGATGGTGCGCCGCATCGGCCAGGCCAAGGCGCACCTCGCCGCGGACTACGCCGTGCAGCTGCAGCGCTCGGTCGGCAAGGTCGTCTTCTTCGCGAAGCACATCGACGTGATGGACGCGGCCGAGGCGCACTTCGCCGCATCCGGGCTCAAGACGGTGTCGCTGCGCGGAGACCAGTCCGCCACCGTGCGGCAGGACGCCATCGACGCCTTCAACTCCGACCCCGAGATCGCGGTGGCGGTCTGCTCGCTGACGGCCGCCGGCGTCGGCGTGAACATGCAGGCGGCCTCGAACGTCGTGCTCGCCGAGCTGTCGTGGACGGCGGCCGAGCAGACGCAGGCCATCGACCGCGTGCACCGCATCGGGCAGGACGAGCCGGTCACCGCGTGGCGCATCATCGCCGCGCACACGATCGACACGAAGATCGCCGAGCTCATCGACTCGAAGCAGGGACTGTCGCTACGCGCGCTCGACGGGCACACGGTCGAAGAGGGCTCGAGCGACTCGGTGCAGCTGTCGGCGCTCATGCACCTCACGCGCACCGCACTCGGCGGCTGACGACCGCGAGGCCCCGCCGAAGGGATTTGTGCCGGGCGGCCCGGATGCGGCGACCGCCCCGGGGCGATAGTGTCGGGGAGGCAGCGTCGCCCCATTCCCCGGAGCACCATCACCCGGAAAGCAGGGACTCCAGCATGAAGATCGGCATCCTCACCAGCGGCGGCGATTGCCCCGGCCTCAACGCGGTGATCCGCGGCGTCGTGCTCAAGGGCACGACGACGTACGACCTCGAGTTCGTCGGCGTCCGCGACGGGTGGCGCGGCGTCGTCGACGCCGACTTCTTCCCGTTGACCCGCCATGAGGTGAAGGGTCTGTCGAAGGTCGGCGGCACCATCCTCGGCACCAGTCGGACGAACCCCTACGAGGGTCCCCGCGGCGGCGCGGAGAACATCGCGAAGACGTTGTACGGGCACCGGATCGACGGCATCATCGCGATCGGCGGCGAGGGCACCCTGGCGGCGGCCAACCGCCTCGCGAACGACGGCATCAACGTGCTGGGCGTTCCGAAGACGATCGACAACGACCTGCGTGCGACCGACTACTCGTTCGGCTTCGACACCGCGGTCAACATCGCCACCGACGCGATGGACCGCCTCCGCACCACAGGCGACTCGCATCAGCGGTGCATGGTCGCCGAGGTCATGGGGCGCCACGTCGGCTGGATCGCGCTGCACGCCGGCGTCGCCGCGGGGGCGCACGTCATCTGCATCCCCGAGGTGCCGATGTCGATCGACGACATCTGCGAGCAGGTGTCGAAGGCGCACGACCGGGGACGCGCGCCGCTGATCGTCGTGTCGGAGGGCTTCAAGCTCAAGGGCATGGAGGAGGCCTTCAGCGACAAGGGGCTCGACGCCTTCAACCGCCCGCGCCTGGGCGGCATCAGCGAGGTGATCGCGCCGGAGATCGAGCGCATCACCGGCATCGAGACGCGCGCCACGGTCCTCGGCCACATCCAGCGCGGCGGATCCCCGTCCGGCTTCGACCGCGTGCTCGCGACGCGTCTGGGCCTGCACGCGGCCGACGCGATCGTCGAGGAGGCCTGGGGCCAGATGGTCTCGCTGCGCGGCACCGACATCGTGCGGGTGCCCTTCGCCGAGGCTCTGGGCGAGCTCAACACCGTGCCGCTGTACCGGTACGAGGAGGCCGCCGCGCTCTTCGGCTGAGCGTGAGGTCGCGTCGAGGGTCGACAGGAGATATGCCCGGGAACAGGACGATGGGCACGCAATGATCCTGTCTCCGTGGTTTCTCCTGTCTCGCGTGCGCTGGTGCTGGTCATCGTCGTGGTTCTGGCTTGCATCGACGTCTTCTCCCCAGGTCGTGTAGGCCTGCACGTGTCCACCGGTCGGCGGGATCGTCGACTCCTGCATTCGGCGCGGTCGCAGAGTGGGACACATGCGATCGCTCGACGAGCTACGGGAATGGATGGACGCGCGCGCCGGCATCTGTCATGTCACAGCGGTTCGTGACGCGGGGTTCACCGTGCACGGCATCCGTCGTGCGGTGGACACGGGGATGCTGCAGCGCGTCCGGAGATCCTGGCTGGCCACGCCCGGGTGCGATCCGCTGCTGCGCCGCGCAGCCGAGACCGGCGGCCGGCTCACCTGTCTGAGCGCCGCGTCCCGCGCAGGTCTGTGGACGCCCGTCCACGGCGATCTCGTCCACGTCGCAGTGGCGCCCACGGCCTCGCGGATCGGTGGCGACGGCCTCCGGCTCCATTGGTCGCGGGGCCCGGTGCCCGTCGCCGCGACCGCGCTCGAGGATCCGGTCATCAACGTGCTCCTGCACGTCGCGCGCTGCATCCCGCGACCCGATGCGGCCGCGGTGTGGGAGTCCGCGATCCGCAAGAAGCACGTCGCCGCCGACGTGCTCGCTCGTGTGGACTGGCGCTGCGAGGTCGCGCGCGGGCTGGCGGCGACGGCGTCGTCGCTGTCCGACTCCGGAATCGAGACGCGCTTCGTCCTGCTCATGCGCTCGATCGGCGTGGTCGTCGCGCAACAGGTGAGCATCGACGGTCATCGCGTCGACGGCCTGATCGGCGAACGCCTGGTGGTCCAGCTCGACGGGTTCGCGCATCATCAGGCCCGCGACCGTCGTCGCGACATCCGGGCCGATGCGCGCCTCGCCCTGCGCGGCTACACCGTGCTGCGGTTCGACTACCACCAGGTGATGTTCGAGCCCGACGACGTCATCGCCGTCGTCGCGAACGCGATCGCGCAGGGGCTGCACCGATGAGCACATGCTCCGCTACAGGAGATATCCGCAATGCAGGAGGCCGTCGTCAGGATCCTCCTGTGCAGCGGATATGTCCTGTTCCGAGGCATCCCGCACCCGCACCCGCAGGCGCGACCGCGGACGCCAGCGCTCCGCGGTCGGTGGCGCCGAGCACGTCGAGAAGCCAGGCGAGCTCGAACGCGCGCTCGCGCCAGGCGTTGTACCGGCCGCTCACGCCGCCGTGACCGGCGACCATCTCGCACTTGAGGAGCGCATCCGCCCCCACCTCGCGCAGCCGCGCCACCCACTTCGCCGGCTCCACGTAGAGGACCCGGGTGTCGTTGAACGAGGTGACCGCCAGGATGCGGGGATACCGCACGCCCTCGCGCACGTTCTCGTACGGCGAGTACGACTTCATGTACGCGTACACGTCGGCGTCGTGCAGCGGGTCGCCCCACTCGTCCCACTCGATGACGGTGAGCGGCAACGACGGGTCGAGGATCGTCGTCAGCGCGTCGACGAACGGGACGTCGGCGAGGACCCCGGCGAACAGCTCCGGTGCGAGGTTCGCGACCGCGCCCATGAGCAGCCCCCCGGCCGAGCCTCCCTCGGCGACGAGCTGCTGCGGCGTCGTGTACCCGTGGTCGACGAGGTGCAGGGCGCTGTCGACGAAGTCGGTGAAGGTGTTGCGCTTGGCGAGGAGCTTGCCGTCCTCGTACCATCCGCGGCCCATCTCCCCGCCGCCGCGCACGTGCGCGACCGCGAAGATCACGCCGCGGTCCAGCTCCGACAGGCGGGCCACCGAGAAGGCGGGCTCGATCGAGTGCTCGTACGAGCCGTAGCCGTAGAGATGCACCGGTCGGGGCGCGATCCCCGCATCGCCGAAGGAACGCCTCCACACGAGCGACACCGGAACCTGCACGCCGTCCTGCGCGGTCGCCCAGACGCGCGCCTGGGCGTAGTCCGCGGGGTCGTAGCCGCCCAGCACGGGCTGCTGCTTGCGCCGCGCGAGGGCGCCGGTGGCGGGATCGTAGTCGTAGACGGTGGAAGGGGTGACGAAAGAGCCGTAGCCGAGGCGCAGCAGGGGCGGCGCCCACTCCGGGTTCCCCGCGGTGCCCACCGAGTAGATCGGCTCGTCGAACGGGATCTCCGCGACGGCGGAGGTCGCGTAGTCGAGCATTCCGATGCGGGCGATGCCTTCGCGCCGGTAGCCGACGACGCCCCAGTCCCGGAACGTCGAGACGCCGAGCAGACGCTGCCCCGGCTCGTGCGCGACGACGACCTCGCGCTCGCCGGCGGGATCGGATGCGGGCACCCGGACGAGCTCGAAGTCCAGTGCCTCGTCGTTGTGCAGGATGTAGAGCACGTCCTGTCCGTCGACCACGGCGTGCGACGAGTCGTACTCCACGCCTTCGCGCCGCGGCCACACCACCCGGGGCTGGGCGCGGAGGTCGTCGGCGGGGACCAGCCACTCCTCCGACGTGATCGAAGACCCGAGCCCGATCACCAGGAACCGGTCGCTGCGGGTGAACCCGGCTCCGACCCAGTACCTCTCGTCGGGCTCGTGGAAGAGCTTCGCGTCGGATGCGGCGGGCGTGCCCAGCTCGTGCAGCCACACGGTGTCGGGGCGCCACGCGTCGTCCACGGTCGAGTACACGACGAAGCGGCCGTCGGGGGAGAGGGAGGCGCCGGCGAACGTGCCCTCGATGACGTCGGGGAGAGTCTCTCCCGTGATCAGGTCGCGCACGCGCAGCGTGTAGCGCTCGTCGCCGGTGACGTCGATGCCGTAGAGCAGCAGGCGGCCGTCGGTCGACACCTCGAAGGTGCCGAGGGAGAAGAACTCCTCGCCGTCGGCCTCCTCGTTGCCGTCGAGCAGCACCTGCTCGTCGGGGAGGGGTTCGCCCGCCATGGGCTCCGGCGGAGTCCAGTCGGCCGGATCGGCGATGGGCGCCCGGCAGTGGATGCCGTACTGCCTGCCCTCGACCGTGCGGGAGAAGTACCACCAGTTCCCGCGGCGCGAGGGCACCGAGAGGTCGGTCTCGAGAGTCCAGGCCTTGATCTCCCCGAAGATCCGCTCCTGCAGCGGCTCGAGGTGCGCGGTGCGCGCCCGCGTGTAGGCGTTCTCCGCCTCGAGGTGGGCCGTGACGCGGTCGTCGTCCTTGGCGCGCAGCCATTCGTACGGGTCGTCGAAGGTGTCGCCGTGGTGACGACGCGGCTGCGGCTCGCGAGGGGCCGTGGGCGGATGGACGGATGCGGCGTTGTCGGTCACTCGACCACGCTAGCGGCCGTGCCGGCTCAACGACGCATGAGCAGCGCACCGAGCCGCGACGGCGAGAGAGCGGCATCCGTCGCGAGACGGCTCGCTCCGGCGATCGCGGCGTCGTCGGAGGTACGCGCCGGCGCGATGGTCAGATGCTCGGTGGACAGCGGGATGCTGCGGGCGTACACGACCTCGCGCACGCCCGCGACGAGGTGCTCGGCCACTTGAGCCATCGACCCGCCGATCACGATCACCGCAGGGTTGAGGAGGGTGACGCACAGCGTGAGGATCTCGCCGATGTCGCGACCTGCCTGTCGCACGGCCTGTATGGCGTCGACGTTGGCCGACTTCACGAGCTCGACGACCTCGCGGGAGCCCGTCGCCCCGATCCCGTGGTGGCGCAGCTCGGCTGCGATCGCGCGTCCTGAGGCGACCGCCTCCAGACATCCGCGGTTGCCGCACGCGCACAGCACGTCGGATCGGCGCGACAGCGGCGCATGACCGATGTCGCCCGCGGCCCCGCTGGCTCCGCGGCGGAGATCGCCTCCGGCGATGATGCCGGCACCGATACCGGTCGCGACCTTGACGAAGAGCAGATCCTCGACCTCGGGCCAGGCGATCGTGCGCTCGCCCAGCGCCATCACGTTGACGTCGTTGTCGACGACGACGGGAACATCGAACGCGGACGCGACGTGCGCCTTGATGTCGAAGCGGTCCCATCCCGGCATGATCGGAGGGTTGACGGGCTGCCCGGTGGCGAACTCGACGGGTCCGGGCACCCCGATGCCCACTCCGACCAGGTCGGCGTGCCCGCGCCCCGCCTCGTGCAGGAGCTCCCCGCCGATGCGTTCGAGCGCGGCGAGGACGACCTCGGGACCCGTGGCGATGTCGATCTCCTCCCGCTGCTCGGCGAGGACGCCGCCGGCGAGATCGGTCACGGCGAGACGGATGTGGGAGGCACCGAGATCGGCCGCCAGCACGACGTACGCGCCGGGGCGGAAGGCGAACTGAGACGAGGGCCGTCCGCCTGTCGAGGCGGCGTCTCCGAACGGCGCGACCAGGCCGGCGTCCATGAGTTGGTCGATCCAGCCGGTGATGGTGGAGCGCGACATGCCGATGGCGCGCGAGAGCTCGGCTCGGGTGCGGGGAACGCCGTCGCGCAGTCCGTGCAGAAGGCTGCCCGCGTCGACGACCGGTGAGGGTCCAGGAACGGCGGCGAACACGGTGTCAGTCAATCACAGGGCCTGGTGTCGTGCCGTCGTGCTCACTCACCGAGCGCCGCCGCGACCGAGCGCCCCGCACGGACGGCCGTGACCGTGCCGGCCGGGGTGACATTGGCGACCACGGCCGTCGGCAGGACGCCATTGCCGGCCGCGTACAAGCCCTGCACACCCCACACGCGCCCTTCGGGATCGGTGACGGAGGTGCCGTCGTCGGCAGCGCCCATCCGCACGGTGCCCGAGTAGTGCAGCGACGATCCCGGCGGGAGCAGAAGGGTGTCGGCGAGCGCGTCGGCGCCGCCGACTGCCTCGAATGCGCGCTGCTGCTGTTCGCGAGCGCGCTCGATGAGCGCCAGATCCTCGTCGGTGTACTCGTACACGATGTGCGCGAGGGGCATCCCGGCCGCATCGGTCTCGGTGTCGGAGAACTCGATGCGGCTCTCGGCGCGCACGGTGGTGGGCACATAGACGCTGATGCTCACCGCCATCGCCACGGCGTCTGTCAGATCGTCCGAATAGAGCGGTCCCACGCTGACCTGCCAGTGGAACGGCTGCGCCGACCCGCTGTGCGGAAGCCACAGCGAGTCGCTCATCCATTCGCCCGGACGGGGGATGGGCACACCGCCGACCCCCAACGTGCCGGGCTCGGCGAAGACACGGCCGGTGAGGAAAGCGTGCTCGTTCAGGTAGCGGCCCAGCGCCGGGGGACGGATGCCGGAGGCGAACAGCAGCTGCGGCGAGCGCAGGGCGTCAGCGCACACGACGACCGCGGACGCCTCGACGACTCGTGTCGCGCCGGTCGGATCGGCGATCTCCACGCCGCGGGCACGGTCGCCGTCGACGAGGATCCGCCGCGCGAGAGCGTCCGGGATCAGCTCGAAGAGCTCCGAACCCGCGACGATCTCGGGGAAGATCCTCCCGGGGTCCGTGCGCCGCAGCCCGCCGGCGGACGAACCGGACACCGCCATCGGCATGATCTGAGGTCCTCTGCCCGGAGCGGAGACGGCTCCGAACGCGTCCGTCAACGCGTCGATGACCGCGGACCCGGCCGGTGTCGGCCCGAACCGGTCGGTGGTCACGCGCAGAAGCCTGCGCGTCCTGTCGTAGTCATCGGCCCATTCGGCCGGAGAGATGAACGTCGGGATCTCGCTACCCCAGGGCGTGGGGCAGGCGGCGGTCCAGCGCGACCCCATGCCGCCCACGTTCCAGGCGCTCGCCGCCGCGGGCATCGCATCCGAGCGATGTCCGAGGGCGCCGAAGGCGTACAGGCCGGGAGCTGCCGACGCACGATCCGAGAAGTGCCCGGCGGTCGCGGCGCCGACGTACATCGACTGGACGCCTGCCGCCACGTTCGCGTTGTACGAGGCCCGCTCGCTCTCCTCGGCGACATCGTGGAGATGCTGTGCGGGCACCGTGCCGAGGAGCGGACCCGCCTCGACCATCGTGATGCGGGTGTGCGGCCGGAGCCGCCGGACCTCCGCCGCAACCGCGGCTCCCATGATCCCGCTGCCGACGATGAGGAGTTCGGGTGTCATCTCTGCCTCCGACTTATGACATAAATAATGATAAGACGACTATTGCATCTAAAAAGTTATGCATGAATCAGCGCAAGTTTCGTCTGTGTAAAAGAAAGATGCGTGATGTGACGCCGATGTAAATTCTGCCTCCGCGGCCCTCGTCGCGGCCTCCTCGCTGCATAGCCTGTCGCAGGCGCCGCAATCTCGTGGCGCGGGCGGACACCCGAAGTCGCACCACCCCTCGCCCATACCCGCATGCTGAGAAAGGCAACCACGATGAACGCACTGCGTTCGCGCGCCACCCGTCGAACCCTGCTCGTCACCGGCGCCGCACTGACGGCCGCCATCGTCCTCGCCGGCTGCGGCCGCGCATCGGAGACCGGCGGGACGTCGGCGACCGTCACGATCGACGATGAGCCGGCGACCGGCACGATCGAGTTCTGGGCCGGCGGCGCCGATGGAGAGGCGCTGCCGGACTTCCTGGCGGAGTTCCAGGAGGAGAACCCCGACGTCGAGATCAACGTCACCACCATCCCGGAGGGCGACAACGACGCGAAGCTGTCGGCGGCCATCGCCGCGGGGAACGTGCCCGACATGGTCTACCTCTACTCGCAGACCCAGGCGGCGATGCTCGACACCGGAGCGTTCGCGGAGGTGCCCGACGGTCTCGTCGAGAGCGCCGACTTCTTCTCATCCATGTGGGACACGGTGCAGTACGACGGAGCCGCTCACGCCGTTCCCTGGTACACCTACGCGCAAGCGCTCTACTACCGCAAGGACCTGGCCGCGGCGGCCGGTGTCGAAGCGCCCGAGACGTGGGAGGACTACGCGACGTTCTCCGAGGCGGTGCAGGACCAGGGTGCGACCTTCGGGGTCGGCCTGTCCGCCGAGTGGGATGGCTACACGGCTCAGCAGTTCAACGATTTCGTCCGCCAGGCCGGGGGATCGCTCATCTCCGACGACCTGACCGAGTGGACGATCGACACGCCCGAGAACCTCGAGGCTCTGGAGACGTACGCGGGCCTCGTGACCGATGGCTACGCGTCACCCGACGGACCCTCCTTCCTCGACACGGTGTCATGGTTCACCTCCGGTGAGATCGCCTCGTACATCAACGGCCCCTGGTTCCCGGGCTGGCTGGAAGAGGCCAACGGCGAGGGATGGAACGAGGACAACCTCGGCATCGCGCTCGTGCCCGCCGGTCCTGCCGGCACCACCTCGGCCCTGGGCGGCGGCAGCCTCGCGGTGCTCGAGGACGGCAAGAACACGGAGGCGGCCTGGAAGCTCGTGCGCTGGCTGTCGGAGCCGGACACCCAGGTCGCATGGTACGAGACCTTCGGCAATCTCCCGGCCGTCGAGGCCGCATGGGACGCGCCGGCGATCGCCGACGACCCGCTGCTGGACGTCATCAAAGAGGCGATCCCGCTGGCCGGCTCCGTTCCGGCCGTGCCGGGCTGGAGCGAGGTCTCGGCCATGCTGGGCGCTGAGATGGAACGCGTGGCACGCGGCCAGGCGACGGCCGCCGAGGTGCTGGCGGCGGCTCAGGCCAAGGCCGACGAGATCCCCACCGGCGTCGAGTAGGAGCAGCGTCGAATGACCTTCGCGATCACCCGTGGGAAGGCGTCCACCGGGCGCCCTCCCACGGGTTCGCCTCCGCGCCCGGGCAGTGGCCGGCGTCACCAGACGGCGACGGCGTGGCTGTTCCTCGTGCCCACCCTCGTGATCGTGGGCCTGTTCACCGTCATCCCGACCTTCGCGGCGTTCCTTTTCAGCTTCACCGATCTGGGGCTGAGCGACATGCGCGACCCGCTCGCGGTCGAGGTCGTCGGGTTCGAGACGTTCGCGAGGGTGCTCGGCAACAGCGATTTTCAGCGGGCAGCGCTCAACACCGTGATCTTCGTCGCGATCGGCGTGCCGGTCACCATCGGGGTCGGGCTCGTGATCGCCCTCGTCCTCAACGCGGGCGTCCGTCGTCTGCGTCCCGCCTTCCGCGCGATCATCTACATCCCAGTGATCGCCAACATCGTGGCTGTCTCGGTCATCTGGAAGTACGCGCTCAGCTACGGCGGTCCGATCGACGAAGCGCTCGCCGCGATCGGCATCGAAGGCCCGAACTGGCTCGGTGATCCGGCCTGGGCGGTGACCTCGGTGCTGCTGCTGACCGTGTGGCGCAACGTGGGGACGGCCATGGTCCTGTTCCTGGCGGGGCTGCAGACCGTTCCGGAAGAGATCTACGAGGCGGCCGCGCTGGACGGCGCGGGTCCTTTCCAGCGCATCTTCCACATGACGCTTCCGCTGCTGCGCCCGACGACGCTCCTCGTGTCGGTGCTGATCACCGTCATGTACATGAACATCTTCGAGGAGCCGTACCTCCTGACCGGTGGCGGTCCTCTCGGCTCCACCCGCTCGCTCTCGCTCTGGGTCTATCAGCAGTTCGGCTTCGGCAACGTCGCCGCCTCCATGGCGGGCTCGTTCGTGCTGATCGTGCTGGTGCTGACCGTGAGTGTCATCCAGTTCCGGATGCTGAGGCCCAAACACTGATGCGCACCGCACCGCTCCGTACCGCTCTCCTCTACATCGCGATGACCCTCGTCTCGGCCGCGATGATGCTTCCGTTCGTCCTCGTCGTCCTCGGCGCGTTCAAGACGCAGGGCGAGTTCACCGCCAATCCCGGTGCCTGGCTGCCCGAGTCCTTCGGGAACCTCTCGAACTTCGTGGTGCTGTTCGAACGGGGATTCGGGCGCTACCTGCTCAACAGCGTCACCGTGTCGGTCATCGTCGTCGTCGCCAACCTCGTGTTCAGCTCGCTCGCGGGCTATGCCCTGGCCAAGCTCCGCTTCCGCGGCCGGAGCGCGGTCTTCGCCCTCGTGCTGGCCTCGATGATGGTGCCGATCGTGGCCATCTTCGTGCCGCAGTTCCTCGTCGCCGTGCAGCTCGGGGTCGTCGACACCCTCTTCGGGGTCGCGCTTCCCATGCTCGTGCAGCCGATCGCGGTGTTCATCGTGCGGCAGTTCGCCGGCTCCATCCCGGAGGAGATCATGGAAGCCGCGCGTCTGGACGGCGCCAGCGAGCTGCGCATCTTCGGCCAGGTGTTCCTGCCCCTGCTGAGCCCGGCTCTCGCGACAGTCAGCGTCATGACCTTCCTCGCATCGTGGAACGCGTTCATCTGGCCGCTCGTGATGGCCCAGTCCGAGCGCACCTACACCCTGCCGGTGGGCCTGGCCGTCGCCGCGGCGGGGAGCAACACCACCCAGTTCGGCGTGCTGCTCGCCGGCGCGGTCGTGGTGCTCCTGCCGGTGCTGATCCTGTTCCTGTTCCTGCAGAAGTACTTCGTGCAGGGAATCGCCGCGACAGGCGTGAAATAGTGGCGCGCGCCGTGTCGGCGTGTGCAACCGAGTGAGGAGAGCAATACCCCATGACCCTTCGCCTTTCGCAGGTGGCACTGAACCCGATCCAGTGGACGAACCTCCCCGCCGACCCCTCGGTGCCGGGGAGCGTCTCCCGCTGGCTGTACGGTGAGCCGTCCTTCCGCGCCGACTATCCGCGCGTGCTGCGCTCGGTCGCCGCCGCCGGGTTCGACGCGACGATGATGGAGGTGCTCGACACGCAGACACTGCAGGACTACGCGCGGATGGTCACCGAGGCCGGTCTGCGGGTGGCGCCCGGGTACGCGTCGATCGGTCTGCCCGAGGACGCGGGCGTCGAACTGGAGCGCGGCAGCGCCGAGTGGCAGCGGTGGTTCAACGGTGTGCGCCGCAAGGCCGAGGAGTCGAACTACTTCGGCCTGGACACCGTGTTCCTCGCGCCCGAGGTCGACTACCGTCTGCCGCGATGGTCGGAGAAGGCGGCGATCGGGCATCTGCGGGACTCGGCGCGGCTCGAACGCCAGATCGAGATGTTCGCCGAAGCGGCGGACGTCCTCGCCGCCGAGGGCGTGCGTGCGGGTCTCCACAACCACGTCGGCACCTGGATCGAGACCGAGGACGAGATCGAGGCGGTGCTCGCGGCGATCCCCGCCGAGCGCCTGAGCGCATCGTTCGACATCGGTCATCTGGCCTGGGCTGGCATCGACCCCGTCGAGATGACGGCGCGGCACGCCGACCGCATCCTCGACCTGCATCTGAAGGACCTCGACCTCGCTCTCGCGGCGCGCACGCGTGATCAGCCCGGGCCCTACGACGCGATCTCCACCGCGGAGTTCTTCGTGGAGCCCGGGCGCGGCGACATCGATCTCGACGGCGTGCTCGCCGCTCTTCCCGAGGCCTTCGCCGGGTGGATCATCATCGAGGTCGACCAGGTGCACGGCGATCCCGACCGAAGCGCCGCGCTCAGCAGGGCCTGGGTCGAGTCGACTTTCGCGTCATGAGCGGCGCCGTCTCGACGGCGGTCCCGGCGCCGGCCCGCGGGCCCCGCGACCGTGTCCATCCCCTTCGCGTGGCGATCGTCGGCACCGGAATGATCGCGCGCGTTCATGCGCGTGCCGCCCGCGCGGCCGGGGAGCAGGTGCTCGGCGTGCTCGGCTCGTCGTCGTCCCGGTCGCAGGAGACGGCGCAGCAGTGGCGCCTTCCCCGCGGGTACGCCGACCTCGACGCGCTCCTGCGCGATGCGCCCGATGTCGTGCACATCTGCACCCCGAACGCCCTGCACGCCGATCAGGTGCGAACGGTGATCGCCGCGGGCAGCCACGTCGTCTGCGAGAAGCCGCTGGCGACCACACGGGCAGAGGCGACGGAGCTGGCCGCGCTCGCGCGGGAGGCGGGCGTCGTGGCGGCGGTGCCTTTCGTGTACCGCTATCACCCGATGGTGCGCGAGGTCCGCGCCCGTCGCGGACGGGGTGAGCTCGGCGACATCCTGCTGGCTCACGGGACCTATCTGCAGGACTGGATGCTGGACCCCCGTTCGTCGAGCTGGCGGGTGGACCCGGCCCGCGGTGGTGCGTCGCGGGCGTTTGCCGACATCGGCTCGCACTGGTGCGATCTCGTCGAGTTCGTGTCGGGGGAGCAGCTGGCGGCGGTCAGCGCTCTCACCTCGATCGCGCACGCCACCCGTCCCGCGGCGTCGGCGCCGTCGTTCGCGGCGCCCTCCGACGCCGCCGCGGACCCCGTCGCGGTCACGACCGAGGACATCGTCACCGCGATCTTCCGCACCGCGCGCGGCGTGCCGGTGAGCCTCGTCGTCTCGCAGGTGTCGGGCGGACGCAAGAACCGGCTCTGGTTCGAGCTGGACGGCACCCGGGCCAGTGCCGTGTTCGACCAGGAGGATGCCGAGACCGCCTGGCTCGCCGGTGTCGACGGAGCGAGGATCCTGCACCGCGGCGAGGGGGAGGTGAGCGCCGACCAGGCACGTCTCAACCACCTTCCGGCGGGGCACGCGCAGGGGTTCGGTGACGCGTTCGACGCGTTCGTCGCCGACGTGTACGCCGCGGTGCGCGGGGAGAGCCCCGAGGGGCTTCCCACCTTCGACGACGGCGCGCGTGCCGCAGGCATCGTCGATGCGGTGCTGGACTCGGCGGCATCCCGGTCCTGGGTCGACATCCCGTGCTCGACGCCGTGACCATCACTGCGAACACCCCGGAGGAACCCGCATGAGACTCGGACTGCTCACCGCCTGCCTGCCCGCATGGGATCTGGAGCGCATCGCGCGCTTCGCCGCCGACACCGGCTACGAGGCGCTCGAGGTCGCCGCGTGGCCGACCACGGGAGGCCGCGACTTCGAGGCGTCCCACCTGCCGGTGGCGACGCTCACCGACGACGACATCGCGCGCACCCGCGAGATCCTCACGGATACGGGCCTGCGGATCAGCGCGCTCGCCTACTACGAGAACAACCTGCACGGCGACCGTGCGCACCGGGCAGCGATCCATGCGCACCTGCGTGCCACGATCGAGGCCGCCGGGCGTCTGGGCGTTCCGTACGTCGGAACGTTCGTCGGACGCGACATCGCGCGCAGCGTGCCGGAGAACATGCGCGAGGCCGAGCGTGTGCTGCCGCCGCTGGTCTCGTTCGCCGCCGATCACGGCGTGACCCTCGTGATCGAGAACTGCGTCATGGAGGGATGGCATCCCGACGGCTACCCGGGCAACATCGCGTACAGCCCCGAGCTGTGGGAGTGGATGATCGGCCTCGGTCTCCGTCTCAACTGGGACCCGTCGCACCTGGTGTGGATCGGGATCGACCCGCTCGAGACGATCCTCCCGTTCGCGTCGTCGATCGTGCACGCTCAGGCCAAGGACATCGAGCTGTTCCCCGAGCGGCGCAACCGGTACGGCGGCTTCGGCACCGTGCACAAGGACGGCGATCCGTGGAAGACGGGATGGTGGCGCTACCGCGTGCCCGGCCGCGGGCAGATCGACTGGACGCACATCGTGGATCGCCTGTACGAGGCGGGATTCGCCGGCACGTTGTCGGTCGAGCACGAGGATCCGCTCTGGGGTGGCGACGATGAGCGGACGCTCGAAGGACTGCGGATCGCGCACCGCACCCTGCGGCCGCTGATCGCTCACACGGGCTGATCGGACACGCGCGCGTTCGTCAGCGCACGGTCACGAGCGACCGCTGCCAGCCCGACGAGCCGTCGGGGGCGATGGGGGCGCGCTCCTCGGTCTGCTGCTCGCCGTTCAGATCGTAGGCGCGCACCGTGAGGTTGTGGATGCCGGCGGAGGCCTCCCACGGCAGCATCCACTGCACCCATGTGTCGGTGCCCACCGGCGCCGACAGCGCGGCCTTCTGCCAGTCGCCGTCGTCGATGCGCACCTCGACCCGGCCGACGCCGATCGGCTGCGCCCAGGCCATCCCTGCGATCGCGATCGTGCCCGCGTCGACGGGCGTGTCGACACGGGGCGTGTCGATCCGCGAGGACATCTTGATCGGCGCCTCGGCGCTGTATCCGCGGGGCGTCCAGTAGGCCTCGTCCCGGTCGAAGCGCGTCACCGTGAGCCGGGTCACCCACTTCGTCGCCGACACGTATCCGTAGAGCCCCGGAACCACCATCCGCACCGGGAAGCCGTGCTCGAGCGGAAGGGGCTCCCCGTTCATCGAGACGGCGAGGATCGCGTCGAGGCCGTCGTCGGTCAGCGCCTCGAGCGGGGTGCTCGCGGTGAACCCGTCGACGCTCCGCGAGAGCACCATGTCGGCGTCGGCGGAGGGGCCCGCCATCTTCAGGAGGTCGCGGACGGGGACCCCCTGCCAGAGCGCGTTGCCCACGAGGCCGCCGCCGACCTCGTTCGAGACGCAGGTGAGGGTGACGGCGTACTCGTCGAGCCCCCGGGCGAGCAGGTCCTCGAACGTGAACTCCACGCGTCGGTCCACCATCCCGTCGATCACGAGACGCCAGGTCGCAGGGTCCACCTGCGGCACGGTGAGTGCGGTGTCGACGCGGTAGAAGTCGGCGTTGGGGGTGAACAGCGGCGAGATGCCGGGGACGTCGAGCTCGGCACCGGCGGGGATCGTCACGCGCGAGCGCGGCGCGGGCAGGCGAAGGGCCTCGCGGATGGCGGCGATCGAGGCCGTCGCTCCAGCGATCACGCGTGATCCCGCGCCGATCACGACCGCCGCGGCCGTGCCGATCAGGGCCAGTCGCAGGAAGGTGCGCCGCCCGGCGAGGGAGGGCGCGTCCGGACCCGGGACCGCCCGTGCATCGTTCCCGGGCGCCGGCACCGCCGTGCCCCGTCGCCAGCGCCGGAGCGCCCCCGCGAGCAGCCGCAGCAGGCCGATCGCGGCGACACCGCCGGTGGCGGCGGGGAGGGCGTCCAGCGGGCCGGCCGCGGCTCGGGTGACCAGGGCGGCGCCGGCGGCGACCGTCACGATCGCGAACAGCACGGCACCGAACGGGGGACGGAAGAGCTCGAGGACTCCGGCGATCGCCGCACCGATCAGCGCGGCCAGGGCCAGGCTCGCCAGCAGCACCGCCTTGTCGGCGTCGCCGAACGTCGAGATCGCGAGCTCCTTCAGCGGCTGCGGCACGATGTCGATGACGAAGGCGCCCACCGCCTCGAGCGGGCTCGCGCCCCGGGCGACGATCAGCGCGGTCAGCTCGGCGGTCGCGAGGAAGGCGCCCGCGGCGATCACGCCGGCGAGGGCGGCGAGCATCGACCAGCGGGCTCTCCGTGTCGTGCTCATGGACGTCATCCTCCCGCGCGAACCGGCGGTCGCGCAGGGGTTCTTCGGCGCCGCGCCGCGATCGGATGGGTGCGAGTTGACCGGACGGCGGGGCGGTGTAAGGATTCGTGTGGCCCGGTAAACGGATGCTGACCAACAGGTGAACTCTTCGTTCGCGCCGCCGATCGTCTCGGTGCTCCTCATCCTCCCCTCACGGAAAGCGAACGGTGGAAACCGCAGCCCTGATCGTCGTCCTGGTCATCGGCCTGGCGCTGTTCTTCGACTTCACGAACGGCTTCCACGACACCGCCAACGCGATGGCGACGCCCATCGCGACGGGCGCACTGAAGCCCAAGGTGGCCGTGCTCCTCGCGGCCGTCCTGAATCTGGTGGGGGCGTTCCTGTCGACCGAGGTCTCGAAGACCATCTCGCACGGGATCATCCGAGAGGACCAGATCACTCCGGCCGAGTTCCTGCCGTTGATCTTCGCGGGCCTGATCGGCGCGATCACCTGGAACATGCTGACCTGGCTGCTGGGTCTGCCCTCCAGCTCGTCGCACGCGCTCTTCGGCGGCCTGATCGGCGCGACGATCGTGGGTGTCGGCGTGCTCGCGATCGACTTCGGCGTGGTCATGAGCAAGGTCATTCTGCCCGCTCTCATCGCGCCGTTCACGGCGGGACTGATCGCGTTCGCGGCGACGAAGGCGGCGTACGCGCTGACCCGCCGGAACGACAGCAAGCCCGACGGACGCGACGGCTTCCGCTGGGGACAGATCTTCTCCTCCTCCCTCGTCGCCCTCGCGCACGGCACCAACGACGCGCAGAAGACCATGGGCGTCATCACGCTCGCGCTGATCATGGCGGGCTGGCAGGACTCGGCCCACGCCGATCCCCAGCTGTGGGTCATCTTCGCGTGCGCGTTCACGATCGCGCTCGGCACCTACATGGGCGGATGGCGCATCATCCGCACGCTCGGCAAGGGGCTCACCGACGTGAAGCCCGCGCAGGGATACTCCGCGGAGACGTCGACCGCGGCCACCATCCTCGCCTCCAGCGCGCTCGGCTTCGCGCTGTCGACGACCCAGGTGGCGTCGGGATCGGTGATCGGCTCGGGTCTCGGGCGTCGCGGCTCCACGGTGCGCTGGCGGACGGTCGGCCGCATCGCGGTGGGCTGGCTGCTCACCCTTCCCGCGGCCGGTCTCGTCGGCGCGGCCGCGGCGCTCGTGGTCGCGTGGCTGGGCAACTGGGGCATCTTCATCGACGCCGTGATCGCCGTGGCGATCGTGCTGGGGCTGTTCCTGCGCTCGCGCCGCAACCGGGTGAGCGCGGCCAACGCGATGAGCGAGGTCGCGGACTCGGGCCGCGCGGTCAAGGTCACCCGCAACCCTCCGCCCACCCGCCGCCGGCGCCGGGCGCTCCGCGACGAGGCGCGTGCGGCGCGCTCCGCGGGACCCGAGAACCGCGAGCGCGACGAAGGGGCGAGCTGATGGGGTTCGAGATCGACTGGCTCGCCTTCGTGCAGGTCTTCCTGGCGGCGCTCGTCGCCACGATCGTGGTCGTCGCGTCCTACTCGCTGGGCCTGCGGATGCTGGTGCGCGCGGGTCGTGCACCCGTCGTGGCCCCGGCGGAGTTCACGGATGCGATCACCGTCATGTCCGAGAAGCAGCGGGCACGGGCGGCCAAGGCCGCCGCCAAGGCGGCCAAGCGGAGTCCCTTGACGGACGGGCAGAAGCAGATCGCACGGATCGCCGCGATCCTCTGCTTCGCGGTGTGCGCGCTCGCCGTCCTCGGCGGACTGCTGCTGATCGTGATCGGGCTCTGAGCGGGCCGCGTCCGTACCGGCCCCTAGGCTCGTCCCATGGTCGCTCCCTCCGTCCGCTTCGGACAGCATCCGCCCGCCCGTCGCACCATCGTGCATGTCAGCGACACGCATCTGCTGGCGGACGACCGCCCGCTGGCCGGGCGGTACGACACGCAGGGCAACCTCGTGCGCACGATCGAGGCGATCGAGCGGCTCGGCATCGCTCCCGACGCCCTGGTGTTCACCGGCGACCTGACGGATCTCGGCGAGGCCGAAGCCTACGCGGCGCTGCGGCGCACCGTCGAGCCCGCCGCGGCCCGGCTCGGCGCACCGGTCGTCTGGGTCGCCGGCAACCACGACGAGCGCGGACCCCTGCGGGCGGGGCTGTTCGGCGAGGAGCCCGGCGAGGAGCCGATCACCTCCGTGCACGACCTCGGGGGCCTCCGTCTGATCGTGCTCGATTCGACCGTGCCGGGCTGGCACCACGGTGAGATCGACGCGACGCAGCTGCGCTGGCTCGGCGAGGTGCTCGCGGAGCCCGCTCCGCTCGGCACCATCCTCGCGCTGCACCATCCGCCCCTGCCGAGCCACATCCCGTTCTTCGACATCCTCGAGCTGCGCGACCAGGGCCGCCTCGCCGAGGTCGTCGCCGGCAGCGACGTGCGGGCGATCCTGGCCGGACACCTGCACTACTCGACCTCGGGCACGTTCGCCGGCGTCCCGGTGAGCGTCGCGGCCGCCACCTGCTACACGATGGATCTCGCCCGCCCCGCCGAGACGGTGAACGGGATGGACGCGGGTCAGTCGTTCCATCTCGTGCACGTCTACGACGACACCGTCACGCATGCGGTGGTCCCGGTCGTCGACGCCGAGGCCGGTGACTTCTTCGACGCGGAGTGGGTGGCGCGGATGGCGGCGCTCTCGCCCGAGGCCCGGCTGGAGGCCTTCTCCCGCAAGCCGTCCTGAGACGCGGTGTACACCGCGGCGTGCGTGCCGTCCGTTCTGTACGACACGTCCAGCGGCGCGCTGCGTGCGGGTGGCTAGGCTCGAGCCATCCCCGACCGGCCGACCCGCAAGGACACCGCATGGACTCGGACGCGACGACGCGCACCCGCACGGAGACCGACTCGCTCGGCAGCCTCGAGATCCCGAACGATGCCTACTGGGGCATCCACACCGCTCGTGCGCTGGAGAACTTCCCGATCTCCAAGCGCCCGATCTCGGTGTACCCTGACCTGATCGTCGCCCTGGCCATGGTGAAGCAGGCCTCGGCGCGCGCGAACCGCAGCATCGGCGTGCTCGACCCGGAGCGGGCCGACCTCATCGACCGCGCGGCGCAGCGGGTGATCGAGGGGGAGCACCACGACGAGTTCGTCGTGGGCGTGATCCAGGGCGGCGCCGGGACCTCGACCAACATGAACGCGAACGAGGTCATCACCAACATCGCGCTGGAGCTGGCCGGGAGATCGAAGGGCGACTACGCGTTCCTCTCGCCGATCGACCACACGAACCGCAGCCAGTCGACGAACGACGTCTACCCGACCGCGATCAAGGTCGGCCTCTCGCTCACCCTGCAGAGCCTGCTCGAGGAGCTCGAGCTGCTGCGCCGGGCGTTCCTGGCCAAGGCGGTCGAGTTCCACGACGTCCTGAAGGTCGGCCGCACCCAGTTGCAGGATGCGGTTCCCATGACGCTCGGCCAGGAGTTCCACGGGTTCGCGTCCACGCTCGAGGCGGATCTGCTGCGGCTGCGCGAGAACGCGTCGCTGCTCCACGAGATCAACATGGGCGCGACCGCGATCGGCACCGGCATCACCACGCACCCGGACTACGCTCCGGCGGTGCTGCGGAACCTCCGCGAGATCTCCGGCCTGGACCTCGAGACCGCGGTCGACCTCGTCGAGTCCACGAGCGACACCGGCTCGTTCATGTCGTTCTCCTCGTCGCTCAAGCGCAACGCGATCAAGCTCTCGAAGATCTGCAACGACCTGCGGCTGCTCTCGAGCGGCCCGCAGGCGGGGCTGGGGGAGATCACCCTTCCCCCGCGCCAGGCGGGATCGAGCATCATGCCCGGCAAGGTCAACCCGGTGATCCCGGAGGTCGTGAACCAGGTCGCGTTCGCGGTCGTCGGAGCGGACATGACGGTGACGATGGCGGTGGAGGGCGGACAGCTGCAGCTGAACGCGTTCGAGCCGGTCCTCGCGCACTCGATCTTCCAGTCGATCACCTGGATGCGGCAGGCGATGTGGACGTTGCGGGTCAACTGCGTCGAGGGCATCACCGCCAACCTCGACCGGCTCGGTGCGATGGTCGGCTCCTCGGTGGGGGTCATCACGGCGCTGACCCCCTTCATCGGCTATGCCGCGGCCGCGGCCCTCGCGAAGACGGCGCTCCTCACGCATCGCAACGTCGCGGACCTCGTGGTGGAGGCGGGGCTCATGTCGCGCGAGGAGGTGCTGAAGCAGCTGTCGCCGGCGCGACTGTCCGGCCTCGAGGCGATCACCGCCGCCATCCCGGTGATCGGACCGGACGTCCGGCTCGGCTGAACCTGGGCGAAAGCTGTACGTCGCCGCCGCGAGCCGCTACGGTCGAAGCATCCGGGCATCCCCCCGAAGCCCCAGGAGGAACCATGACAGACCCATCCGGAACGCCGTACACCCCGCCGCCCGCCTACCCCAGCGCGCCGCCCGCGGGCCCGGGCGCACCCGCGCCGGGCGCTCCCGTCCCCGGCAAGACGCTCGGCATCGTCGCCCTGATCGTGGCGATCTTCTTCAACGTGATCGGCTTGGTCCTCGGCATCATCGCCCTCGTGCAGAGCCGCAAGGCCGGAGTGAAGAACCTGCCGGCCGTCTGGGCGATCATCATCGGCGCGGTGCTCCTGGTCGTCGGGATCATCGTCGCCGTCGTGGTCGTCGTGGTCGCGTTCTCCGCTGGCACCGAGCTGTACCAGCGGTGCCTCGAACTGGGTGCCGGAACCCACACGATCGACGGGGTCACCGTCACCTGCAGCTGAGCCGCACCGAAGCGCGGGGGCCGATCGGCTCCCGCGCTTCGTCGTTCCCGCGTCAGCGACCGATGTCGATCAGGGTCCCCGGTCAGTCCAGGATGCGGCAGTGCGTCGTGAGCGAGCCGATGCCGTCGACCCCCACGGTCACCGTCGACCGGTCGCGCAGGAAGATCTGCGGGTCGCGCGAGTAGCCGGCGCCGCCCGGGCTGCCGGTGGAGATCAGTGTTCCCGGCAGGAGGGTCACGGACTGGGAGAGATGCGCCACGAGCGTCGCGACGCCGCGGATCATCTGACCCGTCGAGGCGTCCTGCACGGTGTGGCCGTCGACGATCGTCCAGATGTGCAGGGCCTGCGGGTCGGGCACCTCGTCGGCCGTGACGACGAACGGGCCGACGGGGGTGAACCCGTCGAACGACTTGCACCGGGACCACTGGGCCTCGGAGAACTGGATGTCGCGCGCGGTGATGTCGTTGACGACCGTGTAGCCCCACACGTGGTCGAGGGCGTCCTCGGCGCGCACGTCCTTGGCCGGCGTGCCGATGATGACGCCGAGCTCCGCCTCGTAGTCCACCGACTCGCTCAGCGAACGCGGCCACGACGTCGTCTGCTCATGAGCGGTCAACGAGTTCGGCCACAGGACGAAGACGGTCGGGGTCTTGTCGGTCTTCAGGCCCAGCTCGCCCGAGTGCGCGGCGTAGTTCAGCCCGACCGCGAGGATCACCGGCGGTGTCAGCACCCCCGGCGCGAAGACCGATCCGGCGATCGGGAAGGGGGTTCCCCGCCCGGCGGACTCGCGCACGCGATCCAGCAGCGCGTCGCCTCCGGCGATGAGCCCTTCGAGCGTGCGCGGGGCGTCGGGGAACAGCTCGTCGACGAACCGACCCTCCTCGCCGTCGACGACGACGAGGCGAGCGAGGGGTGTCCCATCCGTCTTCACATGGGCGAAACGCATCCCTCCACGCTACCGGCAGCGCCCGCCTAGTCTTGTCGATGTGACCCATCAGGCGGCCGACCGATATGACCGAAACCCCGGCCGTCCCTCGTCCGCCCCGCCCGACTTCGCCTCGCCGCTCGCGCAGCCCGCGCAGCAGGCGGCCCCGTACATCGCTCCGCCGTCGATCGCCCAGGCGCCGCTGCCGGCGGCACCCCGTCGCTCGTGGGGTCTCTACCTCTGGCTGGGCGGGGTCCTGGTGGTCGTCGCGGTCGTGCTGGTCGGCTACTTCCTGCGCGCGATCGGCCCCGGGGCGTCCTTCGTCGGCATGATCCTGGCGCTTCTGCCGCTCGCCGGCGTGCTGTTCGCGCTCCGTCTGGTCGACCGGTGGGAGCCCGAGCCGCGTGGTCTCGTCCTCCTCGCGATCGGCTGGGGTGCGATCGTCTCGGTGGCCGTCGCGCTCGGGGTCGACCTCGTGCTCCTGCTGACCTTCGGGCGGGACACGTCGATCGCGGGACAGTTCGTGCAGTCGGTGATCCAGGCGCCGGTCGTGGAGGAGGTCATCAAGGGTCTCGGCGTGCTGCTGATCTTCGCGGCGGCGCGCCGGTGGTTCGACGGCCCGGTCGACGGGATCGTCTACGGAGGGCTGATCGGTGCGGGCTTCGCGTTCACCGAGAACATCCAGTACTTCGCCGACTCGTGGATCGAGGGCGGGGTCGAGCTCGCCACGGCCACCTTCTTCATCCGGGGCATCCTGTCGCCCTTCGCCCATGTCATGTTCACCGCGATCATCGGGTTCGCGCTCGGCCTCGCCGCGCGGCGGGGAGCGTCGGTCGGCGGTGCGCTCGGGCCGTGGGCGGCGGGGCTCGTCGGCGCGATCGCTCTGCATGCGCTGTGGAACGGTTCCGCGCTTCTCGGCGACTTCTTCGGGCTCTACGCGGCGCTGCAGGTGCCGCTGTTCGTGATCTTCATCGTCGGGGTGCTGATGCTGCGTCGGGAGGAGTCGCGCCTGACCCGCGCTCGCCTGGGCGAGTACGCCGCCGCCGGATGGTTCACCGCTCAGGAGGTCGACATGCTCGCCACGGCTGCCGGCCGGCGTGCGGCGATCGCCTGGGCGCGCACCCTCCACGGTGACCGCGTGCCGATCATGAGGCGGTTCATCGCGGACGCCACCGCGCTCGCCGCCGCCCGTCAGCGGATCATCACGGGCCGTGATCGCGCGGCGCTCGCCGACGAGCAGACCCTGCTCGAACGCACGGCGGCGACGCGGGCAGCGCTGTTCGCGATCTGACCGGTCGGCGACATCTGGCCGAAACACGCTCCGGATACGGTGAACCGAACAGTTCACCCAACCCCCGCACAGGAGACGCCATGGCCGCACGTCGCGATCTGACGGCATTGCCCAAGGGACATCTGCACGTCCATCTCGAGGCGGCGATGCGTCCCGAGACCCTCGCCGAACTCGCCTCCCGCATGCGGATCGAGATCCCGCCGGTGACCGGCTTCTCCGGATTCACCGCCTTCGCCGGCATGTACGAGGGGCTCCTCGCGGTGCTGGCCGAGCCCGCGAACCTCCACCGGCTCATCGACGAGGCGGTCGAGGACGCGGCCGCGGACGGTGTCGTCTACGTCGAGTTCGGCGTGAGCCCGCAGTTCTACGTGACGGCCTTCGGCTCGATCGAGGCCGCCCTCGATGCCCAGATCGAGGCCGCCCGGGCGGCGGGCGCGCGGCACGGCGTGGAGGTCGGGCTCATGGTGACCGCAGACCGCACCCGCGACCTCGCCGACGCGGTCGAGCTCGCCCGCATCGCCGCATCCCGCGCGGGACGGGGTGTCGTGTCTCTGGGACTGGCGAACGAGGAGCGCGGGCACCCCGCGGCGGACTTCGCCGACGCGTTCCGCATCGCGCGCGAGGCCGGGCTGCAGTCCGCTCCCCATGCCGGGGAGCTCGTCGGGCCGGAATCGGTCTGGCAGGCGATCGACGACCTGGGCGCCGATCGGGTGCTGCACGGAATCCGTGCCGTCGAGGACGCCCGGCTGGTCGCCGTGCTCGCCGAGCGGGGCATCTGCCTGGACGTGTGCCCGACCTCGAACCTGCTCCTCGGAGTCGTCGACGACCTTGCGATCCATCCGTTGCCGCAGCTGCTCGCCGCGGGTGTGCGGTGCTCCATCAACGCCGACGACCCGATCCTGTTCGGTCCGGGCATCGCTCAGGAGTATCTCGTCGCGCGCGAGCGGGTCGGACTGACCGACGAGCAGCTCGCGGAGTGCGCCTGGAGCTCGATCGAGGCGACCCTGGCCTCGGACGGACTCAAGCGGCGTGCCCGCGCCGGCATCGATGCATGGCTCGCCGAGGGAGACGCCGCATGAGCGCCCTGCATTTCGGCGTGTTCGAGGTGTACGCACCGCAGGTGGGCGGGACCTACAGCTGGGCACACCCTGAGAACGACGCCGTCGACTACCTCGACCCCGAGCGCTGGGTGCGAATGGCGCAGGTCATGGATCGCACGGGATTCGACTTCCTGTTCTTCGCCGACGGGTTCGGCTACCCGATGATCGGCGGGGACATCAGCCCGGCCTCGCTGTCGGCGGCGATCAACTTCTCCGGTCTCGACCCGTCGACCCTCATCCCGATCCTCGCTCGCGAGACCGAGCGGCTCGGGTTCGTCGTCACGGCGACGACCGGGATGGACCACCCGTTGCCGCTGTCGCGCCGCTTCGCCACGCTCGACCACCTGACCGGCGGTCGCATCGGCTGGAACGTCGTGACGGGGGCATCGCAGAACGCGGTCGCGGACCTCTTCGGGCACCCCGAGATGGTGGCGCACGACACCCGCTACGCGATGGCCGACGAGTACGTCTCGCTCGCGCGCAGCTACTGGGAGCGCTCCTGGGACGACGACGCCCTGGTCGCCGACGCGGCGGCGGGTGTGTACATCGACGCCTCCCGCATCCATCGCACCGAGTTCACCGGCGCCCACTACCGTTCCCGCGGCTACTTCGGCGCCCCGCCGTCGCCGCAGCGCACGCCCGTGATCTTCCAGGCGGGAACCTCTCCGAAGGGGCGGGCTCTCGCCGCAGCCCACGCGGAGGGCGTCTTCGTCCAGGCCACGACGCCGGCCCACACCGCGCGGAACGTCGCCGACATCCGGCGCCTGGCCGCCGAGGCCGGCCGTGATCCCGGGAGCATCCGGATCATGGCCGGGCTCACCGCCATCGTCGACGACACGGATGCGGGTGCCCAGCGGCTCTGGAACGAGTTCCACGCGATGCAGTCCGACGAGGTGGTCGCCGCGCTCTACGCCGGCAACACCGGTATCGATCTGCTGCGGCTCGACCCCGATCGCACCCTCCATCAGGTGCTCGATGCCGGGGGACCGGTCGGTCAGATGGGCACGAGCAACATCGAGCGCTTCCTCGGCGGCGACGGGCGACCGGCGCCGACGGTGCGCGAGATCCTGGAGGAGCTGCGCGGACGCGGGACGCGGGGCTTCCGGCTCGTCGGCGATGCGGACTCCGTCGCCGGGGGCGTCGAGGCGCTCGCGGAGGAGACCGGGCTCGACGGGTTCCTCCTCGAGCCGGTGTTCGGCACGCGCGACGTCGCGGCGTTCGGCGAGCTCGTGCTGCCGCGACTGCGTACGCGCGGGCGTCTGCCCGAGCCCGCGGGACCGAGCCTGCGCGAGCGGATGCGGGAGGCCCCCGGAGCCCGTCTGCCCCGCGCGTGACGCAGGGGAGAGCGGTGAAGAGCGGCGGAACGACCGAGGCCGACCAAGACTCAGCGCCCGGTGCCGCGGCGATGCCTGCGTGACTCCCGAGCGCTGAGTTGTTCTGGATCCAGGATGCTCCGGCCGTCCGCCCGTGTCAAGAGCGGTGCGGGGGCCGTCGTGCGAGGGGCCCGGCGTGCTTGGATGGAGGAATGACTGACAACCGTACGAAGCCCGAGATCGACGCCCCCGCTGGCCCCGCCCCGGCCGACCTCGCCATCCGCGACCTCATCGTCGGAGACGGCGCCGAGGCGAAGCCCGGTGACGGCGTCACCGTGCACTACCTGGGCGTCGAGTACGACACGGGCGAGGAGTTCGACTCGTCGTGGAGCCGGGGTGAGAGCATCCAGTTCCCGCTGCGCGGCCTGATCCAGGGATGGCAGGACGGCATCCCGGGCATGAAGGTCGGCGGTCGTCGCGAGCTGATCATCCCGCCGCACCTGGGCTACGGTCCTGCGGGAGGTCACTTCCTCGGTGGCAAGACCCTGATCTTCATCATCGACCTGCTGCAGGTCGGCTGATCCGAAAGTCTCCCCGGAGGGGGGAGATTTCGCTTCCTTCGTTGGTCGTCAGTGACCCCGGCCGCTGACCCGAAAGTCTCCGCTCTCGGTCCCCGAGCGAGGAGCACAGCTCCGAGACGAAGGGCGGCGATCGGACTCTCGCATCCGTCGTCCGCTTCCGGTTCGCAGGGAATCTTCCATTCGCGGGAATGGATCCGGCCGAGATCTGGTTTGCTGGTGACGTGCCGTGAGAGTCGCGGCCGCGAACGTGGAGAAGACATGACCGACACGACGATCGAGATCCCCGGCTACAAGGCGGGCACCTGGGTGCTCGACCCCGCGCACAGCGAGGTCACCTTCTCGGTGCGCCACATGATGATCTCCAAGGTCCGCGGCTTCTTCAGCGTGGCCAGCGCCACCATCATCGCCCCCGAGAACCCGCTCGAGGCGCGCGTCGAGGCGACCGCCGACGTCGCGTCGATCGACACCAAGGACGAGGGCCGCGACGCCCACCTCCGCTCGGCGGACTTCTTCGACGTCGAGACGTATCCGACGATCTCCTTCGTCTCGACCGGGGTGCGCTACGACGACGGCGACTTCCTGGTGGACGGCGACCTGACCATCAAGGACGTCACGAAGGCCGTCACCTTCGAGGTGGAGTTCGGCGGTTTCGGCACCGATCCGTGGGGCAACTACAAGGCCGGTGCGACCGCGAAGACGGTCATCGACCGCGAGGAGTTCGGTCTCACCTGGAACACGGCGCTCGAGACCGGCGGTGTGCTGGTCGGCAAGGACGTCACGATCCAGCTCGACCTGCAGGGCTCGATCCAGGCCTGATCAGGCCTGGATCGCGAGGGGCGGATGCCACGGCGTCCGCCCCTCGTCGTCTCTTGGTGCCGGAGCGCGCCCGCGATGCCTCAGGGCACGGGATGCCGCGCGTCATAGGCGCGGAACGCGGGGCTGAGGCGCACGAGCACTCCGACCAGCGCGATGATCGCGATCCCGCCGACGAGCGGCGGGATCCACAGTGCGGTCACGGTAGCGAGCGTGCCCGCGTACAGCGCGCCAAGGCGTGGTCCGCCCGCGACGACGACGATGAACACGCCCTGCAGGCGCCCTCGCATGGCGTCGGGAACGGCCGATTGCATCATGGTCGACCGGTAGATCGCGCTGACGTTGTCGGCGGCTCCGGAGATCGCGAGAGCGATGCACGCGGCGACGACGAGCACGGTGTTCGGCGAGGCCGCCGTCGCCGGGACGAACCATCCGAGCTGCGCCGCGACGAGGACGAGTCCGAACAGGACGATGGCCGCTCCGTACACCTGTATCGCCCGTTCGATGCCGATGCCGTGGCGGCGCACCCGGCCGATGGGCCCGGAGAAGAGGCTCGACAGGAATGCGCCGGCAGCGACCGCGGCGGTGAGGATGCCGGTCGTGACCGCGTCGCCGCCCAGCAGCACGGCGCCGATCCCGGGGAAGAGCGCCAGTGGCTGTCCGAACGTCATCGCGACGATGTCGAGGATGTACTGCAGCCGGATGTTCGCCGCCCGGCGGAGGAAGGCGATCCCGTCGCGGAGGGAGGCGAGCCCCGGGCGCACGACGGGCCCCTCGGGGCGGAGCGTCGGCAGGGTCCAGAGACCGAGGAAGAGCGACGTCATCAGCACGACATCGACCGTGTAGGTCCACGCGTAGCCCGCGACCGCCACGAGGACCCCGGCCAGGGCGGGGCCGGCCATCACCATGATCCCGACCGTGACCCCTTGGAGCGCCGCGGCGGCGGGCAGGAGCTCGCGGGCGATGAGGCGGGGGGTGATCGCCGAGCGGGTCGCCATGACGATCGAGTTCGCCGAGGAGTTCACGATGCTGAGGGCGTAGAGCCACCACACCGTCTCGTTTCCGGACCAGGCGAGCGCCGCGAGGAGCGCGGTCGACACGAACGTCACGGACGCCGCCGAGAGCGCGACCGTGCGCCGGTCGAAGGCGTCGGCCAGCATCCCGCCGTAGAGCCCCGCGAAGACCATCGGCACGAGGCCGGCGACCGCGACCATCGCGACGGCGAGGTCCGAGCCGGTCAGCGCGTACACGTGCAGCATGACAGCGACGATGGTCATCTGGCCGCCGAGTCCGGAGAGCGTGGACCCGATCCACATCCTGGCGAAGGACGGGCTCGTGCTGAGGGGGCGCAGGTCGATGAGGTGCCGGGAGACGAGCCGGGCCATCACTCGTCGACCTCGACGCGCTTGATCCGCGCCGTGTGGCCGCGCACGATCCGCACGTCGCGCGGGGGAACTCCGAAATGAGCCGCGAGCGCCTTCACGACGCCTTCGTTGGCGGCCCCCTCCCCGGCGCGCTCCCGCACGTGCACCGTCAGCTCGCCGTCGACGACCTCGACGAGCGGTCCCCTCCGGCTGGAGGGCTTGACGCGGACGGTGTGCTGCACGGATCGAGCGTATCGGGCGCGCGCTCGGCTCGGCCCGGCACGCGGTCGCCGCCGCATCCGTTCGCTGGTAGACTCGTGCAGTTGCCGTTGGATCGGCCGCGGAGAAAGAGAGCTCGCGCATCAGGCGTCGGGCGCCGCGCAACAAGGAGAGAGGGGATCGAATCTATGGCACTGGAATCAGACGTCAAGAAGGCGATCATCGAAGAGTACGCAACGCACCCCGGTGACACCGGATCCCCCGAGGTGCAGGTCGCGATGCTGACGCAGCGCATCAAGGACCTCACCGAGCACCTGAAGCAGCATAAGCACGACCACCACTCGCGTCGTGGGCTGTTCCTGCTCGTCGGTCAGCGCCGTCGCCTGCTCGGCTACCTCCAGGACATCGACATCACGCGATACCGTTCGCTGATCGAGCGTCTGGGGCTCCGCCGCTAGGCGCAGCCCCGATCAACGCAGTCTCGGGAGTGCCGGCGTGAGTCGCCACGAACGCCGCCAGCGCGAGCCGCGTATATCGCTTTCTTCGAAGGCCGTCTCACGGTGTGAGGCGGCCTTCGTCGTTCCCGCGGCGCCTCTCGCCATCCGTGGGCGGCGAGAATCCGGTCGCTGCCCTTCGTCTCGGAGCTTGCGCTCCTCGCTCAGGAACCGCGAGCGCAGCGAGACGAAGCGTGAGGACTTCCGCATCAGGCCCGGGCGGCGACGAGGTCGGCGTGGTGGATGGCGGCGACGTCGGGGTGCGCGCGCAGACGCGACTTCAGGGCGTTGTCGCCATAGAGCGCGTGGATCGGGTTGGCGGGATCCTGGGTCACGCCGCGGGCGGATGAGGCGAGCTCCGCGGGCAGCTCGATCAGCGGCAGCCGGGCGTCGAGCGCGGGGTTGAAGAAGAACGGCACCGAGATGCGATCCTCCGGGAACCGGGGGGAGATGACCCGGTGGTTGGTCGCGATGAGGTAGCCCTGCGTGGCGTACTCGAGCAGCTCGCCGATGTTGACGACGAACGCCCCCTCGACGGGCGGGGCGTCGACCCATTCGCCGTCGCGCTCGACCTGCAGCCCGCCCTTGCCGGGCTCGACCCACAGCAGCGTCAGCGCCCCCGAGTCCTTGTGGGCGCCGACGCCCTGGGCCCGCGCGCCCGCTGACGGGTCGTTCTTGCCCGGGTAGCGCACGATCTTGATCAGGGTCGACGGCTCGCCGAAATGACGGTCGAAGTAGTCCTCCTCGGCGCCCAGGGCGAGCGCCCATTCGCGCAGCAGGACGCGGGCGATGTCCGTCAGCCGGTCGTGCCACTCGGTCACGATCCCACGCAGCTCGGGCTGGGCCTCGGGCCAGAGGTTCGGACCGATCAGGCGCGCGAAGTCTGGGGCGTCGGGATCGTCGACCGCCGCACGCTCGGGACCGATGTCGATCTGCTCCCGCCAGTCCACCCGGCCCTGCGTGCGCTCGCCGCCGACGCGGGTGTAGCCGCGGAAGTGCGGACTGTGCACGTTCTCGATCGCGAGCTTGTCGGCCTCGGGCAACGCGAAGAAATCGCGGGCGCCCTGCAGGAGCCGCCCCTCGAGCTCCGGCGTGATCCCCGTGCCGACGAGGTAGAAGAAGCCCACCTCGTGCGTTGCGGCGCGCAGATCCGCACGGAAGGAGGCCGCGGCTTCGGGGCCGTCGCCGAGGCGGGAGAGGTCGAGGACGGGAAGATTCAGCGAGCTCACCCATCGACCGTACGTCGCCGATCGCGGTGGGGGGCGCTTCGTTGCAGACCGTTACCGATCGAGGTGCCGCGCGCCGGGTTGTCCGATAGGGCGCGGAGGAGTACTGTCGCTCCGTGGTTAGGTGAACCTAACCTTATCCTCGGGAAGAAGCATCCATGCTGCCGGCACTGCTGATCGGTCTGCGAGAAGGGCTCGAAGCGGCCATCGTCGTCGGCATCCTGGTTGCCTACCTCACCCGCTCCGGACGCCGTGACGTGCTGCCGCGCCTGTGGATCGGCGTCGTCCTCGCCGTCGCGCTGTCGCTCGCGATCGGTGCGGTGCTGACGTTCGGCGCGTACGGTCTGACGTTCGAGGCGCAGGAGATCATCGGCGGAGCCATGTCCCTGCTCGCCGTCGCGCTCGTGACCTGGATGGTCTTCTGGATGCAGCGCGCGGGCCGGGGCCTGAAGCACGCTCTGGAGACGGACGTCGACCGCGCGCTCGCCGCGGGCTCAGGGGCTCCACGCCTCGGAGGCCCAGCGCGGGGAACGGCCACGCGCGGGGCGAGGTGGGGATGGGGCATCGTCGTCATCGGGTTCGTGTCGGTCGCCCGCGAGGGACTCGAGACGACGCTGCTGCTGTGGTCGATGGTGCAGTCCTTCGGCGATGCCCCCGCCGCTCTCCTCGGCGCGCTGCTCGGGCTCCTGCTCGCGGTGGTGCTGGGCTGGCTGATCGCGCGCGGGATGGTGCGGGTCGACCTCCGCGTCTTCTTCACGTGGACCGGCGCCCTTCTGATCGTCGTCGCGGCGGGGGTGCTCGCCTACGCCGTGCACGACCTGCAGGAGGCGGGCGTCCTGCAGGGCCCGTTCACCTCGGGGGCGCCGGTCGATCCCGTCACGGGCGCCGTGCTCGTCGGGGTCGCCGGGTTCCCCTCCGGGTGGGCGTTCGACCTCACCGCTGCCGTGCCGCCCGGAAGCCCCATCGCCGCGATCCTGCAGGCGACGGTCGGATTCATGCCGCAGATGACCTGGCTCCAGGTCATCGCCTGGATCGTCTACGTGCTCGTCGTCGGCACGGCTTTCCTCGCCGGCGCTCGTCGACGTCCTCAGTCCACCCCACGAGCGAGGGAAGCCGTCGCTCCCGCACCGCAAGGAATCCTATGATCGCCCACCGCACCCTCTCCGCCGCCACCGCACTCGGCCTCACCGCGCTCGTCCTGGCCGGCTGCGTCGCCAAGGCGGACGTCGCCGCGTCCGACACCCTCGCCGTCGACTCGTCGGATGCGGACTGCGCCGTCTCGGCGTCGTCGGCGACCAGCGGGACGCTCGCCTTCGAGGTGACCAACTCCGGCGCGCAGGTGACGGAGTTCTATCTGCTCGCCAGCGACGGGCTGCGGATCGTCGGCGAGGTCGAGAACATCGCGCCAGGCGCGTCGCGGACGCTCACCGTCGTGGCGCAGCCGGGCGATTACTTCACGCTCTGCAAGCCGGGCATGATCGGCGAGGGCGTCGGGCGCGCCGCGTTCACCGTCGGGGGCGACGCGGTGGAGGTCACCGGCGACGACGCCGAGCAGAAGCAGCAGGCGGTCACGCTGTACGCCGCGTTCGTGAAGGACCAGGTCGAGCAGCTGATGCCGGCCGTCGCCGAGTTCACCGCGGAGTACACCTCGGGCGATGACGAGACCGCGCGCACGCTGTTCCCGCAGGTGCGTGCGTACTACGAGCGCATCGAGCCCGTCGCCGAGTCGCTCGGCGACCTCGATCCGAAGATCGACTACCGGGAGGTCGACGCGGTCGCCGAGGGGCTCGACTGGACCGGTTTCCACCGCATCGAGAAGGACCTGTGGGCTCCCGCCGCCGACGCCCTCAACGCCGACGGCGTGACGCCGGCGTGGCAGGACTGGGTGCCGTCGACCACCGAGGAGCGTCAGCAGTACGCCGACCAGCTGGTGTCCGACATCGGCGAGCTGAACGACTACGTCCACGGCGACGACTTCCTGACTGCGCTCGACGAGCAGGGCATCGCCGGCATCTCGAACGGTGCGATCGCTCTCCTGGACGAGGTCGCCACCGGCAAGATCTCGGGCGAGGAGGACTGGTGGAGCGGCACCGACCTCTGGGACTTCGCCGCGAACGTCGAGGGATCGAAGATGGCCTACGATCTCGTCCGCGACTTCGCGGCGGCGGCGGGCAGCGACGGCGAGGCGCTCGTCGCCGAGATCGACGAGGGCTACGCCGACCTCGACGCCCAGCTGACGACCTATGGCAGTCTCGCGGACGGTTTCGTGAACTACTCGGAGCTGACGGATGCCGACAAGCGCACCCTGACCGATCTCATCAACGCGCTCGCCGAGCCGCTCTCCCAGCTGACGTCCACAGTCCTTTCGTGACCGAAGCGTCCGACCTCGTCCCCGAGGCACCGGAACCCGCTGAGGGTTCCGGTGCCCGCCCCGGCCTGAGTCGGCGTGGCCTGCTCGGGCTGATCGGCGCAGGAACGGCCGGGCTGGCGATCGGAGCCGGGGTCGGGGCGGCGATCACGGCATCCGTGACCGCGTCCGGTGGGGCCTCGACGGCGGCGGTCCACCCGTTCTTCGGCGCACACCAGGCGGGGATCACGACCCCGGTGCAGGACCACCTGCACTTCGCCGCCTTCGACGTGGACGACGACACCACCCGCGACGAGCTGGTCGCGCTGCTGCAGGACTGGTCGTATGCGGCCGCCCGCATGACGCAGGGGCTCGACGTCAGCGCCTCCGGTGCGGTCGGGGGGTCCCCGCAGGCGCCGCCCGACGACACCGGCGAGGCGCTCGGACTGCCCGCGAGCGCCCTCACGGTCACCTTCGGCGTCGGTCCGGGACTGTTCGAGAAGGACGGCATCGACCGGTTCGGTCTCGCCGCCCGCCGGCCGGCCGAGCTGACGGAGCTGCCCGCCTTCCTCGGGGACGACCTCGACCCGCTCGCCTCCGGCGGCGATCTGTGCGTGCAGGCCTGCGCCGACGACCCGCAGATCGCCGTGCATGCCGTGCGCAACCTGACCCGGATCGCCTTCGGGCGCGCCACGCTCCGCTGGTCGCAGCTCGGTTTCGGGCGGACGTCGAAGACGACCGTCGCACAGACCACGCCCCGCAACCTGTTCGGCTTCAAGGACGGCACCGCCAACATCCTCGCCGACGACGTCGCGGCCCTCGACGAGCACGTGTGGGTCCCCGCCGCGGACGGTCCGGCGTGGCTCGTCGGCGGCAGCTACCTCGTGGCGCGCCGCATCCGCCAGACCATCGAGGTGTGGGACCGGCTGCGCCTGGCGGAGCAGGAGCGCACGGTCGGTCGCAGCAAGGGCGAGGGGGCGCCGCTGTCGGGTGGCACGGAGAACACCGACCCGGACTTCGAGGCCGCCGGCGAGAGCGCCTCGCCGGCGATCGACGTCGCCTCGCATGTGCGTCTCGCGCATCCGGACTTCAACGACGGCACGCGGATGCTGCGCCGCGGCTACAACTTCGTCGACGGGAACGACGATCTCGGCGCGCTCAACGCGGGGCTGTTCTTCCTCTCGTTCCAGAGGTCGCCGCAGCAGTTCATCACGGTCCAGCGGGCGCTCGCGAAGGATCTGCTCTCGGAGTACCTCCGTCACGTCGGCTCCGGCGTCTGGGCCGTGCCGCCCGGAGCGCGCGAAGGGTCGTACGTCGGGGCGGGTCTGTTCGCCTGATGCGAAGTCTCCCCGGAGGGGGGGAGACTCAGGTCTGTCAGCCGTTCTGGCGTGGATCCGGATGAAGCGCCGCAGCCCTCGCCCGCGCATCGGATGCAGAAGCGGGCCGGCGGGAGCCGGTCGGGTCGTTGCGATGACCCTCGGCGCCCGCCAGCGCGGGATCGGCGAACAACCAGTGCCAGCGCGGTTCGACGAGCGGTCGGAAGACCGTGCGCACAGGCTTCGTCGCGAGACCCAGTGCGATCAGGACCGCGGCGACGGAGACGACCGGCAGCCAGAACCAGGTGGGGTCGAGCCCGCGGAGGACTCCGGACTCGCGGAACGGGTAGAGCACGAACGAGTGCAGGAGGTAGACGTACATCGTGTATTGACCGAAGTGCGTCCACCACGTCGCCGAGCGCGGCAGGAGCACGAAGAACGCGGCGCTGAGGAGCAGGGCGATCGCGATGAGCAGGATCCGCACGCCGCCCGCCCACCACTGCGTGCCGCCGAGGGCGGCGTACGAGTCCTCGTAGAAGAGCCACGCGCGCAGGTCCATCTCGCGCCACTGATCGATGAACAGCCACGCGATCGTGCCGGCCACCGCGATGGCGCCGGCCGCGCCCGTGACCAGCCACCACGGGCGCCGGCCGAGCAGATCGGCCCTGGCCACGACGTCGCGCTCGCGCAGCCACCAGCCGAGGGTGAAGAAGAAGAGCAGCCCGAGCGTCCGCGACAGCGAGAGGGTCGAGTCGACGTTGGGGAGGTAGCCGACGCCGACGGAGACGATCGCGGCCCAGAGCACGGGCCACTTCAGCAGCGCGAGGTACGGCAGGACCAGCCGGAAGATGCCGAGCGCCAGCAGGAACCACAGGGTCCACGACGGCTGTGTCGGGTTGGGATTCGCCTGGCCCTCCACGAGCCACTTGGTGAGCGTCCAGAGCGTCTCGAAGATCAGGTAGGGCAGCAGGATGTCGGTGATGACCCGTGCCATCTGCCGCCGCCCGAGAGCCCCGGCCTTGGAGAAGTAGCCAGAGATGATCGCGAACGCCGGCATGTGGAACGCGTAGACCACGAGATACACCGCGAGCGCGACGTCCGAGTCGTAGATGAGGCGCTGGATGGCGTGGCCCAGCACCACGAGCACGATGCACGCGAAGCGCGCGTTGTCCCAGAACGGCACGCGCCGCCTCGGTCGAGCGGGGGCGGACGCGGCGGCAGGGGTCGGATCGCTCATCGAACCTCGACCCTATCGCCCTGCGGCCGGGACCCGAGGGGGGTTGCCCGATGCCGGAGCGCGCTTCCCGGGAATACTCTGGCGAAGGGCGCGTTAGATCCGATATATTCATCTGAATGGAAACGGATGCCGCCGCATCCGAGGAGCGGAAAGAGATCGTGACCGAGAACACCACCTGGCCCGGGATGCAGTTCGGCATCTTCACCGTGAGCGACATCACGGAGGACCCGACCACAGGTCGCACGCCGACCGAGGCCGAGCGAATCCGCGACACCCTCACGATCGCGAAGCACGCGGAGGAAGTGGGGCTCGACGTCTTCGCCCTCGGCGAGCACCACAATCCGCCGTTCTGGTCGTCCTCCCCGACCACGACCCTCGCCTACATCGCCGCGCAGACCGAGCGCCTGCTGCTGTCGACCGCGACCACGCTCATCACGACGAACGACCCGGTGAAGGTGGCCGAGGACTTCGCGATGCTGCAGCACGTGTCCGGCGGACGCACCGACCTGATGCTGGGGCGGGGGAACACCGGCCCCGTCTACCCGTGGTTCGGCAAGGACATCCGGCAGGGACTGCCGCTCGCGCTCGAGAACTACGCGCTGCTGCACAGGCTGTGGCGCGAGGACGTCGTCGACTGGGAGGGCACCTTCCGCACACCCCTGCAGGGCTTCACCGCGACGCCGCGGCCCCTGGACGGCGTCGCGCCGTTCGTCTGGCACGGCTCCATCCGCACCCCCGAGATCGCCGAGCAGGCGGCCTACTACGGCGACGGGTTCTTCGCCAACAACATCTTCTGGCCCGCCGAGCACTACCAGCGCCTCATCGGCCTGTACCGCCAGCGCTTCGCGCACTACGGCCACGGCACGCCCGAGCAGGCCATCGTGGGCCTGGGCGGCCAGGTTTTCATGCGCGCGAACTCGCAGGACGCGGTGGACGAGTTCCGTCCGTACTTCGACAACGCCCCCGTCTACGGGCACGGCCCGTCGATGGAGGACTTCACGCAGATGACGCCCCTCACCGTCGGGTCGCCGCAGCAGGTCATCGACCGCTACGCCGGCATGCGCGACATCTTCGGCGACTACCAGCGCCAGCTGTTCCTCATGGATCACGCGGGGCTCCCGCTGAAGACGGTGCTCGAGCAGCTCGACATCCTCGGCGGCGAGGTCGTGCCGGTGCTGCGCCGGGAGCTCGCGCGGAACCGCCCGGTCGAGGTGCCGGACGCGCCGACGCACGCGAACCTCGTCCGCGCCGCCTACGGCGACGGTCCCGCCCGCCAGGCGCGCCCCCGCGCTAACCGCGGCGACAACCTGACCGCGGGATCGCCCTACGCGGACACGCCCCAGCCCGCCGGCTCCGCCTTCGGCGCCGCCGCGACCGGGAGCCTCTGATGGCCGGCCGTCGCATCGCCGTCGTCTCGGCCGGGCTCTCGAACCCGTCGTCCACGCGCATGCTCGCCGACCGGATGCTGGCCGCCACCGTGCGGGAGCTCGCCGCCCGCGACATCCCGGTCGAGGCCGAGACGTTCGAGCTGCGCGACTACGCGCACGACATCACGAACAACCTGCTCACCGGCTTCGCCCCGCCCGCGCTGGAGTCGATGATCGCCACGGTCGTCTCGGCGGACGCGCTGATCGTCGTGACCCCGATCTTCTCCACGAGCTACTCGGGTCTGTTCAAGTCGTTCATCGACGTGCTCGACCCCGACTCGCTGCGCGGAACGCCGGTGCTCATCGGCGCGAACGCGGGCACGCCGCGGCACTCGCTGGCGATCGACTATGCCATCCGGCCGCTGTTCGCGTACCTGCACGCCGACGCGATGTCGACGGGCGTGTTCGCCGCATCCGCCGACTGGGGTGGCTCGGAGGACCAGGTCGCCCCGCTCGGCGAGCGGATCGAGAAGGCGGCGCGCGAGCTGGCCGAGGCGATCGCGCGCCGGGAGCCGGCGACCGCGACGGATCCGTTCGACCCGGCGAACTACCTCGGCGAGGGGAAGTCCTTCGGACACCTCCTCGGCGGACTCGCGGGGGAGTAGCGCCCGGCCCCGCGTCCGCGGGTACCCTCGCCTGGGTGGAGACCATCGTCAAGCAGCGAGTCGACGCGCTGCCCGGCTTCTTCGAGGCGGAGGCGGCCGGGCTGCGCTGGCTCGGTGAGGCGCAGAGCGCGGGCGGTGCCCGGGTCGTGCGGGTGCGGGAGGCGGTCCCGGGACGCATCGAGCTCGAGCGCGTGCGCGAGGGCCGCCCGGATGCGGCGCGCGCCCGTGCGTTCGGGAGGGCGCTCGCCGTGACGCACCGCGCGGGAGCCGCGGCCTTCGGCGCTCCGCCGACGGGGTGGGAGGGCCCGCTCTTCGTCGGCAGGCTCGAGCAGCCGAGGGCGAGCGAGACGTCCTGGGGGCGCTTCTACGCCGAGTGCCGGGTGCGGCCGTACTTGGAGCCCGCGCAAGCCAACGGGAACCTGTCGCGTTTGGGCGCGGCGCTCGTGCAGCGGGTGTGCGACGTGATCGCGGGCGGACGCTTCGACGACGATGATCCTCCCGCCCGGCTGCACGGTGATCTGTGGACCGGCAACGTGCTGTGGTCGCCGGACGGGGCCGTGCTGATCGACCCCGCCGCCCACGGCGGGCATCGCGAGACGGACCTGGCGATGCTGCGGCTGTTCGGATGCCCGTTCCTCGAGGAGATCCTGTCGGGGTACGAGTCCGAGCAGCCGTTCCGCGCGGGCTGGCGCGAGCGCGTTCCGCTGCACCAGCTGCATCCGCTCGCCGTCCACGCCGTCGGGCACGGGCCGTCCTACGCAGCGGCGCTGGCGGACGCCGCCCGGCGGGTCGAGCAGCTGCTCGAGGCGTGAGACGGACGCCGGCTCATCGGCGCATCCGCCGACTCTGCGTGGATGCGCTTCTGCGCCAGATCCTGTCCGCCCACCATGCGAACGCCACGGGGATCGCGGCGCTCACGATGCCCGAGACCCACCCCTGATCGGTCGCGTTCAGGTCGGTGCGGCCGAGCGCGCCGAGGAGCATCGCGGCGACGTTGTTGACGACGTGCAGGGCGATCGCCGCCTCCAAGCCCCCCGTGCGCCACGTGATCCAGCCGGTGGCGACGGCGAAGACGCCGACCGACAGCTGACCGGGCAGGTCGTAGTCGTGCCCGAGCACGAACAGGGGCACCGGCAGCAGGATGGCCCACGCCGGATGCCGCAGCCAGGCTCCGATCGTCTGCGCGAGCGTGCCCCGGAAGACGTACTCCTCGGCGGCCGCCTGCAACGGCACCAGCAGCACCACGTGCGCGACGAGCGCCGGTCGGTCCGCGCGAGTCGGGGGTGGGGCGCCTTCGCCGCGCCATGCCGGATCGAACGCGGCCATCGCGACGAGCGCGACGACGAGGACGACCAGCGCCGGCACCGTGAGGCGCAGCATCCATCGCCAGCGGAGGCGTCCCGCCACCGATGACAGGAGCCCGATCGGCGCGCACCCCGCGAGGCGGAAGCCGAGGAGCGTCGCCGGCAGCAGCAGGATGATCGCGAGCATCGCGAACGCGAAGTCGGCGGGCCGGTACAGGTCGAGCGTGTCGGACACTCCCGGATCGACGCCGGCGACGACCGTCGCGACGGCCACCGTCACGATGCCGACACCGAGGAAGGTCGCATACAGCACGCCGGACAGCGCGATCCCGAGCAGCGGGCGCCACCTGCCGGGACGGCGCCATCGTGCGGCGAGGCGATGGTACGGCAGGTCTGTCCACGGCGGCGCGGACCCTGCCCGGGCGACGGCGGGAGGTTCGGACGGCGCGGACGCGGGGGAGTCGGACATGCCTCCAGCCTCGCGAAGGCCCGCAGGCGACGGATCGGACCGAGGTGTCGGGTCCGCCGGGGAAGGTCGGATGCCGTCCTGCGACTTTCGGCCGATGCCGCCCGCACGCGCTCCCGCCTACGATGAGCGGATGGCTCGCCCGCACCCGATCTGGAGCGCGACGTGGCGTCTCCTGCTGGCGACACTCATCGGCGCGGCCGCGTTCGTGGGCGTGTGGAGCGTCGAGATCATGGAGAACCCGGACCTGCCCCCGGCACCGCTGCTGATCGATCTGGCCCTGGGCGTCGGAGCGCTGATGGCCGTCGGCTTCCGGAACCGGGCGCCGCTGGCGATCGGTCTCGTCGTCTGCGCCGTCGGCGGCGTCTCCGCGCTCGCGGTCGGGGCGTCGCTGCTGGCGATCGTGTCGTTGTCGGCGCGACGCCGCGCGAGCTGGATCGCAGCCGCCGTCGGCGTGACGCTCGCATTCGCGCTGGCGTGGCAGGCGGTGGCGGGCGGACTCGGCCTCACCCAGCCCTCCGGCACCGCCGAATGGCTGATGCTCGTCCTCATCCTGCCGCTCGCGCTCGCCGTGCCGGTGCTCGTCGGAACGAACCTGGGTGCGCGCCGCGCGCTGATCGTGAGTCTGCGCGCGGAGACGGAGCGCGCCCGCGACGAGCAGGAGGCGCGCGCGGACAGCGCCCGCGTCGCCGAGCGCACGCGCATCGCGCAGGAGCTGCACGACGAGCTCGGTCACCGGCTGTCGCTCATCGCGCTGCACGCCGGTGCTCTCGAGTACCGCGACGACGTGCCCGCGGATCGTGCCAGGCAGACCGCGGGAGTCATCCGTGCATCCGCAGAGCAGGCTCTCCTCGACGTGCGATCGACGCTCGGGATGCTGCGCCGGTCCGGCGTCGACGACGAGCCCTCGCCGGACGTGCGCGAGCGGATCGCGCAGTTGGTGACGGCCGCGACGGATGCGGGGATGCCGCTGGCGACCCGCCTCGATCCTGGGGTGCAGGCGGCTCTGCTCAAGGACACGCCTCCTGCGGAGCTCGTGGCCGCCGTCCGGCAGGCCGCCTCGGGCGGGACACCGCTGTCTCCGGCGGTCACCCGCCGTCTCGTGCAGCACTGAGCCCTGCTCGAGCGACACAACGGCGGAGATCGACCACGACACGCGGTGCTCGGGCGCCGGGATGGCGGGATGTCGGGCAGGATCCCCGCCGTTGTGCACGGGCCGAACCCGCTGTTGCGCACGGCCGAATACGCCGTCGTGCACGGGCAGGAGCACGCGCGGTGACGATCGGGTGAACGGTTCGTGATCCGGGGCGCCGCGCTGTCCGCTCGGGCCCTGCACGCGCCACGCTGGACGCGTGAGAGTCGCGCTGATCGCCGAGTCGTACCTGCCCCACATGAACGGGGTCACCGGATCCGTCCTGCAGGTGCTGCGACATCTCTCGGCGGGCGGGCACGAGGTGCTCGTGATCGCCCCTCGGGCGGCCGGCGCCGTCGCTCCGGTCGCGGGCGCCCGCACCGAGCTGCTCGCCTCGCTGCCGTTTCCCGCCTACCCGCAGGTGCGGGTCGTGGTAGCCCGGGTCGCGCGGATCACGGCGATCCTGCGCTCCTTCCGCCCCGACGTCGTGCACCTCGCCTCGCCCTTCGTGCTCGGCTGGCAGGCGCTCGCCGCCGCGGACGCCGTGCGCGCCGCATCCGTCGCCGTCTATCAGACCGACGTGATCGCCTATACGCGCAGATACGGGATGCCGCACGCCACCGCACTCGTCGCCGCTCACGTCGCGCGCCTGCACCAGCGGACCGCGCTCACCCTGGCGCCCTCGACCGCGTCGATGCGCCAGCTCGAGGGACTCGGTGTCGGCCGGCTGCGGGTGTGGGGCCGGGGCGTGGACGCCGAGAGGTTCCGTCCCGAGCGGCGCAGCGAGTCGTGGCGGGCGCGCGTGGCTCCGGGGCGGCGAATCGTCGGCTACGTCGGACGGCTCGCGCCGGAGAAGCAGGTCGAGGACCTGACCGCGCTGGCTCCGCTCCCGGGAACGCGCCTGGTGGTCGTCGGCGACGGCCCGGCCCGCGCGGCACTGGAGCGCCGGTTGCCGAGCGCGGTGTTCCTCGGTCACCTGTCGGGCGACGCGCTGGCCGAGGCGATGGCGAGCTTCGACGTGTTCGTGCATCCGGGGGAGAGCGAGACGTTCGGCCAGACCATCCAGGAGGCTCTCGCCAGCGGCGTTCCGGTCGTGGCCACGGGCAGGGGAGGGCCCGTCGACCTCGTGCGCTCGAGCATCGACGGCTGGCTCTATCGGCCCGGCGACCTCGCGGATCTGCGCGCGCGGGTCGAGGACCTGATCGGCGACGACGCCAAGCGTGCCGCGTTCGCCCTCGCGGCGCGCGAGTTGGTGCGGGGCCGCACGTGGGAAGCGCTGTGCGGTCAGCTGCTGGCGCACTACGACGAGGCGCGGATGCTGAGCCGGTCGGGGATGCAGCGCGGCGTCTCTCAGTCGAGCCAGCGGTACTCGGACTCGGGCCTTCCCGGCGTGCCGTAGCGCGGCGTGCGGGCGATGCGTCCGGAGGCGACCAGATGCTCAAGATACCGTCGCGCCGTGACCCGCGACATGCCCAGCTCCTCTGCGGCCTCGGATGCCGACAGACCTGCGGAGCGACGCACGGCCTCGAGCACCCGCTCGAGCGACTCCCGCGACAGACCCTTGGGCAGCGGCACATGCTGAGGCGGGCGCAGGGCGCCGAGGAGCGCGTCGATCTCTGCCTGGGTGGCGTCGCCGGCCGCATCGTGCGCCCGCTGGCGGAAGTCGCGGTACTGCTCGAGGCGTTCCCGGAACACCGCGAACGAGAAGGGCTTGACGAGGTAGTTCGCCACGCCGAGAGCCGCCATCCGGCGCACCGTCTCGGCATCCCGCACGCTCGTCACCGCGATCACGTCGACATCCGCGGCCCGCGAGCGCACGTGTCGCAGCACGTCGAGGCCCGACCCGTCGGGCATGGTCAGATCGAGCAGGATCAGGTGGATGGGCTCCGCCGAGCCGTCGCCGACGATCGCGTTCACGGCGGCGCGGGCTCCGGTGCACTCGCCGACGACGCGGAAGCCGTCCAGCCGCTCGACGTAGGCGCGGTGCAGCTCGAGGGTGAGCGCCTCGTCGTCGACCAGCAGAACGTTGATCATGCCGGTCCTCCGGCCGGAAGGACGACCCGCAGCGTGGTCGGTTGCGACCGGTCGATGTCGATCGAGCCGCCGGCGGACTCGACGACCGAGCGGACGAGCGCGAGGCCCACGCCGCGCCCTTCTGCGCCGGCGGGCTTCGTCGAGAACCCGCGCTCGAACACGCGCTCGCGGAGCGCCGGAGGGACGCCGCGCCCGCTGTCGGACACGACGATCGACAGGTCGCCGCCCGGGGTCGGGGCGAGTTCCACGCGCACCCACCGCGGTTCGCCGCCCGCCGCGGCCGCGTCGAGGGCGTTGTCGATCAGGTTGCCCATCACCGCGACGCCGTCGACCGGGGTGAGCGGTGAACGGGGCGCATCGGAGGCGACCTCCGCGGACCACGCGATGCCCTTCTCGGCCGCCTGCGAGGCTTTTCCCAGCAGAAGGGCACCGATGGCGGGGTCGCCGTCACGACCCGAGGCGACCCGGTCGACGAGCGCCTGAGACTGTCGTGACGTCTCGGTGAGGATGCCGATCGCGTCCTCGGTGCGCCCGAGCTCGATGAGGGTGACGGCCGTGTGCATCCGGTTGCCGTGCTCGTGCGTCTGCGCTCGGAGGGCCTCGCCCAGGGTGCGCATCGACTCGTGCGACGAGAGGGCGTCGCGGATGCCGCCGGGTGCGAGGTCTCCCGCGACCTTGCGCGTGCTGCGCCGGGCCAGCACCGCACCGACCACTCCCGCGGCGAGCACCGCGGCGGCGATCGCGAGGACGAACGGCAGCCGGGGGAGGATGCCCGAGGCGATGCTGCCGAGCGTGACGCCCACGGCCACCCAGCCCACGATCCCGTCGGACGTCTCGATGGGAGCGATCGTGCGCACGGAGGGCCCCAGCGTGCCGGTCGACTCCTCGGTGAGCGTCTCGGGGTTCGTCGGGACGGTGCCCAGGTAGTGCGCGCCGATCTGTGCGGGGTCGCGATGGGTGACCCGGGTGCCGTCGGTCGTCATGATCGTCACGAAGTCGACGCCGGCGTCCTGCATGACGTGCACGGCGTACGGCTGGAGCGCGGCGACGGGGTCGTCGTCACCGAGGGCCTTCGCGATGCCGGGCTCAGCGGCGATCGTCGATGCGACCGCCCGGGTGAGCTCCTCGGCCTCCTCGCGCTCGGCGCGCTGGGCATCGAGCACGAGCAGCACCGCGAGGATCGACCCGAGTGCGAGGACCGCGACCAGCACGATGAGAAAGACCCGTGAGGCGGCGCTCGTGGTGCGCTGTGTCATGGCGTCCCCTTCTGCCGACCCCGACCGTCGGCTCGTGACCAATACGACCACAAATCGTGCGGTGATCCGGAGCAGTCCATCGTCTCATCCCAGGGAGCCTCGTGACGGAGCCCCTGCACCGACAACGACGTTCTACCTGGAGGCGACGATGACTCTCAGCTCGAAGACCCAGTCCTTCAAACTCCCCGGCTACAACTGGCGGCGGGGCAAGCGCGCATGGGACAGACACACGTGGCTGTACGTGTCCGTCATCCTCGCCGTGGTGCTCGGTGCGGTCGTCGGGCTGGTCTGGCCCGACTTCGCGACGACGCTGGAGCCGCTCGGCAAGGGGTTCGTGTCGCTCATCAAGATGATGATCGCCCCCATCATCTTCTGCACGATCGTGGTCGGCGTGGGCTCGATCGCGAAGGCGGCCACGGTCGGCAAGATCGGCGGTCTCGCGCTCGGCTACTTCATCGTGATGTCGACCTTCGCCCTCGCGATCGGCCTGGTCGTCGGCAACATCATCCACCCCGGCGAGGGGCTCAACATGGCGAACTCGTCGTACGACGTGACGTCGGAGCCCAAGACGACGCAGGAGTTCATCCTCGGCATCATCCCGACGACGTTCTTCTCCGCGTTCACCGGCGAGAGCGTGCTGCAGGTGCTGTTCATCGCCCTCCTGGTCGGCTTCGCGCTGCAGGCCATGGGGGAGAAGGGCGCGCCGGTCATGAGCTTCGTCAAGAACCTGCAGGCGCTCGTCTTCCGCATCCTCGGCATGATCCTCTGGCTCGCCCCGGTCGGCGCGTTCGGTGCGATCGCGGCGGTCGTGGGCGCCGTGGGCGCCTCGGCGATCTGGAGCCTCGGGCTGCTCATGGTCGCGTTCTACATCACCTGCTTCCTGTTCATCGCGGTGGTGCTCGGGGTGCTGCTGTACGCCGTCACGCGGATCAACGTGTTCACCCTCATCAAGTACCTCGGCCGCGAGTACCTGCTGATCGTGGGTACGTCGTCGTCGGAGTCGGCGCTTCCGCGGCTCATCGCCAAGATGGAGCATCTCGGGGTCTCGAAGCCGGTCGTCGGCATCACGGTGCCGACCGGCTACTCGTTCAACCTCGACGGCACCGCCATCTACCTCACGATGGCATCGCTCTTCATCGCGACGGGCATGGGCCAGCCCATGTCGATCGGGGAGCAGATCGGCCTGCTCGTCTTCATGATCATCGCCTCGAAGGGCGCGGCGGGAGTGACCGGCGCGGGCCTCGCGACCCTCGCCGGAGGCCTCCAGGCCTACCGCCCCGACCTCGTGGACGGCGTCGGGGTGATCGTGGGCATCGACCGGTTCATGTCGGAGGGACGCGCGGTCACCAACTTCACCGGCAATGCCGTGGCCACCGTGCTGATCGGAACCTGGACGAAGCAGTTCGACGCAGCCCGTGCCCGGCAGGTGCTGCGCGGCGAGCTGCCCTTCGACGAGGCGACCCTGTCGGGGCACGGTCACGACGGGATGTCGGACGCGAAGGACGCCGTCGGCACGCAGGGACTCGAGGAGGCTGCGCTCGCCGAGGCCGCGGCGAAGGAGGAGCGGGCCCGCGAGCGCGCGCGGGTCGCGGCCCGCTGAACGAACGACGGGGCGGTGGGTTCGGGCATCCGGGCCACCGCCCCGTTGTCGTCGGATGCGAAAAGCCTCCCTCTCCGGGGAGGCTTCGCATCAGTACCAGCCGACCCGCTGAGAGTGGTCCCACGCGGCGCAGGGGGAGCCGTAGCGGCCGTTGATGTAGGCGAGTCCCCAGTCGACCTGGGTGTTGCCGTTCGTGCGCCAGTCGGCTCCGGCGGAGACCATCTTCTCCGCCGGCAGCGCCTGCGGGATGCCGTAGGCACCGCTCGACGGGTTCAGGGCGTCGGCGCGCCAGCCGGACTCGCGATTCCACAGCCGCACGAGGCAGGAGAACTGATCCTCGCCCCACCCGTACGAGCCTATGGCGCCGCGCGCGTATGCCTGCGCACCGGCCGGGTCCACGCTCACGCCGTAGGTCGGCGTCTCGGATCCCGACGATCCGGACGAGCCGGATCCGGAGGAGCCAGAGCCCGATCCGGAGGAGCCCGATCCGGAGGAGCCGGATCCGGACGAGCCGGAGGATCCCGACGAGCCAGAGGATCCCGAGGAGCCGGCATCGGCCTGCGCCTGTTCGTCGATCTGCTGGCCGAGCCGGTACCGGCGTTCCGTCTCGGCGGTCGTCCGCTTGAGCGTCGCCAGCTGCGCGTACATCGTATCCACGTGCTGCTGCGCGGTCGTGACCTCCGCGCTCTCGGCCTGCGCGGCTGCATCCGCGGCGGAGGCGGTCTCATCCGCCGTCTGCGCGAGCCGCGCCCTCTCCGCCTCCGCCTCCGCAGCCTGCGTGTGGAGAGAGGACGCGACGTTCGCCGAGACCTGCGCCTCGGCGACGACGCCGCGCCAGGTCGCGCTGAGCTTGTCGAGCAGCCCGAGCTGCGCCAGCAGGGTCTCCGGCTCGGCCGAGGTGAGCACGCGCGCGATGAGCGGTCCGCTGGACTCGTTGCGGTAGAGCCCCGCGGCGAGCGTCCCGAGCTGGGCGGTCCTGCGGGCGAGCTCGGCGTCTGCGGCCGTGCTCTGTCCAGTGAGCCGTTCTGCTCGCTCGCTCGCCACCGCCAGGTCGGTGTGCGCCTGCGCGGCGGCGCTCGCGGCCTCCAGGGCGTGCGCGGATGCGGTCGCCGCAACGATCTCGGCGGCCGCGAGCGCGGACTCGATCCGGGCGATCTCGGCCTGCGTGGCCTGCTCGCTGGCCAGCGCGTTCTGCACGTCCGGCCACGACGGGTAGTCGACGGCCTGCGCCGGCGTGACCGTGCTCAGCGCCCCGCCCACCAGCGCCGCCACGGCGAGGGCGGCGAGCAGGGGGCGGCGGCGCAGATCCGGAGAACGCATGCGCTCACGGTATTCAAGGATGCTGCGCCGTGCCACATCGGGGCCTCAGCCCTGTATGCCCTGCTCGAAGCCGTCGAACCGCAGTTCGCGCTCGATCTGCGCGCGCAGCTCCGCCTCCTCACGCGGATCGGCGACCGGGGGCGTGCCGTCGAGCGCGCCCTCCTCCTGGAGGGCGACCTCGTCGATGTCGGCGGGCTCGGTCCCGGCGTCGTCGCCGGCCGTCGGATTCTGTGCATCGCTCATCGCCGTGCTCCTCTGCTCTGGGACGGGGGATGCCCCCACGATAGGTCGGGCCTCGACGCGGTGCCAGGGGCCGTCGGGCGCAGGTGCCGCTGATAGGGTGTGGGAGGTCGCCTCCGGCGATCGCTCAACTACATACGAGCTCAACGGAGCAGGTTGGCAGGAATGCTGGTCCCCTGTGGTGGGTTCCCCGTCGGTGCGTGCGCGCATCCCGCCGGGTGACTTTCTACTGGTGGCCAGCGCAGGCGATCCGCAGATCATTGCCGCACGCCCATAACTGTCTGTTCCTGCTCCTTCGCATGTCGCTCGCAGCCCACACGGGGCGGCGAGCCTAAACAAAGAAGGAGAGACCTCTTGGAAGGTCCTGAAATCACCGCCGCCGAAGCCGTTCTCGACAACGGCCGTTTCGGCACCCGTACGATCCGCTTCGAGACCGGTCGACTCGCGCAGCAGGCGCAGGGCGCCGTCGCCGCCTACCTCGACGAGGAGACCATGCTCCTGTCGGCGACCAGTGCCGGCAAGCACCCCCGTGAAGGATTCGACTTCTTCCCGCTGACCGTCGACGTCGAAGAGCGCTCGTACGCCGCGGGCAAGATCCCCGGCTCGTTCTTCCGTCGCGAGGGTCGCCCCTCGACCGAGGCGATCCTGGTGTGCCGTCTCATCGACCGCCCGCTGCGCCCGTCGTTCGTTGAGGGCCTCCGCAACGAGGTCCAGATCGTCGTCACGATCCTCTCGATCGCGCCCGGCGAGTTCTACGACGCGCTCGCGATCAACGCGGCATCGCTGTCGACCCAGATATCGGGTCTGCCGTTCTCCGGTCCCATCGCCGGTGTGCGCCTGGCGCTCATCCCGGGCCACGGCGAGCACGCCGACCAGTGGATCGCCTTCCCGAAGGCCGAGCAGCTGCAGGAGGCCGTGTTCGACCTGATCGTCGCCGGCCGGGTGCTGCCCGACGGCGAGGTCGCGATCATGATGGTCGAGGCCGAGGCCACCGAGCACAGCTGGGACCTCATCAAGGCCGGCGCCACGAAGCCGAACGAGCAGGTCGTCGCCGAGGGTCTCGAGGCCGCGAAGCCCTTCATCAAGGAGCTCGTCGCCGCGCAGAACGTGGTCGCGAGCACCGCCGCCAAGGAGATCCAGGCCTACCCGGTCTTCCCGGCGTACAGCCAGCAGACGTACGACTTCGTCGCCGGGCGCGCCTACGACAAGCTCGTCCCGATCTACCAGATCGCCGACAAGCAGGAGCGCCAGAACGCCGACGACGCCGTCAAGGACGCCGTCAAGGCCGAGCTCCTCGCCGCCGTCGAGGCGGGGGAGCTCCCCGCCACCGCGACGCTCGAGTTCTCCGGCGCCTACAAGTCGGTCACCAAGACCATCGTGCGCGGTCGCATCCTCTCCGAGGGCGTTCGCATCGACGGACGCGGCCTCGCCGACATCCGTGCGCTCGACGCCGAGGTGCAGGTCATCCCGCGCGTGCACGGTTCGGCGATCTTCCAGCGCGGTGAGACCCAGATCCTGGGCGTCACCACGCTGAACATGCTCAAGATGGAGCAGCAGATCGACTCGCTGAGCCCGGTCACGAGCAAGCGCTACCTGCACCACTACAACTTCCCGCCCTACTCGACCGGTGAGACCGGCCGGGTGGGCAGCCCGAAGCGCCGCGAGATCGGGCACGGCTTCCTCGCCGAGCGCGCGCTCGTCCCGGTGCTGCCGAGCCGCGAGGAGTTCCCGTACGCGATCCGTCAGGTCTCGGAGGCGCTCAGCTCCAACGGCTCGACCTCGATGGGCTCGGTCTGCGCATCCACGCTGTCGCTGCTCAACGCGGGTGTGCCGCTGCGCGCCCCCGTCGCGGGCATCGCGATGGGTCTGGTCTCCGCCGAGGTCGACGGCCAGACGCGGTACGCCGCGCTGACCGACATCCTCGGCGCCGAGGACGCCCTGGGCGACATGGACTTCAAGGTGGCGGGCACGTCCGAGTTCGTGACCGCGATCCAGCTCGACACGAAGCTCGACGGCATCCCGTCGTCGGTGCTGGCTGCCGCTCTGACGCAGGCCAAGGAGGCGCGTCTGACCATCCTGAACGTGCTGAACGCCGCGATCGACGCTCCCGACGAGATGGCGCCGACCGCGCCGCGCGTCATCAGCGTTCAGATCCCGGTCGACAAGATCGGCGAGCTGATCGGCCCGAAGGGCAAGACGATCAACTCGATCCAGGACGAGACCGGTGCGCAGATCTCGATCGAGGACGACGGCACCGTCTACATCGGCGCGACCGACGGTCCTTCGGCCGAGGCCGCTCGTGCCCAGGTGAACGCGATCGCCAACCCCACCAACCCGGAGGTCGGCGAGCAGTTCCTCGGCACCGTCGTGAAGATCGCCACGTTCGGCGCCTTCATCTCGCTGCTTCCCGGCAAGGACGGCCTGCTGCACGTCAGCGAGGTCCGCAAGCTCGCCGGCGGCAAGCGCGTGGAGAACGTCGACGACGTGCTCTCGGTCGGTCAGAAGCTGCTGGTCAAGATCACCAAGATCGACGATCGCGGCAAGCTGTCTCTCGAGCCGGTCCTCGAGGAGGCCGCGGACCAGGAGGGTCGGGCCGCAGCCAACCCGGGACCCGAGGCTCCCGCCGAGGGCTGATCCCGCCCGTCACGCCGGATGTGCCCGCCGCTGCGCTGCAGGGTGGGCACATCCGCGTCCGGGGTGACGGCCGGAGTGTGATCAAAGCGTTATGGAATGTTTACCCGCCGATCGCCGTGGCGGAACTCATCCGTTCGGGACTGACCTACGCTCGAAGTACGCGTCAGGGGGCGCGCGATGCGCAGTCACAGCGTCCGCCTACCTAAAGCGGAGGGGGTGCGCGTGAAGATCTTCGGGATCGGGCCGGGCGTGCCGTCGCAGGTCGCGGCGCCCCCGCATCCGTCGGCACCCATCCCGGTGCAGGGTCCCGCGGTGGGCAGCGGCATCCGAGTCGACCTGGGCGAGAGCGGTCTTCGCATCTTTCCGCTGATGCTGGGCGGCGCCGAGTTCGGGTGGAACGTCGACATCGACACCAGTCACGCGATCCTGGACAGCTACGTCGAGCATGGCGGCAACGCGGTGCACACGGCGGACAGCTTCACCGGCGGTCGCAGCGAGCACATCATCGGGCAGTGGCTGCACACGTGCGGCGTGCGCGACGACATCGTGCTCGCGACGCGGATCGGCCAGCATCCCGACCATCCCGGTCTCGGACCGGTCAACCTCGTGCGCGCCGTCGAGGCGTCGCTGACGCGGCTGCGCACCGACCGCATCGATGTGCTGTACCTCGACGGGTCGGCCGGCACGACGTCGCTCGAGGACACCCTCGCGACGGCCGAATGGCTCATCGAAGCCGGCAAGGTGCGTGCCATCGGCGCGTTCGGCTTCGGCGCCGAGCAGCTCGTGGAGGCACGCATCCTCTCCTCGGCGGGGTTACCGCGCATCACGGTGCTCGACGTCCCCTACAACGTGCTGCGCCGCAAGGAGCTCGACGGCGACCTGCGGCTCGTCACGGGGGCGCAGGGCATCGCGCTCACGCCGTCGCATCCGCTCGAGCACGGGTTCCTCGCGGGTGCCTACCGGACGCGGGAGAAGACCGTGACCTCGGTGCGTGCCGCCCAGATCGCCGGCAACCTGACCAAGCGGGGCAGCCGGGTGCTGCGGGCGCTCGACGCCGTCGGCACGGAGCTCGGCGTGCCCGATGCGGCCGTCGCGGTCGCCTGGCTCCTCGCCCAGCGCATCGTCGCCGCACCGATCGTGAACGCGTACGCACCGCACCACGTCGAGGAGATCGTGCAGGGCGTGGGGGTGCGGCTGACGCGTTCGCAGCTGGCGGACATCGCTCGCGCCTCGGAGTAGCCGGGTATTCTGTTGGGAGCGTCCGGTCGGGCGTCCGGATCCCGATGGAGCGAGTAGCAGTGACGCACTACGTTTATCTCGTCCGTCATGGTGAGCATCAGGATGCCGAGCACGGCTTGATCGACGGGCCGCTGTCGCCGCGGGGACGCAGGCAGGCCGAGCTGCTCGCCGACCGGCTCTCGGGCGTGCCGTTCGACGCGGTCTGGCACTCGCCGCTCGTCCGCGCCGCCGAGACGGCCCGCACGGTCGCCGAGCGGCTTCCCGCCATCTCTCCCGAGCCGTCGGCGCTGCTGTTCGACTGCGTGCCGACGGGGATGACGCCCGAGACCCCGGCGGTGTTCGAGCCGTTCTTCGGCAGCGTCACCGAGGCCGACGTGGATGCCGGACGCGCGCAGATGGCGGATGCGCTCGGTGCGTTCCTCGTGCGCAAGACCGGTGATGTCCACGAGCTCCTCATCACTCACAACACCGTCATCGGATGGTTCGTCCGCGAGGTGCTCGGCGCGCCCGAGTGGCGCTGGATGACCCTCAACCAGGCGAACTGCGGTCTCACCGTCATCGCCCAGCGGCACGGACGTCCGTGGACGCTCGCCTCTCACAACGACCTCGCCCACCTGCCGTTCGAGCTGCGCACCGGCCTGCCCGAGGTGCCGCCCGTCTGAGCCCCGGTACCGCCCGTCCCGGAGGCGCCCGTGCGGAGTGCCGCGGTCGCGGGCGCCGCGTTCGTACATGCACAACGGCGGAGATCGTCTCCGACGCGCCGTTCCCGGTCGTGGGGCGGCCGTGTGTCGCCCGACGCCCCCGCCGTCGTGCACGACGCGGGTGAGGCCCACAGCCGGGGCGTCGCCGTGACCGTGCTCACCCGAGCGGCTTGCCGTACCAGCGCGTCGCGTTCGGGTTGTCGTTGTATGCCGGAATCGTGATGAAGCCGCTGCTCGCGTAGAGGCCGGCCGCCGCTTTCAGAGAGTCGTGGGTGTCGAGCACGAGCTCCCGGGCGCCGAGTCCCCGTGCCCGCTCCTCGAGCGCGATCAGCAGGCGTCTGCCGCCGCCCAGGCCCCGTGCCGAGGGGCGCACGTAGAGATGCTTCACCTCGTATCGCGCACCCGCCGGCCCGGGCGCGAGCCGGCGCACGCCGCCGCATCCGATCGTTTCGTCGTCGTCCTGCTCCAGGACGACGAAGACGCCCGCAGGCGGTTCGAAGGCCGCCGGATCGGGGAGCACGGTGCGGTACGCGCCGCCGGGGAATCCCTCGGCCCGCATCGCGAAGTACTCGGTCAGCAGGACCTGCGCGGAGGGGGAGTCGGCCGCCACGGCTCGCACGCTCAGCATGCGACCGAGCCTAGCCGCGTGCGCCTGGTGTCGTGTGTGCGGAGAACCTCGACGGTCAGAGAGCCTCCGACACACGACACTAGGCTGGACCACATGACGACGCGCGTGGCCATCGTGGGCGGAACCGGGAAGCTCGGCGGTGTCATCCGTGCGGTGACCGACGCCGAGCCGGACTTCGAGGTCATCGCGGTGCTGTCCTCCCGCGACGAGATCTCCGCGATCGACGGCGCCGATCTGGTGGTCGACGCCTCGACGCCGGCGGTGTCGATCGATGTCGTCCGCGCCGCCATCGAGCGCGGCATCAACGTCCTCGTGGGCACGAGCGGCTGGTCGGCGGAGCGGATAGCGCTCGTGCGTCCGCTCGTCCAGGCGGCGGAGAGCGGCGCCGTCTTCGTGCCGAACTTCTCGCTCGGCTCGGTCATGGGCACGGCGCTCTCCGCCGTCGCGGCGCCCTTCTTCGCCTCGATCGAGATCGTCGAGTCGCACCGCGAGACCAAGGTCGACTCGCCCAGCGGCACGGCGGTGCGCACCGCCGAGCTGATCGCCGCGGCGCGGTCGACGGTCGGCCCGGTCGAGGCGACGCACGTCGATCAGCGCGCCCGCGGTCAGCAGGTCGCGAGCGTGCCGGTGCACTCGCTGCGCCGCCCCGGTGTCATCGCCCGCCAGGAGGTGATCCTCTCCGGCCCCGGAGAGTCCCTCTCGATCGTGCACGACACGATCGATCCCGCCCTCGCCTATGCGCCCGGCATCCGTCTCGCGCTCGCCGCCGCGCGGGATGCGCGCGGCGTGCACATCGGGCTCGACAGCTTCCTCGACATCGGCGTCCGCCTGTCCGGAGCCGCGGCACCGGACGAGGCCGTCGTCGACGACGAGGTGCCCGGTCAGGTCGCCCGCGCCACCGGCTCATGAGCGCACGCATCGGCGTCACGGTGATGACCGTCGCGCTCGCGCTGTACATCGTCCTCGTCGGTCAACGCGCCTGGCTGCTGGTCACCAGCGGCGAGCCGGTCGGGATCGCCATGGGGCTAGCGCTCGTCGTGCTGCCGTTGATCGCCGTGTGGGCTGTCGGGCGGGAGATCTGGTTCGGCGTCCGTGCCGCGGCGCTCGGACGCCGGCTCGAGGCCGAGGACGCACTGCCGGACGAGCAGCTCGTCACCCGGCCCAGCGGTCGTGTGCTCCGGGACGAGGCGGATGCGGTGTTCCCCGCCTACCGCCACGCCGTCGAGACGGCGCCCGAGGACTGGCGGGCGTGGTATCGGCTCGGCCTCGCGTACGACGGGTCGGGCGACCGACGGCGCGCCCGCTCCGCCGTGCGCACCGCCATCCGACTCGAGGGGCGCCAGCGCCCCGCAGGCTGAGCTCGGGCTCAGAGGCACTCGGCCATCCCGTGAGCTGAAGCGAAAGTCTCCCCGGAGTGGGGAGATTTCGCTTCCTTCGTTGGTCGTCAGCGACCCCGGCCGCTGACCCGAAAGTCTCCCCGCCCCGGTTCTGTTGAACAGGCGCATTGCCTGGACTTTCCCCACCCCACGGAGCGCCCCGCAGGGGCGCGGAGAAGCTGACCCGAAAGTCTCGTCTTCTCGGCCCCCGAGCGAGGCGCGAGGCTCCGAGACAAGGGGCAGCGACCGGACCTTCCCTGCTCCACGGAGAGCCCGCGAGTACGTGACGCCGACGCGGCTCAGACGGCGGCGGGAACGACCGCGGCGATCGCATCCTCGACGGTGCGGTGCGTGAACCGGAAGCCCGTCCGCTCCAGCACGTCGGGATGAACGTCGAGGTCGCTCGTGAGAAGCGCCTCGGCGGCGTCGCGTCCGAGCACGAGCTTCAGACCCCACTCCGGAGCGCGAACGAGATACGGGCGGTTCATCCGCCGGGCGAGTGCGAAGCCGAGGTCGTTTGCCGTCGCGCGGGTCGGTCCGGTGAGATTGACAGGGCCCGCGATGTCGGTCGCGAGGATGTGGCGGATCGCGGCGACCTCGTCGTCGAGGGTGATCCACGGCCATGCCTGGGTGCCCCGGCCGATCGGGCCGGACAGTCCGAGCCTCGTGAGCAGCAGCAGGGGCTTGAGCACACCGTCCCGGTGCACGACCGGTGCGGTGCGCAGCAGCGCCACGCGGGCGTGCGAGCCCGCCTCGGCGGCCGCATGCTCCCAGCTGACGCAGAGATCGGCGAGGAACGTCGAGCCCGCGGGGGAGGACTCGTTCAGGCGCACCCCGGGCGCCGTGCCGTAGTAGCCGACCGCGGACGCCGACACGAGCGCCGGAGCGTCGGTGCCGAGGGCGCGGATGGCGGTGGCGAGCGTCCGGGTGGGAGTAAGCCGTGACCACACCAGCTCGCTCTTGTATCCGCCCGTCCACGGGAACCGGCCGACGCTCGCCCCGTTCAGCGACACGACCGCGTCGGCACCCGCGATGACGCCGGGATCGAGCGGTTCCGCATCCCTCAGCCATTCGATCTCGTCGCGCTCGCGCGGCGGTCGCCGCACGAGCGTCGAGACCTCGACGCCATCTGCGCGCAACGACGTCACGAGCGCGCGGCCGATCAGGCCGGACGCGCCCGCGACGACGACGTGGCGCGGCTCAGGCAAGCGTCGCCTCGAGCGTGATCTCGATGCCGGCAAGCGCCTGCGACACGGGGCACCCGCTCTTGGCCTCCTCCGTGATGCGGGCGAAGTCCTCAGCCGAGAGGCCCGGCACGTCGGCGTTCACGTTGAGGTGGCTGCCGGTGATGCCGGTGCCCGGGATGAAGGTGACCGACGCCGTCGTCTCGATGCTCGTCGGGGGAGTCCCGTGCTCGGACAGGGCGTGCGACAGTGCCATGCTGAAACACGACGAGTGCGCCGCCGCCAGCAGTTCCTCCGGCGTCGTCACCGAGGCGGAGCCCTCGCTCCGGGCCTTCCAGTCGACCGCGAGCGGGCCCTGGTTGGAGGATTCCAGCGCGATCTCCCCCGATCCCTCCGCGAGGCTTCCCGTCCAGCTGGTCGTCGCTTCGCTCGTCACGCTCATCGTGTGCTCCCTTCGATCCGGCCGCGGGTCGGCCCAGACGCCAGGTTAATCCGCCCGCGACCGGCTCGCGACGGCTTGACAGGGCGAGCGGCGCCCCGGGGAAACCGTCCTGCGATCAGGCGGCGGCGCGCGAGCGCCCGATGATGCCGATGCGCTGCAGCAGCAGGTAGAGCTGGCAGCCGAGACAGAGACCGAACACCGCATTCAGGAACGCGGCGACGAACGCCGCCGCGGCCGCGGCCGGCAGCGCCCACGGCACGCCGGCGAGGTGCAGGACGAGTCCGATCACGACGACGAACAGGCCCACCCCCTGGGCGAAGCGCGGGGGACGCGGGTCCTCGAACTCGGTGGCCGGGCGAAGACGCGGCTGCACGACGCGGCGGAACAGCACGCCCCAGGGAGCGGTGCGCGGCGAGAGGACGCCCCAGAGGAACAGAGCCGCGATCAGCACGAGCAGCAGGAACGCGGGGTCGAGGGCGCGCTCGCCGATGCTCGAGGCCGGGAGCGCCCCGGCGGTCGAGATGCCGACGAGGCCGAGGAACACGGCCACCAGCAGGAGCGCCGTGGTGATGCCGGCGGCAAAACGAGGGCCGCGCACGTCGATGCGCGGCGGGGTCTGTTCAGACACAGGGTGCCTCCTCGGCGATCCGGGACAGCTCGAGCTCGATCACGTCGCGTCCGGGCGTTCCGCCGAAGCGGGTGCGGACGACGCCGCGCCGATCCAGGATCAGCGTCGTCGGGGTCTGCAGGACGTGGAAGTGCTTCGCGATGTCGGGCCGATGCGTCAGGTCGACGTCGAGGTGCACGACGCCGCTGCGCTGGGCGGCGACATCCGACAGCACGCGATGCACGCCCGGGCAGCGGGAGCAGAACTCGGTGCTGAACTGCAGCAGCGTCGCCCGGTCGCCGAGGGAGTCGGCTCCGAGGCGGCGCGGATCCACCGACTCGGCGGGATCGACCCGGCGCGGCCTGTTCTGCGCCCAGCGGAGGAAGACGCCCACGCCGACGGTGACCGCCAGAAGAGCGGTCAGCACGATGATGGCGACGAAGAGGTCCACGGCATCCCAGGCTAGACCCGTCTGGAGGCCGCGCGGTCGAATGACGATCTCTCGTAACAATCGATCCACCACCGTACGCAGCCGGCGCGCGGGTATCGTGATGCGCGTGACCGCCGCCTCGACCCCTGCGCCCTACGAAGACCTGCTCCGCGACGTGCTCGCGCACGGAACGCACAAGTCGGACCGCACCGGAACGGGCACGACGAGCGTGTTCGGCCGGCAGATCCGTTTCGACCTGTCCGAGGGCTTCCCGCTCGTGACGACCAAGCGCGTGCACCTCAAGTCGATCGTCTACGAGCTGCTGTGGTTCCTGCGCGGGGCGTCGAACGTGCGATGGCTGCAGGAGAACGGTGTGACCATCTGGGACGAGTGGGCGGATGCGGACGGCGAGCTCGGCCCCGTCTACGGCGTGCAGTGGCGGTCCTGGCCGACGGCCGGCGGCGACACGATCGACCAGCTCTCGCAGGTGATCGACCAGATCCGCGCGACGCCCGACTCCCGCCGGCTCATCGTCTCCGCCTGGAACCCCGCGGACATCCCGGACATGGCCCTCGCGCCCTGCCACGCGCTGTTCCAGTTCTACGTCGCCGACGGCAGGCTGTCGTGCCAGCTCTATCAGCGCAGCGCCGACATGTTCCTCGGCGTGCCGTTCAACATCGCCTCGTACGCCCTGCTGACCGCGATGATCGCGCAGCAGACGGGCCTCGAGCCCGGCGACTTCGTCTGGACCGGTGGCGACTGCCACATCTACGACAATCACCTCGATCAGGTGCAGGAGCAGCTGACGCGCGATCCCTACCCCGCCCCGCGCCTGCGCTTCGCGCGGAAGCCCGACTCCATCTTCGACTACAGCTACGAGGATGTCGTGATCGAGGACTACCGGCACCACCCCGCGATCCGCGGGGCGGTCGCGGTGTGAGCGGCGTCGGCCTCATCTGGGCGCAGGCGCGCGACCGCGTGATCGGCGCCGGGGGAGGGATGCCGTGGCACGTGCCCGAGGACCTCGCGCATTTCAAGGCGGTCACCTCGGGGCATCCGGTGGTCATGGGGCGGCGCACCTGGGAGTCGTTCCCCGAGCGCTTCCGGCCGCTTCCGGACCGTCGCAACATCGTGGTCACCCGCACCCCGGGGTGGTCGGCGCCCGGCGCGGAGCCGGCCGCATCGCTCGACGAGGCGCTGGAGGCCGCCGGCGCCGGACGGATCTGGGTGATCGGCGGCGGTCGGCTCTACGCCGAGGCGATCGAGCGGGCCGACCTGCTGGAGGTCACCGACCTCGACCTCGAGGTCGAGGGGGACACCCACGCTCCGGCGCTCGACGGATGGGCGCCGGTCGTCCTCGATCCGGCCGGAGGGTGGCACACCTCGCGCAGCGGCATCCGGTACCGGTTCACGACCTATCGGCGCACCGCCGGGTAGACGGGGTCGCCGGGAGGGCGCGGCGGCTCAGACGAAGCGGCCGAGGCGGATGCCCGCGTAGGCGAGCGCGGCGATGGTCTCGCCGTCAGTGAGCCCGCCCGAGGCGATCATCCCGAGCGCCTCGGCGAACGGCACCCAGCGGACCTCGTCGATGCCCTCCTCGGCGCGGGTGGCGTCCGCATCCGTCGCGAGCCGGGCTCCGCAGGCGAGGAAGACGTGCTCGGGGGCGTCGGCGATCCCGTTCAGCGCGTTCATCGTGCCGAGGTGCTCCCAGCGCGCCGCCTCGAGACCGGTCTCCTCCCGCAGCTCGCGCTGTGCGGCGACCAGGGGGTCCTCGCCGTCGGTGCCGCCGGCCGGCACCTCGATCGATCGACCGGTCGTGTAGCGGTCGAGGGCGATCAGGCACACGCGGTCCTCGTCGTCGAGGGCGACGACGAACACGGCGGGATGCTGCATCCGCACCACCCCGTAGATGCCCTCGCCGTCCGGGCCCAGGACGTCGTCCTCCCGGACGTGGATCCAGCGGTTCTCGTAGACCGTGCGTGAGCCGCGGGTGCGCCATGCCATCCCCACACCCTACGGCGCCCGGCTCGCGCGCCCTCAGTCGTCGGAGAACCCGCCTTCCCGGCGCCTCAGGTGTCTCAGGGGAGGTCATCCGCCCCACCGATCCGACGACTGAGGGTCTGCCCGCGATTCTGCCGTCGGCCATCCGACCTCCCCAGACCGAAAAGAGCTCGTCTCCGTCCACAGTCGGCTCTCGTGCCGCTGTCGCGGCCACGGCCGCACGCCACGGTGGGGCGATGCGTCCCTCTTCCCTCGCCGATCTCGTCGCCCAACACGGCGGTGTGGCTCGCTCTCGGGAGCTCCTGCGCCTCGGCGCCACCCGGGAGGACCTGCGTCGCGCCGTGTGCCGCGACGCCCTCGTCCGTCTTCGAGAGGGCGTGTACGCGCTGCCGCACGCGGATCCGATCCTTCTCGAGGCAGCCCGGCACGGCGGCGAGGTCGCCTGCACGTCAGCGCTCCGGTCGCGGGGAGTCTGGATCCTCGAGGACGTGAACCGCCCGCACGTGTGGCTGGGCGCGAAGGGTCGCGCTCATCGGCATCCGGGCTGTTCGTGCGTCGCGCATCGGGATGCGGGCTCCTCCGCGTTCGGCATGGTCGGCGTCGTGCAGGCCCTCGTGCAGCTCGCGCGGTGCCTGGGAGACGAGGCGTTCTTCGCGGCGTTCGAGTCCGCCTGGCGCCGCGGGCTCCTGACGTCGGCGTCGCGCGTGGAGGTGCGCGCCGGACTGCCCGCGCATCAACGATGGCTCGTCGACATCGCCCGCCCGTCGGCCGACAGCGGACTCGAGTCGATCCTGCGTCTGCGCCTCCACCGTCTCGGCATCGGGATGGAGAGCCAAGCGGCCATTGCTGGCGTCGGGTTCGTCGACTTCCTCGTCGATGGGGTCCTCATCCTGGAGGTCGATGGCAAGGGCAACCACGAGGGGCCCGCGCAGCGCCACCGCGATCTGATGCGGGATGCGGTGGCCGCCGCCGCCGGGTACGAGACGCTGCGATTCGACTACGCGATGGTCGTGCACGACTGGTCGACCGTCGAGCGTGCGGTGCTCACCCGGCTGGGATCGATCCGCAGTCGTCGGATGCATTGACCCGGACGTGCCCCACAGGCCGCTTCCGGGTGCATCCGCCCCACCGACCCGACGACCGGCGACGGTTCGGGGCCCCGTCCGTTCGTCCCGAGTCCCATCGCGGCCGCATGACGGGCCGCCATGCACGGCCGCGACCGATAACCTGGGAGCATGACGCACACGGGCAATCCCTTCGGACAGGTGCTCGTCGCGCTCGTCACCCCGATGACGGCCGATGGCGAGGTCGACTGGCCCGCGGTCGAGAAGCACATCGACGACGTCATCACCTCCGGAGCCGACGGCATCGTGGTGACGGGCACCACCGGCGAGACGAGCACGCTGACCGATCCCGAGAAGCTGCGCCTCGTCGAGATCGGCAAGGACGTCGCGGCCGGACGCGCCAAGATCATCACGGGTGGCGGATCGAACGAGACCGCGCACGCGATCGAGCTGTACCGGGCGAGCGAGAAGGCCGGCGCCGACGGCATCATGATCGTCACCCCGTACTACAACAAGCCCACGCAGGCCGGCATCCTCACGCACTTCCGTCTCGTCGCGGACGCGACGGACCTGCCCGTGATCCTCTACGACATCCCCGGCCGCACCGGCGTGCCGATCAGGTACGAGACGATCCTGCGCCTCGCCAAGCACCCCAACATCCTCGCGATCAAGGACGCCAAGGGCGACTTCAGCGAGGTGAGCCGCGTGCTCAACCAGACCGAGCTGCTCTACTTCTCCGGCGACGACGCGAACGTGCTGCCGCACCTCTCCATCGGGGCGACGGGCCTCATCGGGGTGACGGCGAACATCGCCGCGGCGCCCTACCGCACGATCGTCGACGCCGTGAACCGCGGCGACCTCGCCGCGGCCACCGCCGAGCACAAGCGCCTCGAGCCGCTCGTGCGGGCGGTCATGACCCACGTTCCCGGCACGGTGAGCGCGAAGTACATCCTGCACGGTCTCGGCCGCATCTCGAGCCCGCGCGTGCGACTGCCGCTGGTTGGCCCGGAGGAGTGGGAGGCCGCCCTCATCGAGGACGAGCTCGCCCTCGTCGCCGACGTCCCCGGTGCGGACTTCTCGAACTTCCGCCCCGACCGCAACGCGGCCGCGGGCGGCGCTCTGCCGAAGGTGCACGGCACGACACGTTGACATCAGCTCGCCACGAGGCGAGCGCGAAGAGCCCGCACCGCGCGGGCGGCCGCCGGGAGGCGGTGAGGACGGATGCGGCGCCCCGCCGCACCCGGAAAGGCACGCCATGGCCACGACCCTGTACGACCCGCCCACCCTCGAGCCCGGAACGCTCCGTGTCACGCCGCTCGGCGGCCTCGGCGAGGTCGGGCGCAACATGACCGTCTTCGAGTACGAGGGCAAGCTCCTCGTGGTGGACTGCGGGGTGCTGTTCCCCGAGGAGCATCAGCCCGGCGTCGACCTGATCCTGCCGGACTTCGCCCCGATCCGCGGACGCCTCGACGACATCGTCGGCATCGTGCTCACGCACGGGCACGAGGACCACATCGGCGCGGTGCCCTACCTGCTCAGGCTGAAGAACGACATCCCCCTCATCGGGTCGGGGCTCACTCTCGCGCTCGTCGAGGCGAAGCTCAAGGAGCACCGGGTGAAGTCGTACACCCTGACGGTGAAGGAGGGGCAGCAGGAGCGGGTCGGTCCGTTCGACCTCGAGTTCGTCGCGGTCAACCACTCGATCCCCGATGCGCTCGCCGTGGCCATCCGCACCCCTGCGGGCATCGCGCTCGCGACCGGCGACTTCAAGATGGACCAGCTGCCGCTCGACGGTCGGCTCACCGACCTCCGAGCCTTCGGGCGCCTGGGCGAGGAGGGCGTGGACCTCTTCCTCGTGGACTCGACCAACGCGGACGTCCCGGGCTTCACGCCGCTCGAGCGCTCGATCGGCCCGGTGCTCGACCAGGTGATCGCGAAGGCGCCGCGCCGTGTCATCGTGGCGAGCTTCTCGAGCCACGTGCACCGTGTGCAGCAGGTCATCGACGCGGCTGCGGCCAACGGTCGCCGTGTCGCATTCCTCGGTCGCAGCATGGTCCGCAACATGACCATCGCGGAGAACCTCGGGTATCTCACGGTTCCCGACGGCGTGCTGATCGACTACAAGAAGGCGCGGGACCTCCCCGACGACCGGATCGTCTACATGTCGACCGGGTCGCAGGGCGAGCCGATGGCGGTGCTCTCGCGGATGGCGAACCTCGACCACGAGATCGAGCCCGGCCCGGGCGACACCGTGATCCTCGCCTCGAGCCTCATCCCCGGCAACGAGAACGCGATCTACCGCGTGATCGACGGCCTCACGAAGCTCGGCGCGAACGTCGTCCACAAGGGCAACGCGAAGGTGCACGTCTCGGGCCACGCCGCGGCCGGCGAGCTGCTGTACTGCTACAACATCCTGAAGCCGAGGAACGTTCTGCCCGTGCACGGCGAGTACCGGCACCTGATGGCGAACGCGAAGCTCGCCCAGGACACCGGGATCCCGCCCGAGCGCACGATCCTCGGCGAGAACGGCACGGTCGTCGACCTGAAGGACGGCGAGGCGAACGTGGTGGGCCAGCTCGACATCGGCTTCGTGTACGTCGACGGCTCGACGGTCGGCGAGATCACCGACGCGGACCTCAAGGACCGCCGCATCCTCGGCGAGGAGGGCTTCATCTCGGTCATCGTCGTGGTCGACGCGCAGACCGGGCGCATCATCACCGGGCCCGAGATCCACGCCCGCGGATTCGCGGAGCAGGACTCGGTGTTCGACGACGTCAAGCCGAAGATCGCGGCGGCGCTCACCGAGGCCGCGGGTCAGGGCGTGCGCGACTCCCACGCGCTGTCGCAGGTCGTCCGCCGCACGATCGGACGCTGGGTGAACCAGCGCCTGCGCCGCCGGCCGATGATCGTGCCGCTCGTGATCGAAGCGTGATCGTCGGGCGCTAGGATCTCGCCATGTCCGCGAGCTACCGCATCCGCTCCGCCGCGCAGGCCGACGGTGCGTTCCTCGCGGACATGGTGGTCGAGGCGGTGAACTGGCGAGCGGGCGGAGCGCGGCCGCGCCATGAGATCCTCGCCTCCGTGGAGCACGGACGCTACATCGCCGGATGGATGCGGCCGGGCGACGACGGGTTGGTCGCGATCGGGCCGCAGGACGAGCCGATCGGAGCCGCCTGGTTCCGGATGCTGCCGCGCACCGAGCCCGGTTTCGGGTACATCGCCACGGGGGTCCCGGAGCTGATCATCGGCGTGCGCCCGATCTGGCGTGCGCACGGGGTCGGGCGGGCGCTGCTGCGCCGGCTGATGGACCAGGCGCGTGCGTGCGGTTATGCGCGGCTGAGTCTGAGCGTGGAGCGGGGCAACTACGCCGTGACGCTGTACCGGTCGGAGGGGTTCGCGGTGACCTCGCCCGGCATCGGTCGCGACACGATGGTGGTGCGACTGCGGTGAGCTGTTCCCGCGTGCCTACCGCCCGACGTCGGATCCCGCGCATAGCGTGGGAGCATGGCCCGTAGTTCCGCCTCGACGCGCAGCGCCCCGACCAAGGGCGCATCGACCCGCGGGCGCAAGCCCGCCCCGGCTCCCAAGCGCTACGTCGGCGACGAGGAGAAGCCCTCGGTCGTCGTCCGTGCCTGGATGGCGCTCGCCCACCTGACGGGCGGTCTGTTCCGGACATTCGGCCCCGAGACGCTCGAGAAGGAGCAGCGCCGGGACGGTTTCCCCTTCCTGCTCGTGCTGCTGGCGGTCGCCGGCGCGGTGACGGAGTGGTTCTTCATCGGCGTCGAGGCCTCCGCGACGATCAGCGCCTACAGCGTCGGCGCCCTCGTCGGCCGCGTCGCCTTCGTGATGCCCGTCCTCCTCGTGATCCTGGCCGGATGGCTCTTCCGACACCCCTCCTCGGTGCACGACAACGGACGGATCGGGATCGGCTTCGCCCTCTTCGTCCTCTCGATCGCGGGCTTCTGCCACGTGCTGGGCGGGCGTCCGCAGCCGAGCTCCGGGCTTCCGACGCTCAGCGAGGCGGGCGGCCTGTTCGGGTGGATGGTCGGCGAGCCGCCCGCGATGCTGACCGAGATCGGCGCGTGCATCCTGCTCGCCGTCCTCGCCGCCCTCAGCGTCCTCATCCTCACCAAGACCCCGCCGAACCGCATCGGTCGGCGGCTCGGCGACCTCTACGCCTGGATGTTCGGTGCCGAGCGTCGTGATCCGGCGCAGGCGGTCGAGGCCGGGCCGCCCGCGTCGGTCGACGACGACCCGACCGAGTCGATCCCGTGGTGGCGGCGCAACAGGACGGGGCGCGAAGAGGATCCGGGTGCGCCCGCCGCCGGATCCCAGGACCTCACCGAGCTGCTGTTCTCCGACCAGCAGGCGCGCGGCGGCTTCGAGAAGGCCATCGAACCCGCCGTCCCGGTGCCGCCGCCGCTGCCGCCCGCGCCCGATGCGCTGACCGAGGTCATCGACCCGTCCGTCATCGCGGCCGCCGAACGCGCCGTCGCGGACGGCCGTGCCGCCGGCGGGCTGCAGGACGACGGCGACACGGGCCCGCAACCGGAACTGCCCGGCGTCGACGGCTACGGCAGCAGCGGCGACCGCTTGCCGCCGTCCGCGCCGTACACGCTGCCGTCGATGACGTCGCTCGCCCCCGGCTCGGTCCCGAAGGAGCGCTCCGAGGCCAACGACATCATCGTCCGCGCCATCATGGGCGTCTTCGAGCAGTTCGGCATCGACGCCCGCGTGACCGGCTTCTCGCGCGGCCCGACGGTGACCCAGTACGAGGTGGGGCTCGGTCCCGGCGTGAAGGTCGAGCGGATCACCGCGCTGACCAACAACATCGCCTACGCGGTCGCCTCGAACGAGGTCCGGATCCTGGCGCCGATACCCGGAAAGAGCGCGATCGGCGTCGAGATCCCGAACACCGATCGCGAGATCGTCACCCTCGGCGATGTCCTGCGCTCGACCGCCGCCCAGCAGGCGACCCACCCGATGACCATCGGCGTCGGCAAGGACGTCGGCGGCGGATTCGTGGTCGCGAACCTCGCGAAGATGCCCCACCTGCTCGTGGCCGGCTCCACCGGCTCCGGCAAGTCGAGCTTCGTCAACTCGATGATCACCAGTCTCCTGATGCGGGCGAAGCCGTCCGAGGTGCGGATGGTGCTGATCGACCCGAAGCGCGTGGAGCTGACCTCCTACGCAGGCGTGCCGCATCTGATCACGCCCATCATCACGAACCCCAAGAAGGCGGCCGAGGCGCTGCAGTGGGTAGTGAAGGAGATGGACATGCGGTACGACGACCTCGCGTCGTTCGGATTCCGTCACATCGATGACTTCAACAAGGCCGTCGTGGCCGGCCAGATCCAGCTCCCGGAGGGCAGCGAGCGCGTTCTCAAGCCCTACCCGTACCTCCTCGTCGTGGTCGACGAGCTCGCAGACCTGATGATGGTGGCCCCGCGCGACGTCGAGGACTCGATCGTGCGGATCACGCAGCTGGCGCGTGCCAGCGGCATCCATCTGGTCCTCGCCACCCAGCGACCGAGCGTCGACGTCGTGACCGGTCTGATCAAGGCGAACGTGCCGTCCCGTCTGGCCTTCGCGGTCACGAGCGTCACCGACTCGCGCGTCATCCTCGATCAGCCCGGCGCCGATCGGCTGATCGGGCAGGGCGACGGGCTCTTCCTGCCCATGGGGACGTCGAAGGCCGTGCGCGTGCAGGGCGCCTGGGTCAGCGAGATCGAGATCGAGAAGGTCGTGGCGCACGCGACCGGGCAGGCGCGGCCGGAGTATCGCGCCGACGTTCAGGCGGTCGCCGAGAAGAAGGAGATCGACGCGGACATCGGCGACGACCTCGAGCTTCTCCTCGCCGCCGCCGAGCTGGTCGTGTCGACCCAGTTCGGATCGACGTCGATGCTCCAGCGCAAGCTGCGCGTGGGGTTCGCGAAGGCGGGCCGGCTCATGGACCTGCTGGAGTCGCGCGAGATCGTGGGTCCTTCGGAGGGATCGAAGGCGCGCGACGTCATGGTGACCGTCGAGCAGCTGCCCGGGGTGCTCGCGCGGCTGCGCGGCCAGGACGTGCCCGCCGATCCGGGAACGGTGTCGGATCCGTACGGACCCGACGCGGTCTCGGCCCAGTTCGACGGCCATGAGGTCGTCGACGGCGACGAGGAGTCCGAGGACGCCTGGGGTCTGACCGGTCGCGACTGAGGGCCGCGACACGGATAGGCTCGGTGCGTGACGGTTCCCCGCCAGCTCCCCAACGCCATCACGATCGTGCGCATCCTCTGCGCCCCGGTCTTCGTCTGGCTCCTGCTGGCCGATGCCGGCGCCGACGGTCCGCTGAGATGGACCGCGGCGGCGCTGTTCGTCGTGGCGATCGCGACCGACGGCATCGACGGTCACATCGCCCGCACGCACGATATCGTGACGGATCTCGGCAAGCTGCTCGATCCGATCGCCGACAAGGTGCTCACCGGGTGCGCGTTCGTGGGCCTGTCGATCCTGGCCGAGCTCCCGTGGTGGGTCACGATCGTCGTGCTCGTCCGTGAGATCGGCATCACGGTCTACCGGTTCGTCGTCGTGAGCGACCATGTGCTGGCCGCCGCCTGGATGGGCAAGCTCAAGACCGTCGCCCAGGCGGTGGCGCTCTCGCTCGCCCTGCTGCCGCTCGCCTCGGTCGTGGGCGACTGGATCGGCTGGGTGAACACCGTGACCATGTGGATCGCGGTGATCCTCACGGTCGCCAGCGGCGTCGACTACGTGGTCAGCGAGGTACGGGCACGTCGATCGCGGGCAGCGGGGACCGGTCATGCAGCGTGACTCTCCCCTCGACGGATCCGCGATCGACGAATCGACCTCGATCATCCCGGGGCGCCGGACGGATGCCGAGCGCCTCATCGAGCGGCTCGGGGAGCTCGGGTGGACGGTCGCCGTGGCGGAGTCGCTGACCGGAGGGCTCCTGTGCGCCGAGCTCGTGACGGTGCCCGGCTCGTCCGCGCACGTGCGCGGCGGCATCGTTGCGTACGCGACCGATCTGAAGCAGTCCGTGCTGGGTGTGGACGGCACCATCCTGGAGCTCGACGGACCCGTCCAGCCGAAGGTGGCGCGGCAGATGGCCGAGGGGGTGCGCGACGCCCTGGCAGGCCGGTCCGGGCGTGTCGAGGTCGGCGTGTCGACGACGGGGATCGCGGGTCCCGCCTCGCCCGACGGTCAGCCCGTGGGCACGGTGTACGTCGGGGTGTCGACGCCGCTCGGCACTCGCGTCGAGCTGCTGCATCTCGACGGCTCGCGCGAGCAGATCCGTCACGAGACGGTGCGTCGCGCCCTGCGCCTCGTGCTGGAGGCCTTGTGAACGAGCCGGGAACAAGGCGCGTTACCACTCGGTTACATTCGGTGATTCTCACCCGTTCCACAGCGCTCGGGATTAGATTGTCAGCACGCGAGGTTGTACCGTTGTCCGCCCGGGACAGCGGCCGAGACGGTTAGAGGAGGGCACCCGACATGATCCTGGTTCGTCACGAAATCGGCGACGTCCTGCGCGACCTGCGCCTGCAGAAGGGTCGCACCCTCCGCCAGGTGGCCAGTCGGGCGAGCGTCGCCCTGGGCTATCTCAGCGAGGTCGAACGCGGCCAGAAGGAGGCCTCGAGCGAGATCCTCGCCTCGGTGGCCGAGGCTCTCGACGTCCCGATCTCAACGATCATGCGTGAGGTCTCCGACCGTCTCTCGGTCCTCGAGGGGCTCACCGTCTTCCCGGACGTCGTCCCCGACGAGCTCGTCGCGATGGCGTCGCCCGAGCTCTCCCTGCACTGAATGCGCCGCAGCGAGTTCGATCGAGCGGTCCGGGACGAGTTCGGAGCGCGCGGGCCGTCCCTGGTGTCCGATCTGGTGCTGTCCGCCGTCGGCGATCGCACCGCGACCGAGGCTCTCGCGGCGGGGGAGCCGCCCCGTGCCGTCTGGCTCGCGCTCTGCGCGGAGACCGACGTCCCCCTGGCGCGCCGACACGGTGCCGGTCGTCTCGAACCCCGCCGCTCCTGACGGCGTGTCGTCGAAGATTCGTTCGATCCGCGCATAGGCTCCTGCACAGACGGTGTCGATGACACGTCTGTCCACGGATGCGGTGGTTCCGACCTCGATGTCGGAGGCACTCCGTACCGTGGACAGCGTCGAACGACACCCCGCCTTGTCGCAGGATCCGCTCCCATCCCGAGCGGGACGCGACAGCCTACAGGCGACGGACCGCGAGCAGAAGGAGCATCACATGCCATCACCCGCCGACCGCGAGAAGGCCCTCGAATCGGCCCTCGCCCAGATCGACCGCCAGTTCGGAAAGGGCTCGGTCATGCGACTGGGCAGCGACGACCGGGCTCCCGTCGAGATCATCCCGACCGGCTCCATCGCGCTCGATGTCGCCCTCGGCGTCGGCGGTCTTCCGCGCGGACGCATCATCGAGATCTACGGTCCGGAGTCCTCGGGAAAGACGACGCTCACCCTGCACGCGATCGCCAATGTGCAGCGCGCGGGCGGTATCGCGGCGTTCATCGACGCCGAGCACGCGCTCGACCCCGACTACGCGAAGAAGCTGGGCGTCGACATCGACCAGCTCCTCGTGTCGCAGCCCGACACGGGCGAGCAGGCGCTCGAGATCGCCGACATGCTGGTGCGATCCGGCGCCATCGATCTCGCCGTCATCGACTCGGTGGCGGCTCTCGTGCCGAAGGCCGAGATCGAGGGCGAGATGGGCGATTCGCACGTCGGTCTGCAGGCGCGCCTCATGTCGCAGGCGCTGCGCAAGCTGACCGGTGGGCTCAACCAGACGAACACCACGATGATCTTCATCAACCAGCTCCGCGAGAAGATCGGCGTGTTCTTCGGCTCGCCCGAGACCACCGCCGGCGGAAAGGCGCTGAAGTTCTACGCGTCGGTCCGCCTCGACATCCGTCGCATCGAGACGCTGAAGGACGGCACGGATGCCGTCGGCAACCGCACTCGCGTCAAGGTGGTCAAGAACAAGATGGCGCCGCCCTTCAAGCAGGCCGAGTTCGACATCCTGTACGGCACCGGCATCTCGCGAGAGGGCAGCCTGATCGATTTCGGGGTCGAGCACGCGATCGTCAAGAAGTCCGGCGCCTGGTACACCTACGACGGCGAGCAGCTGGGCCAGGGCAAGGAGAACGCGCGCAACTTCCTGCTGAAGAACCCCGACATCGCGGCGGACATCGAGCAGAAGATCAAGACGAAGCTCGGCATCGGCGTTCCTCGGGGCGCAGATGCGCCCGTCGAGGACGAACTGGCTCAGCGTCGTCCGGCGTGACCGTGAGCGGACGCGACGGGGGCGAGTCGGAGCGGCTCGCCCCCGTGACCAGGCTGTTCGGCGGCTCGACATCGCATGAGCCGTCCGCGGACGCGGCGGGTTGGCATCCGACTTGGCGAGAGGATCCGTCCCCTGTCGCAGCCTCCGGTCTCCCGGACGACATGCGGGAGCCCGGTGACGGTCCCGGCGGGGATTCTGGCGGGGGTGTCGAGCTCGCGGAGAGGAATCTCCTCCGAAAGCTGCGGACGCGTTCGCTCTCCGAGCAGGAGGCACGGGCCGTGCTCGGAGCGACGGCGATCGCGTCGGATCAGTCCGATGCGATCCTCGACCGGATGCGTCGACTCGGCTATCTCGACGACAGGACTCTCGCCGAGCAGATCGTCCACGCGGGTGTCGATCGGCGCGGTCAGGGCCGGCAGGTCATCGCTCAGACGCTCGCGAAGCGCGGCGTGCCGCGCGACATCGCGGCGGCGGCTCTCGCCGAGATGCCCGATGATGATCTCGAGCGCGCTCTCGAGTTCGCGCGGCGCAAGGCCGCCTCGATCGGCGGGCGGGACGATCAGGCGGCGCTGCGACGGCTGGTCGGACAACTCTCGCGACGAGGGTATCCGTCGAGCGTCGCGATGAGCGCCGCCCGCCGGGCTCTGGACGAGATCGGGGCCTGAGGCGGGTCGGGCGCGGGTCAGCTGCCCCGGGGTCAAGTCCCGTGGCGTGGTGTCACTTCGGTTGTTCCTGTGATGGATGGGGTCAGGCGGTGAGGTGGAGCTCGGGACGGGCGGGTTCTGCGTGGTCGTGGAGGGTGTGGATGAGTTTGCGCATGGA
>NZ_CACSKB010000010.1 GCF_902706225.1 Microbacterium sp. 18062
CAACGAGGTCCGCCCGCACGAGGCGATCGCTTGGAACCGGCCGATGGAGGTGCACCTCGGCCTGGCCGACCCCACCATCCCCAACTTCGAAAGAGAAGAAATCCTGCCAACTACTTGACGCGGGACAATGGGCCCCAGGGCGGCGCTGGTCGGCTCGTGGGGGATCGTGGGCGGGTATGTCACCGTGGCGATGTTCCAGTCGGTCGCGGTCCCGCGCGCTGCGGGCTATCTGTTCCCGGGGCTGAACCAGTTCTCCGTGTGGTCGGTGGCGGGGTCGGAGGTGTATCTGCCGTGGATCGTCATCGGTGTCGTGACGTCGATCCTGCTCACCGTGATGAACATCCGCGGCATCCGCTACGCGAGCCTGTTCCAGACCTCCGTGATGACGTTCCTCGTGGTCGTCGCGGTCGTGCTGGCGGCATCCGCCGTCTTCGGAGGACAGCCCGCCAACCTCGAACCCCTCGTGACGGGGGGCAGCGGCGGCGTGATCGCCGTGCTGCTGGTCGTGCCCTTCCTGTTCCTCGGCTTCGACGTCATCCCGCAGTCGGCGGAGGAGGCGAAGGTTCCGCCGCGGCAGATCGGGAAGCTGATCGTGATCTCGGTCATCATGGCGACCCTCTTCTACATCGTGATCGTGCTGGCGACCGCCTACGCCGCGCCACGTGACGAGGTGGTCGTCTTCGACCTCGACACGGCGGACGCGCTGGCCTACATGCTGGGCCACCCCTTCTGGGGCCAGCTCGTCGTCGCCGGCGGCCTGGCCGGAATCGTCACGACCTGGAACGCCTTCCTCATCGGCGCGTCGCGGCTGCTCTGGGCACTGGCGAACTCGGGCATGATCCCTGCCTGGTTCGGCCGCATGCACCCCAAGAACGGCACTCCCGTCAACGCCCTGCTGTTCGTCGGCGGCATCACCACCCTCTCGCCGTTCTTCGGCGTCGCGATGCTGGGGTGGGCGGTGGACTCGGGCGGGCCGAGCATCATCTTCACCTACCTGATGGTCGCGCTGGCGTTCCTCGTGCTGCGTCGCAAAGAGCCGGGCATGGATCGGCCGATGCGCATCGGACGACCCGGCGGTGCCCTCGGCCCGATCGTGGGAGCAGCGGCGGTGCTGTCGACAGCGGCGATGCTCTCGCTGTATCTGCCGGGGATGCCGGCCTTCCTCGACGTGGAGCCGTGGCTGATCTTCCTGGTCTGGTGGGCGATCGGCATCTGGTTCGCCGTGCGCATCCCCGGCGGCGTCAAAGCCGGCCCGGACGCCGAGCACGACCTGCTCGCGAAGCTGGCGGAACGGCGTCGGCGCAGGACGAAGGCGTGAGCGAACCGGGATCGGCTGTCCGCAGACGAGGGCGGGCAACGCCCTGCGCCCGGTTACGGCTCCACGGTCGAGAGCTCACCTCTCGCACAATTGGGGTGAGTAACGGGACTTGAACCCGCGGCCCCCTGGACCACAACCAGGTGCTCTACCAACTGAGCTATACCCACCATGTCTCCCGCTCGTGCGGGCAACCCAACGATTCTCTCACACCCGCGGGGCGAATGCCGACACGACGGAGGCGGCGACCGCGCGCGCGTCGTCGCTCGACGGGCCCGGGGGAGCGACGAAGACGGCCTCGCGATAGTAGGCGAGCTCGCGGATGGATTCGCGGATGTCGGCCAGGGCGCGGTGGCCGCCGTCCTTCGCCGGCGCGTTGAAATAGACCCGCGGGTACCAGCGCCGCGAGAGCTCCTTCACGCTCGAGACGTCGACGTTGCGGTAGTGCAGCCACCGGTCGAGGCGCGGCATGTAGCGGGCGAGGAACGCGCGGTCGGTGCCGATCGTGTTGCCGGCGAGCGGCGCCTTGCCCTCGACGGGCGCGAACCGCTGGACGTACTCGAGTGCCTGGAACTCGGCCTCGGCGACGCTCACCCCGTTCGGGATCTCCTCGAGCAGGCCGGAGGTGCGGTGCATCTCGGTCACGAACTCGCCCATGTTCTCGAGCGCGGATGCGTCCGGCCGGATCACCAGCTGGAAGCCCTCGTCGAGCACATTGAGCTCGAAGTCCGTCACGACGATCGCGATCTCGACCAGCTGGTCGACGTCGAGGTCGAGCCCGGTCATCTCGCAGTCGATCCAGACCAGCCTGTCGCCTTCGGTTCCCATACGGTGATCCTCCTCCTGGCCTCCGACGTGCGCCAGAAGCGGTGTGTCCCCCCGGGGTGACTCGAACACCCGACCAAGAGATTAGAAGGCTCCTGCTCTATCCGCTGAGCTACGGGGGGTAGCGGGCTCTAGGTTATCGTGGCCGCTCTGGTGGCGACCCCCTCCCACGGCGTACCGTCGGATCCACCGAGAGAGGAGTTCGATGATGAGCACGACCGAGGGACTGTGGGTGGCCTACGGGCAGAGCGGGGTGGTGGGCACCATCCGCAAGGACGCGGGGGAGTACATCGTCACGATCGCCGACGCCGAGGCATCGCTCGGCCACTACCCGACGATGGACATCGCGAAGGGGGCGCTGCACTCCCACCTCAGGCCGGGGGCCGACTGGCCGCAGTTCCGCCAGCACTGACCTCCGACGACGGCGAGGCGTCGCCGCGGATCGCCAGGAGCGGCAGCATCGCGTGCACCAGCGGCCCGATGAGCAGCGCGAACGCGACGGTGCCGATGCCCACCGTCCCGCCCAGCGCCCAGCCGATGACGAGCACCGTGAGCTCGACCGTTCCGCGCGCCAGCCAGATGGGCCAGCCGAACCGGGCGCGGAGGCCGGTCATCAGCCCGTCCCGGGGTCCGGGACCGAACCGGGCGCCGAGGTAGAGGCCGCTGGCCACCGAGACGGTCAGGATTCCGGCGGCGAGCACGGCGATCCGCGGCAGGAGTCCCTGCACCGGCGGCACGATCGCCAGCACCGCCTGCATGCTTGTGCCGACCAGCAGGATGTTCGCGATCGTGCCGATGCCCGGGCGCTGGCGCAGCGGGATCCAGAGCAGCATGATCGCGAGTCCTAGGATGTTGGTGATCCAGCCGACGCCGATGCCGGTGTGCCGTGAGATCCCCTGGGCGAGGACCGTCCACGGGTCGACTCCGAGTCCCGCCTCGACCGTGAGCGCGCAGCCCGCGCCGTAGAGGGCGAGTCCCGCGAGCAGGTGGACGATGCGGCGGATCATGGAGCCATCTCACCTCAGAATTGGACTGGAACCAAGAGTCCAATTCTCCTATAGTGGCTGCGTGGACTCCCGGATCTCAGCCCGCGCGCTGGCGGCTCTGCTCGGCGGCTGGCGTACCAGCGAGCCGGCGTACGAGGCGCTGGCGGACGGCATCCGGCTTCTGATCCTCGACAACCGGATCGCTCCGCGCACGGCGCTGCCGGCGGAGCGGGAGCTCGCGGGCGTGCTCGCCGTCAGCCGCACCACGATCGCCGCCGCCTACCGCAGCCTGCGCGAGTCCGGGCACATCCGGAGCATCCGCGGCTCGGGCAGTGTGACGCAGCCGCAGGCGTGGGCCGCGGGCGCACGCACGGCCGTCTCCGATCCGGGAGCGATCGATCTTCAGCAGGCGAGCCCGGCCGCATGGCCCGGCCTGTCGAGCGTCCTCGCCGAGGCGGCGGGGTCGGCGACCACGATCCTCGCCAGCCCGGGGTACGACGTCGTGGGTCATGAGGCTCTGCGCGCCGGCATCGCCGAGCGGTACACGCGAGTGGGGATCCCGACCGATCCTGGCGAGATCATGATCACGAACGGAGCCCAGAGCGCGCTGCACCTGCTGGCGACCACGCTCGTCAGCCGCGGCGACCGCGTGCTCATCGAGAGCCCGACGTACCCACACGCGGCGGACTGCTTCCGCGCGGCCGGCGCCCGCTTGGTGAGCCTGCCCGTGACGACGGCGGAGGGCTGGGACCTCGATCGCGCCGAGCAGGCGTTCGGACGTGCGGTGCCGACCCTCGCCTATCTGATGCCGGACTTCCAGAACCCGACCGGGCGCTCGATGAGCGACATCGAGCGCGACGTCATCGAACGTGCCGCCGAACGGGCGGGGACGCTCGTGATCGTCGACGAGACCACCGCGGATCTCGACATCGACCGGCTCGTGGCGCCCCGCGCGTTCGGCGCGGGTTCCGGGGCCGCGTCGGTCGTCCGGGTCGGATCCTTCGGCAAGACCGTGTGGGGAGGGCTGCGGATCGGCTGGATCCGGGCGAGTCCCGACCTCGTCCGCCGTGTGATGGCCGCTCGATTCGCGGTCGAGCTGGGCACGCCGGAGTGGGAGCAACTGGTTGCGCGGCTGCTGCTGCCGCGTCTCCCGGAGATCGTCGCCCAGCGCGCCCACCTGCTGCGTGCCGGGCGGGATGCGGCCGTGATGGCGTTGCGGGAGTCCCTCCCGGAGTGGGGGGTTCCGCACGCCGATGGGGGAGTGTCGCTCTGGGTCGACCTCGATGCTCCGCTCAGCGGTGCGCTGGTGATGGGCCTGCGGTCCGCGGGGGTGCTGCTCTCGGCCGGCCCGCGGTTCTCCGTCGACGGCGGATACGAGCGGAACCTGCGTATCCCGTTCACCGCGCCGCCCGAGCGGCTGGAGCGTGCGATCGACGCGATCGGCACGACCTGGCGACGCGTGCGCGCCGGGGCCGCGCCCGTGATGATCGACCGGATGGACGCCGTCGTCTGAGCCGCCCGGTCACTGGCCGGGGTCTCAGACGACCGGCGAAGGATGCGAAATCTCCCCAATCCGGGGAGAGCTTCGGGTCAACCGTTCCGCAGAGCCGACACGGCGTCGTCGAACCGCCAGAACTCGCCGATCGCCTGGAACGCCCGTGCGTTCCATCGATAGCGGAGAGAGCGGAAGCGCGTGCCTTGAGGGGTCGGAAGCTCTTCCACGAGGCCGGCCACCGTGCCGGTCGAGGTCAGGATGCGCCATCGCCCCCACCCCAGCGGGACGATCGTGGCCGAATCGCGCACGGACGTGCGCGTCGCGGTGATGCGGGATGCGTTCATGCGGACTCCTCGAAGGACGATGAGCCGAGCGTAGGCGCGGCCTCCGACATCGACCGCGCGCGAGCCGGCGGGCCTCCTCCCCAGGCGCGACGGTGTCCGTGCTGTCCACAGAACGCCCGCCGCGGCCGATCCTCGGCCCGCCCGCCCGCGACAGTGGATCTCAGCTGCGGCGCCCGACGGGCACTCGGGCGCCGCAGCACCCGGGGACGGTCCCCGGGGGGAGAGGACACGGACATGAACGAGAGCATCACCGTCGTCGGCAACGTCGCGAGCGTCCCCGAGCGGCGGGAGCTGCCGAACGGGGGAGCCGTCACGAGCTTCCGGCTCGCATCCACGGAGCGCCGGTTCGATCGAAACACGTCGACCTGGACCGACGGCCGGACCAACTACTTCACGGTGAACGCGTTCCGCGGACTCGGCGAGAACGCGCACCGGTCCCTGCACAAGGGCGAGCGCGTCGTGGTCGCCGGTCGGTTCCGCTTGCGCGAGTGGGAGACCGACGCGAAGAAGGGCGTGACCGCCGAGATCGAGGCGGATGCGGTCGGCCACGACCTGCTGTGGGGGACCAGTGTGTTCCGCAAGGGCATGCCGTCGCCCGCCGCGCCGCAGATCGGCGACACGCATCCGATCGCGGACGCGCCGCCCGCCGACGGACCCGATGCGTGGGCGGCACCGGGCGCGCCGCGCGAACTGGTCCCCAGCGGGGACACCCCGTTCTGATGCTTAGACTGGCCGGGTGACCTCGACCCGCTCCGGCCGATCCGCCGCATCCCTTCTCTGCGTGCTGCTCGGCGTCATCGCCCTGGCAGGGTGTACGGTCCCCGAGCCGTCCCCGTCGACGACGGCCTCCGCGACGGCGACCGCCACGGAGGAGCCGTTCGCCGACGCGCCGGAGCTCGTGCCGGACGGCACGGCCGACGACAACCTGCCGTTCTTCGCGGAGATCGTCGCGCAGGTGTGGAACGGGCCCGACCAGGCGTCGGGGCGGGCCTACATCGACGCGCTCACCGCCGCAGGCTTCGACAAGGCGGCGATGGAGGTCACGGCGGATGAGTCGACGGTGGGGAACGCGGCCGAGAGCATCCAGTTCTCGGTGCGATGGGGCGACGAGTGCCTCGTCGGCCAGGTGGGACCGGCGACGGGCGCACCGGTGTCGGTGGTGCTGCCGGGGCTTCCCGACGGCGGGTGCATGCTCGGGCAGACCCGTCCGATCGACTGGTGAGGGCGACGCCCGCGCCCGGCACGACCGGCCGTGACGGCTAGACTGGACCCGATATGGCTGAGTACATCTACCAGATGGTCCGTGCCCGCAAGGCGGTCGGCGAGAAGCTCATTCTCGACGACGTCACGATGGCTTTCCTCCCCGGCGCGAAGATCGGCATGGTCGGCCCGAACGGCGCCGGCAAGTCGACGATCCTGAAGATCATGGCGGGTCTCGACCAGCCCTCGAACGGCGAGGCGAACCTGGCGTCCGGGTTCACCGTCGGGATCCTCATGCAGGAGCCCGAGCTCGACGAGTCGAAGACGGTCCTCGAGAACATCCAGGACGGCATCGCCATCAAGGCGAAGGTCGACCGCTTCAACGAGATCTCCGGCCTGATGTCCGACCCGGACGCCGATTTCGACGCCCTGCTCGCCGAGATGGGGTCGCTCCAGGAGGAGATCGACGCCGCCGACGCGTGGGACCTCGACTCCCAGCTGGAGCAGGCGATGGACGCCCTGCGCACGCCGCCGGGCGACGCTGCGGTGTCGAACCTGTCCGGTGGCGAGAAGCGCCGCGTGGCGCTGACGAAGCTCCTGCTCCAGAAGCCCGACCTGCTGCTGCTCGACGAGCCCACCAACCATCTCGACGCCGAGAGCGTACTGTGGCTCGAGCAGCATCTGCAGTCGTACCCCGGCGCGGTGATCGCGATCACGCACGACCGGTACTTCCTCGACAACGTGGCCGAGTGGATCGCCGAGGTCGACCGCGGCCGCCTCATCGGCTACGAGGGCAACTACTCGACCTACCTCGAGAAGAAGGCCGAGCGGCTCGCCGTGCAGGGCAAGAAGGATGCGAAGCTCGCCAAGCGCCTGGCCGAGGAGCTCGACTGGGTGCGCTCGAACGCGAAAGGCCGTCAGGCGAAGTCGAAGGCCCGCCTCGCGCGCTACGAGGAGATGGCGACCGAGGCCGAGCGCACGCGCAAGCTCGACTTCGAGGAGATCCAGATCCCGGCGGGTCCGCGCCTGGGCAGCGTCGTGATCGAGGCGAGGAAACTGCAGAAGGGCTTCGACGGTCGCTCACTCATCGACGGTCTCAGCTTCAGCCTCCCGCCGAACGGCATCGTCGGGGTGATCGGTCCGAACGGCGTCGGCAAGACCACGCTCTTCAAGACGATCGTGGGTCTGGAGCCGCTCGACGGCGGGGACCTGAAGATCGGCGAGACGGTCAAGATCAGCTACGTCGACCAGAGCCGCGCGAACATCGACCCGAACAAGTCGCTGTGGGAGGTCGTGTCCGACGGCCTCGACATCATCACGGTCGGCAAGACCGAGATCCCCTCGCGCGCCTACGTGTCGAAGTTCGGCTTCAAGGGGCCGGACCAGCAGAAGAAGGCGGGCGTGCTCTCGGGCGGAGAGCGCAACCGCCTGAACCTCGCGCTGACGCTCAAGGAGGGCGGCAACCTGCTGCTCCTCGACGAGCCGACGAACGACCTGGACGTCGAGACCCTGCAGTCGCTCGAGAACGCGCTCCTGGAGTTCCCCGGCTGCGCCGTGGTCATCACGCACGACCGGTGGTTCCTCGACCGCATCGCGACGCACATCCTCGCTTACGAGGGCACCGACGAGAACCCGGACCGCTGGTACTGGTTCGAGGGCAACTTCGAGGCGTACGAGCAGAACAAGATCGAGCGCCTCGGTCCGGACGCGGCGAAGCCGCATCGATCGACGCACCGCAAGCTGACGCGTGACTGACGAGGGCGAGGCCGTCGGCTCCCGGCGGCTGCACGTCCCCATCCACCTGCGCTGGGGCGATCTCGACGCGTTCAACCACGTCAACAACACCTCGATGCTCAAGCTCCTCGAAGAGGTGCGCGTGCGTGCATTCTGGGAGCCCGAGACGGGCGAGTCCTCGTACCCGACGGCGGTCGTGCCCTCGAGCGTCGGGTCCGGCGTGCTCACGCTCATCGCCCGACAGGAGATCGAATACCTGCGACCCGTGCCCTACCAGCGTGCGCCGCTCGACGTGCAGCTGTGGTTCGGTAATCTCGGCGGCTCGAGCATGGAGGTCTGCTACGAGGTCTTCAGCCCCGTGGGGGCCGAGCCGCAGACGCTGTACGCACGGTCGTCGGTCGTCGTCGTGCTCGTGGACGCCGAGTCGGGCCGTCCGGTCCGGCTGACCGAGCGGATGCGGACCGCCTGGGCGCCGTTCCGGGGCGAGCCGATCGTCTACGCGCGGCGTCGCTGACGGCGGGGCCTGGAGCACGCGGGCACAGACTGCTTCCAGACTCGCGATATATCGTGTCTCCATGGACGTGAACGAGCAGCCGACAGTCATCCGAATCGACGAGGAGCCACGCCCGGGTCTCGCCCGGGACCTCCGTGAGACCCTGAGGCGTCACCCGCGGGCGGACCGCATCTACCGCACGTCGGTCGGTGCTGCGGGAGGAGCGGCGACCGCGCTGGGCGTCGTGCTCATCCCGCTGCCCGGCCCGGGGGCGGTCATCGCCCTCGGCGGCCTCGCGCTGCTGGGCACCGAGTTCGAGGGCGCGCGCACGGTGAACGCGAAGGCCGTCGACCTCGTCAAGCGCGGCACCGAGCAGGTCAAGCGGAGCGTCGAGAAGAGGAAGAATGCTCGTGCCGAACGGCATGCCGCCGGTCACCCCGCAGCGGGTGCCGCCGCGGGGTGACGCCATCCGGGCGTATGTCCCGCGGGCTCACTCCGACCCGCCGGGCACCCTCACCATGACCTCCTGCGCGACGCTCGCGACGAGAGCGCCGTCCCGCGTGTAGATCCGTCCGGTCGCGAGTCCCCGCCCGCCCCGCGCCGTCGGCGACTCCTGCACGTACAGCAGCCACTCGTCGACGCGCGCCGCCCGATGCCACCACATCGCGTGGTCGAGGCTCGCGACGCTCAGGCCCGGCGTCGTCCAGGTGAGTCCGTGGGCGCGCAGGATCGACTCCTGGATCGTCATGTCCGAGAGGTACGCGAGCGCCGCGCGGTGCAGGAGCCGATCGTCGGGGAGGCCTCGCCGCGTCCGCAGCCAGACCGTCTGCCGCGGATCCGGGGCGACCGGCTCGTCGCGATAGAGCGACCCGGGAACGTGCTTCACCTCGACCGGCAGGTCACCGAAGCTGCGCATCGTCATGGGGTGCAGCCCGCCCGTCTCCAGGTCGGGGACGTCCTCCGGACCGGGCACGTCGGGAGCGGGCTCGCTGTGATCGAGTCCGGCGTCCTCCGTCTGGAATGAGGCGATCATCGAGAAGATCGGCACGCCCTCCTGATAGGCCTGGGTGCGGCGGGCGCTGAACGAGCGGCCGTCGCGCAGCCGATCGACCGAGAACGTGATGCCGCGCGCGGAGTCGCCCGGGCGCAGGAAGTACCCGTGCATCGAGTGGATGGGGCGTTCGTCCTCGACCGTTCGCGACGCCGCGACGACCGCCTGCGCGAGCACCTGACCGCCGTAGACCCGCCCGAACGGCATCGGCTGGCTGAGGCCGGTGAAGATGTCCTCCGTCGTGCGCGCCTCGGTCGAAGCCAACGACAGCACGGAGATCAGCGAGGAGACGGGATCCGTCTCCGTCACCGGGGGCTGTCCGGAGGGATCGGATCCGGGTGCGTTCACGCTGTCTCCTCGATGCTCGGCTCGCTCTTGGTAGTTTAGGTCGGATGTCCCCACGCCTCGTCTTCCCGGATGCGGACGCCGCCGCCGATGTGCTGACCTTCGCCGGACGGCTCAGCGCCGTCGATCCCGACGCGAGCATCCGACTCGTCGCGGACCGGGGAAGGCTCGTCATGACGACCGGCGTGCTCGCGCCCCGGGGCCTGATGGACGCGATGCCGACCGTGCTCGCCATGCGTGTGCTGCCGGTCGACGCTGAGCTCGAGTGCGACCTCGTAGTCACCGCATCCGGACTGACCGCGACGGCGGCGGACGCGGAGGTGGCTCTTCCGGACACCGCGGTCCGCGCGGCGTGGGCGGGGGTGTCACCGCCGCGCAGCGGCTGGGACCCGGCCGGGAGATTGGCGTCCGCGGTGCTCGCGTCGCGCGCGCAGTGGGGCATGGCGGCGGTCGCGCACGAGCTTCCGGCCGACCCCGGAGAGGACCTCGTGCGCGCGGTGCGCGCGCGGATCTGGGGCGAGGACGACGAGGAGCTCGCGGGGCTCGTCCGTGGAACGGCGTTCGCCGCGGTGTCCATGGGGTTCGTGCACGGCGAGGAGGACGCTCAGGTGTTCCGGGCCCCGGGCTGGGCACGGGTGACCCTCCGTCGCGGACACGTGCTCGTGCGCGGCCCGGTGCGCAGCGGGCTCACCGAGGTTCGCGCGACCGGGCGCTGAACCCGTCCGGCTCAGACCGCGCGGGCCGCGGCGCGTCCGGCGGCGCGTCCGGAGAACAGGCAGCCGCCGAGGAAGGCGCCCTCGAGCGCGCGGTATCCGTGCACGCCGCCGCCGCCGAACCCGCTCGCCTCGCCCGCGGCGAACAGGCCGGGTATCGGCGAGCCGTCCGAGCCCAGCGCCCGCGCGTCGAGGTCCGTCTCGATGCCACCGAGGGACTTGCGGGTGAGGACGTGCAGCTTCACCGCGATGAGGGGACCCGCGGCCGGGTCCAGGATGCGGTGGGGCGCGGCGGTGCGCACGAGCCGGTCGCCGCGGTACGAGCGCGCGGAGCGCAGCATCGCGATCTGCGCGTCCTTGGTGAAGTCGTTCGCCATCTCGCGGTCGCGGGACTCGATCTCGTAGCGGACGCGGGCGGGGTCGAGCACGTCTCCTCCGGGGAGCTCCCGCATCCCGTCGATGAGCGCTTCGAGCGAGTGCCGCACGACGAAGTCCGCGCCGTGATCGAGGAAGTCCTGCACGGGGCCGGGGGCGCCCCTGCCCAGCCGTGACCGCACGAGCAGACGGACGTCCCTGCCGGTCAGATCGGGGTTCTGCTCGCTGCCCGAGAGGGTGAACTCCTTCTCGACGATCCGGTGCGACAGCACGAACCACGAGTGGTCGTGCCCCGTCGACCGCAGATGCGCGAGGGTGCCCAGCGTGTCGAACCCGGGGAACAGCGGCGAGGGGAGTCTGGCACCGGTGGCATCGAGCCAGACCGACGAGGGGCCGGGGAGGATGCGGATGCCGTGCTGCGGCCACACCGGGTTCCAGTTCTGGATGCCCTCGACGTAGTGCCACATGCGGTCGCCGTTGATCAGGTTCGCCCCGCCGCGCGCCGCGGTCTCCAGCATCCGGCCGTCGACGTAGGCGGGCACGCCCGTCACCATGGTGGCGGGCGGAGCGCCGAGGGACTCGGGCCAGCGGGCGCGCACGAGGTCGTGGTCGCCGCCGATCCCGCCGGAGGCGACGATCGTCGCTCCCGCGCGGACGGCGAACGTGCCGACGGGGTCGCGCGAGGTCGCGACGCCGCGCGGCTCGGCCGCATCGGCGAGGACCTCGCCCTCCGCGCCGACGACGGCGCCGTCCTCGATCGTCAGCGCGGTGACGCGGTGGCGCGGGAGGACGGTGATGCGGCCGAGCCCTTCCGCATCCTCGACGGAGCCCTGGAAGGGGGCGACGATGCCCGGCCCGGTTCCCCACGTGATGTGGAACCGGGGAACGGAGTTGCCGGGCCCGGTCGCGATGTATCCGCCGCGCTCCGCCCAGCCGACGACGGGGAAGAACCCGACGCCCTTCTGCCGCAGCCAGGAGCGCTTCTCGCCGTGGGCGAAGTCGAGGTAGGCCTCCGCCCACCGGCGGGGCCATGCGTCTTCGGCGCGGTCGAAGCCGGCCGTGGCGAACCAGTCCTGCCGGGCGAGCTCGATCGAGTCGTGCACGCCCATCCGGCGCTGTTCCGGGGAGTCGATGAGGAACAGTCCGCCGAACGACCACCACGCCTGCCCGCCGAGGTTCGCGCGGCCCTCCTGATCGACGACGACCACACGTCGCCCGGCCGCGGCGGCCTCGCTCGCCGCGACGAGCCCTGCCAGCCCCCACCCGATCACCAGGACGTCGGTCGATACGGGGGAGGCGGTCACGGCTACTCCTTCGTGGGCTCGTCGTTCCGAGCCGTCACCGACAGCCCGTGGCCGTCCCGACCGGCTGCCGTCGGACCGATCCCGGTCGACTCGAACGTGTTCACCATGGCATACGCCGCGCGCTGCAGGTAGTCCCAGAGCGTCGCCTCCAGCAGCGGGGGCAGCTCGACGGCGTCCACCGCGCGGCGCATGTGCGCGAGCCAGCGGTCGCGGGCGTCGGGGTTCACCGGGAACGACGCGTGGCGCATCCGCAGGCGCGGGTGTCCACGGCGCTCGCTGTAGGTCGTGGGCCCGCCCCAGTACTGCTCGAGGAAGAGCAGCATCCGCTCCCGGGCGGGGCCGAGATCCTCCTCGGGGTACATCGGACGCAGCACCGGGTCGTCGGCGATCCCCTCGTAGAACACGCCGACGAGGCGCTCGAAGAACGGTCTCCCGCCGACCTGCTCGTAGAAGCTGATCGGGGATGCGGGATCGCTCACGTCTCCTCCTCGTCCTCGGCCGACGCCGTGTTCTTCGACGACGTCGCGGGCTTCGACGTGCGGCGCGGCTTCTTCGTCGGGGCGGCCGGCTCCGGGGCGGCCGCACGGTCCTCCGCGTCGGCGTCCTCGGAGTCGGAGGTCGCACCCGCCGGTCGCCCGGTGCGCTTCGGCTTCCACACCGGCCGCTCCGGCGTGGCTACCGGGGTGGGCCTGGTGATCGGGGGATTCGCGCCGCGGACGCGCTGCGCGCCCTCGAGGCCGGTGAGCACGATCGAGTTCAGCTGCGGCAGGCGCACCTCCATCGCGTCCATCGCCCGCTTCAGCCGCATCCGCAGCTCGCGAGCGACGTCGTCCTTGGCGTTCGAGCGCGTCTTCATCACGAGCCGGATGACGAGGGCGTCGCCGGTGACGGACTCGAGGCCCCAGATCTCGGGCTGCTCGATCACGCGCGTGCGCCATTTGGGGTCCTTCGCGAGCCCGCGGGCGGCGTCGAGCATCGCCTTCTCGACGGCGTCGATGTCGGCGTCCGTGGGCACGGCGAGGTCGATGATGACTCGGGACCAGCCCTGCGACATGTTGCCGATCCGCGTGATCTCGCCGTTGCGCACGTACCAGAGGGTGCCGTTCACGTCGCGTACGTGGGTGACGCGGACGCTGACGTACTCGACGACTCCGGTGGCCAGGCCCAGGTCGACGACGTCGCCGATGCCGACCTGATCCTCCGCGACGATGAAGATGCCGTTGAGCACGTCCTTGACGATGTTCTGCGCGCCGAAGCCGAGACCTGCGCCGATCGCGGCGGTGAGCAGGGCGAACGAGCCGATCACGCCCGGCGCGAGCACGTTGACGACGAGGACGATCGCGATGATGACGATCGTGACCGCGGCGATGTTCTGCAGGATGGAGCCGAGCGTGCGGGTGCGCTGCACCAGACGCACAGCGGCCAGCGGGGATCGGTCGAGGGCCTGGGTGTCGTCGACGCGGGCCTTGGACTTGGCGCCCGAGACGATCTTCTCGACGACGCGGTGGATGACCTTCTTCAGGATCCATGCCACGAGGAACGCGCCCGCGATGATCAGCAGGACGCTCAAGAGGTTCCCCCCGACGCCGAGGAAGAAGCGTCCTACTGCGGCCCAGGTGTCGGCATCCGTCAGATCGAAGTCGTCCATCATCCCGATGCTATCGAGCACACCTTCGGCGCTCCTGTGCGCGGCCGGTGGATCACGCCGGATCCTCCGGCGGCACCAGCCCCAGACGGTGTGCGAGGACCACCGCGTGCACGCGATCGCGGGCCTCGAGCTTGGCCAGGACGCGTCCCACGTGCGTCTTCACGGTGGACTCGCTGAGGAACAGCTCCGCCGCGATCTCACCGTTGGTGCGGCCGCGCCCGATCGCGAGGAAGACATCGCGTTCGCGATCGGTGAGGGATGCGGTGGGGTCGTGCTGCGGGACGGGCTCGGGCGTGCGCCCGACGAGCTCGATGAGGCGGCGGGTGACGCGCGGCGACAGCGACGCGTCGCCGCGGTGCACGGCGCGGATCGCGGCGACGAGCTCGTACCGCTGCGCGTCCTTCAGGAGGAACCCGCTCGCGCCCGCGCGGATCGCGGCGAACGCGTACTCGTCCAGGTCGAAGGTGGTGAGCACCAGGACGCGCGCGTCGGGATGGGCGCGCACGATCTGCTCGGTGGCGGCGATGCCGTCGGTGCGCGGCATCCGCACATCCATCAGGACGACGTCGGGTCGATGTCTCTCGACCGCACGGACGGCCTCTTCGCCGTCGCCGGCCTCGCCGACCACGGCGAAGTCCTTCTCCTCCTCGAGCACCATCCGGAACCCGAGCCGGATGAGCGCCTGGTCGTCCACGAGCAGGATGCGGATGCCGGTCGTCATGCCTTCTTCTCCTCGCTTGGGGCGGCCGCGGCCGGGATCTCGGCGTGCACGCGCCATCCGCCGCCCTCGCGCGGACCCGCTGCGAACGTGCCGCCGGCGACGGACACGCGCTCGTGCAGTCCGCGCAGCCCGAAGCCGGTGCCCTCGGCCGGACCGGCGACCCCGTCGTCGTCCACCGTCACGTCGGCGCCCTCGTCGGAGTGGGCGATCGCGACGCGGATGCTGCGCGCTCCCCGGGCATGACGCATCGCGTTGGTGAGCCCCTCCTGCACGACGCGTCCGAGCGCGAAGCGGCCGACGGGAGACAGACCGGCCGCATCCCCGCTCGTCGTGAGGGTCACCGGGTAGCCCGCCCGCTGGGCGGTGGCGACCAGATGATGCGGGTCGGGCGGGGCGTCCGGCAGGCGCGGGGCGCCTTCGTCCTCGTCGGCGTCGCGCAGCACGCCGAGCATGGCGCGCATCTCGGTGAGCGCGCCTCGTGCCGTCTCGGCGGCGCCGCGGGATGCGGCGCGGGCGCGTTCGGGATCGCGGGTGGCCGCGGCGCCCTCGGCCAGGGCGACGATGACCGTGAGCGAATGCGAGACGATGTCATGCATCTCCCGCGCGATGCGGGTGCGCTCGGCGGAGGCCGCGAGACGCGCCTGCTGGTCCCGCTCGACGAGCAGCTGCCGGGAGCGGCCGATCAGCGCGTCGATGTAGCGCTTGCGGTTGCCGACGTTGACGCCGACCGATGTGCCGATGAGCAGGAGCACGCCGCCGCTGAGCGCCGTGTTCAGCGCGACGGAGTCGGTGGTGACGCCGTTGAGCATGAGCATCACCGCGAGCGCGCCGACGGAGCCCGCGCCGATGCTCGCCGCGGTCCAGCCGGCGCGGCTGGAACGGTAGACGGCGACGCTGTACGCGGCGGCGACCAGGACCGGGGCACCGGCGGGCAGAGGGGCGAGCAGGAAGGACGCCTGCGCGACGATCGCGAGGACGAAGGGCAGAAGCGGCCAGCGGCGCCGGAGGAGCAGCGCGGCACAGGCGAGGCTGACCGTCGCCGAGACGATGGCCGCCCCCAGGGCGGAGTCGATCGCGGCGGAGGGCGTGACGATCGTGACGACCCCGGCCGGGTCGTCGGAGTCGAGATCGCCCGCCTGGAAGCTCGCGGCGGGCGTCAGGGAGAACAGGAGCGAGCCGAGGGCGAGCAGCACGTCGGCGAACACCGGGTGCCGTGTCCAGAACCGCCGGATGACGCCCGGCGGACGCGGCAGCCGGAGCTCGACCTCGCGAGGGTCGGCGCTCCGGCTGCGTGCAGGCACGGCGTCGACTCTACGCGTCGCGGGTCCGCAGGACCGCCCACGATCCGGCAAGTCCCACCGCGACCCAGGCGACGAGCGCCGTGCCCGCGCTCGCGTCGTCGAGGCCGAGCTCCATGCCCGGCGACATGAGCGCCTGCCCGGCGTTCATCGGAAGGTACCGGGCGACGTCGGCCACCCACTCCCAGCCCGGTGCGGCGGCGAACAGACTCGGCAGGATGGGCAGGATGAACAGGATGCCGACGGTGAGGGCGATCGCCCCCGGGCCGCTGCGGAGCAGGAAGCCGCACGAGAGTCCGATGAGTGCGTACGCCGACATCGACAACGCGCCGTAGAGGAGGGGCAGCAGCGACTGGGTCGGGTCCTGCCAGTCGATCGCCGCCCCGGCGTCGGCGGCGATCGGGGCCACGATCGCCACCGAGATCGCGAAGATCAGCACGCTGGCGAGGAACAGGAGGGCGCCCACGACGACGGCCTTCGCGGCCAGGACCGCTCCGCGCCGTGGCTCCGCCGTGAGCGTCGAGCGGATCATGCCGGTCGAGTACTCCCCGGTGACCGCGATCGCCCCGAGTGCACCGGCGAGCAGCATCGTGAACTGGGTCGGGCCGAGGACGGCGACGATGCCCGCCACCTGGAAGGCGTCTTCGCCCGCCGCCGCCGAGGCCCCGATCGACGCCGACAGGGTGCTCGCGATGAGCAGTGCGAGCAGCACCGACAGGACGGCGACGACGCCGATGGACCACCAGGTCGAGCGCAGCGTGAGCAGCTTGATGGTCTCGCTGCGCAGAAGCCCCACGGCGCTGAGACGGGCCGGTGCGACGTGCGTGGCGCGGGTCGAGACGGGCGCGGCTGTCATGCGATCTCCTTGCTCTTGTACTCGATGGATTCACCGGTGAGGGCGAGATAGGCGTCCTCCAGGGACCCGCTCGTGGTGTGCAGCTCGTGAAGCGGGATGCCGTGCGCCGCGGCGAGGTCGCCGATCTCGGCCGCTGTGCGCCCCGTCACCTGCAGCTCGTCGGCGACGGTCGCGGCGAGCTCGACGCCGGGTGCGGACAGCGCCGTCGCGAGCTCGGCGAGCCGCGGCGAGCGGATGCGGACGGTGGACGTCGTCCACGCCCGCACGAGATCGTCGAGCGGGGCGTCGGCGAGCACGCGCCCGCGCCCGAGGACGACGATGTGGTCGGCGGTCATCGCCATCTCGCTCATCAGGTGGCTCGACAGCAGCACCGTGCGTCCCTCGGCGGCGGCGCGGCGCACCAGGTTACGCACCCAGAGGACGCCCTCGGGGTCGAGCCCGTTCACGGGCTCGTCGAGGATGAGGGTGTGCGGGTCGCCGAGGAGCGCGGTGGCGATGCCGAGGCGCTGTCCCATGCCGAGCGAGAACTTCCCGGCACGTTTTCCGGCCACGGCGCCGATGCCCGTCGCCTCGACGACCTCGTCCACGCGAGAGCGCGGGATGCCGTGGGTGGCGGCGATCGCCCGCAGGTGCGCGCGGGCGCTTCGTCCGGTGTGCACCGCCTTGGCGTCGAGCAGCACGCCCACCTCGGTGAGCGGCGAGCGCAATGTGCGGTACTCCCGGCCTGCGACGGTGACGGTGCCGCGGGTGGGCCGGTCCAGTCCCACGATCATCCGCATCGTCGTCGACTTCCCGGCGCCGTTCGGGCCCAGGAAGCCGGTGACCCTGCCGGGGCGGACGGTGAAGCTGACGTCGGAGACGGCGTGCTTCGCCCCGAAGTCCTTGCTGAGGTTCTCTGCGACGATCATGCGTCCGACGTTACGAACGGAGGACGTCGACGCGCGTCCCCCCGCGGTACCGGATGGGGACCGGCGGAATGGTCTCCCGGGACGACGGAGACCGTGGACGCCTCGCCCCGACGACGGACGCCTCGCCCCGAGCGGGAGGCGAGGCATCCGTCGTGTGTCGCGCGGGCTACTGCGCGTCGCGCTCCTGCACGGTGAGGGCGCGCTCTACGCCGGCGAGGTTCTCGGCGATCAGGCGCCGCAGCGCGGCCGGGGCGTCCGCGTTCTCGACCAGCCACGCGCGCGTCGCGTCGCGCAGGGCGACGTTCGCGAGCGGCGCGGGGTACAGCCCCACGATCAGGTAGCTGGCGATCTGGTAGCTGCGGCTCTCCCAGATCGGCAGCAGCATGTCGAAGTACGCCGGGACGAAGGGCGTGAGCAGCTCCACCGTCGCGGGGTGGGTGAAGCCCGCCGCGGCCGCGCGCACGACCGTGTTCGGCAGGTCGGTCTTGTCGACGAGACCGCTCCACGCGGCCTGCTTGGCGTCGGCATCGGGAAGCGCCGCCTTCGCCTGTGCCGCGAACTCGCCGCCCTTTGCGGTGTTGTCGGCCGCGAGCGCCGCGTCGATGTCGGCCGCGGTCACGGCGCCGCCGGCCGCGAGCGACACGAGCAGCGCCCAGGAGAGGTCGGCGTCGATCTCGAGGCCGTCGAGCACGATCTCGCCGTCGCGGAGGGCTCGCACGGTCTCGACCTGGTCGGGCGTCGCCGCTGCGCTCGCGAAGGCGGTCGTGAACTGCAGCTGGCTGTCGCTGCCCGTCTCCGCCTGCTGCGCGAGCGCCCAAAGGCCGTCGGCGACCGTGACACGGCTCTGCGCGCGCTTGTCCGGTGCGACGTACGAGTTCGCCGTGAGCTGCAGCTGTGCGAGGGTCGTGCGCACCGTGGTCGACTCGGTCTCGGTGCCGATGTTGCCGAGCACGAGGTCGATGTAGTCGGATGCGGACGACTCCGCGTCGCGGGTCTGATCCCATGCGGCGCCCCACACGAGCGAGCGCGCGAGCGGGTCGGAGATCTTCGCGAGGTGCGCGATGGCGGTGGCGAGCGATCGGTCGTCGAGGCGGATCTTCGCGTAGGCCAGGTCCTCGTCGTTGAGGAGGATGAGGTCGGGACGGTGGTGACCGGCCAGCTCGGCGACGTCGGTGCGGTCGCCATCCACGTCGAGCTCGATGCGGTGCACCCGCACCAGCCGGTCGCCCTGCAGGTCATAGAAGCCGACGCCGAGGCGGTGAGGGCGGATGGTGGGGTAGTCCGCGGGCGCCGTCTGGATGATCGAGAACTTCGAGATCGTGCCGTCGACGGACTCGTCGACCGCCGGGGTGAGGGTGTTGACGCCCGCCGTCTCCAGCCACTTCCTCGACCAGGCGGAGAGCTCGCGCCCGCTCGTCGCCTCGAGCTCGACGAGCAGATCGGCGAGCTCGGTGTTGCCCCAGGCGTGCTTGCGGAAGTACGCGGAGACACCGGCGAAGAACTCCTCGATGCCGACCCACGCGGCCAACTGCTTCAGCACCGAGCCGCCCTTGGCGTACGTGATGCCGTCGAAGTTCACCTGGACGTCCTCGAGGTCGGTGATCTCCGCGACGACGGGGTGGGTGGAGGGCAGCTGGTCCTGACGGTAGGCCCAGGTCTTCTCCATCGCGTTGAAGGTCGTCCACGCCTCGGTCCATTCGGTGGCCTCGGCGGTCGCGATGGTCGACGCCCACTCTGCGAACGACTCGTTGAGCCAGAGGTCGTTCCACCATTTCATGGTGACGAGGTCGCCGAACCACATGTGAGCGAGCTCGTGCAGGATGGTGACGACACGGCGCTCCTTGACGGCATCCGTCACCTTGCTGCGGAACACGTACGTCTCGGTGAAGGTCACCGCGCCCGCGTTCTCCATCGCGCCGGCGTTGAACTCCGGCACGAACAGCTGGTCGTACTTGGTGAACGGGTACGGCACGCCGAACCTGTCCTCGTAGTACTCGAAGCCCTGGCGGGTCTTCTCGAACACGTAGTCGGCGTCGAGGAACTGCCACAGGCTCCTGCGTGCGTAGACGCCGAGGGGGATGACGCGTCCGGAGGCGCTGGTGAGCTCCGAGAACGTGGACTCGTACGGGCCGGCGATGAGCGCGGTGATGTACGAGGAGATCCGGGGCGTGGGCTCGAACGTCCACGTGGCGGACTCTCCGCTGACCTCGGGCTCGGGGGTCGGAGAGTTGGACACGACCTTCCAGGCGGCCGGCGCCGTGACGGTGAACTGGAACGTCGCCTTCAGATCGGGCTGCTCGAACACCGCGAAGACGCGGCGCGAGTCCGGCACCTCGAACTGCGAGTACAGGTAGACCTCGCCGTCGACCGGGTCGACGAAGCGGTGCAGACCCTCACCGGTGTTCGTGTAGAGGGCGTCGGCGTCGACGACCAGCACGTTGTCGGCCTCGAGCCCGTCGAGCGCGATGCGGGAGTCCGCGAGGGCGGCGACGTCGATGTCACGGCCGTTCAGCGTGATCGTGCGCACGTCGCGCGCGATCAGGTCGATGAAGGTCGCGGCGCCGGGGGTGGCGGTGAACCGCACCGTGGTGGTCGAGCGGAAGACCTCCGGACCGGTGGTGAGGTCGAGCACGACCTCGTAGGACTGCGTGTCGACGACCGCGCGGCGCTCTTGCGCCTCGATGCGGGTGAGGTTCTCTCCAGGCACTGCGTTGCTCCCGTGGGGTATGGGGTGAAGGACGCCGGGGCGCCGCTGCTGGCGGCGCTGACGACCCGTCCAGCCTACGGTCGGCGGGACCCTTCCGGTATCGCCGGGCGTCATCCGGCGTCCGATACCACGGCACCCGCTCCGGCGGCCATCGGCCCCGGAGGCGGAGCCCGAGTGGAAGGATGAAGGGGTGAGTCCTGTGGAGTCGAGTGAGTCCGTGTCGGCCATCGCCCCGGACGGGGTGCCGTTCGCGTCCGAGCAGGCGGTGACGGGCCCGCCGCACGTCGAGGTGCCGACGCCCTACGACGGGATCCTGCTCGCGGGCTTCGGCGGCCCGGAGGGGCAGGAGGACGTGATCCCGTTCCTGCGCAACGTCACCCGTGGCCGGGGCATCCCCGACGAGCGGCTCGAGGAGGTCGCGCACCATTACCGGGCCTTCGGCGGAGTGAGCCCCATCAACGCGCAGAACACGGCGCTCAAGGCGGCGCTCGAGGCCGAGCTCGCCCGACGCGGTCTCCAGCTCCCGGTCTACTGGGGAAACCGCAACTGGTCGCCGTATCTCGAGGAGGCCGTCCGCGAGGCCGCCGCCGACGGCGCCTTCACCCTGCTCGCGATCGCCACGAGCGCATACAGCTCCTTCTCGAGCTGCCGGCAGTACCGCGAGGACTTCGCCCGGGTGCTCACCGACACGGGCCTGGTCGGCACGGTCACGATCGACAAGGTGCGTCAGTTCTTCGACCACCCTGGGTTCGTGGCGCCGTTCATCGAGGGCGTCCGCGACGCCGTCGCGACGCTGTTGGCGGACGGCGTCGACCCGGCGCGCGTGCACGTGCTGTTCTCCACCCACAGCATCCCGATCGCGGACGCCCAGCGCTCCGGCCCGCGCGACGTCGACTTCGGGCCGGGCGGCGCCTATGCGGCGCAGCACGAGGCGGTGGCGGACCTCGTCATGCGCGAGATCGCGATCGACATCCCCGCTGCGGCCGAGATCGCGTGGGAGCTCGTCTACCAGTCCCGCTCGGGCCCGCCGTCGCAGCCGTGGCTCGAGCCCGACGTGTGCGACGTCATCGGCGAGCTGCCGGGTCGCGGCGCGGAGGCCGTCGTCATCGTGCCGCTCGGGTTCGTCAGCGACCACATGGAGGTGCTCTGGGACCTCGACACCGAGGCGATGGAGGCGGCCGCCGAGGCGGGGATCCGTGCCATCCGCACGCAGACGCCGGGGGTCGACCCGGCGTACGTCGCCGGGCTCGTGGACCTCGTCGAGGAGCGCTTCCGGGGCATCCCCGCGAAGGACCGCCCGCACGGGACCTCCCTCGGCCCGTGGTTCGACGTCTGCCGTCCGGGGTGCTGTGAGAACGTGCGTGCCGGATTCAAGCCGGCGGCGGCGGGGATCGCGCCCTGACCGATCTCTAGGATGGGCACATGCGCATCCACATCGCCACCGATCACGCCGGCCTCGAGTTCTCGACGCGCCTGCAGCATCACCTCGCCGAGCAGGGTCATGAGGTCGTCGACCACGGCCCGCTCGACTACGACCCGGTGGACGACTACCCGGCCTTCTGCATCCGTGCCGCCCAGGCGGTCGTGCGCGACCGGGCCGCGGGCGTCGAGACCCTGGGCGTCGTGTTCGGCGGCTCCGGCAACGGCGAGCAGATCGCGGCCAACAAGGTCGCCGGCGTCCGCGCCGCGCTGGTCTGGAACATCCCGACCGCGGAGCTGGCGCGCGAGCACAACGACGCCAACGTGATCGCGATCGGCGCCCGTCAGCACACGTTCGAGGAGGCCGCGTCGTTCATCGACCGTTTCGTGGCGACCCCCTTCTCGGGCGAGGAGCGCCACGCGCGCCGGATCGCGCAGATCGCCGCCTACGAGCAGGACGGCTCGCTGCTTCCCGATCCGCGCGCCGGTGCCGAGCGCGGCCCGGACGTCCTGGACGAGGACACCAGCAGCTTCGACCCGGAAGCGGGCTGATGCCCGAGGGTCACTCCGTCCATCGCATCGCCCGCCAGTTCGAACGCAACATCGTCGGGCGCCGGGTCGCCGCCTCCAGCCCGCAGGGGCGGTTCGCCGAGGGCGCGGTGCTTCTCGACGGACGCGAGGCGATCGGGGTGCGCGCGGTCGGCAAGCAGATGTTCCTGGCGTACGAGGGAGAGCTCTGGTTGCGCGTCCACCTCGGCATGTACGGGGCATGGGACTTCTCCGGCGAGATCCTCGTCGACCCGACGATCGCCTCGGCGAACGGGCGGATGGGGCAGACCAACCAGCGCGGCACGGTGCTGGACGAGCCGGTCCTGGATGCCGCGGGGGAGAACTCCCTCGCCTCGATCGGCGCGCCCCGGCGCGCCCGGGTGCACGTGCGCATGTCGGAGCAGACCACGGGGCTGCCCGAGGACGACGCCGAGTGGCCTCCGCCCGTGATCGGCCAGGTGCGGCTGCGCCTGCTGACCGATCTCACCTGCGCCGACCTGCGCGGTCCCACGGCGTGCCAGGTGCAGACGCCCGACGAGGTGCAGGCGACGATCGCGAAGCTCGGACCCGACCCGCTCGTGGACGATCCCGACGAGGGCGAGGAGCGATTCGTCTCGGTCGTGCGGCGCAAGCCCACGCCGATCGGGCTGCTGCTGATGGACCAGGGCGTCGTGAGTGGGATCGGCAACGTCTACCGTGCCGAGCTGCTGTTTCGCGCGCGGCTGAACCCGCACACGCCCGGACGCGACGTGCCGGAGGACGTCGTCCGCGGCATCTGGCGGGACTGGGTGCGGCTGCTGCGGATCGGTGTCGAGACCGGCCAGATGATGACGATGGACGACCTCTCGCCGGAGCAGTGGCGTGCCGCGATGGCCCGCCGCGACGACCGGCATTGGGTGTACCACCGTGCGGGCCTGCCCTGCCGGGTGTGCGGGACGGCGATCCTCCTCGAGGAGATCGCCGCACGCAAGCTCTACTGGTGCCCGTCCTGCCAGGCGTGAGGGAGCCATGAGCGTGGGGGAGCCATGAGACAGAATCCCAGCTTCGCGATGACGGACGTCGGGGAGATTCGCCGGCTCATCGACCGGAACCCCTGGGTCACCCTGGTGAGCCAGACCGAGACGGGGCTCGTCGCCTCGCACTACGCGGTGCTGCTCGACGAGGACCGCGACGACCTGTCCATCGTCGGGCACGTCGGCAAGCCCGACGACCTGATCCACGGCCTCGGCGAGCGCGAGCTGCTCGTGGTGGTGCAGGGGCCGCACGGATACATCTCGCCGGACTGGTACGGCGACGTCCCCGCCGTCCCCACCTGGAACTTCGTCTCGGCGCATCTCGGCGGCGTGCCCGAGATCCTGGAGACGGCGGAGAACCTGGCGGTCCTCGACCGGCTGGTGGATCGCTTCGAGCGCGGCATGCCGCATCCGCGGGGGATGTGGCACGCACCGAACGACGAGGCGTTCGTGGAGCGGCTGGAGAAGGGGACGGTCGGGTTCCGGCTGACCCCGACGCGGGTCGTGGCCAAACGCAAGCTCAGCCAGAACCGGCCGGCGGAGACCGTCGACCACATCGTCGACATGCTGCGGGCGGAGGGACCCCACGCGAACCCGGTGCTCGCCGACGAGATGGCACGCGCCCGGGCGGCGCGGAGCGGGTCGTGATCGGCGAGACCGTCGCCGCGATCGCCCGCGTGCGCGTCGCCGGGCCTGGCGCGGAGCTCCTTCCCGACGACGGCCTCTACGACATCGTCATCGCGGACGGACGCATCGCCGACATCGCGCCGTCCGGTGCGCTCCGGCTGCCGCGTGCGGTGCTCGACGCCGACGGGGCGTTCCTCGTGCCGGGTCTGTGGGACCACCACGTCCATGTGACGCAGTGGGCGCTGACTGCGGAGCGGGTCGCGCTCGGCGACACCGGCTCCGCCGCGGAGGCGGCCGGGTGCATGGCCCACGCGCCCGTGCTCGGCGACGGTCGCCGGATCGGCGTCGGGATCCGGGACGCTCTCTGGCCCGACGCGCCCCGGCTCGACGTGCTCGACGCGGCGACCGGCGGCATCCCTGCGTATCTGGTCAACGCCGATCTGCACAGCGTCTGGCTGAACTCCGCGGCGCAGGCCAAGGAGGGGTTCGCGGCCGTCGACGGCATGCTGCGGGAGGAGCCCGCGTTCGAGGTCTGCCGGCGGTTGAACACCGTGTCGCCGGCGGATGCGGACGCCCGTGTCGCGGCCATGGCGGCTGCGGCTGCGGCGCGGGGCGTGGTGGGCCTGGTCGACCTCGACCTGCTCTGGAACGAGGAGTCGTGGCAGCGCCGGGCGCACGCCGGCTTCGACGCCCTGCGCATCGAGTTCGGGATCTATCCCGAGCACCTCGACCGCGCGATCGCCGAGGGACTGCGCACGGGAGAGCGTCTGCGGGGATCCGCGTCGGATCTCGTGCGGGTCGGTCCGCTCAAGGTCATCACGGACGGGTCCCTCGGCACGCGCACCGCGGCCTGCTCGCACCCGTACCCGCACGACCCGGACGACCGCGGCGTGCTCGCGGTGCCGCCCGTCGAGCTCGCGCGGCTGATGACCGCGGCGGCCGGGGCCGGCATCGCCTGCGCCGTCCACGCGATCGGCGACGAGGCCGGACGCCATGCCCTCGACGCGTTCGCGACGTCGGGGGCGTGGGGCACGATCGAGCATGCACAACTGCTGTCGCGCACCGACATGCCCCGCTTCGCCCGTCTCGGCGTGGGCGCGAGCGTGCAGCCCGAGCACGCGCTCGACGACCGCGACCTGACCGACACGATCTGGGCGGGACAGACGGCGACGCCCTATCCGCTGCGCTCGCTCGCCGACGCGGGGGCGAATCTGCTCCTCGGGTCGGATGCGCCGGTGGCGCCTCTGGACCCGTGGGCGGCGATCGCCGCCGCGGTCTTCCGCTCGCGTGACGATCGTGCGCCGTGGCACCCCGAGGAGACGGTGCCCTTCTCGGTCGCGCTGGCCGCGTCGACCCGCGGCGGATCGCTGCATCCGTCCGCCATCGCCGTCGGCGCTCCCGCGGACCTCGCACTCTGCGCGACCGATCCGCGGATCGCGGGGGATCGGGAGCTTCGTGGCATGGAGGTGCGCGCGACGCTCCTCGCGGGCAGGGTCACCCACGACGCCTGACGATGCGAAGAGGCCCCGCCGAACGCAGGATCGGCGGGGCCTCTTCGCGGGGGACGCGGACTACTCGGCGAGGTGCGCCGAGAGAAACCAACGGTCCTTCTCGAGGCCGGCACGCACGCCGATCACGAGGTCCTGGCTCGTGAGGTCGATCTCGTCCAGGCCGTCGATGGCTGCCTGCACATCGACGATCACGGCGTCGATGTCGGCCACCACGTGGCGGATGATCTCCTCCCACGGGGTGAACCCTGCGGGAACGGTGGACGGCTTGCTCTTCGCGGCCACGGTGCTCAGACGCGCGTCGACCGGCAGGCCGAGGGCGACGATGCGCTCCGCGGCGAGGTCCGCGTACTCGCGGGCGTGGTCGACGACCGTGTCCAGCAGCTCGTGGATAGCGATGAAGTTCGAGCCGCGCACGTTCCAGTGCGCCTGCTTGCCGTTGACGGCAAGGGCCTGGAGTCCCAGGGTCACGGGGGTCAGGAACTGAGCGGCGCCCGCGGCGACCGTGGGGTCCGCAGCGGTTGCCGGGATGGTCTGGTTCTTCGACATGATGATGCCTCCGTCTTTCTGCAGTTCGCCTCTGCGGGTTCAACGCTAGCGACGTGACAGAATTCCGCAAGCAAGTTGAGGCTGTGCTTATCAGGTTCTGAGCGGACGGGTCGGTCGCGTCGCAGCGCGGAAACCCGGTCGGGAGCGGCTAGCGTCGAGGGGTGGCAGCGGCAGATCACGAGGCGGTCCCCCCGGGGTTGGACGAACCGGGGCGAACGGTGCGGCGCCAGCGGACCGACCGGTCGCCCGAGCACGCGGAGCCGTCGCGGTTCCTCCCGCACGTGCAGGGGCTTCGCGCGATCGCCGTGCTGCTGGTCGTGCTCTATCACTTCTGGCCCGGGCGCCTTCCCGGCGGGTACGTGGGCGTCGACATCTTCTTCGTGATCTCCGGCTTCCTGATCACCGGCCACCTCGCCCGTGAGCTGACGGCCACCGGAACGGTCCGGCTCGGGCAGTTCTGGGCCCGTCGAGCCCGGCGTCTGCTCCCCGCCTCGCTCCTCGTCCTGCTCGTGTGCGCCCTGGTCGCCGCCTCGCCGTACCTGATGCCGGTCTCCGGGCTGCAGCGGGAGATCAGCGAGATCATCGCCTCCACGTTCTACGTCGAGAACTGGTATCTCGCCTTCACCTCCGCCGACTACCTGAACCACGCGGGCGATCCGTCGATGGTGCAGCACTACTGGTCGCTGTCGCTGGAGGAGCAGTTCTATGTCCTCTGGCCGCTGCTCATGCTTCTCGCGGCATGGATCGGCGTGCGGTTCTTCCGGGGGCGGCGGCTGCGCGCCATCCTCGTCATGCTCGGTCTCGTCAGCGTCGCCTCGCTCGTCTTCTGCATCGTCTTCACCGCGACCGACCCGGCGCCCGCGTACTTCGTGACCTTCACGCGGATGTGGGAGTTCGGCCTCGGTGCGATCATCGCGCTGGTGCCCGCTCTTCGCATCCGCCATGCGATGGGCAGCTTCGTGCTCGGCTGGGCCGGGATCATCGCGCTGGTCTACACCGGGTTCCGCTTCGACGCCTCGACGCCGTTCCCCGGGTACACCGCGCTGCTGCCGGCGCTCGGCGCCGCCGCGGTGATCGCCGCGTCGAACAGCGACCGGTGGTGGTATCCGACCCGCGTCCTGTCGATCCGGCCGATGCGGTTCACCGGCGACATCTCGTACTCGCTGTACCTGTGGCACTGGCCGCTGATCGTGATCGCCCCCTCCGTGCCGTTCTGGGGGCTGACGATCTACCACCGCGTCGCCCTCCTGGTCATCTGCTTCGTGCTCGCCTGGCTGACGAAGAGGCTCGTCGAGGATCCGGCGCGGGGGTGGCGCGTGCTGACGCGGCGCCCGGCGAAGGTGACGCTCTGGGCGTCGCTCGGCGCGATGCTGCTCGTGGCCGGCACCGCGGGCGGTGCGTGGGCGATGAACGCCCCGGCCTACCAGGAGGGCGTGCGCCAGCTGGCGGAGCTCCGCGTGGATCCGCCGGCGTGCTTCGGCGCGGCGGCGGTGCTCGACGAGGCGTGCGCGGACCAGGAGCCGGCGGACACGATCCTGCCGAGCCCTGGCTTCGCGGGCGCCGACAAGCCGGTCGACGAGCAGTGCTTCGTGCAGCTCAACGACGCCCGGCCGGTGTCGTGCGAGTTCGGCTCGGAGGCCGCCGACGCGCCGACGGTCGCCCTCGTGGGCGACAGTCACGCGTTCCAGCTGGTGTCGACGTTCGAGCGGATCGCCGAGGAGAACGGCTGGCGCCTGGTGACCTACTTCAAGGGTGCGTGCCCGTGGAACCCGACGCCGTTGTCGACCTCGGGGGCCTTCGGTGACGCCTGCACGCAGTGGCGCGAGGCCGTCTCGGCCGAGCTGGCCGAGAGTGCACCCGACGTGCTGTTCACGTCGGCGCTCGCCACGACCCCCTATTCGTCGGCGGGCTACGACTCCTCGTACGACGCGGCGGTCGCCGGGTACCGCGCGGCCTGGTCGACGATGACGGATGCCGGGATCCCCGTCGTGACGGTCGTCGACAATCCCGTCTGGGAGACCGACCCCAACAAGTGCCTGCGCACGCGCGACGCCGCCGCGTGCGACGGCGCACGGTCGGACGTGCTGGTCGCGGACGATCCGCTGCGAGGGGCGGCAGAGGGACAGTCGGGGGTCACGCTGCTCGACTTCACCGACGTCTACTGCGACGAGACGACCTGTTTCCCGGTCGTGGGCGGCGCGAACGTGTACCGCGACCAGGACCACCTGACGGTGACCTTCGCCGACACGCTGGCGCCGCAGTACGCGGGTGCCATCCGCGAAGCGCTGGCGGCAGCCGGCTGATCCGGCGCGGGGCGCTGCCGGCCCGTGGGGCGGCGCCGGTAGGGTCGACGGCATGACGGTTTCCGACGGTGCCTCTGTCCTCGGGCTCGGCGACGCGCGCCCGCACATCGAGCCGACGGCGTTCGTCGCGGCCGGAGCGCGCATCATCGGCGCGGTCTCGCTCGGCGATCGGTCGAGCGTCTGGTACAACGCGGTTCTGCGCGCGGACGGCGACACGATCACGATCGGCGCGCGCAGCAACCTGCAGGACAACGTCAGCGTCCACGTCGACGCGGGCTCGCCGGTGGTGATCGGTGAGGACGTCTCGGTCGGGCACAACGCCGTGGTGCACGGCTGCACGATCGGCGACGGCTCGTTGATCGGGATGGGTGCGGTCGTTCTGAACGGCGCCCGGATCGGCGCGGGGTGTCTCGTGGGCGGGGGAGCGGTCGTGCTGGAGGACGCCGAGATCCCGGACGGCTCGCTGGTCGCCGGTGTGCCGGCGAAGGTCCGGCGGGAGCTCACCGCGGAGGAACGCGCGGGCCTGGTGCACAACGCCGAGACCTACCTCGCCCACTCCGCCGCGCACGGCGGCGCGCAGCCGGGGTGACGTCCGGTCGCTGAGCGAGCGCAGCGAGTCGACGCGTGAGGACTCGCGCCGACCGAGGCTCGTCCGCGTCTCTCGTGCGCGAATGCGGGACGAAGAGCCGCCGAACCTGGCGCCGGCAGAGGGCGAATCAGGGCGAGCACCATCGCGGGCAGGGCGCCGACGGGCAGCGACATGAGAAACGCCGTCGCTGTGTTCGTCCGGAACCGGATCCAGAGAAGAAGCGGCGCTGCGTACAACGCCCCCACGAGCACCACCCCCGGGAGGAGCCGGAGGAACAACTGTGGCTCTTTCGCCCACCAGCCGACAGGGTCGCCCATGATCGCATCGGTCTCGGGCGGCGTGCCGAGGGCGAACGGTATCGAGACGACCGCAACGGCGACCACGAAGGAGCCGCATGGGCGACCCCGTCGAGAAGAGGGTGTGGCGCTGCGGCGCGCCGTGGGTGCAGCACGATCGTGCGCGGTGTTCAGAAGGGCGGAGGTTCGTGATCGGGGAGGAATCGCACGACCGGGCACGGGGGATCGTCGAGGTAGACGTGACCGAGGGGCGACGTCCACTCCAGGACTCCGTCTGCGAGTTGGCGGACGGACCAGGTCGTGGCGTGCTTGAGCACATGATGTCGTCGGCAGAGGCAGGCGAGATTGGAGCTGGCGGTGGCACCGCCATGGGCGGCATCGACCGTGTGATCGAGGTCGCAGCGGACGGAGGACATGCGGCATCCGGGGAATCGACAGTGCTGATCTCGGGCACGGAGATGACGTTTGAGATCCTCGCTGGGGCGGTACCGATCGACGGCGAGCACGGCGTCGGTGACCGGGTGGGTGAGGATGCGGTCCCAGCCGGTGCAGGATGAACCCGCGAGCCGACGGGCGGTGTCGGCGTCGATGGGGGAGCGTCCGGCCAGATCGGCCGGTTCTGCGTCGTGGCCGAGAAGGGTGAGGGCGGAGACGGTGACCTGCACGGTCGCGCGGATGACGCCGAGAGTGCCCGGGCCGTCGCCGGTGACGGTCGGGTCGGCCTCCGGTGCGCCGGTGAGGAGGATGTCGGCGAACACGTCGGCGCGGAGCTGGTCCATCGTGCGCCGATCGGAGGCGATCGCGGCCCGTGCTGCCGCTCGTTCGACGTCGGCACTCGTCGCCGATGCTCCTGTGCCGGTCTCATCGACGCGCTCCTGATCGTCGACGAGCTCTTGGACGGCCCCCGAGCGCACATCTTTGAGCGCCTGAGCCTGTTGGGTGAGCCGGTCGTAGATGCCGTCGGCGAGGACGTTCGGAAGCGTGGCGATCACGTCGGACATGCCGTCGCCGAGAGGCATGATCCGGACGGCGCGCGTCTCCCGCGCCGCGTGGTGCCGTTCGGTCAGCGTGCGAGGATGCACGCGCTCGGCGAGCATCTCGAGCCCCCGGCGCGCGCGCCCGGACGTCTCCTTCGCGCAGATCGCGAGTGCGGCGGCCTCGAACTCGCCACGTGCCTCGGACGGGAGCGGGGTGCCGGCGTCGACGATCGCGAGAACATGGCTGCGGTTGATGCGGGCGTCGCCCCAGGCCTGAAGAGTTGCGGCGTAGTCGGTGACGAGCACTGCCGCCTCGCTCATCTGGCGTTGCGCCGTGCGATCCGAGATCCGGAGTGCGCAGCCGACCTCCGCCGCGATCGCGCGCGAGCTCATGTCGCGTTCCCGTGCGGCGGCGGGGTGGCCGGCGGCCACCTGGGCGGCCACGTCGTCGAGTCGGGCCATCGCCCGCACCCGTGCGACCTGCGCGGCGGCTATCGCGCCCTCGGCCGCCGCAAGGTCGTCGAGGGCCGCGGCGACCGCGGCGCTCTGCGCCTCGGTGAACCCCGCGATCCTTTTCGAAGACATGTTCTAATCTTGGAAGGGGGCTCCGACATCGGGCGAGATCGGCCTCTATGTCGTGCGTTCGCGCAGTGCGTCCTCGACGCGGCGCACCGCGGCGATCCCGCCGTCGGCGAGCACGGTGCGCTCGGCGGGGCGCTCGAGATAGTAGCGCACGATCGCGGCGACCTGGTTCGGGTCCGAGCCGAGCGCGATCGCCGGAGCGAGAACGGGACTCCCGGTCCCGCCCCGCGACACGAGCGACAGCTTGGCCGCCGGGCCGGCGACGACGCCCGCCTCGGCAAGATCCTCCCACCGCCACTCGACACGTGCCCGGCCCCGGATGCCGCGCAGGCCCTCGGGCGACAGCTCCAGCCCGGCGGGCACGCGCGTCTGCCACAACCGCACGGCGAGGATCACCACGCCGAGCGCTCCCAACGCGTACGGGCCGCGGGACAGGAGAAACGACGCCGGCATCGTCGGCAGTGCCGCCACGTCGACCACGAGCTGCGCGAGCGCCGGGAGCAGCAGAGCGAACGCCATGACGAGCGTGGGAGCCGTGGCCGCGGCCGACGGAGCGAAGCGCAGGGCACGCGCAGCTGCATCGATGCTGACGACCCGCGGCTCGACGGCGCCGAGCATCACGTGCAGTCCGACGCCGACCGTGAGGATCGTCAGCGCCAACGCGCCCATCACCAGCCGGAACCCGACCCGGTCGTCGACGAACGCGAGGGACGCGGGCAGGAGTGCGAACGCGATCACGAGCCACGCCAGTGGGCGAGGACTGCGCCCGTTCGGGAACACCGGGACTGATGCTTCGCCCACCGGCTCTACGCGGGGTGACATCCGCTGCAGGGTCATGCGCTCAACCTCCCGACGGCACCCGCCGCATCCGCGGCGACGGGGGCGAGTAGCCCTCCAGCCGCGGCGTGCCGCCGGTGAAGTAGTCATCGATGCTCTCTCGGGCGTCCAAGGGCACTGCCGCCTCCCACAACCACCGCGAACCCGCCCCGACCGCCACGCCGCCCACGATGACGCCGCCCACGACCCACCCGACGGGGTTGCTGCCCAGAGCGGCGGCGATGCCGCCTGCGGCTGCGCCACCGGCTGCGCCACCGGCGATGCCGCCGCCCAGCTCGGCGAGCCCTGAAGTGAGAGATCCTCCTGCTGCCACGTCGGAGGCGATCGACACGATGTCGATCACGGCGCCGGCCACGGGGATCACCTTCGCGAACTTCGAGACGCGCCCGATCTGTTCGGCCAGCGCTTCGACGCCTTGCCGCATCGCGCGAGGGTCGGCGGCCTCGGCGGCCGCGCGGACGGCCGGGTTGCCCGACCGCAACTGGTTCCGGAAGGTCTCCGCGGCATCCTGGAGCGTGTCGTGCTCCTTCCGCCAGTCCCCGAGACGCTGATCGAGGAAGCTCTCGTATCCGTCCAGGACGGCTCCCGCGACGGTGTCGTTGCCGTTCCCGACCAATGCATCGACGGTGCCGGAGAGCTGCTGCAGTTCCTCGACGCGCGCGACCAGAGGGACGATGTTCTCACCGATCCAGGCGTCCAGCTCACCCATGATCGTGCCGACCTGAGTGCCCAGATCGTTGTAGCTGGCGATCTTGTCGAGGTAGCTCTCGTACTCCGCGAGGTCTTCCTCGGGGGCACCGGGTGCGGGGCAGTAGCTCAGACTGGTCGTCGGGGGGAAGACCGTCGACCCGATCACGCTCAGTCCGACCTCGCCCGCCTGGAAGAGGAGGGTGGCGTAGTCCTCCTGGGCGCGCTCGAGGCGATTCGCGTAGGCGCGGAAGACCTCGACGGCATCGGTGATGAACCCCGGCGCGCTCTTCGCGCGGTTGCGCACTTTGCCGACCGTGTCGCGCCATGCCTGGCCGGCTTCGCCCGTCCAGTAGTAGCTCGAGTCGCCCCAGATGTATGCAAGTTCGACGTCGACATCCGACATCCGGCTCTTCACCGAATCGAGCCAATCGGCGACGGCTCGCACGCCGGCGGGCGAGCCGGGCATCCGCACCTCGATCGACATCAGCCCTCCAGCTCCGCCTCGAGGCTGGAGAGCTCATCAGCGATCTGATCTTCGGTGGCGAACGTGTCCTGCATGACGTCGTCGGTGATCGCGCCGATCAGGCGCACGGCGCCGCCGTACTCGTTGGCCGCCTCGGCGCCGGCCGCCGCGATGAAGCCGATGAGAGCCGATGCCGCGCCGGCGTCCGCCGCCGGCGGCATATCGGTGAGGGCCTCATCGAGCTGGTCCACACGATCGACGACCTCGCCCATCCGCCGCTGCATGTTGTCTCGGTCCATGTAGATCGGATCGTTCATGCAAGCCTCCCGCCCGCGCGCTCGCTCCGCGGTATCTCGAGATCGAACGCGACGACGTCGAACGGCTGGCCTGCCTTGATCCGGCCGAGTTCGGATGTCATCAGCAGCATCCACGGCTGATCGGGGCCGCACTTGTCGGCGAGACGATCGAGTGCCGTGTAGGCGAGGAGACCGCGTCGACCGTCGGCCAGTCTCCGAACCACGGCCATCTGGCCTTCGCTGTCGGGGTTGTCGACGATGGGCAGATAGAGCACCGGGGGCACGATGACCTCGGGCTGCTCGATCTGCCCGTCCTGCCTGACTCTGGATGCCACTCGCGGTCCTCCCGCCGTCGAAAGCTGCGAGCCCGAGTCTATCGAGACGGATGTCGCGGCATGCCCCGGGGATCGTCAGCGTGACATCTCGCACGGTGGGAGTCCGCCCCGCCGGCGTCGACGGCTTCGTCTCGTCGCCCGCGCGAGGTCGGGACGGGATGTCGGTGCGTGCGGGTACGGTCGCGGGTATGCACGTCGTCGAACGCGGGTCGGGCACGCCGTTGGTTCTGTTCCACGGGTTCGGAGTCGACCATCGGCTGCTGCTTCCGCTGGACGCGGCCGTCCAGAGCGCCGGGGGGTGGCGGCGGCTGTACATCGATCTTCCGGGGCATGGGGGCAGCCCTGCGGGCGAGGTGGCCAGCGCGGAGGACGTCGTGGTCGCGGTGGAGACAGAGCTACGCGACCGGGTCGGCGACGAGCCGTTCGCGGTTCTCGGAAACTCGTTCGGCGGGATGATCGCCCGACGGGTGGCCCATGATTTCCGGCATCGAATGCTCGGTCTCGCCACTATCGCGGGCGTGTTCATCGCGAACCATGCGGACAGGACTCTGCCCGATCGAACCGTGCTGGTGGAGGATCCATCCGTGCTGGACGAGCTCGGGGAGATCGCACCCCAGTACGCGGAGATGGCGGTGATCCAGAGCCGGGAGAACGCACGAGCATTCCTCGAGCACGCGCATCCGGGACTCGCTTCGGCCGACCCGACAGCGGCGGAGCGCATCTCCGAGCGCTACGCGCTTGCCGTCGAGCCCGAGGACGCCTCGCCCGCACCGTTCACACAGCCGGCGCTGTTCATCACGGGGCGCCAGGACCCGGTGGTCGGTTACCACGACGCCTGGGCGCGGATGGAGCACTACCCTCGCGCGACGTTCGCCGCGCTCGACGCCGCCGGACACAACGTCCACCTCGACCGGTCTGCGGTGGCCCAGGCGCTGGTGGCGGACTGGCTCGCCCGCGTCTCCACGTCGTAGGCGAAGGGCTCCGCCCTCCACACGAAAAAGGGCCCGGACGAGCCGGACCTTCTCTCTTGCGGAGGCGATGCTCTCTTGTGGAGGGGATGACGGGAATCGAACCCGCACCATCAGTTTGGAAGACTGAGGCTCTACCATTGAGCTACATCCCCGAGGCAGTGCGAACTGCGGCATCCGTCAGTGTAGCCGAGTTCCGTACGACGTCCTGACGGCGGGGCGGGGTCGGCTAGACTTGCGGGGGCCGATTCCGGTGCACGTTCGCGTGCCCGCTTGCCCGGGGCGTAGCTCAGTTTGGTAGAGCGCCCGCTTTGGGAGCGGGAGGTCGCAGGTTCAAATCCTGTCGCCCCGACGTATCGGTCCCCAGAGACCCCCGGCCTTCAGCCACCGCGCGCTGTCGCGGGAACCAGAGGAGAACAACAGGCATGGTCACCAGCACCGTCGAGCAGCTGAGCCCCACCCGGGTCAAGCTCCACATCACGGTCTCGCCCGAGGAACTCAAGCCCAACATCGCCCACGCCTACGAGCACATCGCTCGTGACGTGCAGATCCCCGGCTTCCGCAAGGGCAAGGTTCCGGCGCCCATCATCGACCAGCGCATCGGCCGCGGCGCCGTCATCGAGCACGCCGTCAACGACGGCCTCGACGGCTTCTACCGCGCCGCGGTGCAGGAGAACGAGATCCGCGTTCTCGGTCGCCCCGAGGCCGAGGTCGTCGAGCTCCCCGAGCTCTCCGACTTCTCGGGTGATCTGAAGGTCACCGTCGAGGTCGACGTGCGCCCCGAGTTCGAGCTGCCCGCCTACGAGGGCCTGACCATCACGGTCGACGCCGTCGGGACCGACGAGGCCGCGATCGACGCAGAGCTCGAGAGCCTGCGGGCGCGCTTCGGCACGCTCGTCACGGTCGATCGCCCGGCCGCGACCGGCGACTTCGTGGAGCTCGACCTCGTGGCCGCCATCGACGGCACCGAGATCGACCGCGCCGAGGGCGTGTCCTACGAGGTCGGCTCCGGCGAGCTGCTCGAGGGCATCGACGAGGCCATCGACTCGCTCACCGCGGGCGAGGAGACCACCTTCCGCTCGAAGCTGGTCGGCGGCGACCACGCCGGCGAGGAGGCCGAGGTCGCGGTCAACGTCAAGGCCGTCAAGGAGCGCGAGCTCCCCGACGCCGACGACGACTTCGCGCAGATGGCCAGCGAGTTCGACACGATCGCCGAGCTGCGCGAGAGCCTGTCGGAGCGCGTCGCCCAGCAGTCGACCTTCACCCAGGGGGCCGCGGCGCGCGACAAGCTCGTCGAGCTGCTCCTCGAGAAAGCCGACATCCCCGTGCCGCCGAAGGTCATCGAGGACGAGGTGCACAACCACCTCGACGGCGAAGGCCGCCTCGAGGACGACGTGCACCGCGCCGAGGTCACCGAGGCCAGCGAGAAGCAGTTCCGCACGCAGATCCTCCTCGACAAGATCGCCGAGGATGCAGCCGTCCAGGTCTCGCAGGACGAGCTCACGCAGTACCTCATCCAGTCGTCCGCTCAGTACGGCATGGCCCCGCAGGACTTCGTGAACGCGCTGCAGGAGGGCAACCAGCTGCCCGCCATGATCGGCGAGGTCGCCCGTAACAAGGCTCTCGCGATCGCGCTCGGCCGCGTCACCGTCGTCGACGAGAACGGCAAGGCCGTCGACCTGAGCGGTTTCGTCGCGGTCGAGGACGAGCCCGCCTCCGAAGAGGACGTCGTCGAGGAGGCGCAGGAGATCGCCGACGCTGCGGCGGACGCAGAAGAGGCGCCCGCCGAGAAGGGGTCCGAGAAGAAGGCCCCGGCCAACAAGGCTCCCGCCAAGAAACCGGCCGCCAAGAAGGCTCCGGCCAAGAAGGCGGACGCCGAGTAATCGGACCCGACGTCACGGAACGGGCGGATGCTGCGGCATCCGCCCGTTCCGTCTTTCTGCGAGAGGACGCGACGACCATGACCGATGACTGGGACGCCCGGATCGACGCGGTGTGGGCCGACGATGCCCTGGACGATCAGGCTCGCATCGATGCCATCGAGGCACTGGCCGCGGAGCGTCCGGCAGAGGACGCGCGGGCGCTGTTCGAACGTGCCGGCGCGTACGACTCGGCCGGCCGCGAGGCAGAGGCGGAACCCCTCTATCGGCAGACCCTGGCCATGGGACTCGACGACAGCCACCGCACGCAGGCCGTCATCCAGCTCGCGAGCACCATCCGCAACCTCGGCAAGGCCGAGGAGAGCCTGGCACTGCTCGCCGCGGAGTACGACAGGCGAGACCGGGACGGGATGCGGGATGCCGTGGCCGCGTTCTACGCCCTCGCGCTCAGCTCGTCGGGCGATGACCGGAGAGCCCTCGCCGTCGCGCTCGACGCCCTCGCTCCACACCTCGCTCGCTACACCCGATCGGTCGCCGGATACGCGGCCGAACTCGTGCATGCGCCGCAGCGTATGCCGACGGCGAACATCGGCGAGGGTCCCGAACCTCGCCGGTAGATTCAAAGCCAAGACCACGGAATCAGGAGTGAACATGGCCGAACCCCTTATGGCGACCAGCGTCTTCGACAGACTGCTGAAGGACCGCATCATCTGGCTCGGATCCGAGGTGCGCGACGAGAACGCCAATGAGATCTGCGCCAAGATCCTGCTGCTCGCGGCCGAGGACTCGCAGAAGGACATCTACCTCTACATCAACTCGCCGGGCGGATCGATCACCGCCGGCATGGCGATCTACGACACGATGCAGTTCGTGCCGAACGACATCGTCACCGTCGGCATCGGTATGGCCGCGTCGATGGGGCAGCTGCTGCTGACCGCCGGGACCAAGGGCAAGCGCTACATCACCCCCAACGCGCGCGTGCTGCTGCACCAGCCGCACGGCGGCTTCGGCGGAACCTCCAGCGACATCCAGACGCAGGCGCAGCTCATCATCTCGATGAAGAACCGCCTCGCCGAGATCACCGCGGCGCAGACCGGCAAGTCGGTCGAGCAGATCAACGAGGACGGCGACCGCGACCGCTGGTTCACCGCCGACGAGGCGCTCGAGTACGGCTTCGTCGACCACATCCGCGAGTCCGCGACCGACGTCATCGGCGGCGGCGGAACCGCGACCGACAACTAGGCTCCCGAAGGCGAAAGAGAGAACCCGAATGAACACCCCCACCTTCGGCGCCCCCCAGGGGCTGCAGATGCCCTCGAGCCGGTATGTGCTGCCGCAGTTCGAGGAGCGCACCGCCTACGGCTACAAGCGCCAGGACCCCTACAACAAGCTGTTCGAGGACCGCGTCATCTTTCTGGGCGTGCAGGTCGACGACGCCTCGGCCGACGACGTGATGGCGCAGCTGCTCGTGCTCGAGTCCCAGGACCCCGACCGCGACATCATCATGTACATCAACTCGCCCGGCGGATCCTTCACCGCGATGACCGCGATCTACGACACCATGCAGTACGTGTCGCCGCAGATCCAGACCGTCGTGCTGGGCCAGGCGGCGTCCGCGGCATCCGTGCTGCTGGCCGCAGGCGCCCCCGGCAAGCGTCTCGCGCTGCCGAACGCCCGCATCCTCATCCACCAGCCGGCGATGGGTGAGGCCGGTCACGGCCAGGCCTCCGACATCGAGATCCAGGCGGCGGAGATCCTGCGGATGCGCACCTGGCTCGAGCAGACGCTGTCGAAGCACTCGAACAAGACGCCCGAAGAGGTCAACAAGGACATCGACCGCGACAAGATCCTGTCCGCCGCTGATGCGGTGGCCTACGGTCTGGTCGATCAGGTGCTGACCACGCGCAAGCGCACGCCCCCGGCGCTCACCTCCTGAGAGCGCACGACATGTCAGACGACGCCCCGGTCTCCACAGCCGGGGCGTCGTCGTGCTCCGGCGAAGAGCAGGGGACCCCGCGAGGCCCACGACGTGCGGCCCAATGCACCCCGTTGTCGGAGGCAGAGGTTAGGCTCGGGGGAGAGCGGACGCATCCGGGGGAAGAGAGGCATCATGGCACGCATCGGTGAGAGCGCCGACCTGTTCAAATGCTCTTTCTGTGGAAAGAGCCAGAAGCAGGTGCAGCAGCTCATCGCGGGCCCGGGGGTCTACATCTGCGACGAGTGCGTCGAGCTGTGCAACGAGATCATCGAAGAGCGCATGGCGGAGCAGACCTCCGGCGAGGTCGCTGAGTTCGACCTCCCGAAGCCGCGCGAGATCTTCGCATTCCTCGAGGACTACGTCGTCGGTCAGGAGCAGGCCAAGCGTGCCCTGTCCGTCGCGGTGTACAACCACTACAAGCGCGTCCGGGCGCAGTCGACGATCATCTCCGCCGAGCAGCGCGCCGATGAGATCGAGATCGCGAAGAGCAACATCCTGATGCTCGGTCCGACCGGATGCGGCAAGACCTACCTGGCACAGACGCTCGCGAAGCGACTGAACGTGCCGTTCGCCGTCGCCGATGCCACGGCGCTGACCGAGGCCGGGTACGTCGGTGAGGACGTGGAGAACATCCTCCTGAAGCTCCTTCAGGCCGCCGACTTCGACACGAAGCGCGCCGAGACCGGCATCATCTATATCGACGAGGTCGACAAGATCGCCCGCAAGGCCGAGAACCCCTCGATCACCCGTGACGTCTCGGGCGAGGGCGTGCAGCAGGCGCTGCTGAAGATCCTCGAGGGCACCGTCGCATCGGTGCCGCCCCAGGGCGGCCGCAAGCACCCGCATCAGGAGTTCATCCAGATCGACACGACGAACGTGCTGTTCATCGTCGCGGGCGCGTTCGCCGGGCTGGAGGAGATCATCTCCGCCCGCGTCGGCAAGCACGGCGTCGGGTTCGGCGCACCGCTGCAGCGCAAGGACGAAGGCCCCGACCTCTTCGGCGAGGTGCTCCCCGAAGACCTGCACAAGTTCGGCCTCATCCCCGAGTTCATCGGACGGCTCCCCGTCATCGCGGCCGTGTCGCCGCTCGACCGCGAGGCGCTCATGGAGATCCTCACCGAGCCGAAGAACGCGCTCGTCAAGCAGTATCAGCGCATGTTCGAGCTCGATGACGTCGAGCTCGACTTCGAGCGCGATGCTCTCGAGGCCATCGCCGAGCTCGCCGTGTCGCGCAAGACCGGTGCGCGCGGTCTCCGTGCGATCCTCGAGGACGTCCTGGGGCCGATCATGTTCGAGATCCCCTCGAGCGAGGACGTCGCGAAGGTGGTCGTGACCCGTGCCGCCGTCGAAGACGGCGCGGCGCCCACGCTGGTGCTCCGGCAGAAGCGCAAGTCCGCCTGACCTTCGCGTCTGAGCCCACACAGCGACAGCGCTGAATCGGACGAACGGGGAGACGATAGACGTCGACTTCGCCCAGCATCGCGCACGTGGCGGCGGAAGTCACGCGCACCGCATCGACGGCCTATCGTGACGCGGACGATGCCGTCGGCAGAGCGTGGAGCATCTGAGCCCATGACAGCACGGGGAGAAGACACCTCGTCCGGACGGAGAAGGATGACCTCCCGAGGCGACGGCGCCGACATGCGTATCGTCCTCGTACGGTGGAACGGTTTCACACCTGGAAGCGTGCGCTTGTTCGTGCGCCTCCATCCCACGGCTGCGCTACGGACGGCCGTTGGGCACCTTCGATCCGCCGGATTCGCAGCCGGTGACGACACGTTCCCGCGGAAACTGCGGGATGCCAGGTCCGAATGGCTCGCGCAGGACCTGCGCCTGGGTGAGGTCCGACGCTCGTGGAAGCGCGGCATCGTCGAGTATCTGGCAGACGGCACGGGTCTCGAGTTCCTCCGGCGCTTCTGGCGCGGCGCGACGCCCACGCTCATCGTGGCGTGCGCACGCACGCACGACGAGCGACGGCACGGAACGGGTGATCTATCCGCACGTATCGACGATCGGCGGATCGGACCAGAAGGACACGAACCCGTTGATGCGACAAGCATTGGCGGCGCTCGACGAGGAGTTCGCCCGAACCGACGTGCTCGTCTCCCGCGAGACCATTCGGAGCATCAAGAACGACGGATCACCGGCATCGCAGGCGGTCGTGCGCGAGATGCTCGACTGGCGCTGAGCCGCGCTGCTGATGGGTCGCGACCACGGCCGCGCGGTCTGGCTCGTGCGGCGGCGGTGCGTCCGCGGACGTCGCGACATGTGTCGAGCGGGCGTGTCGGAGCCTTGCTCTAGCCTCGTGCCATGACCCGGATCGTCTTCGACACTGCGACCTCGATCAACGGCTGGATCGCCGACGAGAACAACTCCCTGACCTGGCTCTTCGCCGTACCGGGCGGTGAGAGCCCCGATGCCGAGCTGCTGCCTCCATCGGCCACGGTACTGGTCGAGGGCTCGACGACGTATGAGTGGCTGCTGGACGAATCCGATCTCCTCGTACATCCCGAGAAGTGGCGTGTGTTCTACGGCGACCGGCCGGTCTTCGTGTTCACCTCCCGCCGGTTGCCGGTGCCCACGGGCGCCGACGTGCGTTTCGTCTCCGGCGATGTCGCCGCCGTCCTGCCGCGCATCCGCGAAGCGGCCGGCACGGGCGACATCTGGGTGGTCGGCGGCGGAGACCTGGCCGGTCAGTTCCTGGATGCGGGTGCGCTCGACGAACTCGCCATCTCTATCGCGCCTGTGGCTCTGACCGGTGGCGCGCCGCTGCTGCCTCGCCGCATCGAGTCGGATCGCCTCGTGCTCACCGAGGCGAAGGCCGTCGGTCAGTTCGCCCGTCTACGCTACGAGGTGCGCCCGCTTCTCGCATGATGACGTGCGCGCGCCCTTCCGCGTGACGCGCCGGTCAGGTCTCGAGGCCGCGACGGTGCAAGAGCGGCGTGACGTCGGCATCCCGGCCGCGGAAGTCGCGGTACGCTTCGAGCGGGTCCTTGGACCCGCCGGCCCCGAGCAGCCGCTGACGGAACCGCTCGCCGTTCTCCCTGGTGAGCCCGCCGTTCTCCCGGAACCACTCCACGGCGTCGGCGTCCAGCACCTCGCTCCAGATGTACGAGTAGTAGGCCGCGCTGTAGCCGCCGGAGAAGACGTGCGCGAAGTACGTCGACGAGTATCGTGTCGGCATGACCGGGTCGTCGAGACCGATGTCGGCCAGAGCTGCCGCCTCGAAGGCCGCGACGTCGATGTCGGCAGCAGCCGCATCCGCACCGAGCGCGTGCCACGCCTGGTCGAGCCAGGACGCCGCGAGATACTCGCTGGTCTCGAACCCCTGATTGAAGCTCTCGGATGCGGCGAGCTTCGCGACCACGTCGGCCGGCAGCGGCTCGTCGGTGTCGACGTGGCGCGCGTAGCGCGTGAGGATCTCGGGCCAGGTGATCCACATCTCGTTGACCTGGCTCGGGAACTCGACGAAATCGCGGAACACCGCGGTGCCGGCGAAGTGCGGGTAGGTGACGGTGGCGAACAATCCGTGCAGTGCGTGTCCGAACTCGTGGAAGAGAGTCGTGACCTCGTCGAGGGTCAGGAGGGTCGGCAGACCCGCCCCCGGCCGGGAGACATTGAGGTTGTTCACGACGACGGGCGCGGTCCCGCGAACGCGCGACTGGGAGACGATCGAGTTCATCCACGCGCCGCCGCGTTTCGTGTCGCGCGTGTAGAGGTCCAGGATGTAGAGCCCGAGCGCCGAGCCGTCGGCCTCGAACACCTCGAAGATCCGTGCGTCCGGGTGGTAGGCCGTCAGATCGTGCCGTTCGGTGAACGTGACGCCGTAGAGCTCGGTGGCCGCCCGGAAGACGCCGTCCTGCAGCACGCGCTCGGCCTCGAACCACGGACGCAGTGCGGCGCGGTCGAGGTCGTACTCCGCAGCACGCACCTTCTCGGTGTAGAACGCCCAGTCGTGGGCGGCCAGCGGGAAGGGCTCCGGCTCGGCGTCGATGATCCGCTGCAGCGCGGCGCGTTCATGCCCGGCGTTTCGTGCCGCGGGCACCGCCAGCCGGTGGAGCAGTTCGCGTACTGCCTCGGGCGATCCGGCGGTCTGATCCGCCGTCACGTACGCGGCGTGCGAGCCGTAGCCGAGAAGCGCCGCGCGTTCGGCGCGGAGCCGGACGATCTCGCGGAGGACGGCGCGGTTGTCGTGCGCGTCTCCCCGCGATGCGCGCGACCTCGAGGCGGTGAGGATCCGCTCCCGACTCGACCTGTTCGTGAGGGACGACAGATAGGGGTGTCCGGTGAACAGCGTCAGCGTGACCAGATGCCCGCCCTCGACACCTCGGTCGTGCGCCGCCTGCGCCGTGGCGGAGAGCTCGCCGTCGGTGAGCCCGTCGAGCTCCGATGGGTCGTCGAAGACGACCGCGAGATCGTTCGTGTCGGCGAGGAGATTCTTCTCGAATGTCGTCGTGAGCGTCGACAGTCGCCGGTTGAGATCGGTCAGGCGCGCCTTCTGCTCGTCGTCGAGCCCGGCGCCGGCGTGCGACATCTCCCGGAAGTGACGTTCGACGAGGTAGCGCCGCTCCGGCTCGAGTCCGAGCGCGTCGAGCTGTCCGTGCACCTCGGCGACCCGTGCGAACAGGCGGCTGTCGAGCTGAACCGCGTCGTGGTGCGCCGACATCAGCGGCGCGAGCGTCTCTTCGATCTCCTGGATCTCGGGCGTCGCATCGGCCGACGACACCGTGTAGAACGTGCGGGAGACACGGTCGAGCAGCTCTCCGCTGCGCTCGATCGCGTCAAGGGTGTTCTCGAACGTCGGCGCGTCCGCATCCGTCGTGATCGTCTCGATCTCGGCGCGATGTGCGGCGAACGCGCGCTCGAAGGCGGGCAGGTAGTGCTCGGACCGGATCCGACGGTAGTCGGGCAGGTCGTAGGGCAGCGATCCCCGCCCGTCCAGCAGGGGATTGTCGGCGTCCGTCATCATCCCAGCGTAGGCGCCCTATGAAAGGATGCTGATTCGCCGGCCGTGGCTGACGCGGGTGCCGCTGCGGGACACCGACGGTCTGTCGCCGGCCGAGGCGCGGGCGCCGCACCGCTGGATGCGCGAGACGGGCACCGGCTGACCCTTGCACGTGAATCTCGTCGCGGTCAGCCGAACTCGTCGTCCGGATCGTGGCGCACGATCGCCGCGCCGTCGTGGTTCAGCGACACGATGACCCCCGTGTCGAGCTCCGCGATCGGCCGGCCCTCGAGCCAGGTGAGGGTCCACCGGGGAGTGGGCTGGCCGAGCTGATCCGCCGGCAGTGCCTCCTCGACGCCGGAGATGCCGGCGCGCAGCTCGGCCGGCACGGCGGCAGGCGGGGTGGAACGGGCGGTCCAGCGGGTTCCGAGCTGCATGTCAGGCCTCCTGAGGGGCGAAGTCGATGCCGAGCACGGCGACCGTGTCCGCCTCGATGAACGAGAGCTCCGCGACCCGGCCCACGGCCTTGAGGTCGCCGTCTGCCGAGGCGAGCGCGTCGGCGAGCCCGGCGGGGGCACCCAGCACGAGCCGGGCGACGGCCGTCTTCTGCGAGACCTTCGCCTCGGTCTTGGCGCGACGGATGCCGATCAGCGCCTCGCTCACCGCTGTGAGCACGACCGGGTCGCCCTCGATGCCGAGGGGCTCGGGCCACGCCGCGGTGTGGATCGAGTCCTCATGGAACCACGACCAGGCCTCTTCGGTCGCGAAGGCGATCACCGGCGCGAACAGACGCAGAAGAGTCTCGAGCGCGATGCGCAGGGCCAGTGCCGCCGACGCCTGGCCGCTGTCGGCCTGATCGTACGCGCGCTCCTTGACGAGCTCGAGGTAGTCGTCGCAGAACGTCCAGAAGAACGCCTCCACGATCTCGAGCGCCCGCGCGTGGTCGTACTGATCGAACGCCCTGGTCGCGTCGCGCACGACGCCGTCGAGGGTCGCCAGCATCGAGGCGTCGAGCGCGTGCGTGATCGTGGCGCCCTCGGGCACCGGGAACGACAGCACGAACTTCGCGGCGTTCAGCACCTTGATCGCGAGGCGGCGTCCGATCTTGATCTGCGTCGGGTTCTGCGGATCGAACGCGGCATCCGTGCCGAGGCGGCTGGAGGCCGCCCAGTAGCGCACCGCATCCGAGCCGTGCTGGTCGAGGATCGCCGCCGGGGTCACGACGTTGCCCTTCGACTTCGACATCTTCTTGCGGTCGGGGTCGACGATGAAGCCGGAGATGGCCGCATCCGTCCACGGCGTCCGGTCGTCCTCGAGGGCGCTGCGCAGGAGGGTCGAGAACAGCCAGGTGCGGATGATGTCCTGCCCCTGGGGACGCAGGTCGAAGGGAGCCACGAGGTCCCACAGCTCGTCGTCGCGCTGCCAGCCGCCGGCCAGCTGCGGGGTGAGCGAGGAGGTCGCCCAGGTGTCGAAGATGTCGCGCTCCGCGTCGAAGCCGCCGGGCACGCCGCGCTGGTCCTCGTCATACCCGGGGGGCACGTCGGTGGTCGGGTCGACCGGCAGCTGACCGAGATCGGGCACGAGCACCCGGCCGTAGTCGCGGTCGCCGTTCTCGTCGAGCGTGTACCAGACCGGGATCGGCACGCCGAAGAACCGCTGCCGCGACACGAGCCAGTCGCCGGTGAGGCCGTTGGTCCAGTTCTCGAAGCGCACGCGCATGAAGTCCGGGTGCCAGTCGATCTCCTGGCCGAGTGCGATGAGCTTGTCGCGCAGCGCCGCGTCGCGGGCGCCGTTTCGCAGATACCACTGACGGGTAGAGACGATCTCGAGCGGACGGTCGCCCTTCTCGAAGAACTTCACCGCGTGGGTGAACGGCTTCGACACCTCGATCAGCTCGCCGGTCTCCTGCAGCAGCTCCACCACGCGCTTCTTCGCGCTGAAGACCGTCTTGCCGGCGAGCTCCGCATAGGCGGTGCGTGCCGCATCCGACACGATGACGTCGGGCGCCGCGGCGACGATCCGTCCGTCCTGGCCGATGATCGTGCGGTTCGGCAGGTCGAGCTCACGCCACCAGACGATGTCGGTGACGTCGCCGAACGTACAGATCATGGCGATGCCGGAGCCCTTGTGGGGCTGCGCGAGCGGGTGCGCGAGGATCGGCACCTCCACGTCGAACAGCGGCGTGCGCACCGTCGAGCCGAACAGCGGTCGGTAGCGCTCGTCCTCGGGGTGCGCGACGAGGGCGACGCACGCGGCGAGCAACTCAGGACGCGTGGTCTCGATGTGCACGTCGCCGCTCCCGTCGCTCTTGTGGAACGCGAGCCGGTGGTAGGCGCTCGGCTGGTCGCGGTCCTCGAGCTCGGCCTGGGCGATGGCGGAGCGGAAGTCGATGTCCCACAGGGTCGGTGCGAGAGCCTGGTAGGCCTCGCCGCGCTCGAGGTTACGCAGGAACGCGAGCTGGCTCACCCGGATGGTGTCCTCGGAGATCGTGCGGTACGTCTGCGTCCAGTCGACGCTGAGTCCGAGCTTGCGGAAGAGCTCCTCGAACTGCTTCTCGTCCTCGATCGTCAGCTTCTCGCACAGCTCGATGAAGTTGCGGCGGCTGATGGGGATCTGGTCGGCCGCGCGGCTCGACTTGTTGTCGCCGCCCTCGAACGGCGGCGTGAAGTCGGGCTCGTACGGCAGCGACGGGTCGCAGCGCACACCGTAGTAGTTCTGCACGCGGCGTTCGGTCGGCAGGCCGTTGTCGTCCCAGCCCATCGGGTAGAAGACGGTCTTGCCCCGCATCCGCTCGAAGCGGGCCTTCAGATCGGTGTGCGTGAACGAGAAGACGTGACCGATGTGCAGCGAGCCCGAGGCGGTGGGCGGGGGAGTGTCGATCGAGTAGACGCCCGCGCGACCGGACGCTCCCGCCGCATCCCGGTCGAAGAGGTATGTTCCGCGCTCCGCCCAGGTGCTGTCCCACTTCGCTTCGAGGCCTTCGAGGGCGGGCTTGTCGGGAATGGCCATGCGGGATCTCCTCGATATGTGCGGCACTGTGTGAGCGTGCCTGAGTGTGTGAGTGCTGTCCCGAGTCTACTCGGGCAGCGAGAATGGACACCGTGACCTCATCGCGGCGCCGCATCGCCTTTCTCGACATCGACGGGACCATCACCCATGAAGGAGCCCGGATCGCGGACTCCACGATTGCCGCGATCCGCCGTGCACGACAGGTGGGACACCTCGTCTATCTGAGCACGGGCCGTTCCGCCGGCGACATCGCGCCGAGCGTGCGCGAGATCGGCTTCGACGGCGCGGTGACGAGCGCCGGAGCCTACGCGACGGTGCGCTCCGAGACCGTGCTGGCCCGACCGATGGGGGAGCACCGCACCCGCAGGCTCGTCGAGTACTTCAGCGCCCACAGGATCCTCTACTTCCTGCAGTCCAACGCCGAGGTCTTCGCGAATGCGGAGATGCGCCGCTTCATCGTGGGCTTCCGGGAGGAGCGCCGTGCCCGGGACCGCGACGGCGGCAGCGAGGACGAGACCACCGCGCCGCCGCGCGACCTGCTCGACGTGGCCGACGCCGATCTCGCGACGATCGCCCGTGCCGTCTTCGTGAGCACCGCCGATGACACGATCGAGCGCCTGCGCGCAGATCTCGGCGACGCGTTCGACGTGATCCCGGGCAGCATGCCGCAGCAGGGCGGCTCGAACGGCGAGATCGGCGCGGCCGGGGTGACGAAGGGGTCCGCGATCGCGGTCGTGCTGGATCACCTCGGCATGGATGCGTCCGACGCGATCGGCATCGGCGACAGCTGGAACGACGTCGAGATGTTCCAGGTCTGCGGGGTGAGCGTCGCGATGGGCAACGCCGATCCCGAGATCCGTGCTCTCGCCGACCGGGTCACGACCGACGTGCTCGACGACGGCGTCTGGAACGCATTCGACCGGCTCGGTCTGCTGACGCCGCGCGACTGATCTGCGCGGGCGTCCGCCGGTCGCCGATTCCCCTCTCGACCGGGAGCTCGTCGAAAGCCCCGTCGACGCAGGCGGATGCGGCCTCGACCGCGTATCCACGATGCCACTCGTCTCGCCGGAACATTGGGATCGGCCTTTCTCCGGCAGATGGCCTCCCTCCGGCAGGTTCCGCCCGCCGCGCGCGCCCCGCCTCGTCGGCGCGGTAGGATCGCGGTACACGTATCGATCCGGCCATCACCGGGGAGCACTCGGAAGAACGGCGTTCGCGCCCATTAGAACCGAGCGGGGCAGGCCCGTCATCGCCGCAGTGAGAGAGGTCGTCGCATCCACCGGATGCCCGGCAACGCAGGGTGGTACCGCGGTCTCGGTGAGATCGTCCCGGCAGACCGCGTTCGACTTCCCTGCGAGATGACGATGACCTACCCCCGAACCTCCGCCGCCGGCAGCTCGTTCGGCGCTGCCGGCGCCACCGCGCCGTCTCCCGACGGTAGCGTTGCACCGCCCGGGATTGTGGCCCCGGTCACCCCGAGCCCCCGGTTCCCCGACATCGAGCGGGAGGTGCTCGACTTCTGGCGGGATGACGACACCTTCCGTGCGTCGATCGCGCAGCGCGAGGGCGCCGAGGAGTGGGTCTTCTACGACGGCCCGCCGTTCGCGAACGGGCTGCCGCACTACGGGCATCTGCTCACCGGCTACGCGAAGGACCTCTTCCCGCGCTTCCAGACGATGCGCGGCAAGAAGGTCGACCGTGTCTTCGGCTGGGACACCCACGGCCTGCCCGCCGAGCTCGAGGCGATGAAGCAGCTCGGGATCACGGAGAAGGACGAGATCGAGCGCATGGGCGTCGCGACGTTCAACGCCAAGGCGCGCGCCTCGGTGCTCGAGTACACGCACGAGTGGGAGGACTACGTCACCCGTCAGGCGCGCTGGGTCGACTTCGAGCGGGGCTACAAGACGCTCGACACCGGCTACATGGAGTCCGTGCTGTGGGCGTTCAAGACGCTCTGGGACAAGGGCCTCGCCTACGAGGGCTACCGCGTGCTGCCGTACTGCTGGCGTGACGAGACGCCGCTGTCGAGCCATGAGCTGCGCATGGACGACGACGTCTACAAGATGCGGCAGGACCCGTCGGTCACGGTCACATTCCCGCTCGTCGGCGCGAAGGCCGAGGCGCTGGGGCTGACCGGCGTACGGGCCCTGGCCTGGACGACGACGCCGTGGACGCTGCCCACGAACCTCGCGCTCGCGGTCGGTCCCGGCATCCGGTACGTCGTGCTCCCCGCGGGTCCGGCGGGTGCCGCCGACGTGCACCATGCCCCGGACGGCGGGTCCGACGACCGGCTCGAGGCTGCGGCGCACCGCTACCTGATCGCCGAGGACCTGCTGGGCGGCTACGCGAAGGATCTCGGCTACGAGTCGGCGGATGCGGCGAGCGAGGCCGTGCAGCAGACGATCACCGGAGCCGAGCTCGGCGGCGTCGCCTACGACCGGCTCTTCGACTACTACGCGGACGCCGAGGCATGGGGCACGCAGGACGCGTGGCACATCCTCGTCGACGACTACGTCACGACCACCGACGGCACCGGCATCGTGCACCAGGCGCCCGCCTACGGCGAGGACGACAAGCGGATCGCGGACGCCGCGGGCCTGCCCACGATCGTGAGCGTCGACGACGGCGGCCGTTTCCTGCCGCAGGTGACGGACGTCGCGGGGGAGCTGTGGCTCGACGCCAACCGCCCGCTCATCCGGCTGCTGCGCCAGGCCGGGCGGCTGCTGCGCGAGGCGAGCTACGAGCACTCGTACCCGCACTGCTGGCGCTGCCGGAACCCGCTCATCTACAAGGCCGTCTCCAGCTGGTTCGTGCGGGTCACCGACGTCAAGGACCGCCTGATCGACCTCAACGAGCAGATCACCTGGGCGCCAGAGAACGTCAAGCACGGCCAGTTCGGCAAGTGGGTCGAGGGCGCACGCGACTGGTCGATCAGCCGCAACCGGTACTGGGGCTCGCCGATACCGGTGTGGAAGAGCGATGACCCGGCGTACCCGAGGACCGACGTGTACGGCTCGCTGGAGGACCTCGAGCGGGACTTCGGGCGTCTCCCGCGCGATCCCGAGGGCGACGTCGACCTGCATCGCCCGTTCATCGACGACCTCACGCGCCCCAACCCGGACGACCCGACGGGGGCGTCGACCATGCGCCGGATCGAGGATGTCTTCGACGTCTGGTTCGACTCCGGCTCGATGCCGTACGCGCAGGTGCACTACCCGTTCGAGAACCGTGAGTGGTTCGACACGCACGCTCCCGCCGACTTCATCGTCGAGTACATCGGTCAGACCCGCGGCTGGTTCTACGTCATGCACGTGCTCTCGGGCGCACTGTTCGACCGCCCGGCCTTCACGGGCGTCTCGTGCCACGGCATCGTGCTCGGCAGCGACGGCCAGAAGATGTCGAAGTCGCTGCGCAACTACCCGGACGTGAGCGAGGTGTTCGACCGGGACGGCTCCGACGCCATGCGCTGGTTCCTGATGTCGAGCTCGGTGCTGCGCGGGGGCAACCTCGTGGTCACCGAGGAGGGCATCCGGGCGGGGGTGCGCGAGTTCCTGCTGCCGCTGTGGAACACCTGGTACTTCTTCGCCACGTACGCGAACGCGGCGCTGCCGGTCGCCGAGCGAGCGCAGCGGGACGACGCGTCCGGCGGGTACGAGGCGCGCTGGCGCACCGACTCCACGGATGTGCTCGACCGCTACATCCTGACGCTCACCGGCGAGCTCGTGCGCGAGGTCGCCGCCGACCTGGAGGCCCTCGACTCGACGACCGCGGCCGCGCGGCTGCGCGACTTCGCCGAGGTGCTGACCAACTGGTACATCCGCCGGTCGCGCGACCGGTTCTGGCAGGGAGTCTCGGACGACCCGTGCAGCACCGAGGCATTCGACACCCTCTACACGGTGCTGGAGACGCTGACGCGCGTCGCCGCGCCCCTCATCCCCCTCGTGGCGGAGCGGGTGTGGCAGGGGCTGACCGGGGGACGCAGCGTGCACCTCGAGGACTGGCCGGATGCGGCCGCCTTCCCGGATGCGACCGACATCCGTGCGGCGATGGACGCCGTGCGCGAGGTGTCGTCGGTCGCGAACGCGCTGCGCAAGCGCGAGGGCAGGCGTGTGCGTCTGCCGCTGCCGCTGCTGACGGTCGTGGTGCCGGATGCGGGTGCTCTCGCGCAGTTCGACGGCGTCCTCCGGGAGGAGCTGAACGTGAAGGCGGTCGAGCTGGTCGACCTCCGCGCCGACACGGCCGCGGAGTACGGGATCACCCACCGGCTGACGGTCAACGCGCGGGCCGCGGGACCGCGCCTCGGCAAGCAGGTGCAGCAGGTCATCAAGGCGGCGAAGGCCGGCGACTGGGCCGAGACCGACGGCCGTGTCATCGCCGGCGGGATCGTCCTCGAGGCGCCCGAGTACGAGCTCGCGCTCGAGACGAGCGGCCGGCCCGAGGGCGAGGCCCTGGCGGTGCTCGTGGGCGGCGGCTTCGTGCTGCTCGACACGCGCACCACGCCCGAGCTCGAGGCGGAGGGACTCGCGCGCGACGTCATCCGCGCGGTGCAGGACACCCGAAAGGCCGCCGGCTTCGACGTCAGCGACCGCATCCATCTGCAGCTGCTGTTCGACGACGCGGCGGACGGCGAAGCGCTGATCGCCGGCTTCGACGCGGCCGACGTCGCCGGCGAGACGCTCTCCGTGGCCTATGTCGTGGGCGTGCGCGGCGCGACCCTTCTGGAGTCGTCCGCTGGGCTCGGCGCCCATGCGACCGAGTACGAGGCGGTCGTCGAGGCGGGCACGTATGTCAACCGAGGCGCCTTCACGGTGTCGGTGGCGCGAACGGGAGATTCGAAATGAGCGCTCGGGAGAGAGCCGACGCGGTGTACGCCGCGCTGCTGACACGCCAGGGCGAGCAGTGGGTGCAGCCGCGGGTGGAGCGCACCCGCCGCGTGCTGGAGCTGCTCGCCGACCCACAGCGCACCTACCGCGTCGTGCACGTCACGGGCACGAACGGCAAGACGTCGACGAGCCGCATCGTCGAGAGCCTGCTGCGCTCGTACGGCCTGCGGACCGGGCTCTTCACGAGTCCCCATCTCGAGCGGTTCACCGAACGGATAACGATCGACGGCGAGCCTATCGCCGACGACGCGGTGGCCGACGCCTGGGACGAGATCGAGCCGTTCGTCGACCTCGTCGACGCCGAGCTCGTCGCGGCGGGAGACGCCCCGCTGACCTTTTTCGAGCTCCTCACCGTGCTCGCGTTCGTCGCGTTCGCGGACGCACCGGTCGACGTGGCGGTCGTCGAGGTCGGCATGGGCGGCTCCTGGGACTCCACGAACACCGTCGACGGCGACGTGGCCGTGATCGCGCCCATCGGCCTCGACCACGCCGACCGCCTCGGCGGCACCATCGCCGAGATCGCGACGGTCAAGGCAGGGATCATCAAGCCGGATGCGGCGGTCGTCTCGGCCGCGCAGACCCCCGAGGCCGAGGCGGTGCTGCGTGCGCGGGCCGAACGCGTGGGGGCGACGATCGCGTTCGAGGGTGAGGACTTCGGCCTCACCGCCGCGCGCCTCGCCGTCGGGGGGCAGCTCGTGGACATCCAGGGGCTCGCGGGGGAGTACGCGGAGCTCTACCTGCCGCTGTATGGCGTGCACCAGGGGCGCAACGCGGCGCTCGCGGTCGCCGCCGTCGAGTCGCTCATCGGCGGTGCGTCGCAGGCGCTCGTCGGCGACGTGCTCACTGACGCGTTCGCGCAGACGACCTCGCCCGGCCGGCTGCAGCTGGTGGGCGCGCATCCGACCGTGATCGTGGACGCCGCACACAACCCGCACGGCACCGTCGCCCTCGTGGAGGCCCTTCGCAGCTCCTTCGACTTCGACGAGTGGGGCGTCGTGCTCGGCGTGCTCGGCGACAAGGACGCGCGCGGCATCGTCGCGCAGCTGCAGCCGATCGCGACCCACGTGTTCGCGACCGCGCCGGACTCCGAGCGTGCTAACGACGCCGATGCGATCGCAGACCTCGCCGAAGAGGCGGGGCTGCGCGTGACGGTGCACGACGACCTGCCGTCGGCGGCGGAGGCGGCCCGGGAATGGGCAGCGGCATCCGAGCGCCGTGCCGTCGTCGTGGCGGGATCGGTCGTGCTCGCGGGTGAGGCGATCGCGCTGGCCGCGGCGGAGTCCTGGAAGGACGGGTGGTCGGAGTGAGCGCGGCCGAGGCGCGGGTGCGCCGCCGTCGCGGAGCGCAGGAGTCGCTGGCGCAGATCGTGCTGGTCTTCGAGTCCGTCATCGTCTTTCTGGCGGGGCTCGTCGTCTACGGGCTGAACGCGCTGCCGTTCGGGCTCGCCCCGTGGTGGGGCATCGTCGCCGGCGCGGTGTTCGCGTTGCTCATGGTGCTGGCGAGCGGTGTCGTGCGGTGGCGGTGGGGCATCGTCGTCGGCTGGGTCATGCAGGTCGTCCTCGCCCTCGCCGCGTTCCTCGTGCCGGCGATCCTCATCGTCGCGCTCATTTTCGGGGGGATGTGGGCGTATGCGACGATCAAGGGGGCGGCGCTCGATCGACGCAATGCGCGACTGGCCGCTCAGGAAACCCTCTCGAACGGAGACTGATCCCACCATGGCCACCGAAGAAACCCTCGTCCTCGTCAAGCCCGACGGCGTCGCGCGCGGCCTGACCGGCGCCATCCTCGCCCGGATCGAGGCGAAGGGGTATGCCCTCGTCGACATCCGGCTCGTCGAGCCCGACCGCGGTCGACTCGAGCAGCACTACGCCGAGCACGAGGGCAAGCCGTTCTACGAGCCGCTCCTGGAGTTCATGCTGTCGGGTCCGTCGGTGGCGATCCGCCTCGCGGGCAACCGTGTCATCGAGGGGTTCCGCTCGCTCGCGGGGACCACCGAGCCCACGACCGCGGCTCCCGGCACGATCCGCGGCGACTTCGGTCGCGACTGGGGCCTGAAGGTCCAGCAGAACCTGGTGCACGGCAGCGACAGCCCCGAGTCCGCCGCACGCGAGCTCGGCATCTGGTTCGCCTGAGCCCGAATCGCGCTGCGCCTGAGTCCGCGGGGCAGAGGTAGTCGTCGCTCTGCCGCTCCGTGGCTGGAGCGACGGCCGAGGTGGCGTCAGAAGAGCGAGGCGAGGACGTCGAGACGAACCTCGGCGATCACGGCGACGACCGCGAAGCTGAGGATGGCGACGAGCGGCACCCAGGCCATGAGCGCACCGGCCGCCCGCTGGACGCGCGGGCCGGCCGGGACGAGCCCCGTGCGGAGCAGGTGCACGCTGACGGCGTAGAAGGTCGGGATGGTGACGACCCAGGTGACCATGCACCAGGGGCACAGCGTGCTCAGCACGAAGATGCTCTGACCGATCAGCCAGCAGACGAAGCCGAAGGCGAACGCCAAGCCGGCCCAGAACAGCCACCAGAACCAGCGGGCGAACCGCGCTCCGGCCAGGATCGCCACGCCGACGACGATCGGCGCCACCCATCCGGTGAGGCCGAGGATCGGATTCGGGAAGCCGAACACGCTGCCCTGAGCCGACTCGAGATTCGCGGTGCACTGGACGAGCACGCTGAAGTCGCACGACGCGGTCGCCGTCGGGTCCAGCAGCAGATAGAAACGCTCCATCGTGAGCGAGAATGCGGCCCACCATCCGATCGAGCCGGCGACGACGAGCCAGACCGCGAGGACCGTGGGGCGCGCGGGGACCGGCGCGTGGGACATGCAGGGATTATGGCACTCGGCGATGTCCGCGACCCGTCCGTTCGCCGGGAGACACGCATCGGTGACACCGGATCGCACGGAATCGTCCGCGAGGTGCGATAATGACTCCTGATGCACCGCGCGGCCGCGCCACGCGGGCATCGACGCAGACTTCGGGCGATGAACGCCCCGCAGCCCGAGCCGAGGGCCGGCTGCAGACCGAGTGAGTTCGTGGCACCGCAGGTGCGGCGCCACACGAGATTTCGCCGGGCGACGCGCGGTGTCGTCCGGTGGGGAGTATGCCGGTGATGGCGGACGATGCAGATCAGCAGAGCAATCGCGACGACCTGGGCGACGCGCTGACGCCCGAGACGCCGTCCGCGGACGTCTCCGCGTCGAACGACGCGCCGACGGAGTCCGAGCCGGCCTCGCCGGACGCGGACGCGCCGGCCGAGATCTCAGGATCCTCCGGCGAGCCCGCTTCCGCGGTTCCCGATGAGGCTGCGGCCGGCGCGGGGGAGGTCGGGGAGCCCGTCGAGGCGGATGCGGACGCCGCGCCGCCGCTCGCCGCCGACGCCGTGACCGACCCGGTGTCGCCGACGGAGCCGGCGGCACTCGCCGTGGCCGTACCCGAGCCTGAGGCCGCCGAGCCCGAAGCTCAGCCCGAGGCCGAGGCCCCGTCCGAGTCTGGGGACGGACCGGTGACCGCCGTCGCACTGGGGCTGCTGCCGGAGACGTTCGTGTCGGCCGTCTCGACCGCCCTGCACTTCTATGCGCCGCCCTTCGTGCCGCTTCCGGCGTTGCCGGAACCCGCGGACGAGGACGACGCACCGGCCTCGGGCAATGCCCGGCGCCGGGGACGTCGTCGCGGGGGAGCGGAGCGCTCGGAGGACACGGACGCACCGGAGCCGGCACGCCCGTCGCGCCAGCGCGCGGTCGAGGTCATCACCGAGCCGCAGCGCATCAAGGGGTCCACCCGCCTCGAGGCGAAGAAACAGCGTCGTCGTGACGGTCGTGACGCCGGACGTCGTCGACCGGTGGTGACCGAGGCGGAGTTCCTCGCCCGTCGCGAGGCGGTCGACCGCGTGATGATCGTCCGCTCGAAGAACGGACGCATCCAGATCGCCGTGCTCGAGGACAACGTCCTCGTCGAGCACTACGTCGCCCGCAATCAGGACGCATCGCTCATCGGCAACGTCTACCTCGGCCGCGTGCAGAACGTCCTGCCCAGTATGGAGGCGGCGTTCGTCGACATCGGTCGCGGACGCAATGCGGTGCTGTACTCGGGCGAGGTCGACTGGGATGCCGTCGAGACCGGCAACCAGCCCCGTCGCATCGAGCTGGCGCTCAAGAGCGGCGACCGGGTTCTCGTGCAGGTCACCAAGGATCCGGTCGGGCACAAGGGCGCGCGTCTCACGAGCCAGATCTCGCTTCCGGGGCGCTACCTCGTGTATGTGCCGGGAGGGTCGATGAACGGCATCTCGCGGAAGCTCCCCGACACGGAGCGCGCGCGTCTCAAGCGCATCCTCAAGGAGGTGCTGCCGGAGTCGTCGGGCGTGATCGTCCGCACGGCGGCGGAGGGCGCGACAGAGGACCAGCTGACGATCGACGTGCAGCGGCTCACGGCCCAGTGGGAGCACATCAGCCAGCAGATCAAGACCGGGCAGGCGCCGGCGATGCTGCACTCCGAGCCCGATCTCCTGGTGAAGATCGTCCGCGACGTGTTCAACGAGGACTTCACCCGGATGCTGATCCAGGGCGAGGACGCGCAGCACACCATCGAGAGCTACCTCGCGGGCGTCGCCCCCGACCTGCTCGAGCGGGTGGAGCGCTACGAGAGCGACGGGGATCCGTTCGACGACCTCCGGGTCACCGAGCAGATCGAGAAGGCGCTGGACCGCAAGGTGTGGCTGCCCTCGGGGGGCTCGCTCGTGATCGATCGCACCGAGGCGATGACGGTCGTCGACGTCAACACGGGCAAGTTCGTCGGCTCCGGGGGCAACCTCGAGGAGACCGTCACCAAGAACAACCTGGAGGCGGCTGAGGAGATCGTGCGCCAGCTGCGGCTGCGCGACATCGGCGGCATCATCGTCGTCGACTTCATCGACATGGTCCTCGAGACCAACCGCGATCTCGTGCTGCGCCGTCTGGTCGAGTGCCTCAGTCGCGACCGCACGAAGCATCAGGTCGCCGAGGTCACCTCGCTCGGACTCGTGCAGATGACGCGCAAGAAGATCGGTCTCGGACTGCTCGAGACCTTCAGCGAGGCGTGCGAGGTCTGCGCCGGCCGCGGTGTCATCGTGCACCACGATCCGGTCGTCAAGCATCGCCCCAGCGGCAACGCGGGCGGCGGCAACGGGAGCAACGGCGGAGGTCGTCGTGGCGGTGGCGGGCGCCCGCAGCAGGCGCCGGCCGGACCGACAGGCGGCACGCACGTGATCACCGAGGGCGTGAAATCCGCGCTCGCTCAGATCGCGGCGTCCACGATCCACGGCACGGCGGACGAGGTCGAGGTCGCGGTCGAGCAGCCCAGGGTCGCCCCGAACGTCGAGGTCGTCGAGCAGGCGGAGGAGCGCTCGCGACCGAAGCGGAAGAAGCCGCGTCACGACAGCAAGCCGAAGACCGAGACGGACCTGCTGCTCGACTCCGTGCTGAGCGCCCTTCCTGAGCCGAAGGCGCCCGGTCAGGGGCGCGCCCGGCGCCGGGTGACCACGGCCGCCCTCACGGGCACCCCGGTCGCCCACGTCGCCGACGAGGACTGAGGTCGTGTCACCGTCCGCGACGTTCGCGGGCGGTGACACGCAGGCCCGAGGCCAGCAGGGCACGGACGAGCGTGTGCCCGTCGACCGGTAGCGCGCCCGCGGCGACCAGCCGTGCGTGCGACTCGTCGGGAACGTCGTAGTGATCCAGGTCGAACCCTCGGCGGGGGATGCCGTTGGCCGCGGCGAACGCGTGGAGCTCCGCCAGGTCCGAGTCGCTGACCAGGTGTGACCAGAGTCGGCCGTGAGCCGGCCACCGCGGGTCGTCGATCAGGATCGTCACGCGTCGATCCTATGGTTCCGGATGCGGCCGGCCGCGACACGCGCGCGTCGTGCTTTGCGCCCTCCGGCGAAGATCGGGTAAAGTATTCCTTTGGTGCGTCGCCTTCGCCGGGCGCGCGGCCGCGCAGCGTGCGAGCCGATACCGCATCAGGACTTCTCCGCCTCCACGAGGCGGAGGCTCTCCAGACAACCGGAGCCATACGCTCCCAGACGAAATAGGTGTGAAGTGGTTTACGCAGTTGTGCGCGCCGGTGGCCGACAGGAGAAGGTCGAGGTCGGCACGATCGTCGTCCTGGACCGTCAGAAGGCGAAGATCGGCGAGACGCTCGAGCTTCCCGCGGTCCTGCTCGTCGACGGCGACGCCGTCACGACGGACGCGACGAAGCTCGCGAAGGTGACCGTCACCGCCGAGGTCCTCGGCGAGGAGCGCGGCCCGAAGATCGTGATCCAGAAGTTCAAGAACAAGACCGGCTACAAGAAGCGCCAGGGCCACCGTCAGGACCTGACGCGCGTCAAGGTCACCGGCATCAAGTAAGCACCCCAGGAAGAGACGAAGAGATGGCACACAAAAAGGGCGCAAGCTCCACTCGCAACGGCCGTGACTCCAACGCCCAGCGCCTGGGCGTGAAGCGTTTCGGCGGCCAGGTCGTCAGCGCCGGCGAGATCATCGTCCGCCAGCGCGGCACGCACTTCCACCCCGGCGTCAACGTCGGCCGCGGCGGGGACGACACGCTCTTCGCGCTGTCCGCGGGTGCCGTCCAGTTCGGCGCGAAGGGCGGCCGCAAGGTCGTCAACATCGTCGCCGCTGCTGCTGCGGAGTAGCGCAGCACCGACGTATACGTCTGCGAGGGGCGGGCTTCGGCCCGCCCCTCGTGTCATCCCCAGGGAAAGCAGGAGCGAATGGTCACCTTCGTCGATCGAGTGACGCTGCACCTGTCCGCGGGCAAGGGCGGGAACGGATGCGTGTCCGTGCGACGCGAGAAGTTCAAGCCCCTCGCGGGACCCGACGGCGGCAACGGCGGGAACGGCGGCGACGTCGTGCTCGTGTCCGACCCGCAGGTCACGACGCTGCTGTCGTACCACCACTCTCCGCACCGGCACGCCGGCAACGGCGGGTTCGGCATGGGCGACAACCGCTCCGGCGCCGCCGGGGAGTCCCTGGAGCTCCCCGTGCCGGTCGGCACCGTCGTCAAGGACGTCGACGGCACGGTGCTCACCGACATGATCGAGCCCGGTCTGCGGTTCGTCGTCGCTCCCGGCGGACGCGGTGGGCTCGGCAACGCGGCACTCGCCTCGCCGAAGCGCAAGGCGCCCGGTTTCGCGCTCCTCGGCACTCCCGGCTGGGAGGGCGATGTCCTCCTCGAGCTGAAGACGGTCGCCGACATCGCGCTGGTCGGCTTCCCCTCGGCCGGAAAGTCGAGCCTGATCGCGGCTGTGTCGGCCGCGCGCCCCAAGATCGCCGACTACCCGTTCACCACGCTGCATCCGAACCTCGGCGTCGTGCAGGCCGGCGACACCCGCTTCACAATTGCCGATGTTCCCGGCCTCATCGAGGGGGCGAGCGACGGCAAGGGGCTGGGCCTGGAGTTCCTCCGGCATGTCGAGCGCTGCACGGCGCTGGTGCATGTGCTGGACTGCGCGACTCTCGAGCCCGGCCGTGACCCGCTCTCCGATCTCGACGTGATCCTCGGAGAGCTCGCCGCGTACCCGGTTCCCGAAGGGCAGCTCCCCCTGCTCGAGCGTCCCCAGGTGATCGCGCTCAACAAGGTCGACGTGACGGAGGCGAAGGACCTCGCCGATCTCGTGCGCCCCGATCTCGAAGCACGCGGCTATCGCGTGTTCGAGATCTCCACCGTCAGCCGGGCCGGCCTGCGCGAGCTCTCGTTCGCGCTCGGCGAGATCGTCGAGCAGCACCGTGTCGAGTCGGCGAACGCACCTGCCCCGGAGCGCATCGTCATCCGTCCGCGCGGCTCCGAGAAGGAGTTCTCGGTGCGCGTCGAGGGCGGCACCTATGGCAACGTCTACCGGATCCTCGGCGAGAAGCCGGTGCGGTGGGTGCAGCAGACCGACTTCCAGAACGAGGAGGCCGTCGGCTTCCTCGCGGACCGACTCGATCGGCTCGGCGTCGAGGTGGAGCTGTTCCGCGCAGGCGCGGTGCCGGGCGCCACCGTCGTGATCGGCAAGGGCGACGGGATCGTCTTCGACTGGCATCCGTCGCTGAGCTCGGCGGCGGAGCTCATGACCGCTCCGCGCGGCACCGACCCCCGGCTCGACCTGAACAGCCGCCGTACGACGTCTCAGCGCCGTGAGCGCTACCACGAGCGGATGGACGCGAAGGCCGCCGCCCGCGCCGAGCTGGATGCGGAGCGCATCCGCAAGGAGAGCGAGTGACGGCGCGGGTGCGCGCGGACCTGCCGCGTGCACGCCGTGTCGTCGTCAAGGTCGGCTCGTCATCGATCAGCGGTGAGCACGCAGGCAAGATCCAGTCGCTCGTCGAGGCCCTCGCGTCGGCGCACGGACGCGGGGTCGAGGTCGTCCTCGTCTCATCCGGTGCGATCGCGACGGGCATGCCGTTCCTGGCTCTCGACAGCCGGCCCAACGACCTGGCGACGCAGCAGGCGGCCGCGGCCGTCGGCCAGAACATCCTGGTCTACCGCTACCAGGAGGCCCTGCGCCCGTTCCGCATCGTCGCGGGCCAGGTGCTGCTCACAGCGGGCGATCTCGAGAACGCCACCCACCGCTCGAACGCCCGGCGTGCCATGGAGCGGCTGCTCGGGCTGCGCATCCTCCCGATCGTCAACGAGAACGACACGGTGGCCACCCACGAGATCCGATTCGGCGACAACGACCGTCTCGCGGCGCTGGTCGCGCAGCTCGTGGGCGCGGATGCGCTGGTGCTGCTCAGCGACATCGCCTGCCTCTACACGCGGCCGCCGGACGAGCCTGGGGCGCGCCCGATCGAGGAGGTCGTCTACGGCGACGACCTGGCGGGGTATGAGTTCGGCTCGGTCGTCGTCAACAGCGTCGGCACCGGGGGAGCGGCGACCAAGGTCTCCGCTGCACGCGTGGCGGCCGCATCCGGGGTCGGTGTGCTGGTGACCAGCGCCGATCTGGTGTCCGAGGCCCTGGCCGGGCAACAGGTGGGCACGTGGTTCGCGCCGAACCCCGATCCGGTCGACCAGCCTGGGACGGGTCCGGTCCTCACCCGTCGGTAGCACCCGTCGGTAGACTGACGCGATGACGATCGCGACGACGACGGCCCGTGAGCGGATGCTGCTGGCCAAGGACGCGGCACGGCAGATCGCGCTGCTGGACGACGGCCGCAAGAGCCGGGTGCTGAGAGCCCTCGCCGACGCGATCGAGGCAGCCGCGGACGACATCGTCGCCGCCAACGGGGAAGACCTTGCCCGCGGTCGTGCATCGGGGCTGTCCGTGGCGCTGCAGGATCGCCTGACGCTCGACGTCGGCCGTGTCGCGGCGCTGGCCGCCGCCGTGCGCGACGTCGCGGCGCTGCCGGATCCGGTCGGACGGGTGCTCGAGGAACGCATACTCGAGAACGGTCTGCAGCTGACGAAGATCGCGGTGCCCTTCGGGCTCGTGGGATCGATCTACGAGGCACGCCCGAACGTGACGGTCGACATCGCCGCGCTGGCGTTGCGCTCCGGCAACGCCGTCGTGCTCCGCGGGGGCACCGCGGCGGAGCTCAGCAATGCGGCGCTCGTGCGCGCGATGCGCGGTGCACTGGCTGCCGAGGGCGTGAGCCCGGAGGCCGTCCAGACGCTCGACGAGTTCGGCCGCGAGGGTGCGAAGGAGCTCATGCAGGCGCGCGGCATCGTGGACGTGCTCGTGCCGCGGGGAAGCGCTCAGCTGATCGAGACCGTCGTCACCTCCTCGAGCGTTCCGGTCATCGAGACCGGCGCAGGCGTCGTGCACGTCTACCTCGATGAGAGCGCGCCGCTCGATCGCGCCCGCGACATCGTCGTGAATGCGAAGGCTCAGCGCCCCAGTGTCTGCAACGCGGCCGAGACGGTGCTCGTGCACGCCGCCGCCGCGAATCGCATCGTGGCACCCGTCGTCGAGGCGTTGCAGGCCGCCGGCGTCACCGTCCACGGCGACGAGACGGTGGCGCAGCTGGCGCGCGACGTCGTGCCGGCGGACGAGACCGACTGGGCGACGGAGTACCTCAGTCTCGACATCGCGATGCGGGTCGTCGACGATCTGGATGCGGCACTCGACCACATCCGCACCTACTCGACGCAGCACACCGAGTCCATCATCGCCGACGACGACGCGGCGATCGATCGCTTCCTCGCGGAGGTCGACTCGGCGGTCGTCATGGCCAACGCCTCCACCCGCTTCACTGACGGAGGCGAGTTCGGTTTCGGTGCCGAGGTGGGCATCTCCACTCAGAAGCTGCATGCCCGTGGGCCGATGGGGCTGCGGGAGCTCACGAGCAGCAAGTGGGTCGTGCGCGGTGCCGGTCAGGTGCGGGGCTGAGCGGCTAGACTGGGCGGACGCGGATGCGCACCGCTGATTCGAACGGAGACCCGATGATCCTTGCCACGACCCTCGCCCTCGTTGCCGAGGAGGCCGAGCATCACGGCAACGTCGCGCTCGAGACCTTCGGCTACGGCGTCGTCGCCTTCGTGGTCTTCTCGGCCCTAGGCCTCGTCACGCTGTCCTACCGCAACGTGGCCAACCGTCACGCGCACAAGGCGGAGGCATACGCGAAGAAGCACGCGGCCGACCTTCAGTCCACCGGTCACGGACACGGCCACTGACGGTCTCCCCGATGACCGCGGGTCGCGCTCCGCGCATCGGTGTGATGGGCGGAACGTTCGACCCCATCCATCACGGCCACCTGGTCGCCGCCAGTGAGGTGGCGGCGTCGTTCGACCTCGACGAGGTCATCTTCGTCCCCACGGGCCAGCCCTGGCAGAAGTCGGCGGTGTCGCCGAGCGAGGACCGCTATCTGATGGCGGTGATCGCCACGGCCTCGAACCCCGACTTCTCCGTCAGCCGTGTGGACATGGACCGGTCCGGTCCCACCTACACGATCGACACGCTGCGCGATCTGAAGGCGCAGCGTCCGGATGCGGACCTCTTCTTCATCACCGGAGCGGACGCCGTGGCGCAGATTCTCAGCTGGAGGGACCATGATGAGTTGTGGGACCTCGCCCACTTCGTCGCCGTATCCCGTCCCGGGCACCCGCTGACGGCGGCCGGCCTGCCGGATGACGATGTCAGTCTGCTCGAGATCCCCGCCCTGGCGATCTCCTCCACGGACTGTCGAAACCGGGTCCGCAACGGGCAACCGGTGTGGTATCTCGTCCCCGATGGCGTCGTCCAGTACATTGCGAAGCACCACCTCTACCGGAGCAAGGCATGAGCAACCCCGACCAGCCCAGCAATCCGCCGTTGACCCGGCGTCAGCTGCGCGAGATCCGCAACACCGGATCCACACCGATCGTCCCCTCAGAAACGGAGGCGACGGCCGAGCCGGAACCTGCGGCGCCCCGGCCCGTGCCGACGCCGCTTCCGCACGTCGCGGCGCGGTCTGCCGTCCCGCCCGCGCCGCAGCCGGATGCGAGCGTCGACCTCGGCGTGTCCGCTCTCACCCGTCGGCAGGCGCGTGAGCAGGAGCGCATCCGCACCGCGTCGATCCCCGTCATCAGCCCGGATGCGCCGGTACGCGCGACGCCGCCGGCTGCTGCGGCCGAGCCCGATGTCTCGGTGGAGTCGACGAAGCACGAGGGCCTGGCGTCGCTCTTCGCGCCGGCGGACGATGAGCATCCGGCGCACCACACGCCTCTGATCGCGGCGGAAGCGGCGCTCGGCGACGCCGATGACGACGAGGCGGCGACGACCGTGTCGCCGCAGCTGGGCTCCGCCCTCCTCGACGGTCGTGCACCGCAGGTGGAACCGCCGCCGTCGTTCGATCATCTGCTCACGCGTGAGAGCGCGTCGACGGGATCGGTGCTCACCCCGAATGCGCTGATCCTCTCGCAGACGCCCACAGGAGGCTCGTTGACGTCGCCGATCACGGCGACGGGCGAGGTTCTCATCACCGGCACGTTCGAGCTGCCCGAGGGCCTCGGCTCCCGCGGTCACGCGGCAGGCACGACGGATGGCAAGGAGGCGGATGCGGTCCTCGTCGACGGCGAGCTTCCTGCGTCGTCGTCGCCGACCCCGATCGCCGCGAGCGCCGCGATCAGCACGGTTCGTACCGCGGATGAGATCATCCGCCCCCCGGCGCCCGAGAAGGGCAGCCGGCTCATGCTCACCCTGGCGATCACCGCCGGGGCCCTCGCGCTCGCCCTCGTGGGAGTGCTCATCCTCGCCGTGGCGACAGGAGTTTTCTCATGACGGCCTCATCAGCGGGTATCGACGCACTGCAGATCGCCGCGCGCGCGGCGGATTCCAAGGGCGGCGAAGACCTCGTCGCTCTCGACGTGTCGGAGCCCCTTCCGCTCGTCGACATCTTCCTGCTCGTCACCGGTCGCAACGAGCGCAACGTCGCCGCGATCGCCGACGAGATCGAGGAGCAGCTGCTCCTGTCGGGAGTGAAGCGTCTGCGCCGCGAGGGGCGGCAGGAGTCGCGATGGATCCTGCTCGACTTCGGCGATCTCGTCGTGCATGTCTTCCACGAGGAAGAGCGGGTCTTCTACGGCCTCGAGCGCCTCTGGAAGGACTGCCCGACGGTGCCGATCGAGCTGCCCGAGCGCGCGACGACCGACTGATCGGTCACTGCAGACAGAATTCGTTCCCCTCGGGATCCTGCATCTGGTAATAGATCTCGGGCCAGGCGCCCCAGGTCTGGTCGACCAGGCGTACGACGGTGGCGCCGAGGGCGACGAGGCGGTCGCGTTCGGCATCGAGCTCCTCGCGCGACGGACGTCGTCCCGGGGTGGCGTTGATATCGAGATGGATGCGGTTACGCCCCTTCTTCGGTGCGACCGCGTGGTGGAAGTACAGGCGCGGTCCCTGTCCCTCCGGATCCTCCGCGAGCCCACGCCGGGCAAGGTCCTCGTCGGTCAGCCCCGCCGCCATCTGCTGTTCGCGCAGGTCGCCCTCCCACTCGAGCCGCGGGTATCCGAACACGTCGGCCCAGAAGTGCGACAGGCGGCGCGGATCGTCCGCGTAGAACGTGATGTTGCCGAGTCGGACCATGGGAATCTCCGTCCAGATCGCGTCCCACGGTACCGACACGCGCGGCGTTCGGCACCGGTTTCGAGCAGCGCCGCCGGATGTTGTACGCTAGGGGGGTTGCCCCGCGAGGGGTGCGGTGAGGGCCTGTGGCGCAGCTGGTAGCGCACCTGCATGGCATGCAGGGGGTCAGGGGTTCGAGTCCCCTCAGGTCCACGATAAACACCTGATCAGACGGTCATTCCGCCATCCCGAACCGGGAGGACGGAATGGCCGTTCGACATTTATTCGACACTTCGTCGCACCGCATCGAGGAGGCCGGGATGGCTCTCGGCGCGGATCGAGTCGGCGGGGGAGTGTCTGGGCACCTCTCGTGCATGACGGACGAGACCCCGCCGCTGGACGGCCTGGAGCCGGTGCTGTCGCTCGCAGAGCTTGCGGCGCGGCTGGGCGTGCCGGTGCAGACGCTGTACGACCTGCGCAGCCAGGGCCGCGGTCCGCGCGCGTTCCGCGTCGGGCGGCACCTGAAAGTCCGTGCCCGCGAGGTCGACGCATGGCTGTCCCGGCCGGAAGCCGCCGACGACGCCACATGCGCTGACGGGAGCGAGTGGTGAGAGGCGGGCGGCCGCGCACGCCGATCGGCGCGTACGGGGAGATCGGGGTGCGCCGCCGGGGACGGGGCCCGTCGTCGCGACCTGGATGAGGGTCGACAATCGTGCCAACCGGAGAGTGGGGATTTCGACGGATGTCTGGCGCAACGGCATCGCACGCGTGATCCCATGGGAGCTATGGACCTTCGTGACGACGAATTCCCAGAGACCATCGCTTGGCAGGAGAACGCCAACGCAGCCGCGGCGGAGTACTTGAGCACACTGTACGGTCGCGACGATATGCAACGCCGCATCGCCGCATTGCTGACCGACACCCGCCAGGCGCCGGTCGTGGGCAGAGGCGGCCGCTGGTTCCAGCAGGTCGTGTTGAACACTGCCGACCAGGAACCGGTTGTTGCTGTGCGAGACCGTCCTTCCGGCGAGCCACGCGTGCTGGTCGATCCGAATGCGCTGAGCGTCGAGCGCGGCAAGCAGGTCACCGTCCTGGCTGTGGTGCCGTCGCCCGACGGTTCGACGCTCGCCTGCACCGTCATGGAGGCGGGGGCTGAGGTCTTCGAGCTCTTGCTCATCGACGTGGAGACCGGCGAGTCTCTGCCGGATCGAATCCCATGGAACGTCGCCAACCTGACGTGGTTACCGGACTCATCCGGGTTCTGGTGCACGACGCGCGCGGTGATCGACGGGGAGTACCGCGTCCCGCTCCATCGGCACCTTCTCGGCACCGAACTCACCGCACCGATCCTCACGCCGCCCGACACCGTGGACGCGACCGTCGTCGTGTCGGCGGACGGCGAGCACGTGGCGCTTCGTACAGGCAACACCGAGCAGCGAATGGACTGGATCATTCGGGACGGTGCACTTCATCCTTTTCTGCTCGGTCTTCCCGGCAGCTTCGCCGGTGCATTCGATCTCGACGACCTGATCGCGATCACCGATCACGAGGCTCCGCGTGGACGGTTGGTGCGTATCCCCGTCGCGACCGCAGGCGACACCTCGACCTGGACCGAACTGCTTGCCGAATCCGACCACGTCCTTCGTCAGGTCGCGGTCGTCGGTGGAACGATTGTGCTTGGATCCCTCCGAGAGGCGTCGTGCGAGCTTCGGCTCCTTGACGGTTCGGGCACGGTAGTCGAAGAGGTCGACCTCGGTGCTCCCGGTGCCATCGGTTCGGTCGCGTTCGGCGCCTCGCACCCCTCGTTGCCCATGTTCATCGTCGGTGACGACGAGATCTCGTTCGTCCGCTCCACGTTCGACTCGTCGTGGAGCGTATACCGCTATGCCGTCACCGAGCGACGTCTCGAGGTTCTCACCGCCCCGACGATCGAGGTCGACGGCTTCGTCGTGTCCACGAGAAGCGCGGTCTCGAGCGACGGGGCCATCGTCCCTGCGCACGTGGTCCATCGCGCGGACCTTGATGTCTCCGTTCCCCAGCCCACTCTGATATACGGCTACGGCGGATTCAACATCTCAAATCTGCCGTCCTTCACCGGTTCCTGGACGGCGTGGGTCGAGGCCGGTGGTGTCTTCGTCCTCGCGCATCTGCGTGGAAACAGCGAGTACGGCTCGGACTGGTGGCGGCAAGGGCGACGCGAGGTCAAGCAGCAGACCTTCGATGATCTCTACGCCGTCGCCGAGGAGCTGATCGCATCCGGTATGACGACGCCCGGGCAACTCGCCGTCCGCGGGGAGAGCAACGGCGGTCTTCTGACAGGAGCCGCTATCGTGCAACGCCCCGACCTGTGGGCGGGAGTTTCCAGCGACGTGCCGATCCTCGACCTGCTCGGATACGAGCACGACCCATTCACCTACGCGATCGGCAAAGACGAGTATGGGGATCCTCGAGTTCCCGCAGAGGCCGAGTGGCTCCGTCGGATCAGTCCTGTACACAATGTAGAGGCCGCGTCCTATCCCGCCGTCCTGGTGACCGCTGGCGCCAATGATCCTCGTTGCCCCACGTGGCACTCGCGAGTCTTCGTCGACCTTCTTCAGCAGGCACAGAGCGGAGAGGCGCCGATCCTGCTCAGGGTCTATGAGGACCAGGGTCATGGAGCGGCCGGGCTCAGCGACCGCTCCGCGAAGGAGGCCGACTGGCTGACATTCGTCGCCACTGCCACCGGCCTGGACGTCCGGTCGGAGTCGTGAGCATGACGCAGATCCGAGCCCTCGCGGACCGTGCATACACACAGCTGATCGAGGCCGATCCGTCGATCAGGGCGCGCCAGGGTCTTCCCGTTGACACGCTGATCCTCGCATCCGAATCGATGTGGCAGCAGGATGCCGAGCTTGCGCGCCGCATTCTCGCCGGGCTCTCCGTAGCGGAACCGAACGACGAAGATGACCGACGCACCCACGGGTACCTCGAGCATGTACTCGGCTTGTACACCGAGCGAGCAGATCACCAGGACATCGGTTTCACCATCACGCCGTACCAGATGTACGAGTTCACGGCCTGTCTGGGGTTCGCGTTCGCCGACTTCTCGGGAACCCCCAACGGATACCTCTCACTCGCCGCCGACTATCGTGACGGAGTCCGCCGCTTGCAGGCACGGCTCGAACGTCAGCGAGAGATCGGAATCCTGGTACCGCGTCCTGCCCTCGGCAGTGTGCGACGCGCACTCGCTGCGACTCGATCCGCCGCTGTCTCCACGATCGCCGGATCGGCGCCCATCTCGGCGCGCGACGCGCCCGTTTTGGCCGAGATCGGAGCGGCCTTCGATTCCCTGCTCGATATGTTGGGGGAAGACTACTGGGCGGCGGCCACCGACGAGCTCGGACTGAGCTTCCAACCAGGCGGCGAGGAATACTACCGATCGCTGGTACGTAGCCACACCGCCAGCGACCTCACTCCCGAGGAATTGCATCATGTGGGACTCGAACAGGTGGCCGAGCTCGCCGAGAAGATGGCCGAGCTGCGCAGCCGCATGGGTGTCCACGGCACCGAGCAGGAGTTCCACGCCCACCTGGCGACCGACTCCAGGGTCCACGCGACCGAGCCCGCCGAGGTGGAGGCACTCTTCCGCAGGCACATGGCCGACCTTGAGCCGCTCATCGGCGACTATTTCTCAGTACTGCCCGTGGCGCCGTACGACGTCGCACGTCTGGACCCCGCCTATGAGGCGGGTATAACCTACGGATACTACGAGCCGCCGAACGGCACGGACCCGGTGGGCCGATATCGATGGAACGGTGCCGACCTCGAGAACAAGTCGCTGCTGACATACGCCGCGATCATCTTCCACGAACTCGCCCCTGGACATCACTTTCATCTGGCCAGGCAGGCTGAGAATCCGGCGCTGCCGGCGATTCGTCGCGAGGCCCTGCTCGGAGCGTTCAACGAAGGCTGGGCGGAGTATGCCTCCGGCCTCGGGTGGGAGATGGGTCTGTATGCGGACCCGCTCGACGCCTACGGCCGACTTGTCCACGAACGATTCACCGCCCAGCGACTCGTCGTCGACACAGGGCTCAACCTGTACGGCTGGTCGCGTGACCAGGCGGCCGCCTTCATGCGGGCGAACACCACCGACTCCGATGATCAGGTCGCCAGCGAGGTGCTGCGCTACGGGACGGACATGCCCGGTCAGGCGCTCGCATACCGCGCAGGCTATCTCGAGCTCACGCGGCTTCGAGGCAAGGCCGAGAGTGCTTTCGGCAACGACTTCGACCTCAGAGACTTCCACGAGCACATCCTCGCTCCCGGCGCACTGCCGTTTCCGGTGATCGATGCCAGCATCGACAGGATCGCGTCCGGCAAAGCCTGATTCTTCGGGTACGATCTTTGTCCTCCCTCCGAACGCAAAAGGAAGCAGCACCGCACCGGGGACGCTTCGAACGCCGAAGTAAGCGGTCGGACACGTCGACGCGTATTCGCGGCATCTGTAGGCACGTGCTCAGGGAGCCGGTATCTCCAGGTCCACGAGTCGTGCGATCTTCAGGCCGAGATGGGCGACGAGCCGATCGTCGCCGTTGGACAGATCGAGACCTGTCAGCTCCTGAATACGACGCAGACGGTAGTAGAGGCTCGTGCGGTGGGCGAAGAGGCGTTCGGATGCGGCCTTCACATCGCCCGCGCTGTCCAGAAAGGTCTCGAGGGTCTGGACAAGCGAATCCGAACGAGATCCCTGTTCCATGAGCACGCGCAGGCCGGGATGGAGCATCGAACGCAGCGCGCTCTCGGGCACCTGGTCGAGCAGCTCATAGACGCCGAGACGCTCCACCGGAGTGACCGGGTCGAGCGATTGCACCCTCCGGCGGATGCGGATTGCGCGCAGCGCTTCGTCGTACGAGGACGTGACCTCCGCAAGGTCGGTGCGCGACCGCCCGATTGCGACCCAGCAACCATCTGCATCCGATGCGGTGAGGACGGCATCGCGTAAGGAGATCCCCAGGCCGACGAGGTCCTCGCGTCCCGAAGGCCCCAGAGGCTCTGCAGCGATCAGGACAGCGTGATTGGGTCTTTCGAGGGCGAGCAAGCTCTGCGGTGCCCGTCTGCTCCGGATCGTAGCCAGCGCGGAGGCAAGCGCAAGCTGGTCACCTTCGGTTGCACGCCCGTCGGCGCGGTCAATCTCGGCGACGAGCACGGCATGCGAGCCCGCGGGGGTGAACAGTCTTTCTTCGATGATCTCGACGGCAGCCGCGACACGCCTGGTGCCGACACTGTCGAACAACTGCTCGATAAGCTCACGCTCATGATCGCTCACACGTCCGGCTTGGAGGTAGTCGCGGTGCATGATGAGCGCGGCTTCAGAGGCGGCTTCACGCGCCGCATCGTAATGCTCTCCCTCCACGGGCCCCTCGGATGCGAGAAGCCAGACGAAGCCCAGGAGTGCGCCCTGATACATGATGGGGTGGCCGATCCTGCCGTCGTCCAGCCCGAGATCCTCCCGTGGCGTAATGATGTAGAGGCCGGTGGCGTCGTCATAACACGTATAGACATGCTCGAAGACCTCTTTCGGCACAGCCCGGCGGAGGATCGACTCGGCGCGAACCCTGTCCACCTCGCCCCGGTGGGCACTGTGTGCGAGCAACCGAAGACGAGCATCGTCGATCGCCGCTGATCGCCCCAGCCGTTCGGCAAGGCTCTCCGCAATGCGTTGAAGGGAAGAGGCCACTCCCCGATACTAGCTTCGCGAAATGTTCCCGCCCGGGGTGCCGTTGTCAAGCCCCGGTCTCGCCCGGTGCGTGACACGGTCGAACCTGCCACACCGGTCTCCACGCATGTCGGGCCTTTGTGACAAATGCACAGCGCGGCCCACGCGACAGTGTGGTTCATCGGCAAGTCGATCCCCTTGAGGGACCAACCGACCCCGATCTAGACGCTTGCACTCACCCACACAGCAACAGGAATTTAACGCGCGAGAAATGAGCGACGCCGCCTCTGTCAGGGAGCGGCTCATGAACGAAAGGACACGGCGATCAACGTCACAATCGCACCGCGAGGTCACGACCGCCTAAGCCCGCACAAGCGTTTCACACCTATCCCGTTTCTCGCCGTCGCCGCACTCGCGCTCGCCGCTCCGCCGGATGAGACCCGCCCGAAGCAGCGCGTGTGCGCGGATCGACGACATCCGCGACGACCTCCAGCGCGAGATCGGGAAAGGGCCGCAAGCGAGTCCCCAACCAGAGATCCACGCAACCCCCTACTCGTAGCCGTCGACGGTGTACGAGCTGGGAGCCGGAGAATCGCTTGGGATCGTAGGTGAGACGGGGTCCGGAAAGAGCACAATCGCCCGGATCTTGCTCGGCTCGGACACCGCCGACGCGGGACGGATCACGTTCGGAGGTCTCGACCTATCGGCGTATCGCGCTCTGCGCCCCCGCGAGCGGCGAGAGGCACGCAGGAGAGTTCAGATGGTCTTCCAGGACCCCTATTCGTCGCTCAACCCCGCGCGCACCGTCGGCGGTGTCCTGACCGAGGTCCTGCACATCGCCGGGCGTGATGAGCGTACGGACGGCGTGGCGGAGATCCTCTCGCAGGTCGGGCTTCCTGTCGAGTATGCGACGCGGCTCCCTTCGGATCTGTCGGGCGATATTCTTGATCACCCGCGCTCTCGCGATGGTCAGGCAGATGACCGAGATGCTCATCTTCTTGCGCGGGGAGAGATCGTCGAGGCGGTCCGGGAGACCCGCGGCGACGCCGACCCGGTGAGGGAGCCTTTCACCGGCTCGGATGCCGGGGTGAGCCGCTGGGCGGCTATGAGCGCGGGTTCAGTCGGGTCACGCAGGCATGTGCCGGTCGAACCGTGGTTCGACGCGCGTGAGGAAGTCGGTCAGTGTCGAGCAGCTCACGGCCGCGATACCTTCAGGACCCGGCGGCGGCGGGGATCGCCTCGTGGTCCTGGGCGCCCAGGCGGAATGTGGGCACGAACTCGGGATCGACGATCGCTGGCCGCGTCAGGCTGAACGGCGTGATGTCGTGAGCGGTGTCGCCGTGTGTGGTGAGGTCGGCGAGGATCTTCCCGACGAGGCTCGCGAATTTACCGGCGTGTCCGGCGCCGTTGAAGACGGCGACGTGCGGATGACCCGGGACCGTGTCCAGGACGAAGTCGCGGTCGGCAGGCATGTCATACACACAGGTCTTGCTCGAGAGCAGCGGTCCGGCAGCGCCGGGAAGATACTTCGCGAGGAAGGCTTGGAGGAGACGCGGCTCCTCGCTGTCGCCCTGGAAGACACGCTCGTCGCTGGTGATGAAGTGTCCACGCATGTCGCGCGCGATCTTGACCGCGGCCTCGCCGTAGACGGGGAACCCGTAATGGATCTCCGAGCCGTGGTGGATCCAGATCGGGAAGCGGTCGGGCGTGAAGTCAGTCAGCCGGGGCGCTGAGAAGTAACCCACCTGCTCCTGTGAGAGCGTGAGGCGGAAGTTCAGCCCGAGATCGGGCATCAGATCACCGAGCCATGAGGCGGCGGCGACCACGAGGTTGTCGGCGTGGATCTCGCCGTCGATCGTCGTGACGGCGACGCCGTCGTCGTGAACGTTGATCGACACTGCCCTCGTGTGAGGACGGAACTCCACGCCGTTCGCGATAGCGAGCGATGTGTGCGCTGAGACCGACTTACGGATGTCAAGGATTCCACCGTCAGCTTGGTACACGCCGAGGGTGTCGTCGGGGACACGCCATTGCGGATACCGCTCACGAATCTCGTCGGCCGTCAAGTTCTCATACTCGATCGAGGCAGCATCCATCGCGGCCTTGTACTCGTCGATCTCTCCCGCTCCGGGGCTGCCGGCTGCCGCAAGGTCGATGCCTCCCGTTCGCAAGTAGATAGGGAGACCGGAGCGTTCTTCGATATGAGCCCATGCGTCGAACATGGCGCTTGTAAGCCTTGTGTAGTCGTCACGGTGGTATGCCCGTCGGATCAAGCGCGAGTGGTCGCCGGAGGATCCGAGCGTGTTAATGAGATCGAACTGCTCGATGACGACGACACGCTCGGCACCGGCCCTGGAGAGCCAGTAGGCAGCAGCTGAGCCGATCGCGCCTGCGCCGATGACGATATGCGAGTATCCCTTGCTCATGCTTCCTCCTGCTTCGCGTGTCCTAGAGCTACATTCGCTGGTCGGATGTCCGTGATTCGACAACGTTGTGTGCGAGATCGGGGCGTCGTTTTCGACAGGTGTCGCATCCGCTGCCGCAGAGTCGCCCACCGATGACAGATATCGCGATCCGGCACCGTTCGTTTCGGCAGATGGCGGAATCACCCCAGGCCGATCGGTCTCACGTCCATGTTGCCGACGTTGATTCTTGCGGCGGGGCACTCGTTGTCAGGAGCCTCCGCCGGGCCAGGGGCGCGACAGCTGACAGCATCCTGCCGAGAGGCGCGACCATGCGATATCCGTCAGGGTCGACGACCGCCGACGGCGGCCGGCATGTGTCGTTCGAACCAGTCCAGCACGCGGGTCGCGAAGTCGATGTAGGCGGGGAACGCCCGCACACCATGGCCTTCCTGTGGGTAGATCGCGAGACTCGACTCCACCCCGTGGTTCAAGAGCGCCTGGTGGAACTCCCGCGCTTGTCCGGGTGGAGTGCACCGGTCGAGCCCGCCCGCGATGTTGAGGCATGGCGTACGGACCTTGCTCGCCTGGAACACGGGGCTGCGCAAGTGCGCCTTGTTGCCGGGTACCTCGGGATCGGCGTCGAGGAACAGCTGGTCGAAGTAGGGGATGTTGCTCGTGAAGTGCTGGCTGTACCAGTCGGTGACGGGGGAGATGGGGACAGATGCCGCCCAGCGCTGGTCTTGTGTCGTCAGCCAGCTCGACATGAAGCCACCATACGAGCCTCCGGTGAGGCCGATGCGATCGGGATCAGCGATGCCACGAGCGATCATCGCATCGACTCCGGAGGTGAAGTCCCATGTGTCGGCACCGCCCATCTCGCCGAACACCTCTTGCGCGAACTCCTGGCCGCGCCCCGAGCTGCCTCGAGGGTTCGGGTTGAGGACCGCATACCCGCGCGAGACGAACAGCGGCGTCGTCGCGTAGAACATCGACCATGAGTTGCGGAACCCCCAGACCGGCCCGCCGTGGACGTTGACGATGAGCGGGAATGGACCCTCGCCGGGAGGCGTACAGAGCAGCCCCTCGATACGCTTCCCGTCTGGAGCATCCCACATCACGGTCCGGGCGGTGCCCGACACGTCGAGGACGTAATCCGTCCCCGCGTTGGCGATCGTCTGCAGCACCCGGGGCTCGCCGCCGTCGGCGGGGAGAACCACGATCCGGTGCGGCTGCGCGTAGCCCTCCTCGATGATGATGGCGTCGCCTGCGGCGGTCCACGCAGCCTCGGGATAGCGGAAGCCGCAGCTTGTGTCGGTGCTCGCCCACCGCTCGGTCGTCTCGCCGCTGCGTGCGTCGTGCACGGCTACGACGGTCTCGAGGCCGCGGATGCCGACGATGCCCAGCCGATCCTCGTCGATCCAACTCGTCGCGGTGACGTCCACCTTGAGGGTGTCGACGCGGTCGAGACCCTCGGCGCTGCCGACGAGGAGATCACCCGCGACTACCCACCGATCCGAGCAGACCGCTTCGACGACCGCAACGCGCCGCCCCGACGGGGACGCGGACGGCCACCCGAGCTGCACTGCCGGCCGGTAGATGGTCGTGATCTCGCCCGAGCGGTCGATCTTCACGAGCGTGGCCGTGTACCAGGCGCCCTCCTGCGGCGCGTCCGATATCACGGCGAGTACGGCATCCCTCCCAAGCCATGCCGACTCCCACACGTTGACGCCTTCGGGCGACCAACGGATCAGTGTGCGCGAGGCAAGGTCGAACACGAAGACCGAGCGCCACGCATCGTCCGAGGCGCCGTCATCCGTGGAGGGGAACCAGACGGGCACGTCCGCATCGACGGCTTTCGTCGTGCCGCTTCCCTGGCCGCCCGAGAGATCCGCGCCTCGACCGGCGACGCCCAGGAGCACCGCCGAGCCGTCCGGCGCCCACGCGAGGTACTCGACGGTGCCGGGAGCCTCGGGCGCGACCAGGCGATCTCCGCTCCCGGAGGCGTCGGTCACGACGAGCTGGAACACGCCCTCCTCGGTCGCATCGGTCAACACGGCGAGGCGGGCGCCGTCGGGCGAGAAACGCGGAGTGGCGGATGACGGACCCCCAGCCTCCACCGAACTCAACTCCCGCTCGCTCGCGATGTATGCACGTCGCCGCGCGAGACCTTCCAGCTCGTCATACACGAACCCCGTGACCGCGACGATCGATCCGTCGGCATTCGTGCTCGGCTCGAGGAGACGGTGCGGCGACCCGAATGCGGGTTCGTGGATGCGGCGGAAGTGCTGCTCCACATCGTTCCACGTGTCGGTGCCGCGGAGGTCTTGTGTCATCGGGTTTCCTCTCGTGTGGTCATCGGGGGATCGTCATCGAGGCGGCGGCGCGCGCCGTCCAGTAGCAGCGCCACGCCTTGACTGAGTGCTTCTCGCAGGCGGCGATCGGTCTCGTCGGAGCTGCCAGCGGCGGACCCGAGCTTAGGCAGTCCGCGCGTGCCGATCCGGCTGGTGGCGTACGCTGCCGTCGACGTGCGCTACCCGGAGGTACGAGTCAACCGGGCACGAACCCGGCGGGCGGCTTCTCATCCAGCAGGCTCCTCACGAAGTGGTCCCAAAAGGTCATGCGCGCATACGGGCCGACCGTGTAGTGGTTCACGCCCGGCCAGATCTTGAAGTCGAAGCGCTTTCCGGCGCGGATGAGCGCATCGGCGAGGGCGTAGGAATGGTCGACCGTGGCGTTCTCGTCGATCTCGCCGCACGCGATCAGCAGGTCGCCGGCGAGCCGGTCCACGAGGTGCACGTTGCCCAGCTCGGTGTACTCGGCGCTGTCGCGATCAACGCTGTCGCCGAGGTGCCAGTCCCACAGACCGTGGGGCATCTTCTTCGCGACGTGCACGCCCGCACTGCTGACGGCAGTCTGGTAGAAGTCTGGGAACATCAGCAGCATCCGCACGGAGTTGTAGCCGCCGTACGAATGGCCCACAACCCCGACGCGGTCGAGATCGAGCTGCGGATGCCGGCGCGCGAGCTCTGAGATCGCCGTCACGTGATCCTCGAGCCCGCGAGGTGTGTGGAAGTGCTGGAACGTCCACTGTCGGAACTCGCGGTCACGACCCGGCGTGCCGCGTGCGTCGAGCATGACGGCGGCGAATCCGAGGGCGCTGTAGGCGGGGAGGTAGATCTGGCGGGCGGAGAGCTTCGTGCCGCCGAGGAAGGCGTGTGGCGCATGCGTCGTCTGGAAGCCGCCGTAGACGTCCTCGATGATCGGGATGCTCGTCGGGTCGATCGGATCCTCGGGCAGCGTCAACACACCCCACAGGTCGGTGACGCCGTCATTCGCCGTGACGCGGAACGCCTGCGGCACGACGTAGCCGGCGTCGAGCAGCGGCCGGATGTCGGTGCGCTCGAGCTCCATGACGATCCGGCCGCTCTCATCGGCATCGCGCAGCAGGATGACCGGCGGGTCGCTCACGGTCGACTGATGGTCGATGAAGAACCGTCCGCTCGGGCTGATGCTCTGCACGGGCGCCTTGCCCTGCCCGAACACGATGTGGAAGAACTGCGGCTCGGGAGCGATGAGCTCGTGGTCGGCGGGCTCGGGCGTGAGCAGTCGCTGGGTGCCGCCGTCGATACCGGCGCGGTAGACCCGCCGCCAGTATGGGCTGCCGTCGTCTTCCGCGGTGCCGGCGAGGTAGGTGACCTCGCGGGCACCGACGTCGAGACGGAGGATGTCGCGCACGACGAGCTCGCCGTCGGTCACGCGATTGCGGCACTCGCCCGTCGCGAGGTCGTAGAGGTAGAGGTGCCCCCAGCCGTCGCGCTGGGAGAAGAGCAGGGCTTCACCGGTCTCGGGCAGCACGCACACGAGCGGAAGGCTGTAGAGGAACTGGTTCGGCTCGTAGAGTGGTCCCTCATCCAGGACGAGTACGTCTCGCCGCTGCCCCGTCCTGGTGTCCACCTCGACGAGGGCAGCGCGTGAACCGCCCTGGCGATGGTGGAGCAGGTAGAGATGAGACTCATCGCTCGACCAGGTGATCTCGCTGCTGCCGTTGACCATGAGCTGCGAGATGAGGCCATCCGCGGCATCCACCGCCACGCTCTCGCCCGTGTCGAGATCGATGATGCGGCATTCGAACGCAGGTGGGTCGCCCTCATCGTCGAGCTGCACGGGCCACGCGTGCACGAGCGGGCGGGCCTCACCCGAGGGCGGGACGTTCTCGACCATGTGCTTGACCGCCATGCCCCGCTCGTCGGGGCGGAGGGTGATCACCCGGCGGCCCGACGGGGAGTGGACCGTGCCAGAGGGTGGCAGGTCGAGGGCCATGCGGCGGAACGGCACGACCATGTTGTTGTCGGACGACAGCTCGCCCCACGCGAAGCCGGGCTCTCCGTCGAACGTCAGCTGCGTCTCGTCGTCGTCGCTGTCGACGAGCCAGAGGTTGTGGTCGCGCCGGCGCAGTCCGCGGCCGTCGGGTCCTTCGAGAACGCCTGGCCTCGTGTGCGGGGTCGATCCCTGCACGCCGAGTCCCGCGAGCGTGGATGCCACGGCACGGGTCTCGGCGACGGGATCTACGAGCACGTACTCCTCGCCGCTCTCGGTCTGTCTGCGGTACCAGAACGCATCGCCTGCCCCCGTCCACTCGGGGGTGACGCGACGGTTGCGCATGAGGTCAGGGAGCTTCTCGGGCGCGAGCGCCGCCGCCCGCCGATATCTCGCGAGCATCGTCGGCGGAGCCGCGCTCACGCGAGCTCGCTTCGCACGTAGTCCGCGACGATGGGGAGCGGCAGACCCGCCGCACGGAGCACGGCGTCGTGGAAGTCGGCGATGCGGAAGTCGTCGCTCTTCGTCGCCCGCAGGTCCTCCCGCAGCTCAAAGAGGAAGTCATCGCCGAGCTTGTAGGCGAGGGCCTGCGCCGGCAGGTCGCATGAGTACCGCAGGGTCTCGGAGTCGATCTCGGTCGCGCCCATGAAGGAGTGCTCCCGCATATAGTCACGACCGCGTTCGAGGCTCCAGCCGAGGGCGTTCATTGCGGTGTCGACGACGAGCCGCGACGTGAGGAACGCCTCCATCATGAGCCGACCGAACCGCTCCTGCGGCGTGCGGTACATGCCGATCTCGCCGGCGAAACGCGCCGCGTACTCGGCCCAGCCCTCCGTGAAGGCCGTCGCCTCCGCGTGCTGCCGGAGCGGGTGCACATCGGTCGTCTCGCGCTGCAGTGCGAACTGGAGGTGGTGTCCGGGCACGAGCTCGTGGTAGTTGAGCGCGGCGATGTTCGCGAGCGACGTCTCCGATAGGTTCGCACCGTTGAAGCGATACACGCCTCGATCCTGATGGGTTTGGGGTGGCGCGTAGTAGCCGAACGTCATCGACTTCTCGACGGCAGCCGGAAGCGGCTCGACGCCGTAGCCGGCCTCGGGCAGTCTGCCGAAGTAGTTCTCGGCCTCCGGGGCGAACCGGTCGATGTACCGCTGGAAGTGCGCCGCGATGCCCTCGTCCGTCGTCGCGCACCACTCAGGGTCTTCCGCCAGGGCGGCGAGATATTCGGCGGACGATCCCGCGAAGCCCACCTCGGCGAGCAACTCGCGCATCTCGCTCTCGATGCGCGCCATGCGCGCGACCCCGCGCTCGTGCACCTCTTGCGCAGACAGCTCGAGGGTCGTGTGCATCCGGACGAGCTCGGCGTAGATGCTGTCCCCGCCTGGGTAGCTGCCGATGCCCACGCTGTCGGGCGCGCTCGCCGCGTACGCGGGATCGCTCAGCAGGGCGACGAGCTCGTCGTAGGCGGGTTCGACGAGCGACGCGACGCGCGCGTCGATGCGGTCTCGGTCGGCCACGGACACGGTGTCTGCCGACCGCTCGGCCACTGCGCAAAGCGCCGTGACGCCCCCGGATTTCAAGCCGGCGACGAGGGCGACCGCGCTCTCGAGCTGCTGCGCGGGCATGTGGATCCCGCGTTCGGCCTGTCCGCTCGTGCGTTCGGTGAACTGTCGGATGAGGCGCGCGTAGTCGTTGATGAGGTCGAGGTGCTGCGCGACATCCGCCTCATCCGTCAGCGAGACGACGGTGAGCGCCTGATGAACGTGGGTGAGCAGGAACCCGCCGGAATACGCGGAAGGAGCGAACATCGAGAAGAAGCCGACACCCATCGGGTCGAACGCGAGCCAGTACCAGTCCTTCTCGCGCGACCAGCCGGCGGCGAGGTGGCGCGCGACAGAGAGCGAGAGCGCGACATCGGCGGGGAGATCGGAGGCGTCGATCCCGTCGATGCGGGCGACCAGGTCCGCGCCCGCGAGGGAACGCTCTTCGATGGCGGCGAACCCGACGTCTGGCAGCTCGATACGGCCGTCGGGCTCGCTGTCGACGAGCAGCGCGTGCGAGACGATCTGCCACACCTCGTCGATCGCTGTGCGCGCGCTCACCTCGTCCGCGCGGACGGTGCCGGTGTCGGTGGTGTGCTGATCCATGCTCCTCCTCCTGCGCAGCCCGTGCACGGACGCTCGTTGCAGTGCATCCGCTTCTTGCAGCGCGTCGCTCCGACTAACGCTAGGCGGGAGCGACGCGCTGCGTCATCGCCACTCAGTCGCCGGGGTGGCCGAAGGTTTTCGACAACTGTCGAAAATACTCAGCGCTCGACATGGTGAGGTGCGCGATCCGTGGCCCGGTCGCAGCGACGAGCCTCGCGCGGCGGGGCGATTCGTCGCGATGAGGGGGATGCCGGTCATGAGTCCGTCTGCTTCGTGTCGTCGGCGCGTGGGCCCAGCGCATCCGCCGGGGTTGTGGCATCCGTCGCGATCGACGGCGTGCCCGTGAGCGGTTCAGCCGCCGCTTCGGCTGCGTCGCGGGCGGCGAGCTTGATCTGGATCTCGGAGACCTTGGCGCGATTGAGCGGGTAGTTCCAGATGATCGCGGCAGCGGCGAGCAACCCGAGAGCGGGCGCGAGTGCGAAACCGATCTTGATGCCGATGACGGCAGACATGGTCTGCGTCGCACTCGTCGCGTCGAAGCCGAACGCGCCGACGAGCGCAAGTCCGATCGCGGCCGACACGCCCTGGAGCGACTTCTGCAGGAACGCGAACATCGAACCGTACAGTCCGCCGTGGTCCCGACCTGTGTGGAGGCGGCCGTAGTCGACGATGTCAGCCGACATCGTGTACACCGCGACCGTTCCCGCGAGGACCAGCGTGACCACCGGGTAGAGCATGAAGCAGATGGCGGCGGACGCGTGGCCGGGCGACACGAGCGCGAGCGACGCGCAGGCGAGTCCGCCCAGGACCAGGGCGACGGCCCAGACGCGGTGCCGTTCGAAGCGGCCCGACAGCGCGGTCCAGATGGGGATGCCGAGGATGGCGGTCAGGAGCGCGATTCCGAGGATCGCGGGAAGCTGAGCACCCAAACCCAAGTACGTGTCCATGTACAGGTACACCAGGCCTCCCGACATCCCGGTGAGGAGATTGACGGGGAGGAACGCGGCCAGGAGTCGCAGGAGCGGCGGGTTCGTGCGGATCGACGCCCATAGCTCACGCCAGCGCATCCGCGTGCCGGGCTCGGCGATCTGGGGCGGAAGCAAGGGGTCGCGGTTGGGTACACGCAGAATCAGCACCAGGGAGGCGAGCGGAAGTGCCACGACACAGATGATCGCGGCGAGACCGAGGCTGTCGAAGTTCAGCTCGGTCGTGTCCGACACGCCCACTTGCATCGCCAGCAGCGGAATGAGGAAGAAGAGCAGCTGCCCAAAAACCTGCCCCATTCCGCGCCATCCCTGTACGCGGGCGCGCTGCTTGTAGTCGCTGGTGAGCACATAGCTCCACGCCTGCAGCGGGATCTCGATGATCTTCCAGCCGAGGTATGTCACCGCCATCCAGATCCCGAAATACCATACGTCGACGTCACCCGGTGGGCGTAGAAGGAACCAGATGCCCACGACCGACAGCGCGGTGCCCGCGATGAGCCAGCTCCGCCGTGACCCCGTCCGTGCGTACGTTCGATCCGAGAGCGAGCCGATGAGCGGATAGGTGACTGCGTCGAACACCTTCGTCAGCAGCAGCGCCAGGGCAAGCGAGCCGAGCGAGATGCCCGCGTGCTCGGCGTACACGCCCTGGATGAGGCCCTCGGGTCCGTGCATGACACCGAGGACGATCGTCGGCAGCGTGAACGAGATGAGTAGCCCGTGCTTGAGCGGCTTCGTCCCGGGCTCGACCGGGTCGGGCTCGGCGTGCTGCCAACTGCGCTTCAGACGGTTCGGCATGCGGCCTCCTGGCTCGATGATCGCGATCAGCGTAGGCGCCGGTGCGTTTCGCACGCCACGCCTACCGGTGGAAGTGCGATACAGCCGGTTCGACTCATGTCGAAAGGGCACCTGCCGTCAGGCCGGCATACTGCGCGGTGAGGCCGAGGCCGGGTACGACATCGCGGCGCTGAAGAAGCGCGGGCGCGGGCGGCCTGGCCGCGGCGCTGAGCCGTCGCAGGTCATCGCGTTGCGCCTCACCGCAGACGAGATAGCCGCTCTTGATGCTCGAGCGGGCCGGGAGGGGAAGTCTCGCTCTGAGGTGATCCGCGAGGCCTTGGCATCGGCGTGAGAGTTCACCCGTCGGCGTTGAAGCACGGGATCGATCCCGAGGACGTGATCCAGGCCGCGACGTGGGCGACCTGGATCGAGGACCTTGAAGACGACAGCCCAGCGTCAGAGGTGTTCGACTCCGCCTCCTTGGCTCCGCGACGACCCCGGCAAGCCCCGAATCTGCCAAACCAGCAGACTCGCCGACACCCCGCCTTGTTCCCACACGGCTTCCAGCCGCTCGACCGGGCGTGGCGTTCGTCGATGGTGAGCGGCTCCTCGTCGTGAACTCCACCGATGAATGGCACGTGCAGACCGTCGGCGGGACGGGGACCCGCCACAGCGGAGGACATCGCGGCTGTCGCGGCGACCCTGCGCCCGATGACGCTCGGGGAGGTCGAGGTGCACCTCGTGGAGCGGTATCGGGGTGTCGACACCCCCATCCTGGAGACGCCCGGTCTGTGACCGGCATCGCCGGCGCGCGTGAGCGGTGTGCGTCGGACGGAGCGATGCCCGTACCGGCCACGGCGCGGCGGCGCGGTCTCGTGCTCGTGCGGCGGCGCTACGCTGGTGGCGTGACCCATGGGCTGTGCCGCGGTGCCGCCTATGGGTGAGCGCGTGACGATCCGTGCGGTCGCCCGCGCGAGGACGGTCTTCCGCCGACGGGGAACACGCGGATGGTGAGGGTGCGCGAGGCGGACACGGTGGCGGTGGTCATCCCCGTGCGTGACGACGCGGTTCTTCTCCACCGGTGCCTCACGGCGTTGACTCTGCAGGATCGACGCCCCGGGGAGATCGTGGTGGTCGACAACGGCAGCAGCGACGACAGCGCCGCCGTCGCGGCGCGTTTCGGGGCGCGAGTCGTGTCGGTGCCGATCGCCGGCATTCCGCGGGCCGCATCGGCCGGCTACGACGCAGCCCGTGGCGACGTGATCGCGCGCCTGGACGCCGACTCCGTTCCACGGGAGGACTGGATCGCCCGGATCGAGGACGCGTTCGCCGGCGACCCCGGCCTCGACTTCCTCACCGGCGAGGCGATCTTCTACGGGGCGTGTCCGCTCGTGCACTGGATCGGACGCCACCTCTACATCGGCGGGATGTATGCGGTCCTGACCCCGGCGCTCGGGCATCCGCCGCTGTTCGGCTCCAACATGGCGATGCGCGCGGACGCCTGGCGATCCGTGCGGGACGGGATGCACCGTTCCCGCCGGGACATCCACGACGACCTCGAGCTCTCGTTCCTGGTCGCGCCCGACATGACGGTCAGGCGCGACCGCGATCTCGTCGTCGGGGTATCCTCGCGGCCTTTCGCGACGTGGGCGGCGCTGAAGCGCCGACTGTCGTGGGTGCTGCCGACGGTGCGCCTGCACTGGCCTGCCCAGGCGCCGTGGAACCGCCGAGCGGAGAGGCGCCGCGCGGCGGGTCGTCGGCGCGCGCGAAGTGATCGATGAGATCCAGGCAGAACTGGTGCGGGGTCGTCTCGCACGGGCTGTGGCCGGTGTCGTACGCCCAGAAGCGGGCGCCGAGGTCTTCGGCGAAGCACGCGTGGCGGTCGAGTGACCAGAGGTCTCTACGTCCCGCGGCCACTGCGGTCGGGATGGCTCGTTCGCGGAGCTCTCGACGGACGTCCGGCGTCTTCATCATCAGGCCGATGACGTCATCGACGCTGCGGCGGTCCGTGAGCGCGAATCGCGAGCGCACGAACGCCAGCCGCTCCGGAGAGACCCGGTTCTTGTTCGTCACGATTCCCCAGATCATCAGCGCTGCACCGACGCGGGCGCTGGCGAGCGGGGCGAGGGGGCCGATCCATCGCATGAGCCGGAACACGTTGCCCGACCCCGGCGGGGTCGCCAGCAGCGTCAGGGACCGCACCAGATCCGGGCGCCGCACGGCGACCAGCTCCGCCACCGTGCCCGCGAACGAGTACCCCACCAGATGCGCCGGGCCGCCGGCGGCGAGGAAGTCGACCAGGTCATCGACGAAGAGATCCCAGGTGAACGAGGCGCCGTCCGACGGACCGGCCGACGCGGATTCGTACTGTCCGGGCAGATCGAGGGTCTGAACGAAGAACCCCGCTGCGGCGAGCTGGGGGAGCATCAGCGCGAAGTCCTCCTTCGACCCCGTCAGCCCGGGCACCAGCACCACGCGCGGGGAATCCGGGTCGCCGAGGGAGACGACGGCGAGGGACCCGCTCGCCGCTCGGAAGGACGACCGCTCGGCGCCCGGGACGGGCTCGGCCCAGCTCACGGGACCGATCTCGGCATCCAGCGCGGCGGCCCGCGCCCGCGCTGCGGAGTCACTGCGCTCCATCGGTCTTCTCCGATTCGCCCGGTTCCCCGTCCGGACGGCGGCCTTGCCGTGGCCGAGTCCAGCTGCGGGTGATGCTCAGTGCAACGGGGGGAGCATATCGTGCCGTGCGTTCACGCCCGGCGATCCGTGGTGCAGGACGCGGGAGCGCGGGCCTCAGCCGACGTGAGGGGCGTCCGCCGCCCGGTAGGCCGACAGGAGGTCGGGGATGCTGCCGTGCCAGGGTGCACCGTGGCCGGGCAGCACCCAGTCCACCCGCAGTGACTCGAGGCGCGCGAGGGATCCGGCCGCAGCCTTCTGGTCGTCGGTGAACGGCGCCGGCTGTGGCCCCCGACGTCCGGTGAGCACGTGGCCGGTGGTGAGCGCGTCGCCGACGAACACCGTGCGGACCGCGGGCACGTGCACAGCGACGCTGCCGGGCGAATGGCCGGGCAGTCCTATGATCTCCGGTGCGCCGGGCAGGTCGAGCACCCGGCCGTCCGTCAGCTCGTGGACCTCGCGGAGAGGGGTCGTGCGCAGCCCGCCCTTGCGGATCGAGTAGGCGAGGAACCGCAGCACCGGTCCGAGGCGGACGCTGCCCCATCCGGGCTTGGTCGACTCCAGACCGCGGGCGCGGGCGGCATCCGCGGCGTGCACGTGCACCGGCACCCCGTGCTCGCGCCGCAGCCGCTCCGCGAACCCGATGTGATCGGAATCGCCGTGCGTGAGCACGACGCCGCGGACATCGGCGGGCGCACGCCCGATCTCGGCGAGTTCGCGGGTCAGGTCGCGCCAGTGGCCGGCGAGCCCGGCGTCGATCACGGTGACGCCCTCATCGGTCACGATAAGGTATGCGGCGACGAGATCGTTGCCGAGGCGGTGGAGTCCGGGGGCGAGTTCCATGATGGCTACGATAAATAGCCATCATGGCTATGCGCAATAGCTATACTCGACGTGTGCCTGCTCCCGAACGCACGTCCCTGCCCGCCATCGTCGCCGCAGCGGGCGACCTGCTCGAATCCGGCGGACTCGCCGCCGTGACGATGGCCGCCGTCGCGGAGAAGGTCGGCGTGCGTGCCCCTTCGCTCTACAAGCGGGTGCGCAATCGTGACGAGCTTCTCGCGCTGGTCGCCGAGGCCGCCGTCGCCGATCTGCGCGTGCGGCTGGCCGGAGCGGACGGCGCCGGCGACGCCTGCGCTCGTCTCGATGCGCTCGCCAGAGCGTTGCGTGAGTTCGCGCGGTCCCGCCCGGCGTCGTACGGTCTGGTCTTCGCGCCCGACGACATCCGTCTCGACCGGACGCAGCTCGAGGCGGCCGGGGCGCCCCTGTTCGAGGTGGTCGCCGAACTGGCCGGCCGCGAGCACGCCCTGGAGGCCGCGCGGACCGTCACCGCGTGGGCGACCGGCTTCATCTCGATGGAGCTGAACGGCGCGTTCCGCCTCGGCGGCGAGGTCGACGAGGCGTTCGCCTACGGCATCCGGCGCCTCGCGTCGGCGATCTCGCAGCGCTGACCGGAGCGTACGCACGCTTCATCTCGCTCCGCTCGCGGTTCCTGAGCGCAAGCTCCGAGACGAAGGGGCGCGGAACCGCTTTCGCCGGGGCTTCGTCGCGTCGCGCCCGCCGGTCAGCTCCCGTTCGTGTCGAGGAACGGCACGCGCAGGACCGATGCGCCGCCGTGCGAGATGGTGTGGGTGTTCGTCACCATCGTGGCAGCCGTGGCGGGGTTCTGTCCGGTGCCGGAGTTGCGCGCGAACTGCGGGAACGAGCCGCCGGCCACGGTCAGCCGCAGGCGGTGGCCGGCCTTGATCGTGTAGAGGGTCTCGAACAGTGCGAGGGCGGCGCGATCGTGGGGGCCGACGAGGCGGACGTATCCGTCCGTGATGTTCGTCGAGCGGCCTTTAGGGTCCACATCGCCCACCCGGACGAACAGGTCGGCATCGGGATGCTGCGTCCGATGCGCGAGCTCGACCACCGGGGCGCCGGCGATCGTGCGGGATGCGGGAAACGGCTCCGAGGTGTACACGAGGACGTCCTCGCGCGCGCCCAGCTTCCGGTCGTCGACGTAGCCGCCGCCCGCGATGAGGTTTCCGCCCACCGTCGGGGTGGGATCCTCGGGGTCGAACACGAAGGAGCGCTCGCCCTCCGCGGCGTCGGTCGCGGGGGAGAGGCCGCCGTCGGCGCCCAGGCGCAGCACGGCGAGGTCAGTGCCGGTCCGCCAGTCGTCGAGGCCCACCCACCGCTCGGCGCCCTTGTCGTAGGCGCGCACCCGCTCGGGCCGGGTGGAATCCGTGATGCCGGCGAGGTGCGTGTCGAGCCAGTCGAGGGTCTCGGGCATCATGACGGCTCCGGCGCCGGAGCGCAGGGCGATGTGGACCCACGGGCCGACCGTGAGGGCGACCTCGACGCCCCGAGCCCGGAGGGTGCGATACTGCTCGATCGTCTGGGGGAGGAAGATGTCCTGCCAGCCGCCTTGGATCAGGATCGGGAGGGTGGCGCGCTCGAGAGACCCGCCGTGTCGCATCGGCGTCCAGTAGTCGGTGTCGATGTCGTCGCGGGTCAGGCGTTCCCGGAACCACGGCGCCCGGTCGCCGAAGTGGGCTTCGGCGGCGTCGACCAGCGGCGCGGAGCGGAGGATCGGACGCAGCCGGCGGGTCGAGGTGACGATGCCGACGAGCGCCTTGAGCGTACTGCCGCTCTTCTGCAGGACGATCTGCTCGGCCCAGCCGAAGAAGTCGAGTCTGAACGTGCCCGTGCCCCAGGCGTGGCGGGCGAAGTCGTGCGGGCCCACCATGGTCACGGCGGCGACGTGGTCGGGTTCGGGGTCGTCGAGCAGCGCCCACTGGGTGTGTGCGAGGTACGAGCCGCCCACGGTCGCGAACCGGCCGGCGTACCAGGACTGCTGCCGCATCCACGCGACGATGTCGTGACCGTCCTCGACTTCGGTCCGCTGCGGGTCCAAGTCGCCTCCGGAATCGGCGGTGCCGCGGCTGCTGGCGAGCACCACGGTGTATCCCTGCGCGGCCCACACCGTCGCGGCGGACCGTGCGATGTAAGCGCCGCGCCCGTACGGTCCCCAGGTGAGCAGAACGCCCCGGGAGGCGTCCGCGGGCGAGTACACGTCTGCGCCGAGCGTCACGCCGTCGCGCATGGGGATCCGTGCAGGGGCCACCGAGAACGGACGCGCCGGCGGGAGTCCGTTCTGTTTCGCGTGACGCCGGACGGCGCGGGGGAGGCGGGGGGCAGGGGTGCGGGAATGCAGGGGCATGGCTTCTTCTCCACGGTGAGTTCGGACCAGCATACACAGAAACGGAATGAGTAATTCCGTTTATACGACTCCACGATAGGATTCCGTCATGGCCGACACCACCTCCGCGCGTGCGCTGCGGACGGATGCGGCGCGCAACCGGGCGCGCATCCTCGAGGCCGCCGAGGCGGTGTTCGCCCGCGACGGACTCGCGGCGAGCATGGGCGACATCGCCCAGGCCGCCGGTCTCGGCGTCGGCACTCTGTATCGGCGGTTCGAGTCCAAGTCCGCGCTCGTGGAGGCGATCTTCCGTCACCGGATCGACGATCTCGCCGCCGTCATCGACCGATGCCGGGCACAGCCCTCGGCCTGGGACGGCCTCACCATGTTGATGCGCCTCTACGTCGGTGCGCTCGCCCGCGACCGCGCCGTCATGGAGCTCGCCACCGAGGTGACCGAGCCCGCCCTCCGTGTGCTGCGGGAGCGGATCGTCCCGGCGCTCGCCGACCTCGTCGAGCGCGCCCAGAGCGAGGGCGCCCTCCGCGAGGACTTCACCGCGGCCGACGTGCCGGTCCTCACCCACGCCATCGGCGCGATCGCCCACAGCATGCCGTCGGGCGGCCCCCGACTCGCCCAGCGACACCTCGAGCTCCTGTTGAAGGGGATCGCCGCGACCCCGGATCCTGTTCCCATCCCGCCCCCGCTCGCGGACGAGGACTTCGGCGTCTGGCTTCAGGCAGCGGTGCTCTGAGACCCCGCGCAGGGCGTCGGCGCGTCGTGCTCAGTCCGCGTCGGCGACGGGCTCGACGAGGGCGGGGGAGTCGTTGCGGACGTTCCCCACGGCGCTCGAGACGACGTGGTCCTCGAGGGTGCGTGCGACGTCGGGTGCCGCATCGACGGCCGCGTCGAGGATGTCACCGACGTTCTCCGCGTCGGTGTCGAGCCAGGCGTCGGCGAAGTCGGCGTCGAGGAACAGCGGCATCCGGTCGTGGATGGATCCGAGGCGCCCGATCGCGTCGCGCGTGAGGATCGTGAAGGAGAGCAGCCAGCGATCGGGCGCATCGTTGGCCTTCGCCGGGTCCCGCCACCACTCGTAGAGCCCCGCGAGGAGCATCGGCGCGCCGTCGGCCGGATGGATGTAGTGCGGGGTCTTGGTCTCGCCCGTGTGCTTCCACTCGTAGTACCCGGATGCCGGAACGACCGCCCGCCGCTTGATGAGGGCCTGCCGGAACATCGGCTTCTCCTCGAGCTCCTCGGAGCGCGCGTTGAACGCCTTCGCGCCGATCCCGGGATCCTTCGCCCACGATGGCACGAGTCCCCATCGCGCAGGCTCGAGGCGTCGGGTGGGCGGGTCCGTCTTCGCGGAATCGAGGACGATCGCCGCCGTGCTCGTGGGCGCGACGTTGTACGAGGGCGGCGGCAGATCGGGGTTCGCGAGGTCGATCCGGAGTACGTCGATCAGTTGCGAGCCGACGTTCGCGACGACGAGACGACCGCACATGTGTTCAGCCTATGCCGCGCCCTCGGGGCCGCGGACGACGCCGACCTCGGCGAGTCGGTCGAGGAGCGCCGCGCCGTCGTCGCCGGTGACCCACGGCACCGACGCCGCCGAGTGGTCGTCGACGACGGTGCGGCCGCCGGCGAGCACGGCCTCCGCAGGGGTCAGTCGTCGGATGGCGACGGCGGCGACCTGCGCGGGGTGCGCCGCTGCGAACGCCGTGTAGATCTCGTCGTCGCGCTGGCCGTCGTCGCCGACGAGCAACCATGTGATCTTCGGGAACTCGCGGGCGAGCCGGTCGAGGTTCGTGGCCTTGTGCTCCTTGCCGCTGCGGAACCAACGGTCGTGCGTGGGGCCCCAGTCGGTGAGCAGCATCGCTCCCGACGGGAACAGGTGCCGGCGGAGGAAGCGCGAGAGCGTCGGCGCGATGTTCCACGCCCCCGTGGACAGATAGATCACCGGCGCCGCCGGGTTCCCCTGCACGACGCGCTCGAGGAGCACCGACATCCCGGGCACCGGCTGCCGGGCGTGCTCGTTCAGGACGAACGAGTTCCAAGCGGCCAGGAAGGGGCGGGGGAGAGCGGTCACCATCACGGTGTCGTCGACGTCCGACACCACACCGAAGCGGATGTCGTCCCCGATCACGAGGACCCGCATGGGAGTCGCCTCCCCGTTCTCGACGGTGGCGCGGATGCTCTGCCAGCCCGGGGCGAGACGCGCCGGGAGGACGGTGTCGACGACCCCGCCGCGATCGGCCACCACATCGTGATCGACGCCGTCGATCGTCACGGTGACCTGCGCGTACCCGACCGGGACGGCGGCGAAGCTGCGCCAGCCGCGGACGCCCGCATACTCGTCGGCTCTCGCGTCGGCGCCAGCGGGGACGATCACGACGCGACCGAGCACGCGCACCCACCGTTCGGAGCCGTAGCCCGGAAAGGCCGCGACGGTCGGCGTGAGCCCGCGCGCGCGGGCGCGCCGCTCGCGCCAGGAGTGGAACCTCCGCTCGAGGCGGGCGAGCCACAGGATCTTGGCGGGCGGGGTGGGAC